>CAOJCG010000004.1 GCA_948356915.1 uncultured Clostridiaceae bacterium
CCAATTTAATTAAATTATAAAAATTATTTTTACAAAAAATCGAAACTTAAAAGAATTTAGCTTTTCCAATTTGTATTTTTAAATTTGTTTAGTATTTTAAAACATATAGATTTATAATTTTTCAATTTCTTCTTTAGTTAAATTAGTAACTTTCATAATTACTTCAATATCAATATTTTCATTTTTTAACTTTTTAGCTATTTCAATTTTTTGTTTTTTAGAACCTTGTTCAATGCCTTGTTCAATGCCTTGTTCAATACCTTGTTCGAAACCATCACTTAAGCCTTTTTCAAAGCCACGTTCATATCCTGTATCTAATAAATTATTTTGGTCTAATAAGTACTTTTCTCTTAAATGTGCTAAATATTGTTCGTGTTCATTTTCACTTATTTCTTCTAATATTTCTTTTGCCTTTTTTACTTGTTCGTTTGCTTTACTCATATCAAAATCACCTACTTCATTGATAAAATTAACCCAAATATCAAGTTCTTTATTTTCTGAGAATTCTTTTACTTTGGACAATTCTATTATATGAATTTCCATAGCATCTGTCAAGATTATATCAGAATAATCTTCTTCTCTGAAATTCCATTTTGTTTTGTATTTTTTTATTGGTTTAAGTTTCTCAATATTAAAGTCAGTAAATAATATTGTAATACACTTATTTGTTTCTTTATACTTTTGACCTTTTCTAACATTTTGACCATACATTTTACTTAAATAAAAAAGTAATCTTTTTTCTATATTTTTTTGGTCAATCACTTGCATTTCAATATCACAGTCAATATTATTGTTTAATTTTGCTCTAATATCTAATATGCCTAGTTTGTCATCAAAAACTTCTCTTTCAAGAATTTCTTTACAATTAAGTTCCACTTTATTTATTGGTTCTTTTAATACAGCACTTAATAAGTCTTTTGTAATTTCTTCATTCCCAGTAAATCCGGAAAATACGCTTAAAGGTATAATCATTTTTTAATTCTAATAGTGCTATAAAATCATCTCCTTTAATTTTATTTTATAAAATAACTTTGGAAAATATTTTAGGAAAGAATTACCTAAAATTTGAATAGATTAAAATACTAAACAAAAATATATTAACATAAAATGATTAAAAGTGCAATAGCGAAAAATAAGAAGTTTTGTCAAAAAGAAAAGTAATTGAGGATAATTAAAAGTATATGGCAAAAAATATTGTAATAAGCTTGCAATAAAGGCAATAAATGGTATAATAGAGTAAATAAAATAATAGGAATTGTTAAAAAAGGAGAAAAGTATGAAGAAAATAAGTATTATAATTCCAGCATATAACGAAGAAGAATCATTACCATTTTTATACGAAAGATTAGACAAATTAATGAATGAAATAAATACATACGAATTTGAAATATTATTTGTAAACGATGGAAGTAAAGATAAAACCATACAAATAATAAAAGAATTAAGAGAAAAAGATAAAAGAATATGCTATGTTGACTTTTCAAGAAATTTTGGAAAAGAAATAGCAATGCTTGCAGGTTTAGATTACTCAAAAGGTGATAGCGTAATATTTATGGATGCAGACCTACAAGACCCACCAGAATTAATACCAGAGCTAATAAAATACTGGGAAGAAGGCTATGATGATGTATATGCAAGAAGAAAATCAAGAGAAGGAGAAACATGGCTAAAAAAATTCACATCAAAAATGTACTATAAAGTATTGCAAAGCTTAACAAGAGTACCAATACAAAAAGATACAGGAGACTTTAGGCTACTAGACAGAAGATGTGTAAATGCACTAAGAAAACTAAGAGAATCACAAAGATGTTCAAAGTCAATGTTTAGCTGGATAGGATACAACAAAAAAGAAGTACTATACGATAGAGACCCACGAATAGCAGGAAAAACAAAATGGAATTACAGAAAACTAATAGACTTAGCAATAGATGGAATAACATCATTCACAACATCACCACTAAGAGTATCAACATATTTAGCTATACCAACATTTATATTGCTAGGAATATACTTTATATATGTAATAGCAAAATGCATAGCCCTAAAAGTAGCAATTCAAGCCTTCCAAGCAATAATACTACTAATACTATTCTTCTCAGGAATACAAATAATGCTATTCGGAATAGTAGGAGAATACCTAGGAAGAATATTCAACGAAACAAAAAACAGACCACTATATTTCGTAAACGAATACAATGGTGAAAAAGAAACAAACGAATAACCTAGTAGGTGGCTAGCTTTGGGGACTGTCCCTGAATGGGTGCCGAAAGATGAGATTGGGTAACTAAAACAAGATAGAAGATAAAAAACAAATACAGAATAAAAATAATGTAAATAGAATAACAAATGTACCCAATCGGAATTAAAGAAGAAAAAGTTACAAGGATAGAGAAGAACAAGAAGTAAAAAACAAAAAGCACCCCCTTGGGTAATCGAAGATGTCCCAAGAGGGACTGTCCTAATTAGCGGAAACGAAGAGAGAAATCTAAAAATATATAGTAAAAGTAAAAAGGAAAACAAAATCATGGAAGAAAATCAAAACCTAATTCGTCCAGAACTAGAAAGTAAACAAGAAGAAAAAATAGAAAACACCCTAAGACCACAACTATTAAACGAATATATAGGACAAGACAAAGTAAAAGAAAATATGAAAATATACATAGAGGCTGCCAAAAAAAGAGGAGAGCCTCTTGACCACGTTCTGCTATATGGACCACCAGGACTAGGAAAAACGACACTCGCAGGAATAATAGCAAATGAAATGAAAGCAAACATAAAAATAACATCAGGACCAGCAATAGAAAAGCCAGGAGACTTAGCAGCAATACTAACAGCACTAACAGCAGGAGATGTACTATTTATAGATGAAATCCACAGACTAAGCAAAAGTGTAGAAGAAATACTATACCCAGCGTTAGAAGACTATGTACTAGACATAGTAATAGGAACAGGTCCATCAGCAAAATCAATAAGAATAGACCTACCAAAATTCACACTAATAGGCGCAACCACAAAAGCAGGTTCATTAACCACGCCACTAAGAGATAGATTTGGAATAGTAGATAGACTAGAACTATATTCAGAAAAAGACTTATCGACAATAGTAAAAAGATCCGCAAAAATATTAAAAATAGAAATAGACGACCCATCAAGTTTAGAAATAGCAAGACGTTCAAGAGGAACGCCAAGAATAGCAAATAGATTATTAAAAAGAGTAAGAGACTATGCAGCAGTTTTAGGAGATGGAAATATAACATTAAAAATAACAAAGCATGCACTAAACAAACTAGAAATAGACGAAATAGGTCTAGATAATATAGATAGAAAAATACTAGAAACAATGATAATAACCTATCGGAGGAAGACCAGTAGGATTAGAAACACTAGCAACAACAGTAGGAGAAGAAGTAGACACACTAGAAGATGTATATGAACCATATCTATTACAAATAGGATATATAGCAAGAACACCAAGAGGGAGAATACCAACGTCGTTTGCGTATAGACATATAGGGGTAGAATATAAAGGAGAAAACAAATGCCAATAATATATACAATATCAATTATAATATTATTTACATTAACAATACTACTAAAAAAATCGGAAGAAAAATTAGATATAATAAAGGCAGTAGCTATAAATCTAGTATTATTACTTGCTTATAACACTTTTGTATGCTACATATTAAACTTAATAAATATACCAATAACATTACTAATGCTATCAATAATTAATGTTATAATTTCTATTACATTACTAATAAAAATCGTAAAAAACAAGAAAATACAAAAATATACTATAAGCAAAACCAATATAGTTGTTATAATATTACTTGTAATAGTCACGTCTACAATAATAAATATAAATTTTGGAGGTCTTACAAAAATTCGTTATGTTTCAATGGATTCAAGAGAACATTATAAAGCAGGAAGAGAATTTTCAGAAATTACAAATTTATTTAAAAATAATGAAGAAAATATAACAACACATTCGAGTTTCATGCCAGGGGCATATACGAATGTAGGAATAATATTTAAAATATTAAATCCATATATAGGTACAGTAGAACTATATAAAGCATATATCATATTTGAAGCAATAGTATACTTACTAATAGGCTTAGTATTTTATATGTTATTAGAAAAATATTGTAAAAAAGTAAATACAAAAATAATAGCAATAATATTCGGAGTAATTTATGTACTAGGCTACCCATTAAATGCATGGATATCAGGATTTCATTATTTAATGTTAGGAATATTATATATACAAACTATTTTATACATAGTAAAAGAAAGAGAAAATATAGATTTTGACTCTACATTAATAATAATGCTTTTATTAAATTTTGGCTTAATTTTATCATATTCACTGTTTGCACCATTTGTATATTTAGCACAGTTCATATATTATATATATAAATATACAAAACACAAAAGTAAAATAAAATTATTCTTAGAAACATTAGTAACACTTATATTACCAGGAATAATAGGAGTGACATATCTAGTGCTTCCGACACTAGGAAAAGTAGGAGAATATATAGCACTAGAAGGATGGCTGTATAAAAACCTATGGTCAAACTTCATATTCTTTATTCCATTTGCTATATACTACATATATACAAATATAAAAAACAAAAAAATAGAATTTGATAATATAATGTTTGCATTGTTATTTACATTTATGCTAATTTTATTTATAGGAACAAAAATAGAAAAATGCTCAGAATATTATTTTTATAAAAATTACTATATATTTTGGATATTAATTATATACTCAAGTATAAAAGGAATGGTAGAATTTTCTAAAGAAAAGAAAAATAAATTTATAGTAAATACGTATATAATTGTTTATGTAGTACTATTACTATCAGCAATGTATTATAATAGAACATATATATCTTGGGAAGGAAATGATAGTTTAAATACTACAATGGAAATATTTACATTCAATAAAACGATGATAGAAGCAAAAAAAGCAGAATTTATTAGAAAAGAAGAATTAGAACTTTTAAAAGAAACAGAAAAATTAATAAAAGACAATTGGAAAAGAGAAAAGGATATACTTTTAGTGACAGACCCAAATGAGGAAAGTTGGATACAATCATTAACAGGATACAAAAACATACTTTATAATAATAAAGAATATGCAATTCAAAATTTAGAACAAGAAAACTATAAATATATAGTGACATTTGAAAGCAAAAACACTTATAAAAACATAGAACAATATATAAAAAAAGATAATATGAAAATAGTATACGAAAATAAAGAACGGAAAAATATATGAAAAGGAGAAATAGAAACAAATGAAGTTATTATTACATACATGTTGTGCACCATGTAGTGTATATTGTATAGATTCCTTAAGAAAAGAAGGAATAGAGCCAACAGTATATTGGTATAACCCAAATATACACCCATACATGGAATATAAAGCAAGAAGAGACACATTAAAAGAATATACGAAAAGTATAGAAGTAAATGCCATATTTGAAGAAGAATATGGTCTAGACGAATTTTGCAAAAACGTAATAAATAACTTACAAACAAGATGCATAGACTACTGCTACAAAGTACGTTTAGAACAAACAGCAAAATATGCAAAAGAAAACGGCTATGACGCTATTAGCACAACACTACTAATAAGCCCATACCAAAAACATGAAGAACTAAAAGAATTAGGAGAAAAAATAGCAAAAAAATATGGTTTGAAATTTTTATACAGAGACTTTAGAGTAGGCTTTAGAGAAGGACAAGCAAAAGCACGCGAACTAGGTTTATATATGCAAAAATATTGCGGATGTGTATTTTCAGAAGAAGCAAGGTATAGAAAGCAAATAGAAAAAGATAAGAAAGAAGGATAATGAATATGAAAGAAGACTTAACTATAAGAAAATTGCAAGATTGTATTAAAAATATAGACCACAAAATAACTCTAATGACAAATATATGTTAAAACTAATGGAAGAAGTAGGAAAACTAGCAGAAGTTATAAGAAAAGATAAAAGGATGGAAAAAGGGCAAACTATAAAAGATACAATAGAAGAAGAACTTCAAGATGTTTTGTATTATGTGGTTTGCTTAGCAAATATAAATGATATAGACTTACAAGAATGTATATATTTAAAAGAAAAGTTGAATTGTGAAAAATATAAGCGACAAAATATGTTTGATAAGTAAAGATTTATAAAATTAAGTAAAATATAAAGGAGAATAACTTTGAGTAGATTATTATTAGTAGACGGAAATAGTATAATGAATAGAGCCTTTTATGGAATAATGGGCTCTAAAATGTTAATGACAGCGGATCGGAACATATACAAATGCAGTATATGGTTTTTTAGCAATTCTATTTAAAATAGAAGAAGATCTAAAACCAGACTATATAGCAGTAACATTTGACCTAAAAGCGCCAACAGCAAGGCATAAAATGTACGAAGGTTATAAGGCAACTCGCCACGGAATGCCAGATGAACTAGCTAGCCAAATGCCTATAATAAAAGAAATATTAAGAAATATGAATATAACTATAATAGAAAAAGAAGGTTATGAAGCAGATGATGTATTAGGAACATTATCAAAAAGGGGAGAAAAACAAGGACTAGAAGTAACAATTCTATCAGGCGATAGAGACACATTCCAACTAACCTCAGACCATATAACAGTAAGAATACCACGAACAAAAGCAGGAAAAACAGAAGTAGAAGACTTTGATAAAAATAAGGTATTAGAAGTATATGGATTAGAGCCAGAAAAATTGATAGAAGTAAAAGGACTTCAAGGTGACACTTCAGACAATATTCCGGGAGTACCAGGTGTAGGGGAAAAAACAGCTTTAAGCATAGTAAAAGAATATGGAAGTATAGAAAATCTTTATAAAGAAATAGAAGAAGGACGAGCTCAAAGCATAAAAGGCAAAACAAGAGAAAAAATAATAGAAAACAAAGAATTAGCTTATCTTTCAAAACAATTAGGAACAATAAATACAAATGTGCCAATAGAAGAAGCGATAGAAAGTTTAGCTAAAAAAGAGTGGAATAGAGAAGCTGTATTAGAAAAATTTAAAGAGCTAAAATTTAATAGATATATAGAAAGATTTAACCTAAATACAAATGAAACTAATAATAAAGAAATAAAAGAATTATTCAAAATAGTAGAATTAGATAATGAAAATAAAGAAATAGAAGAACTAATTAATAAAATAAAACAAAATAAAGAAATAGTATATTATTTAGATAAAGTAGATAACAAAAATAGTAATAATATAATAAAAAAAGAAATAATATCAATAAGTATAATACTAGAAAACAAAGTGTATTATATTAATAATGTAAATTTAGAAAAATTAAAAGAAATATTTGAAAATAACGAAATAAAAAAAGTAAGTTACAAACTAAAAGAAGACTTTTGTATACTAAAAGAACATGAAATAAACATGCACAATTTAAATTTTGATATAGAAATAGCAGCATATTTACTAAACCCAACAGCTAGTAAATACATGATAGAAAGTTTAGCCAATGATTATTTAGGGTTAGACAAAAACGAATATATGTCAAAAAATGGAGTAGAAGAAAAACAAGACAAACAAATAAACCTATTTGACACAAATGCTGAAGAAGGTAAAAACAGCAAAAAATATGAAGTTTCATTTATAACATATGTAATAAATGAATTAAAAAACTTATTAACAAAAAAACTAGAAGAACAAAACAGTTTGCAATTATTTAGAAACATAGAAATGCCACTTGCCGAAGTTCTTGCAAAAATACAATATGAAGGAATGTATATAGATAAAGAAGAACTAATAGCCTTTGGAGAAGAACTAAAAGCAGGAATAGAGAGTTTAACAAAAGAAATATATAATTTGGCAGGAGAAGAATTTAATATAAATTCAACACAGCAACTAGGAAATATATTATTTGAAAAACTAAACTTAACAACTTCGAAAAAGACTAAAAAAGGTTACTCAACAGATGTAGACGCATTAGAAAAAATAAAAAGAGAACATCCGATAGTAGAAAAAATATTAGAATATAGAAGTTTAATGAAACTAAACTCAACATATGTAGAAGGAATGCTACCATATATAAATGAAAAAACAAAAAGAATACACTCATACTTCCACCAAACAGTAACAGCAACAGGAAGAATAAGCTCAACCGAGCCAAACCTACAAAATATACCAACAAGAATAGAATTAGGAAAACGTTTAAGAAAAGTATTTAAACCAAAAGAAGGATATGTATTTATAGATGCAGACTACTCACAAATAGAATTAAGAGTATTAGCACATATATCACAAGATGAGCATATGCTAGAAGCCTTCAAAAATGGAGAAGATATACACAAACAAGCAGCATCAAAAGTATTAGGAATACCAATAGAAGAAGTAACTAAAGAGCAAAGAAGTAATGCAAAAGCAGTAAACTTTGGAATAGTATATGGAATAAGCGACTTTGGATTAGCAGAGCAACTAGGAATATCAAGAAAACAAGCAAAACAATATATAGAACAATATCTAGAAAAATATAGTGGAATAGACGAATTCATGAAAGAAGTAGTAGAACAAGCAAAAGAAAAAGGATATGTAGAAACTCTATTTAATAGAAGAAGATATATACCAGAACTAAGCTCAAACAACTATATGGTGCGCCAGTTTGGAGCAAGAGCTGCAATGAATACCCCAATACAAGGAACAGCAGCCGATATAATGAAACTAGCAATGGTAAACCTAAATAAAGCACTAGAAGAAACAAGCATAGACGCAAAAATAATCTTACAAGTACACGATGAACTAATACTAGAAGTAAACGAAAAAGACAAAGAACAAGCAAAACAAATGCTAAAAGAATGCATGGAAAAAGCAGTACAATTAAGCGTTCCATTAGAAGTAGAAGTATCAGAAGCAACCAACTGGTATGAATGTAAATAACAGGTTGGAAGATGGAGGTCGGAAGGCAGAAGTTGGGAAGTAGAAGATAGAAGTTGGAAGATAAGTAAATTCTTCGAAGAATTTACCCGAATTTCTGACCTCTGACCTCTGACTTCTGATTTTTAAAAAAATGTAAAGGAGTGAAAAAAATAAACGAAAACATATATTTTTATCCAAAAGAAAAAAACAAAGGAATACTAAAATATCCAAAATGCAATATTGAAGAAGAAGCCTATATTGGAAAAAACGGTTTAACAAACAAAAAAGAAGAAGGAGATCAAAAAACACCCATAGGCGAATTTGAATTAGGAAAAATACTAAACATGCACAAAAACGGAAAAAACAAAAATAATATAAAATATACAAAAATTACAGATAGCATGTACTGGGTAGACGATGCAAACTCCAAATATTACAATCAGTTAGTAAACATAAAAGAGACAGAAAGAGACTGGGAAACAGCTGAACACTTAATAGAATACAAAATACAATACGAATATTTAATAGAAATAAAAACAAACCCAAACAATATACCAAAAAGAGGGAGTGCAATATTTCTACATTGCACAAACAATACACCAACAGCAGGATGTATATCAACTAATTCAAAAGTAGTAAAACAAATTATACAAAACATAAGTAAAGAAACCAAGATAATAATATATGAATAAAGAAACAAAATCAATATATGATGCGCATAAAAAAGTTAAAACTAATAAAATATAGCTAAAAAAGGAGAGAAAACTTGAAAGCAAAACCGAAAAAAATCCAAATAATACTATCAATAATAAGTATTATAATTATACTATTATTTGGAGTACTAAAGATACACAATTACATACTAAAGAAAATATATAAAACGAGTTATTCAGAGTACGTATATAAATACTCAGAAGAGAACAATATAGATCCACTACTAACATTTGCCATAATAAAAGCAGAGAGTAATTTCAATCGAAACATAAAATCAAAAAGTGGGGCAATAGGACTAATGCAATTAATGGAAAGTACAGCAATAGAAGAAGCACAAGAGGTAAATGAAGAAATAACAGTAACAGACATTTTATATAATCCAGAAATAAATATAAAAATAGGAACAAAGTACTATGCAAAGCTAATAAAAAAATATGATGGAAATACTCTATTAGCGTTGGCAGCATATAATGCAGGAATAGGAAATGTAGATAACTGGATAAAACGAGGAATAATAAAAGAAGATGGCTCAGATATAGAAAAAATACCATTTAAAGAAACAAATAGTTATGTAAGGAAGATAGTTAGAGACTATAAAATTTATCAAGAATTATATAAATAAAAAGCCTCAGTAGAAAAACTAAGCTGAGGCTTAAATATAATTTAAGTAGTGTAAAAAATATTATAAACATACAGAACAAAAGTTTCAAAAAGTAAATTACCATAATTGAAGATCGAAAAACAACCAAGTTTTCATAAAGAATATCAAAAAAATATATTGTGTACAACTGGTACTTTGAACATATTGAAAATACGTTATCAACAGAGTTATCCACAGTATCCACAAAAATTATTTAACAGGCAAAAGTAAACCAATATTACGAAAAAAATAAACATAAAACAAATAAATGTAATGAAATTGTAATATTTATGTAATAAAAATGTGAAAAATATAAAATTTGCCATAGAAATGAAATATAACAAACAAAAGAACATAAAAAACGACAAAAATATTGAAATAAAATTTGTAATATAGTAATATTAGTGTAATAAAATAGAAGGAGGATAAAAATGGAAGCAAAGATTTTAGGAGATTCATTACCAGTTGTTACATGTAAATTATCAAAAGGAGAATCTGTAGTAACAGAAAGTGGTGGAATGAGTTGGATGGATGAAGGTATAAAAATGTCTACATCAACAAATGGTGGAATAATGAAAGGATTAGGAAGGGCATTAGCAGGGGAATCATTATTTATGAATACATATACTGCAGAAAAAGATGATGTAGAAATAGCTTTTTCATCATCTTTCCCAGGAAAAATATTAGAGTTTGATTTAAGCCAAGGAGAAACAATAATAGTACAGAAAAGAGCATTTTTATGCGCAGAAAGTACAGTAGATATAGCTATGCACTTTAGAAAGAAATTAGGAGCTGGCTTCTTTGGAGGAGAAGGCTTTATAATGCAAAAAATAACTGGTCCAGGAAAAGTATACTTAGAGATAGATGGAGAAGTAATAAAAAAGGAATTAGCAGAAGGTGAAAAATTAAAAGTAGACAATGGATATGTGGCAGCAATGACATCAGGAGTAAACTTAGACATAGAAACAGTACCAGGACTAAAAAATATAGTATTTGGAGGAGAAGGGCTATTCTTAACAACAGTAAAAGGATCAGGAACAGTATGGTTACAATCAATGCCAATATCAAAACTAGCAAGTCTAATATATGTACCAAGAGGCTAGTTCACATTCACATTAGGACGTTTCAAAATGAGTTATAACGTTACTTTTAGGAACTTTTATTAATTTTAATATCAACTATTGACTTTATCATAAAAAGAGAATAAAATAATACAAGTTAGATATAAATGCGATGAAAAAGAAAAAGCAAAATTATTTTATTAAAAAGAGAGTTGGGATAGGTGAAAGCCAACAATAAAATATTTGTCGGGGAGCTTTGGAGCATGTGAAAATAAAAGAGGGTAATTAAAAAATAATTACCAATTAGGGTGGAACCGCGGAAAAGTAAAACTTTCGTCCCTAGCATTAAAATGCTAGGAATGGAAGTTTTTTTAGTAAGTTCCCATTGGGGACGTTTCCGAATGGGAAGTCTGTCACTTTTGAGAACTAATATAATAAATAAGAAGGAGGAATAAAAATGTCAGAATTAACAATGGAAAAACTAGTTGCATTATGCAAAAACAGAGGGTTTGTATATCCAGGATCAGAAATATATGGAGGTTTAGCAAACTCTTGGGACTATGGCCCATTAGGAGCAGAACTTAAGAAAAATATTAAAGATGCATGGTGGAAAAAATTTATAACCGAAAATAGGCACAATGTAGGAATAGATGCTGCAATAATGATGAACCCACAAGTTTGGGTAACAACAGGTCACGTAGGAGGCTTTTCAGATCCATTAATAGACTGTAAGGCATGTAAAACAAGACATAGAGCAGATAAATTAATAGAAGAATGGGGATTTAAACAAGGAAAAGATATTTCTGGTTTAGATGGTTGGACAAATGAACAATTGGTAGAATATATAAATGAAAATAAAATTACATGTCCTAACTGTGGAAAGCAAGAATTTACAGAAATAAGAAAATTCAATTTAATGTTCAAAACATTTATGGGAGTTACAGAAGATGCTAAATCAGAAGTATACTTAAGACCAGAAACAGCACAAGGAATGTTTGTAGACTTTAAAAATGTACTACGTACTACAAGAAGCAAAATGCCAATGGGAATAGGTCAAATGGGACGTTCATTCAGAAATGAAATAACACCAGGGAACTTCATATTTAGAACAAGAGAGTTTGAACAAATGGAACTAGAATTTTTCTGCAAACCAGGAACAGACTTAGAATGGTATGAATACTGGAAAAACTTCTGTAAAGATTGGTTAATAAACTTAGGAATAAAAGAAGAAAACTTAAGAATGAGAGAACACTCAAAAGAAGAACTATCATTCTATAGTAAAGGAACAACAGACATAGAGTTCTTATTCCCATTTGGTTGGGGAGAACTATGGGGAATAGCAGATAGAACAGACTATGACTTATCAAGACATATGGAAGCATCAAAACAAGATTTAACATACTTAGACCCAGAAACAAATGAAAAATATGTACCATACTGTGTAGAACCAGCAGTTGGTGTAGATAGAATATTCCTAGCAATGTTATGTAACAGCTACGAAGAACAAGAGATAGCAGAAGGAGACACAAGAACAGTATTGCACTTACACCCAGCGATAGCACCATACAAAGTAGCAGTACTTCCACTATCTAAAAAATTAAGTGAAAAAGCAGATGAAGTATATACAAAATTATCAAAGAAATTTATGTGTGACTATGATGAAGCGGGCTCAATAGGAAAACGTTATAGAAGAGAAGACGAAATAGGAACACCTTACTGTGTAACAGTAGATTTCGACACATTAGAAGATGACACAGTAACAATACGTGACAGAGACACAATGGAACAAATACGTTTAAAAATAGATGAAATACCAGCATGGTTAGAAGAAAAAATAGAATTTTAAAAATAACAAAACAATCGAAGAATAAAAATTTTCGGTTGTTTTGTCATATTAATAGAACCTTTGTCGAAGGTATAGAAAAATAAAGTAACATAATATATAATAAACAAACCTTTTGCTAAAAGGTAGAAGGGAGGTTTTCTATATGAAAAGACTACCAAAGATAATAGCCTTAATCATAGTTTTATACATATTAAAAGAATTCAACGATTAAGGAAAAATCCCGTTGTGACAGCAACGGGATTTTTTACTTCTATATGAAAAGATTTACT
This sequence comes from uncultured Clostridiaceae bacterium, assembly GCA_948356915.1. Lineage (GTDB taxonomy): Bacteria > Bacillota > Clostridia > TANB77 > CAG-508 > UMGS1663. Next base: position 13,451 of record CAOJCG010000004.1, read on the forward strand.
GCATAAATCTTTAAGACTAAATATATAATACTATATTTTCCAATATATGTCAATAAAAAAATAAATTTTTTAAAATTTCATGAAAAGGAATAACAGATATAGAAGTCTTATTCGCATTTGGTGGGGGAGAACTATGGAAAATAGCAGATAGAGCAGACAACGATTTATCAAGGCATATTGAAGCCTCAAAGCAAAAACTAACATATTTAGCCCCAGAGACAAACAAAAGAGATATGTACAATACTGTGTAGAGACAGCAGTTGGCGTAGATAGAATATTATTAAGTATGCTATGCAACGCCTATGAAGAACAAAAAATCAAAATCGATTTTTACTATACTATAAAACATGGATGCTAAATTTTAGCATCCATGTTGCAATAAAAGCCTGAAAATTAATAATCTACATTTTCTTCATCACGATAAGCTTCGAATGCCTTTAAGGTTTCTTGTATATTAGCAAGCATATCAGATAATTTTTGCATACCATTTTGACTTTTGTAGATATAAAGATATGATCTTCCTTCAAGTGACGTAGCAAAGTAATAGTCTTCACCATCTCCTAAAGCTACATCCACATTTTCTGGGATAGCGATTGAATGATTTTCATTGTCATAGTCACAGTTACCCAAAAACTTAAAGTCATCAGGAAGTGGAAGGAGTTTCAAAATAATAGCTATACCTATTTCTCCCTGATTGTTCATAAAAAATACAAGTTTTGTTTTTTTAGATGTTTCGTAATCTGCAAGGAATACACAATCTGCTACAAGATCCTTTGGAATTACAATCCGTCCATTCTCATCTTTTTTTTGCCATATATAATTACCTCCTTAGGTTTTTGATAAAAATAGTATAGCACAAACAATAAATTATGTAAAGAGTAAAAATAAAAAAATTTTGTAATATTAATAGAACCTTTGTCGAAAGTATAGAAAAATATAGTAACATAATGTATAATAGACAAGCCTTTTACTAAAAGGTAGAAGGGAGGTTTGTTGCATGAAGAGATTACTAAAGATAATAGCCTTAGTCTTAGTATTGTACATATTAAAAGAGTTCAACGATTAAGGAAAAACCCCATTGCTGCAACAATGGGGTTTTTTACTATTGCATGAAAAGATTTATTGTATAAATCTTTGAGATTAAATATATAATACTATATTTTCCAATATATGTCAATAGAAAAACAAAAAATAAAAAATTATAAAAAAATCTTTACATTTCCCCATTTTATGGGTATAATAAGTTCGTTCTGGAAAAATATTCTAGTACAAGCTAAAAACGAAAAAGTTTTAACAAAATCATATAGTTAAGACATAAAAAACAAGGAGGTTTTTATATGAGTCAAAAGTATGTATACCTTTTTAGTGAAGGAAATGCAAACATGCGTGAACTATTAGGAGGAAAAGGAGCTAACTTAGCAGAAATGACTAACTTAGGATTACCAATTCCACAAGGTTTCACAGTAACAACAGAAGCCTGCACAAGATATTACGAAGATGGTGAAAAAATAGCACCAGAAATAGAAGAAGAAATCTTTGCAAGCTTAGAAAAATTAGAAGAAATTACAGGAAAGAAATTTGGAGATTTAGAAAATCCATTACTAGTATCAGTTCGTTCAGGAGCTAGAGCATCAATGCCAGGAATGATGGATACAGTTCTAAACTTAGGTTTAAATGAAGAAGTAGTTAAATCAATAGCAGCAAAAAATGAAAGATTTGCTTATGATAGCTACAGAAGATTTATTCAAATGTTTAGTGATGTTGTTATGGAAATACCAAAGCCTTTCTTTGAAAAAATAATAGATGAAGTAAAGACTGCAAAAGGTGTTAAATTAGATACAGAACTTACAGCAGAAGACCTAAAAGAATTAGTAGTAAAATTCAAAGAAGTATACAAAAATGCTAAAGGAGAAGAATTCCCATCAGATCCAAGAGTACAATTAATAGAAGGTGTAAAAGCCGTATTCCGTTCTTGGAACAATGCAAGAGCTATAACATATAGAAGATTAAACGATATACCAGGAAGCTGGGGAACAGCTGTAAACATTCAAGAAATGGTATTCGGAAATATGGGAGAAGACTGTGGAACAGGTGTTGCCTTCACACGTAACCCAGCTACAGGAGAAAACAAAATATTTGGTGAATACTTAATGAATGCACAAGGTGAAGACGTTGTTGCAGGTGTAAGAACTCCTGAGCACATTGACCAATTAAAAAATGTAAATCCAAAAGCATATGAAGACTTCGTAATGTATGCAGAAAAACTAGAAAAACATTACAAAGACATGCAAGATATGGAATTTACAATAGAAAAAGGAAAATTATTCTTCTTACAAACAAGAAATGGTAAAAGAACTGCAAATGCTGCACTTCAAATAGCTGTTGACCTAGTAAACGAAGGAATGATAACAGAAAAAGAAGCAGTATTAAGAGTAGAACCAGCTCAATTAGACCAATTACTACATCCAAACTTCGATAGCGAAGCTCTAAAAGCAGCAAAAGTAGTAGCAAAAGGATTAGCAGCATCACCAGGAGCTGCAACAGGTAAAGTAGTATTCACAGCAGAAAGAGCTGTAGAATTACATGAAGCAGGAGAAAAAGACCTAGTATTAGTAAGACTAGAAACATCTCCAGAAGATATAGATGGAATGAATGTATGCCATGGTGTACTTACAGTACGTGGTGGTATGACATCACATGCAGCCGTTGTTGCACGTGGTATGGGAACATGCTGTGTAGCAGGTTGTGGTGAAATAATAGTAAATGAAGAAGAAAAATACTTCACATTACCAGACGGAAGAAAAGTAACAGAGGGTGAATGGATTTCACTTGATGGTTCAACAGGAAATGTATATGGAGAAAAAGTTGAAACAGTTGAAGCATCAGTTTCAGGAAACTTCGCTACATTAATGGGATGGGCTGATAGGTATAGAGTATTAAAAGTAAAAACAAATGCTGACACACCAAAAGATGCACACCAAGCATATGAATTTGGAGCACAAGGTATAGGTCTATGCCGTACAGAGCATATGTTCTTTGCTCCAGATAGAATAGCAGCTATTCGTGAAATGATAGTTTCAAGAACAGCTGAGCAACGTGAAAAAGCATTAGCAAAAATACTTCCAATGCAAAGAGGAGACTTCGAAGGACTATACAGAGAAATGAAAGGTTACCCAGTAACAATACGTTTCTTAGACCCACCACTACATGAGTTCGTACCACACGAAGATGAAGCAATTGCAGAATTAGCAAAAGAAATGGGACTATCATTTGAAGAATTAAAAAATATCTGTGAAGGATTAAAAGAATTCAACCCAATGATGGGACACCGCGGATGCCGTTTAGCAGTAACATACCCTGAAATTGCAGCAATGCAAACAAGAGCTGTTATAGAAGCTGCTATAAACGTAAACAAAGAAGGAATGAACGTAGTTCCAGAAATAATGATTCCATTAGTTGGAGAAATAAAAGAATTAAAATATGTTAAAGACGTAGTAGTTAAAACAGCTGACGAAGTTATAGCAAATGCTGGTGTTAACTTAGAATACAAAGTAGGAACAATGATAGAAATACCAAGAGCAGCATTAACAGCAGACGAAATAGCAAAAGAAGCTGAATTCTTCTCATTCGGAACAAACGACTTAACACAAATGACATTTGGATTTAGCCGTGATGATGCAGCAAAATTCTTAGGAGATTACTACGACAAGAAAATATACGAATCAGACCCATTTGCTAAACTAGACCAAACAGGTGTAGGAAAACTAGTAGAAATGGCAGTAAAACTAGGAAGACAAACAAGACCAGACTTAGACTTAGGAATATGCGGAGAGCACGGAGGAAACCCAGCATCAGTAGAATTCTGCCACAAAGTAGGATTAGACTATGTATCATGCTCACCATACAGAGTTCCAATAGCAAGATTAGCTGCTGCACAAGCTGCAATCAAATTTCCTAGATAGAAATTAAATAATCAAACTAAAAAACCACTTTATGTGGTTTTTATTTATGTTATAATACTATAAGAGTTGATTAAAAAAATAAATTTTAAATTAGCTTACTTTTTTGCTTAAAAAATGTAAAAATACTTGAGTTTTACATAAATTTGTGATATACTTTATTAAGCTTATAGTTTGTTTTATAAAGAATTAATTAATTTTTCATAAAAAAAGGAGGTCTTTGCTATATGATAAAAATTATGAAAGAAAGTAAGTGTCGGTATTGTAAAGGATCAGGAGAGCAAACGTGTCATATTTGTGGAGGAAGTGGATACAGAATGATATATAAAAATCCTTTACCAAACGTATTTGCATTTGTAACATACGACTTTTCCGAAATATCATCTTGTTATAAGTGCCATACCGTTGGTACAGTGATTTGTAGGCATTGTAAAGGTACAGGTAAATCAAATTCATTAATTCTTAGGCAAAAATAAAAACTTAATAAAAGTAGAATGAACATTTAAGGAGAAATGAAATGATAAAATATGAAGAAAGTAAACTCGAAACAGAAAAAGCATTAGAAATAGCAAATAAACTTTTGGAAGTATTTAAATACTGTGTTGAAGCAATTCCGATTATTTTAACATCATACCCTTGCTATTATGATGAAGAGCTTAATAAAGAACGAGAAGAGCGGTCATTTTGCACAACAATTAATTTAAATGATAGAACTAATAATGTTAAATTTAAAAAAGTAAGAAAAGAAAGTGAAGAGGACTTATATAATAAATATAATACATATTATATTTATTATATAACTCATAATTACCAAATAAAATTCTTTGACAGTCCAGAAGCTTGTGGATCTGGAGAAGATCCCAACTATAATGAAGAAACAGATATGTTTTGCTCTATAGAACTACTGAATTCAAAAAATGAGGCAGTATATGAAATGAATTTTACATTTAATGTAATAAATATGGAATTTATAGAGTTATATAGCTTAAGTAGGACATATCGGAAAAAAGAGACATATAAATTAAGTACAAGTAAGGTGTATATAAAAGAAAGTGGAAAAATTATAGTAAAGAAAATAAACTCAAGTAGTTCAGAAGAACTAAATAGGAATCTGCAAAAAAGGATACTTGTGGATTTTTCAAAATTAATAAATATAAATCCAAAGGTGTAAAAGTAAACAAAAGAAAAAATATATAGTATTAAATAATAAGAAAGCAGGAAAAGAAATTTTTCCTGCTTTTGATGTAGCAATAAAAATATATGAAATAAATTTCGCAAATGCTATTGCAGAAAATATATAAATATTATAAACTGTATAACATAGAAAATAAGAATAAGAAAATGTATTTTACCTCAAATAAAGGGAGGTGGGCGTATGATAGAAAAAAGGGGGAAGGTAATGAAAGATATTGAAATTGCAAGAAATGCAAAGTTAGAGCCAATTATAGATATAGCTAAACAAAATGAAATAGAAGAAGAATATTTAGAACCATATGGAAAATATAAAGCTAAAATTTCATTAGAAAAATTAGAAAATTTAAAAAATAAAGAAAATGGAAAACTAATATTAGTAACAGCAATTAACCCAACACCATTAGGAGAAGGAAAAACTACTATATCAATAGGGTTAGCAGATGGTTTAAGAAAAATTGGTAAAAAATCAATATTAGCATTAAGGGAACCATCACTAGGTCCAGTATTTGGAATAAAAGGTGGAGCCACAGGTGGAGGCTACTCACAAGTAGCACCAATGGAAGATATAAACCTACACTTTACAGGGGATATACACGCCATAACCTCAGCCAACAACCTACTTTCAGCCATAATAGATAACCATATATACCATGGAAATGAATTAAATATAGAAAAAGTAACATGGAAAAGGTGTGTAGACCTAAACGATAGACAATTAAGAGTTGTAAACACAGGCTTATCAAATGAAAAAAATATTGTACCACGTGAAGATGGTTTCGATATAACAGTAGCATCAGAAATAATGGCAATATTCTGCCTAGCATATAGCTTAGAAGATTTAAAAAGAAGACTAGCAAATATTATAATAGGCTTTAATAAAGAAGGAAAACCTATAACTGCACATGACCTAAAAGCAGAAGGAGCATTAACAGTACTACTTAAAGATGCTATTAACCCAAACTTAGTCCAAACCTTAGAACACACACCAGCAATTATTCATGGAGGACCATTTGCCAATATAGCACATGGATGTAACAGCATTGTTGGGGCAAAACTTGCCTTAAAACTAGCAGACTACACCGTAACAGAAGCAGGATTTGGAGCAGATTTAGGAGCAGAAAAATTCTTAAATATAAAAACAAGAAAATTAGGAAAAGTGCCAGATGTAGTAGTTATAGTTGCTACAATAAAAGCTTTAAAATATCATGGAGGAATTCCAAAAGAAGAACTTGCAAGCGAAAACATAGAAGGTTTGAAAAAAGGAAGCAAAAACTTACTAAAACATATAGAAAACCTAAAAGATAAATTTGGACTAAATGTAATAGTTGCAATAAACAAGTTTGACCAAGACACAGAGAATGAAATAAATACATTAAAAGAAATGCTAGAAAAAAGAAAAGTTAATTTAAGCCTAGTAGAAAGCTGGGGAAAAGGCGGAGAAGGAGCAACAGATTTAGCACAGAAAGTAGCAGTATTATGTGATAAACAAGAAAAAGAATTTAAACACATATATTCTCTAGAAGATAGCATAAAAGAAAAAATTAAAAAAGTAGCCTGCACAATTTATGGAGCAGAAGGTGTAGAATACACAAAACAAGCAGAAGAACAAATAGAAAGTATACAAAAATTAGGATACCAAAACCTACCAATATGTATAGCAAAAACACAATATTCTTTCTCAGATGACGCAAAAAACTTAGAATGTAATTCACCATTTAATATACATGTAAAAGAAGTAAAACTAAAAGCAGGTGCAGAATTCATAGTAATACTAACAGGAAAGGTAATGACAATGCCAGGACTACCAAAAGTACCATCAGCAGAACAAATAGATATAGATGAAGAAGGAAATATTGTAGGAATATTTTAAATAAAAAATAGAGTAGAAAATAAATCGTTAAGACTTAGTAAACGGGAAGTTGTTACTAAGGCAAAAGCCTTAAAAAGCTTGCGTATTTATTTTCGCATTCCGCTATGAAAAATAAAAGAAGAAAAGTCTTCTTTCATTTTCGTGTGGAATGAAAATGAAAGGAGAATTTTTTCTATATCGTAGGAATTTTCTGACCAAGGGGAAGAAAATCTACATACGAGATAGTTATGGCGAGTTTTAGATTTTACTAAAGCATAACTTATCTGTACGCATTAAAATGCTACAGTTAAGAAATCTTACGATTTCAATTGTTAGAAAATATTAAGGAGGCTTTATGAACATAGAAGAATATTTTAATAATTTTTATAAAGGAACAAAAAATCCTACTTTAAAAGCAATGGAATATTTTATGGAAGAATTAGGACATCCAGAAAAGCAGTTAAAAATTATTCATATAGCAGGTACAAATGGAAAAGGAAGTACCACAGAAATGCTAGCTAATATTTTAACTAAAAATGGATATAAAGTAGGAAAATATATATCACCACACCTAATAAAATATAATGAAAGAATTAGTGTAAATGGGCAAGACATAACAGATAAAGAAATGGAAGATATAATAGAAAAACTAAAAGATAAAATAGAAAAGTATAATAAACTAAGTGGCACAAAAGTAACCTTATTTGAATTATTAACAACTATGGCATTATACTATTTCAAAGAAAAAAAATGCGACTTTGTAGTTCTTGAAACAGGCTTAGGAGGTCTATATGACTGTACAAACATAGTATGGCCTCTAGTATCTATTATTACTTCTATTGGATATGACCATATGGCAATATTAGGAGAAACATTAGAAGAAATAACAGTGCAAAAAGCAGGAATTATAAAACAAAATTCTAATACTGTTATAATAGAACAAAAAGAAATGATACAAAAAATAATAGAAGAAAATTGTAAAAGTAAAAACAATACATTAACAGTTGTAAAAAAAGAAGATATAAAAAATAAAAACTATCAAGACGAATTTTTAACCTTTGACTATAAAGAAAATAAAAATATAAAACTAAACCTAAAAGGGGACAAGCAATTTGAAAATGCCAGCTTATGTTTAGAAACCATTAATATACTAAGAAAAAAAGAACACAAAATTTTAGAAAAAGCAGTAAAAGAAGGACTATCAACTGTCATACATAAAGCAAGGTTTGAAACTATAAATAAAGAACCAAAAATAATATATGATGGCGGACATAATGAAGAAGCAATTCTGAATTTTATAAATACAGTAAACACATATTATAAGAAAGAAGAAAAAATTTATATTATATCAATACTAAAAACAAAAGATTACAAAACAGTATTAAAACACCTACTAAAAGACGAAAATTCTACATTCATATTTACAAGTGGAAATGATGAAAAAAGGAATGTATCAAGTGAAGAACTATATGAAACAGCAAGAAAAATGACAAGTAATGAAAATCTATACCAAAAGACTTTGCAAGATGCAATTTTATATATACAAAGTCAAAGGAAAAAAGTTAGTTTTATTGTGGGGAGTTTTTATATTTATGGAGATGTTATAAAAATGATAAAAAATAAAATTTTATAAAAGCATAATAAAAAATCAGTAATCATGTTGCAATTGACATAAAAATATGATAAAATACAAATATCTTTCGTGAATATGCGAAAAAATAATAAAGTAACAAGTACTCAAAAACAATTGTAAGGAGGAAAAAATATGTATACACTATTAAAAGTTTCAAAAGCAGAAGCAAACAAAGGGATTTATCACATACGGGCGAATGGAGATTTTGTAGAAGAACTTTTTAGAAAAGATGCAGATCTTGTCTATGAAGTAACAGAAAGAAACAATTATTTTGGTAACAAATATGCATTTTTTATTATTGAAGTAGAACGAGGCGATAAAATAAAATGTGCTGGGCAAAATCGTTTTATAGATACTGTTCCATATTTTGAAGAATACAGTGTTTATAGGGGATCATGTGAAGTAAATGAAATGTGTTATCAGCTTGTAAAGCAAAATAAACCATTGCCTGAAAAGATAGAAAATCTTTTAAAGGATAAGCTTTCAATATTCTTTATGCGGCCAATATCATGGGAAACAAAAGGATATGATAGTAATGCTGTATGGGAAAATTATGAAGGAATATTGAAATACTTAGGCAAGAATGCAAATGAGTTTGTACCACAGGAAAAGATAGATGGATTTATTCTTTCTCTAATTGAGAAATATGAACTAAGGCAGGTAGAAAAAATTAGCAGAAGCAAATTTATTGATATTAGTTTAGAAAATATCGAGAAATATGTAAATGCCAAAGAAAGACTAAATGCTACAATTGCTATTGCAAAAGAGCTTGTTTCACAAGCAGGATATAAAGACATTAAATACACAATTGGTGGAGATCGGAGAGTACTGATATCAGCTAAGGATACTCCATGTGGTGAGATTGGAATCAAAATAATACTAGAATATGGAGAAATGTTTGTCCTATTATATGTAACTACTGCTGATGGATATTTTGAAAGTGATGCAATAGATATTTCGAAAGAATGTCAGGAGTATAAAGAGAACTTTATGAAAAAATAAAATAGTTTATATAAAGAGGGAACCTATTATTAGGTAGCCCTCTTTTATAGTTGAAAAAGAAATCCCTTACAAAAAACTTACATCCAATCAATTGTAATAAACATAAAAAAATGCTAAAATAAAAAAGAAGGGAGCATAAGAAAATGCCAAAAATATTAATAGTAGAAGATGAAAAAAATATATCAAAATTAATACAAGACACTGTAAGCTTAGCAAACTATGAATTTGATTGTAGTTTTGACGGCGAGGATGCACTTAAAAAGATAAATGAAAATACTTATGATTTAATTTTGCTAGATATAATGCTACCAAAATTAGATGGATTTCAAATAGTAGAACAAATGGAAAATAAAAATGTACCAATTATATTCTTATCTGCGAAAAATGATGTAAGCACAATTGTAAAAGGCTTAAAAAGTGGAGGAAAAGACTATATAACAAAGCCATTTGAGCCATTAGAACTGCTTGCAAGAATTGAACTTCGAATGGAAAGTAAAAGAGAAAAACAATATAATTTTAAAAATATAAAAATAAACGAAAATACAAGAACAGTATACAAAAATGAAGAAATAATATATTTAGCACCAAAAGAATATGAACTATTTATATTACTTATAAAAAATCAAAATAGAGTATTAACAAGAGATGAAATATTAAACAAAGTATGGGATATAAATGCACAAATAGAAACAAGAACAGTAGATTACCACATACAACAATTACGAAAAAAATTAGACCTAAAAGAAAATATAGTAACAATAAACAAAATAGGATACATATTAAAATAGATTTTAATATGAAAATATTCTGTATTAAGTTATAGAGTAGCGTGGCAAAGCAAATTTTGTCTATCAACAAATAATTTAATAAAAGGAGTAAAACATGGGATTTGGCCAAAAAATATTTCTAATGTCTTTTACACTAATTATAATAGCAATAAACTTGATAGGTATAAATATGATAAACTATACATATCAGTCTAACATAGAAAAAGAAACAGATAAAAATATGATTCAAATTAACAACATAATAAATGAATTACAATATGGAATTAGTAACATTTCTATGCTGGGTAATACTTATTTGAAAAATAATGTAAATATAGAAATATATGATGAAGGAAGAAGAATATATACAAATTTTAAAGAAGATTATTCAAAAATATTAGAAGAAAAATTATTTATTGAAGAAGATAAAATGACAAATGAGGAACTACATGATAGATATAGCGAATATAACCAGCAAGAAAAATATGAAACAGATGGAAATATAACCACATATGTAGAAGGCAGTAAATTATTTATGAAAATGAGAAAATATACAAATGTAGTAGTAATAATGTCAGATATTTCAAAAATAAATAATATGAAAAAAGAGCAGATAGACTATTTTATAAAACTTAGTCTAGCATGTTCACTTACTATTGCATTCTTATTATCAATAAGTGTAAGTTTCATAACAAGAAAAATAAAGATATTAAATAAAATAGTAAAGGAGGTCACAAAAGGAAACTATACAGCAAAAGTCAAAGAGTTAGGAAATGATGAAATAGGAAATGTAGGTAAAAGCTTTAACAAAATGACTGATGCACTTCAAAAAAACATTTCAGAAATAGAAAAAGTTTCAGAAAATAGAAAAAGATTTATAGGGAATTTAACACACGAAATAAGAACACCTTTAACTTCAATAGTAGGATATTCAAGCTTAATAAAAAATAGAAAAGTTGCAGATGAGAAAGTAGTTTTAGAATATAGCAAAAGAATATATGATGAAGGAAAATATATAGAAGAAATATCACAAAAGCTAATGGACTTAATGCTTTTAGAAAATGGAAGTATTACAAAAGACACAATAAATTTATCAGAAGAATTAAATAGAATAATTAAAGAGATGCAAATTACATTTCCATATGTGGTATTTCAAAAACAAATTGAAAAAGATGTATATATTAATTTTGACAAAACACTATTAAAAACTTTAATAATCAATTTAACAAAAAATGCAATAAATGCATATGAAAATAATCCAATTGTAAGAATAGAACTAGATAAAAGAAAAGTTATAAAAGTGATAGATTATGGAAAAGGAATAAAAAAGGAAGAACTAGAAAAAATAAAAGAACCATTCTACACATTAAGTAAAGACAGAAACAGAAAATTTTCAGGAATGGGCTTAGGACTTACACTATGTATACAAATAGTAGAAATGCAAGAAGGAAAGCTAGAAATAGAAAGTAAAGAAAATGAAGGCACAAAAATTATAATAAAATTAGGAGACAAGGATTGACACCCATTCAGTTAAGATAGATGTTTGAGCGATAGCGAATTACAGATATCTTATGCAGTGGTACTATGTAAGTTTTTAAATCTTACAAAATAAAAAGAAAGGAATATATGTTAGATTTAAAAACTAACATATGCTAGGAAAAATGAAAATTAAATCAATTTTAAAATTTATGGCAATAGGTATTATTATTGTATGTTTATATATAAGTTTTATTTTGAATATAGAACATTTTACAACATCATATAATAATAAAAAGCAAGAGCACAAAAATACATATTATAAAAGCGATAATAGTTCGGATATATTATCAAAAATAGGATATGCAATAGATGAATGTTATGGTGAGCTAGAAGAAAGAGACATAGATGTAATAAGAAATAGTAATATTATAAGGAACATATTAAAAAAATATAGTTATGTAGAAGATAATGAAATAAATCAATATATAAAAAAATTGATAAAAAAAGAAAGAATAAAATTATTATATGATGAGTACATATATATATCGGAAGATGAATACAAATTAATATTTACACCAGATGTAAACAATATTGAATACAGGTCTTTAGATATAGGTAATATGGCAGTAGCTGGAGAACAAAATACAAAAGCAAATAAAGATATTGATGAAAATAAAAGTAAAATATATGAAAAAGTAAAAATACAACTAGAAGAATTAGGAATAATAGAAAAATTCGGATTTGAACCAGAAACACTATATGTTCAATATTTCTACTCAAAAAAAGAAATGCAAAGTGGAAACTTAAATGAAGGAATATATGTAATAGAAGATAACAAAAATCACATAAAAGTAGAAATAGAAATACCAAGCTACAAAATTAAAAATTTGCAAGTTGGGTTTGAAGATTATAGAACAGAAGAATAATTATATAAAGCAAAATAACAAAGAAGACATCTAAAAAATAGATTTCTTCTTTTAATATAGCCTAAAGCCTTACAATTTACTTACAACAAGATTACAGAAAAACGATTGAAAAAATATCAATAAAATAATATCCTTCTAATAGAAGTAGGAAGATAAATGTAAGAAAAAGTTAAGAATTAGTTAAGTAGTTCTTAAAACCTTCTTTTCATTTATTATATACAATCATATTAGGAGGAGAGCTAAATGGAAAGTTATGAAGAATTTATAAAAAAAGAAGATTTATGTGATTTTCAGCAATCTAGAGAATGGGCAAAAGTAAAGGAATTTTGGAAAAATGAAATAGTAATAGTAGAAGATGAAAACAAAAGTATAATAGCAAGTATGAGTATATTAATTAGAAAATTACCTATATTCGGGAATATAATGTATGTACCAAGAGGTCCAATAGGTGAAATATATGATGAGGAAACTTTAAGAAAACTAACAATTAAAATGAAAGAAGTAGCAAAAAAATATAAAGCATTTGTAATTATAATAGAGCCAAATGTAAAAAAGGAAAATAAAGAATTTGCTAGTTTGGCAAAAAAGCTAGGCTATAAAATAAATAGTAAAGCCATAAAATTTGACCAAGAAATACAAGCAAGGCATAACTTTAGGCTAAATTTAGAAAATAAAACGGAAGATGAAATATTCAAAAATTTTGCCTCAAAAACTAGGTATAATGTAAGGTTAGCTGGCAAAAAAGGAGTAATAGTAGAAGAAAAAAATGAAGATGGAATAGATGAATTCTATGAATTAATGAAAGAAACTGGAAAAAGGGATAACTTTAGGACAAGACCAAAAGAGTATTTTGAAAAAATACTAAAAGAATTTCCATATCAAACTAAAATATATATAGCTTATTATGAAAATGAACCAATATCAGCAATAATGCCAATAATATATGGAAACAAAATGTGGTACCTATATGGAGCAAGCTCAAATAAACATAGAAACTTAATGTCAACATATTTACTTCAATGGGAAATGATAAAACTAGCAATAAAAAATAATTGTAAAGTGTATGATTTTAGAGGGGTCTCAATGGAGAAGCGGAGAAGAAGATGGACTATATAGGTTCAAAAAAGGCTTTGGAGGAGAATTTGTAGAACTAATAGGAGAAATATATATTCCATTTAAGCCAATAAAATATCTTTTCTATAAAATTGCTAAGAAAGTATTTTGTAATTTGAGATATGTAGCTTATAAAATTAAGTCTAAATAATTAAATTTATAGGTAGGCATTCTTTGCCTACCTATAAAAGAATGTTATAAGTGAAAATAATGTCGGAAGTAAATACAGGAGAAGAAATACAGTTGACAGACGTATTTGAATTATATATAATACAGATACCAAAAGCAAAGAGAATAATAGAAAAAGAAGCAAATAATAAGCTAGCACATGGATGTTATTTTTAAACGATCCAGATGAAAAGGAGAGAAAATTATGAATGAAAATAGAAACAATTAAGAAGCAATGAATGAGTTGGAAGAAATGAGTAAAGACGAAGAACTATGGTAATACAAGTGCAAAAAAAAGAGAATGAAACGCACAATTTAAGAAGCAACATCTAATAAAACGGAGTTAAATATGGAAAATAAATATTACAATGAAGCAATAATAGGAAATAAAGATATAGTAGCAAGCTTTAGTGAAAAAGGAGAAATGCTAAGGCTTTTTTATCCTACGAGAGATTACAAACAATTTATAGAAACTATGTATACAGGGGTAAAAGTAAATGACTCTAGCTTAATATATTTTCATGAAGATATAAATAATAGATATGAACAATATTATACGGAAAACACAAATATAATAAACACAAAAATAAAAAATACATACTTTAATTTAGTGGTATTGCAAACAGATTTTGTACCAATTTCAAGAGATATAATAATAAAAAAGCTAACATTTACAAATGAAAACATTATAGACCTAAATGTTAATTTCCTAATATACTCAAAACTATTATCAAACTATAATAATATGATAGGTTCAAAAGTAGAAAATAATGTATTAATGCAATATAGTCATGATTATACATTTTGTATTTTCTCAAAAACATCAATACAATCTTACCGACTAAATAATAGTGGTGAAGATATAAAAACAGGTATATTATACGACAAAGACTACATAGGAATGGCAGATGATTCAGGGGTAAGTTTTGATGTAGGAACGCTAAAACCAGGGGAAAGCAAAGAAATAGAAATATTTATTTATATAAATAATAATAAAGAAAAATATAAATTTGATGAAATAATACAAGAAATAGAAAAAATAAGAGAGATAGATACAAAAAAGGAACTAGAAAATGCAAGAAAATATTGGGAAGAATTTGTAAGAAAACATGATGGTTTAGAAGTATTTACGCAAGAAGAAAAATGGCAAAAACTTCTTACAGGAGAAGAACAAACAAATGAGGCTACATACAAAAAATACTTACAAATGCGAAAAATATATACACGAACCATACTATTATTTCCACTACTATCAAACGAAGAAACAGGAGGAATATCAGCTGCAATAGAAATAGACGAAAACCGCACAAAAAGTGGAAGATACTCATATTGCTGGCAACGAGATGCAGTATTTGTTACCAAAGCATTAGATATACTAAAAATGCATGACCAAACCACAAAGTTCTACACAAATTTCAGTAAGCAAACCCAAAGTAAAAATGGAATGTGGGAGCAACGTTTTTATACAGATGGAAGGTTAGCACCATGTTGGGGGTATCAAATAGATGAAACAGCGAGTATAGTTTATGGAGTATATGAACATTATAAAATGACAAAAGATAAGAAATTGTTAGAAGAGACTTATGAAATGTGCCAAAGAGCGACCGAAGCATTGGCCAAGTTCCAATTGGGGACGTTTCCTTTTGGGGTATCTGTCCCTAATGGGGTATCTGGCACTTTTGGGAACTTTGCATTAAAAAACATTACTAATGAAAACTCAGACTTTTTTGTGAAGTTAAGTGGTAGAGAAAGATTTATAACACATGAAAGCTATGACTTATGGGAAATGAACGAAGGAATACATTTATATTCTCTAAGTGCAATATATGCAGCATTTAAAGCAATGATTCAAATTAAAAGAGAACTTAATATAAGTGAGGGAATAGAAGAATTAGAAAATAGAGCTGAAAATATAAAAAACTATTGCTTAAATAACTTATATGATGAAGAAACTAAAACGTTTAAAAGAAATAACAAAGATAATATAACAGATATAAGTATGCTAGGTGTAGTAGAGCCATTTGAAATGTTAGATACAAACCAAGAAATTATCAAAAATACAATACAAAAGATAGAACTAAATTTAAGAACTTACACAGGAGGTTATATAAGGTTCGAAAATGATAACTACTTAGGTGGGAATAACCCATGGTTAATAGCTACACTTTGGATGGCATTATATAATATAGAAACTAAAAATATAGAAGAAGCAAGAAAACAAATAGAATTTGTGGGCAAAACCGCAACAAATAATGGATTCTTAGCAGAACAAGTAGAAAATGAAACAATGAAGGCAAAATGGGTAATAGGCTTAGGCTGGTCACATGCAATGTACATAATTGCATTGACAAAATTGCTTAAATAATGTATTATAATATGCGAAACTTTATTAAAAACTTTTGTTATAATTATAAGAAAGGTAGGTATAAATATGAAACAAGTAATTACTTTTTTAGGTAGAGACAGTGGTTTTGGAAAGAAGAATACTTCTGCATTTGCAATGATAGGCAAGAGGCTACTTCTAATAGACTGTGGTCAAACAGTAATGACACAGTTGCAAGAGAAAGAATTACTTAATAATATTTCAGGTATTGATGTAATTATAACTCATATGCATGGTGACCATGTAGGTTCACTTAGCCAGTTAGCTCTTTACAGTTATTTTACATTAAGAAAGCCTATAAACATTATTACTGCATGTTCAAAAATAGAAGAATTTCTAACGATAACTGGAGTAGAAAGATATTGCCAAATTCCAGGTTTTCCAGAAGAGCGTTATACTAGAAACAATAACTTCGTAACATTTATAAAAACAAATCATGTAGGAAATGAGATGGACTGCTATGGTTTTTCTACTAAAATTAATGGAACTCATATTGTATATACAGGAGATACAACAACAATAGAACCTTTTATGAATGAACTTACAGAAGGAACACAACTCTTTTTAGATGCTTCTACTGTAGGAGGGGTACATCTTAAATTAGAAGATAATATAGGTTTATTAAATGAATTAACCAAAAAAGGCGTAAGAGTATATCTTATGCATTTAGATAATGAAACTAAAATTAGAGAAATGATAAAAGGAACACAGATTCATATATGTAATGAATAATAAGAAGAAAGGGGACGTTTACAAAAGGAAATAACGTCTCCTTTTGTAACTTTAATACAAAAAAATATATAGTTAGAAATCCAACAAATAAACATTCATGGTAACGTTTTATAAAATCACCTGATAATTTTATTTTTTAGTAAAATGTTAAATCAAGAAATATTTAAACTATAACATTTTACTAGAAAAAAGCGTTTTTTTGCTAATTAAAACAAAAAGTTAACTAGCATTAATATATTTAGAAAAAATACAAAATATATTGCTTTTTAAAATCTCTTATTTAACTGTACCATCTGAATACCAATTTCAAGATGCAATGGATGACGAACAATACATTCTTTATCAAAGAGAAGAAAAACAAATAGAGAATGGAGAGAATGATAGATGATGAATTTAAACCAAACAAAACTAGTTGGACTAACCATGGAACTCGACTTAAAAGCAAGAGAATATAAAAGATTATGTGCCAAATTAGAGGAATTAGAACAAAATAATATAAATCCAAATGATGAAAAATTGTTAGAATTAAAACAATTATTTCAGAAAAACCATAATGAAATAGTAGAAATAAATAGACAAATAAAAGAAGTTAAAGAGGAAGAAGAAGTAAAAGAAAAACAAAAAGAAGAACAATATAATCCAGAAAATCTATTTAAGAAAAATAATAGAAATAGAATTGAAAAGAATAAAGAAGAAAATACAAATAAGTCAATAGCAAAGGTAAAAGAAAATATATTTAAAAAAATAATAAATAAGATAAAACAAATATTATTCAAAAAATAAATATTGACAAGTTATGTAAAATATAGTAAACTATTCTAGTAAACAATAGTAACTAAGGAAAATAATTAAAATTATTTTTCTACCAACATCCATAAGGAGGTACCTATGGAAAAATTAAAAGAAATGATAGAAAACTATAAACCGTACAACGAACAAGAAGCACGGGATAAGGAGCAAATGCTTTGGTATATAGAGCATTTTGGAAAGAAAGCTCTTGAGCGGAAATGTTTATCAGGACATTTTACTACATCTGTATTTATCTTTAACAAGGAACACACGAAAGTGCTCATGTGCTATCATCTAATAGATAAGTCATGGTCATGGCTCGGAGGTCATGCAGATGGAATTGCAAATTTAAAATCTGTTGCACTTCGTGAGGTACAAGAAGAGGCAAGCATAAAAAATTATTATTTAATAAATAATGAAAATGTTGCAGCCTTAACAAGCATTCCAATAGGAGGGCATATTAAAAATGGCAAAAATGTTTCATCACATATACACTTAGACGTAGCATTTGTAGGCGAAGCGGATGAAGGAGAAGAACTTATAATTAAGCCAGACGAAAATAATGGCTTAAAATGGATTGAAATCCAGAAATTGCAGGTAGAGGTGAAAGATGTATGGAAAATGGAAAATACATATAGAAAGCTAATAGAGCAATTTAAGTAATATAAAATGAACCTAAGTACATATAAAAACTTAGGTTCATTTTAATAAATATAAAAAAACTCTTTATTTATTTTAAGAAATGTTGTATAATGCATAAAGAGTAAAAAAGGAGAAAGCAAATGAACACGATTATTGGAGAACTTACAAAGCTTTCAAAGTTTCAGGAATATAGTAAAAAAATAGAAGAAAAAAATAGTCCGATAACAATATCGGGCTTATCTGACGTTGGAAAAGTGCAGTTTATTGCAGGAACTTATGAAAGTACAAAAAAGCCTATATGTATAGTAACTTATAATGAAATACAGGCTAAAAATATAATTAAAAATTTATCATTTTTTGAAAATGACATTCACTATTTCCCTAAAAGAGAAATTGTTCCTTACGATTTTATTGCTGAAAGTAAAGACTTACCATATGAGAGAATAGAGGTTCTTAATAAATTAGAACAAGGAAAAGTAAAAATTGTAGTAACAACAGCAGAAACTCTTATGCAAAAAATGATTAGCAAAAAGCAATTATATAAAGACATAATAAAAATAAAAGTTGGAGATACTTATAGTCTAGAAAAACTAAAAGAAAAACTAATTTCTTTAGGGTATGAAAGAAATGATTTAGTAGAAACAAAATCCCAATTTAGTATAAGAGGAGGAATAGTTGATATAGCAATTACAGAAAAGAAAGGTATAAGAATTGAATTTTGGGGAGACGACGTAGATGGAATAAGAGAATTTAACATATCTTCTCAACGTTCGGAACTTATGATAAATGAAGCAAGCATTTATCCTGCACACGAATTACTATTAGAAACTTCATTAGAAGAAATACAAACAAGAATATTAGAAAATTCAGAAAGTTTTAACGATAAGGAATACCAAAATAAAATTAATCAAATAAAAAATGAAGATGCTGAACTAATAAAATCAGGAGATTATCTAAGCAAAATAGATAAATACTTTAATGATTTTTATTATTTGCAAAATACATTTTTGGATTATTTGAAAGACGAATTTTTGATTATTTTTGACGAATATTCAAAAGTAAAACAAAGACAAGAAAATATAATAATAGAAAATAACAATTTAATTAAATCTTTAATAGAAAAGGGAAGGTTCGTTCCACAGGCTATACAAAATATAAGTATATATGACTACAACTTAGAAGAAAATCAGATTGTATATTTAGAAAAACAAGACATAGCATTATCAAAAACAAGCCCAACTAAATTCAAATTTGACTATAGAGATGTAAATTATTATAAAAGTGAAATAGAATTATTATTTGAAGATATAAAGAAAGATATTAATAATAAAAAGATAATAGTACTTGCAGGAAATGAAGAAGAAACCAATAAATTTGGAGCGTTACTTACTGAGCAAGATATTCCTAATAAGGTATTAACATCGAGTATTCAAATGGGGACAAAAGGACACAGTGGAGCCACAACAAATGAAGTACTGTCCCTACAATCTACAATAAAAGAAGAAAAAAATGTAGTATTGGTAATGCAAGGTAGACTTTCAGGAGGCTTTGAAAGCTATGATCAAAAACTAATTGTAATTTCAGGGGAAGAACTATTTGTATCAAATAGTAAGAAAAAAAGAAAGACTAGCAAAGTTTTTAAACAAGGTGAAAAGGTAGTATTTTCAGACCTAAAAGTAGGAGACTATGTAGTACATAAAAGTCATGGAATAGGTCAATTTATTGGAGTAAATACAATAAAAGCAGAAGGTGTAACGAAAGACTATATAAAAATAAGGTACAAAAATGATGATATGTTATACATTCCAACAAATGACTTAGACAGTGTAAGAAAGTATATAGGAGAAGGTGAAGCAGTTCCTAAAATTAATAAATTAGGAAGTAAAGAATGGGAAAATACAAAAGCTAAAGTAAAGAAAAATTTACAAGAAATAGCAAAAGAACTAATAGAATTATATGCTAAGAGAGGAAAAGTAAAAGGTTTTGCATTTTCAAAAGATACACCATGGCAAAAAGAGTTTGAAGACAGCTTTCCATATGCCGAAACAGATGACCAACTTCGTTGTATAGAAGAAACAAAAAAAGATATGGAAATGGAAAGGCCAATGGACAGACTTTTATGTGGAGACGTAGGATATGGAAAAACAGAAGTAGCAATACGAGCAGCATTTAAAGCAGTTATGGATCAAAAACAAGTTGCATACTTAGTACCAACAACGGTACTCGCAAATCAACAATATGAAAGCTTTAAATCAAGAATGGAAAACTTTGCAGTAAAAGTTGAACTTTTAAATAGGTTTAGAACAAAAAAAGAACAAGATGAAGTAATAAAAAAACTAAAATTAGGTGAAGTAGATATAGTAATAGGAACACATAGGCTACTAAGTAAAGATGTAGAATTCAAAGACTTAGGACTTTTAATAATAGATGAAGAACAACGTTTTGGAGTAAAAGACAAAGAAAAAATAAAACAATACAAAACAGAAGTAGATGTACTAACAATGACAGCAACACCAATACCAAGAACACTTCATATGTCAATTGTAGGAGTAAGAGATATGAGTGTTATATATGAACCACCACAAAACAGAAGACCAGTTCAAACTTATGTGCTTGAATATGATGAAGAAATAATAAAAGAAGCAATAACAAAAGAACTAGAAAGAAATGGGCAAGTATTTTACCTATATAATAATGTAGAAGGAATAGAAGCAAAAGCTATGAGAATCCAAAGCTTAGTACCAGAAGCAAAAGCTACTTTTGCACATGGAAAAATGAGTGGGAAAGAGCTAGAAGAAATAATGTTAGACTTCATAAATGGAAACACAAATGTATTAGTATGTACTACAATTTTAGAATCTGGAATAGATATTCCAAATGCGAACACAATAATAGTAGAAAATGCAGATAGATTAGGTTTAGCACAATTATATCAAATAAGAGGTAGAGTAGGAAGAAGTGACAAGCAAGCATATGCATATGTTACCTATAAAAGAGACAAACTATTATCAGAAGTAGCAGATAAACGTTTGAAAGCAATAAAAGAATTCACAGAATTTGGCTCAGGTTTCAAAATAGCAATGAGAGACTTAGAAATAAGAGGAGCTGGAAGTATGCTACGGAGAAATGCAAGCAGGCCATATGGAACAAGTAGGATATGACACGTACTGCAAGCTTTTAGATGAAGTAGTAAAAGAAATGCAAGGAATAGAAATAGTAAAAGAAGAAGATGTACAAATAGATATAGCAGTTTCAAGCTATATACCAGATGAATTTATAGAAAATTCTACGCAAAAAATAGAAATATATCAAAACATAGCATTATGTAGAACAGAAGAAGACATACAAAATGTTATAGATGAAATAATAGATAGATATGCAAGTTTCCCAAAAGAAGTAGAAAACTTAATAGAAGTAGCAAGAATAAAGAATTTAGCACGAAAAGCAGGAATAACAAAAATTTCAGAAAAGAAAGATGGAATTGTATTTATATATGATAGTCAAAAATTTAATACAGAAGCAATAGACAAACTTGCTAAACAATATGGAAACAAATTAAAATTCTCACCAGGCTATGCAACTTTAAAAATAAATAGAACTTCAGATAAACAAATTTTAGGAGATATTAAAGAATATTTAGTGTCGAATTTAGTAGATTAGAATTAATGGTAAATAGTATAAAACATTAGGAGTTATTGTATGGGTCGCTGCCATCGGCGACCCGCTCTTCGAAGAAATTGCTTAAAAGGAACAATGAATTGTGTTAAAATGTCCGCTCCCAGGAGATTTAATTTATTTTTTCTTTAAATTGGTTTCCTAGCCTCCCACAAAGAGTAAGTACAAATATTGAGTTCCATTTCATTACACTCACTATTTTACTTACTCTAAGCGGTCCCCACCGCCTTAACGGAAAATGCAATTTAAAGAAAAAATAAATCAAACCTCCTTCACGCTACTCTATATGTTGGTATTACTACTATTCAAAAATTAAAAAAATATATGAAAGGTATTTACATATATGATATAATAAAAGATAATGAGATAAAAAAGAGAATGTGTAGAGTTTTTTTATAAAACACCAAACCACACCCTCTAAAAGCCAAATAGGTGTGGTTTTTACCATACTGAAATGGCAGCCACAATTTCAAAGTGGTACCTTATTTCTCTTAATTAATTATATTAGAGCACAAAAAATAAAAATGTAAATACTAAATTTAAAATCCAGAAAGGAAAAAGGAATGCAAGTCATAACTAGTAAAGATAATGAAATTATAAAAAATATAAAAAAATTAAAAGAAAAAAAGTATAGAGATCAAACAGGAGAATATATAATAGAGGGAATAAAACTAGTAGAAGAAGCAATTACAGAAAATGCTAAAATAAGTAAAATAGTAGTTTGTGAAGATTGTGAAACAGATGGGGGAATTCCAAAAGACTTAATGTATGAAATAGCCAAATATGACTGTATATATGTATCAAAAAAAATATTTGAAGCAATTTCAGACGTAAGCACTCCACAAGGAATATTAGCAGTAATAAAAAAATGTTCAGAAATGTCACAACAAGAAATATTATATAATGAAGATATAATAGTAGTACTAGATGGTGTACAAGACCCAGGAAACTTAGGAACTATACTAAGAACAGTAGATAGCATAAACCTAAAACAAATAATACTATCTCCAAAATGTGCAGACCCATATAACCCAAAAGTAGTTCGTTCTACCATGGGAGCAATATTTAGGTTAAATATTATAGAAAGTAAAAATATAATAGAAACATTAAAAGAAATAAAGAAAAACAAATATAAAATAGTTACAACATCACTAGAAACAAATGAAAGCATATACACAGCAGACTTAAATAAAAAAGCAATAATAATAGGAAATGAAGCAAATGGAGTATCAAAAGAAGTATTAGAAATGGCAAACGAAAAAGTGAAAATACCAATGCTAGGAAAAACCGAAAGCCTAAATGTTGCAGTAGCTACAGGAGTTATTTTGTATGAATATGTAAGAAGGAAAATGAATTAATTTATAAAAAATAAAAAAATTTTTAAAAAAGCATTGATTTATGTAAATTGACATACTAAAATAAGTTTGTAAGTGTTCAAGAGACACAACCATGTAACTGCCCTCAGCATACATTAGTGTTGAGTATGGCGAAACCAAACTTTTATAGATCATAGTATCGTATTTAGCGTAGGAGGCGCAAAAACATGATAAGAGCACCGACGAACAAATCAATTATAATGTAAGTACGATTGTGGCGGTCTGTAGTAAAGTTGCGACCGCGGAAATGTTTCGGAGTTACTTCCGGGGCCACCAGATGAGTGGCTAATGTTTTTTGTCAGACGTTGATCGCGGAAAAAAGGAGAAAAAGCTTATGAAGAAAAGAATACGGCGATTTCCCAGTGGTTTTGTTTAACTGGAGTGGTGTACTTTAAAATTTAAAGTACAAGAAGATGCAAAATGAGAGCCTATACATCTTCTATACCACGGTAATTAATGAATTGAGGCTCTAAAGATCTAAAGACCGCAGAAGCGGGGAAAAATCCTAGTTTGCCCAAGGAGGAGGGTCACTGAAAAAATGTGGCCAGGGCACTAGGTAAGTTGCAGGGTATGCAACAAAGCGAAAAGCAACCTGGGCTTAGCCAGGAGAAGACCACCAAAAGGGTGGGAGGATATGAGAATATGGTTCGGGTTAAGGAACCGAAAAGAGAAGCCAGACATCCGGAGTCGGCTTCTCTTTTTTTTCTTATTATATAAAAAACATAGTTTAAAAATTTAAATTTAAGTTTCGATATTTTTTCTGAATATCATAAAAACACTAAATTTGCCGTTTCGTTTGGCAAACAATTCCAATTTTTGATTAAATAATTGTTTATCTAGATACATCTTAATTTCAAATTTTGAAAAAAACCGAAACTTAAAAAAATAAATTATTGAAAAGAGCAATATTTTATAATATAATATGCTCATGTAATGAGTATAAGTATATTAAAAAGTTTTTAATGTAAAAAAAGGAGAATATGCATTATGGAAAATCGGAAATTAATTTTTAGTGAATATGTTAAACAGAGAGAAAGAAAAAGAATAAGAAATTTTACAATTTCTACTATAGTTATAGGTTTAATAGTATGTGTTTTAATTATTCCATTATTAGAATTAAAAAGTTATGAAAATGATAAGGATATAAGTCAAAAGTATATTAGAATTGCCGAACATATTTGGAATAATGGAATTAGTGGTATAGAATATAACGAGCTTAGTATAAATATTCTTGATACTAATATTGAATATGAAAGCATTTATACTGAAGGAACATGTTCTGTATTTGACAAAGTACAGGTAATTATTTATATTGACAATATAAGGATAATTCAAAAATTGAATAGTATAACAATACATAAAGGTGAAAGAAAACTTGTGACACTAAAGTTTATTAATGACAGGAAAGAAGAAATAATAACAACAAATAGAACTGGATATTGGATTTTCGAAGTGTTTTTCATAATATTTTATATATTTTTAGCATATATAATTATTACGTCATATAAAAGTGCAGGAAATAAAAGAATGATGATGGATATGAATAAAAAATATTAGAGTTTAAAAAAGTAAACTATGTCTTAATTAAGAAAGTGAAATAAGAAAAAGATAGATAATATAAATAAAAAATCTAGATGTCAAACTTAGATATCTAGATTTTTTATATTACTTAAAACTTATATTAGTACAGTATGTCTAAAAAATAGTCTTATTCTAAAATTCACAATTCTTAGGTGTTCTAGGGAAAGGTATAACATCACGGATATTTTGCATTCCAGTCAAATACATCATCATTCTTTCAAAACCTAAGCCAAAACCTGCATGCTCACTACTACCAAATCTACGTAAGTCTAAATACCACCAGTAATCTTCTTCATTTAGGCCAAGTTCTTTTATTCTAGCACGTAATTTTTCTATGTCATCTTCTCTTTGACTGCCACCAATTAATTCTCCAATGCCAGGAACTAAAAGATCTGTTGCAGCAACTGTTTTTCCATCAGGATTTTGCTTCATATAAAAAGCTTTTATCTCTTTTGGATAATCAGTAACAAATACAGGTTTTCCAAAAACTACTTCACTTAAATATCTTTCGTGTTCTGTTTGAATATCAGTACCCCAAGTAACTTTATATTCAAACTCATCATTATTTTTTTCGAGTTCTTTTATAGCATCTGTATAGCTTATTCTTCCAAATTCAGAGTTAATAACATTATTTAATCTTTCTAATAAGCCAGGAGATATAAACTTATCAAAAAATTCCATTTCTTCAGGAGCATTTTCTAACACATATGAAATTATATATTTAATCATATCCTCAGCTAAATTCATATCATCTTCTAAGTTAGCAAAACAAATTTCAGGTTCAATCATCCAAAATTCAGCAGCATGTTTTACAGTGTTTGAATTTTCGGCTCTAAAAGTTGGGCCAAAAGTATAAACATTTCTAAAAGCGAAAGCATAGTTTTCAACATCTAATTGACCACTAACTGTTAGGTGAGAATTTTTACCAAAGAAATCTTTGGAATAGTCAACACTTCCATCTTCATTTTTAGGAACATTTTCTAAATCTAAGGTTGAAACTGTAAACATTTCACCAGCACCTTCACAATCACTAGAAGTTATAAGAGGAGTATGAACATATACAAAACCTCTTTCTTGAAAAAACTTGTGTATAGCATATGAAAGAACACTACGAACTCTAAAAACTGCATTAAAAGTATTAGTTCTAGGGCGCAAGTATGAAATTGTTCTTAAATATTCAAAAGTATGTCTTTTCTTTTGAAGTGGGTAATCACTATCTGCTACATCAAAAACTTCAATATTACTTGCTTTTATCTCAAATGGTTGTTTAGCGTTTTTGGTAATTACAAGAGTGCCTTTAACAATAATTGAAGAACTAATAGATAATTTACAAATATCATCAAAATTGCTTAAGCTATTATCGAAAACAACTTGTACATTCTTAAAAAAAGAACCATCATTTAATTCTATAAAGCCGAAAGTCTTTGAATCCCTAACAGTTTTTACCCAACCAGAAACTTTAATTTCCTTTTGAGAATACTCATTAGTATTTCTATATAAATCTTTTACTAATACATTTTTCATAATAAATTAATTTCCTTTCTATTGTTTATATAAGTATTTTAAAATTTATAAGAATTATACAACAATATGAGTAATAAAACAAGAGAAAAGGAAAAAAATACATTTTTCTTATGTTATTTATTGATTTATTTTTAATTTTGTTATACAATGCATATTATATACAGTATAAATTAAACTTTAATTGCAATCGAAACAAAAACAGTAAACAACAACTCGAAAAGGAGGTATTTCAAAATGATTAATCAAGACATGTTTTTAACTCCGGAAGAAAGGGAAAAAGTCAATAAAGAAAGAGAAAAAGCTATTAGCTCTAACAGCTTTTCAATGGCTTGGGATGTACCAGAACCAAAAGAAAAACAGAAAAGCTATGAAGAAAATAAATGATTAAGATGAGTTTACAAATTTATTAACAATTAATGAGAATTTTTATAATAAAAGAAGATATGAAACAAATGGAACATATCTTCTTTTATTATACTTAAAAATATAATAATGGAAACATAAATGAATTATAAATAGAAAAGAAACTTTTTTTATAATACCCATTGACATACGGCTGTAAGCGTTGTATAATAATAAAAGCATGTAAACAAAGCGATGAAGTAGAATGTGGCTACAGCCTTAGGAAACTAAGGAATGGAGGGAACTTCTATGGAGTATGTCATGGCTTAGACCAGGCGGTAAGTTTTATAAAATTAAAAGCACTTATCCCAATTTTATCATGCAATAATTGGGTTTTAAAATGGAAATGAAAGAAACACCAGGGTGCGTTTAAAACTTCCGACCGAAAAAGTTAAAAAACAGGAGAATACTGTAGCTATTTGAACACTTACTCATAAGGAGAGAGGACATACCTTAAACCAAGTGGGAGTGGGTAAAAGTTAAGGTACCCCTGACATTAGAAAAAGGAGGAAAAAATAATGGCAACATCAAACAAAGTAGGAAGTGAGAAAATGAGAATAAGATTAAAGGCTTATGATGCTGAACTTATAGAAAAGTCTGCTGCTCAAATAGTAGAAACTGCTAAAAGAAATGGCTCAAAAGTATCTGGACCTATTCCATTACCAACAGAAAAAGAAATCGTAACAATCTTACGTTCTCCACACAAACACAAAGATTCAAGAGAACAATTTGAAATGAGAACACATAAAAGAGTTATTGACATTCTTTATCCAACACAAAAAACAGTTGATAGTTTAATGAAAATTGATTTACCAGCTGGTGTTGATATAGAAATCAAATTATAGATGGAAGTTAGAAGTTAGAAGTTGGAGGTTAGAAATTTAAATAGCCAAAAATGAAAAACTTAAAACTAATATCAAAAACAAAAAATAAGTAAAATGCAAATATAATTGCAAAAAAGTCAAACCAAGCTAGTGCTTTAGAAGTTAGAAGTTAGAAGTAGAAGTTAGAAATTAGAAAAAATCTTTAAAGAAATTACCCTAATATCCAACCTTCAGACTCCAACCTCCAACATCCAACTCATTAGCCAATAGTTAGGAGGAAAATTTAAAAATGAAAAAAGCAATAATAGGAAAGAAAATTGGAATGACACAAATATTTGACGAAAAGGGAAGAGTTATTCCAGTAACAGCTATAGAAGCAGGACCATGCGTTATAGCACAAATAAAAACAACAGAAACAGACGGTTATGATGCCGTACAATTAGGTTTCGGAGATGTAAAAGAAAACAAAGTAAACAAACCAGTAAAAGGTCATTATGCAAAGCTGGGCATAACACCTAAAAAACATTTAAGAGAATTCAGATTAGATTCTTTAGAAGGTTTAAAAGTAGGAGACGAGTTAAAAGCTGATGTATTTGCAGTTGGAGACAGCGTTGATATCCAAGGAACATCTAAAGGAAAAGGATTCCAAGGTGTTATAAAAAGACATGGACAAAGCCGTGGACCAATGGGACATGGTTCAATGTATCACAGAAGACCAGGTTCAATGGGACCAACATCAACTCCAGGTAGAGTTTTCAAAGGTAAAAAATTACCAGGACATATGGGAGTTCAAACAGTTACAATCCAAAACTTAGATGTAGTAGCTATTGACCTAGATAAAAACGTAATGTTAGTAAAAGGTAGTGTTCCAGGAGTTAAAGGAACTATCTTAAAAATAAAAATGAGCGTAAAAGCTTAAGGGAAGGAGGAAGAAGTAAATGCCTAAAATAGACGTATATAATATAGAAGGAAAAAAAGTTAGCGAAGTAGAATTAAAAGAAGAAATATTTGGAATAGAACCAAATGAAGCTGTTGTACATAGCGTATTAGTTAACTTTTTAGCAAATCAAAGACAAGGTACACAAAATACAAAAACAAGAAGTGAAGTTCGTGGTGGTGGAAGAAAACCATGGAGACAAAAAGGAACAGGTAGAGCAAGACAAGGTTCTATAAGAGCTCCACAATGGATAAAAGGTGGTATAGCTTTAGGACCAAAACCACGTTCATACTACTACACAGTTAATAAAAAAGAAAGAAGACTTGCTGTTAAATCAGTATTAAGCTCAAAAGTATTAGAAAATGAATTAGTAGTTGTAGATTCTTTAGATATGAAAGAAATAAAAACTAAAGAAATGGTAAAAGTATTAAACAACTTAAAAGTAGAAGGTAAAACATTAATGTTATTACCAGAAAAGAACGAAAATGTTCAAAAATCTGCTAGAAACATTGAAGGAGTTAAAACTACATTAGTAAATACAATAAACGTATATGATTTATTAAAATACAAAAACTTAGTAGTTACTCTAGATACTGTTAAAAAATTAGAGGAGGTGTACGCATAGATGAGACCAGAAGATATAATAATAGCACCTGTTATAACAGAAAAAAGTAATGATAGTATGCAAGAAGGTAAATATACTTTCGAAGTAAACAAAAAAGCTACAAAAGTTGATATTGCAAACGCAGTAGAAAAACTATTTGAAGTAAAAGTAATAAAAGTAAACACAGTTACTGTAAAAGGTAAAACAAAAAGAATGGGAAGATATGAAGGAAAAACATCAGACTGGAAAAAAGCAATCGTAACAATTGATACAAACCCAGGAGAAAAAACATATCTTGCAAAAGGCGGAAAAGCTACAAAAATGACTAAGAAATATAAAGATTCAATAGATGAATTTATGGGAGCTTAGAAATATGATTAATTATAAACCAATAAATCCACATGGATTAAGTATAGGAATATGCAAAGACTGGAATTCTGAATGGTATAAAAACGAAGATATATCACAAGAAATAGATATTAATCTTGAAAGCGTAAAAAACAATCCTAAATCTCCTATAAATAAAATTGGAAAAGTAAAAGATTGGGATGAAGAAAGATAAAAGTTATCGAGAAATAACTCGGAAAACAAAGAATATCTGCTAATACGAGGCAGGAAAAGAAAACCGTAAATAAAATTAGAAGTTAGCTGTAGGGGGCTTAATCAGTCAGGAATACTTAAGAGAATTTACCGAATTACGCCCATAAAATGCAAAACTTCCATAAAAAGGAGAGAAAAACAAAATGGGAATGAAACATTTTAGACCAACAACTCCATCACTAAGAAACATGACAGTTTCTACATTTGATGAAATAACAAAGAAAACTCCTGAAAAATCTTTATTAACAGTAAAGAAAGAAAAAGCAGGAAGAAACTCATATGGTAGAATAACTGTACGCCATCAAGGTGGAGGAAACAGACAAAAATATAGAATAATTGATTTTAAAAGAAATAAAGACGATATGAACGCTACAGTAATAGGAATCGAATACGATCCAAACAGAAGTGCAAATATCGCATTAATCGAATATGAAGATGGAACAAAATCTTACATATTAGCACCAGTAGGGTTAACAGACGGAGATAAAGTAGTATCTGGACAAAAAGTAGATATAAAACCAGGTAACTGTATGCCAATAGAAAGCATACCAGTAGGTACATTAATACACAATATCGAATTAAACCCAGGTCAAGGTGGAAAAATGGTTAGAGCAGCAGGTCAAGAAGCTCAATTAATGGCTAAAGAAGGAAAATATGCTCACGTAAGACTTCCATCAGGAGAAATGAGATTAGTTCTAGCAAGATGTAGAGCAACAATCGGAACAGTTGGAAACACAGACCATGAAAATGTAAAAATAGGAAAAGCAGGAAGAACAAGACATATGGGAATACGTCCAACAGTTAGAGGTTCTGTAATGAACCCAGTAGATCACCCACATGGTGGTGGTGAAGGTAGAGCACCAGTAGGACACGCAGGACCAATGACACCTTGGGGTAAACCAGCTCTAGGATACAAGACAAGAAAGAAAAATAAACAATCAAACAAAATGATAGTTAAGAGAAGAAAATAGAATAAGTTAGAAATTAGAAGTCAGAAGTCAGAATGAAATGCATTGTATGGGCGACTAGTAGTCGTCCGCACTTCCAAGGGAATACCCTAAATTCCGACATCCGACATCAAATTTTCGACACACAACTTTTAAAATTAATCAAAAGGGAAAGGAGAAAATTAAAACATGTCAAGATCAAGCAAAAAAACTCCATTCATTGCACCAGAATTAATGAAAAGAATTGAAGCAATGAACGAAACAGGAGCTAAAGAAGTATTAAAAACATGGTCAAGAGCTTCTACTATATACCCTCAAATGGTAGGACACACAATAGCTGTTCATGATGGTAGAAAACATGTACCTGTTTATATAACAGAAGAAATGATAGGTCATAAATTAGGAGAATTTGCTCCAACAAGAACTTTCAAAGGTCATGCAGGAGAAAAAACAACTAAAAAATAAATAATAGTGATACCCCCGCGCGGGACATATCTTGTCACGGGAGAAATGACCTTAGGGAAAGATGTGTCCCCGTCAGGAACTTAAACAAGATAGAATAAAACACAAAAAAAGTTAGGAACAAATTAAAATTTCTAACATCCAATTAAACAAGGAGGGAAAAAACGTGGAAAACCAAGAAGTTATAATACCAGAAGCAGTAGCAACACTTAAATATGCTAGAATTTCATCAAGAAAAGTTAAAATAGTAGCAGATTTAATAAGAGGTAAAAATGTTGACGAAGCTTTAGCAACAGTTAAATTTACACCAAAAGTTGCATCTGAAATAATAGAAAAATTATTAAAATCAGCAATAGCAAATGCTGAAAACAACCACAATATGGCACATGAAAAATTATATGTAGCTGAAATATATGCAAATCAAGGTCCAACATTAAAAAGAATAAGACCAGCAGCAAAAGGTTCAGCAGTTAGAATTCGTAAAAGAACAAGTCATATAACAGTGAAGTTAAGAGAAAGAGAATAATAAATAGGACAGAAGTCAGAAGTCAGAAGTCAGAATGAAAGGCATTGTAGGGGCGACTATTTCTTAGCTCTTCGAGCGTTAGCGAGTTAGAGATAAGATATGCGTTAGTGTAGTCGTCCGCACTTCGAAGAAATTACCCTAAATTCCGACATCCGACATCCGATTTCCGACATCCAAAAAACAAGGAGGGAAAACAAAACATGGGACAAAAAATGGATCCACATGGATTAAGAGTTGGTGTAATAAAAGACTGGGACTCAAAATGGTTTGCAAATAAAAAAGATTTTGCTAACTACCTAGTAGAAGACCACAAAATCCGTGAGTATGTTAAGAAAAAATTATATGTTAGTGGAATTTCAAAAATAGAAATTGAAAGAACTGCTAAATTTGTAAAAGTTAATGTTAACACTGCAAAACCAGGATTAGTAATTGGTAAAGGTGGAAACTTAGCAGAAAACTTAAAAAATGAATTACAAAAAATGATAGGAAAAGAAGTAAACTTAAATATAGTTGAAGTTAAAGATGTTGATTTAAATGCACAATTAGTTGCAGAAAACATCGCAGGACAACTAGAAAGAAGAATTTCATTCAGAAGAGCTATGAAACAATGTATGCAAAAAACTATGAAAGCAGGTGCTTTAGGAATAAAAACTGCAGTATCTGGAAGATTAGGTGGAGCAGACATGGCTAGAACTGAATTCTATAAAGAAGGAACAATACCACTTCAAACATTAAGAGCTGATATAGACTATGGATTTGCAGAAGCAGATACAACATATGGAAAAATCGGTGTAAAAGTTTGGATATATAAAGGAGAAGTTCTTCCAGCTAAGAAACAAGTGGAAGGAGGAGACAAATAATGCCATTAATGCCAAAAAGAACAAAATATAGAAAACAACAAAAAGGTAGAAATAGAGGAAAAGCAACAAGAGGAAATTTCGTATCAGATGGTGAATACGGACTTCAAGCAATAGAAGCAGGGTTAATTACAACAAACCAAATAGAATCAGCCCGTGTTGCTATGACTCGTTATATAAAAAGAGGTGGAAAAGTTTGGATAAAATTATTTCCAGACAAACCAATAACAAAGAAACCAGCTGAAACTCGTATGGGTAAAGGTAAAGGTGCCGTAGAATACTGGGTAGCAGCTGTAAAACCAGGTAGAGTAATGTTTGAAATAGCAGGAGTACCAGAGGAAACTGCAAGAGAAGCACTAAGACTTGCTTCAATGAAACTATCTGTAAAAACTAAGTTTGTAAAAAAAGAAACTGAAGTAGGTGGTGAATAAGATGAAGATAAATAAAATAAAAGAAATGTCTTCACCAGAACTAGAAAAAGAATTAGGAGAATTAAAATCAGAGCTATTCAAATTAAGATTTAGTTTAGCAACAAATGGATTAGATAATCCTATGAAAATAAAAGAAGTTAAGAAAGACATTGCAAGAATAAATACAATATTAACACAAAGAAAATTAGCAGAAAAACAAAACTAAAAAATATGCGGTGGAAGGGGCTAAGCGTAGAAAAATTGACATCATTAATTCACACGTGGGGACATATCTTGTCCCAAGTGGAAATGACTTAAAATAAAGATGTGTCCCCATACCGAGGAAAGGAGATTCATAAATCATGGAAGAAAGAAATCTTCGTAAAACTTATACAGGAATTGTTAAATCAAATAAAATGGATAAAACAATAGTTGTAGCAGTAGAAACAAGTGAGAAAAACAAAACATATGGAAAAATTCAAAAAAGAACATATACATTAAAAGCTCATGATGAAAATAATGAATGTGGAATCGGAGATAAAGTAGAAGTAATGGAAACAAGACCTTTATCAAAAGATAAAAGATTCAGACTTGTAAAAATAGTAGAAAAGGCAATTATAAAATAATAAAGATATTATAACGAGACATATATTAATCCAAGAGTGATCTTAAAAGAAAAGATGAGTTCCGTCATAAATAATGCGAGGAACCCCGAGTGGGACAATTTAAAGAAATGAATGCCCGGCGTGGGACATATCTTATCCTTTAAGGAATACCATGGGGAAAGATGTGTACCCGTTAGAAATTAAAAGAATAAGTAGGGAAAAGATGTGTCCCCGTCAGAAACTAAAACAAGATAGAGAAAAGGAGGCCAGCTAAAAATGGTACAACAACAAACTATATTAAAAGTAGCCGACAATACTGGTGCAAAAGAAATAATGTGCATTAGATGTTTAGGTGGTTCATATAGAAAATATGCTAGAGTTGGAGATGTTATAGTTGCTTCTGTTAAATCAGCAACACCAGGTGGAGTTGTAAAAAAAGGTGATGTTGTAAAAGCAGTAGTAGTAAGAACAGTAAAACCAATAAGAAGAGCAGATGGATCATATGTAAGATTTGATGAAAACGCAGCAGTTATAATAAAAGAAGATAAAAACCCAAAAGGAACACGTATATTTGGACCTGTTGCAAGAGAATTAAGAGATAAAGATTATATGAAAATATTATCATTAGCTCCAGAGGTTCTTTAAGCTGTTAACGAAAATGTCTACTAGACATTAGAGTGTTACAGATTAAAGATGCAGGAACTTATAATTTGTTTCCGAGAGAAGCCCTTAGGCTGAAAGAGAAATTACAAATTATTAGTTATCGCATGACTGTATAAAGAGTAGTATCTAATTAAAGATGCAAGTGAGCAAAGCGAACTTGCATACCTTAGAAAAGGCTACTTCTGACTAGCTAAAATAAAATTAAAACCTTAAAATGAAGAAAAGAAGAGGTGAAAAATAAAAATGAAAATAAGAAAAGGTGACAATGTTAAAGTTTTATCAGGAAATGATAAAGGTAAAACAGGAGAAGTTTTAGAAGTAATACCAAAAACAGAAAAAATAATAGTAAAAGGTATTAATATAAGAAAAAAACATGTTAAACCAAGAAAACAAGGAGAGGAAGGCGGAATAATACCAGTAGAATGCGCTATTCACTCAAGCAAAGTAAACGTAGTTTGCCCAAAATGCGGAAAAGCTACAAGAATTGGTTATGAAATAGAAAAAGATCAAAAAGTACGTGTTTGTAAAAAATGCAACGAAAAAATAAAATAATCAGAAAAGGAGGAAAACATAGACCATGGAAACATTAAAAGAACAATACATAAACGAAGTAGTTCCAGCAATGATGAAAAAGTTTAACTATAAATCTATAATGGAAGTTCCAAAGTTAGAAAAAATAGTTTTAAACGTTGGTTTAGGAGATATAAAAGACAATCCAAAATCATTAGAGAATGCTATGAATGATATAAAATTAATTACAGGTCAATCACCAATCATAACAAAAGCAAAAAAAGCTATAGCTGCTTTTAAAATAAGAGAAGGTGTAAATATGGGATGTAAAGTTACATTAAGAAGTGGAAAAATGTATGATTTCGCATACAAACTATTTAATGTAGCACTTCCAAGAGTTAGAGATTTTAGAGGAGTATCAAAAAATTCATTTGATGGTAGAGGAAATTACTCTATGGGTGTTAAAGAACAACTAATATTCCCTGAAATCGAATATGACAAAGTAGATAAAGTAAGAGGTATGGATATAATCTTCGTTACAACAGCAAAAACAGACGAAGAAGCAAGAGAATTACTAACATTATTAGGAATGCCTTTTAAAGCATAGAAGATAGAAGTCAGAAGTCAGAAGTCAGAAGTCAGAATAGTGTAAATATTAAAATGAGATTGTAGGGGCTTTTCATCGCTCTTAATTACTTCGAAAAAATTACCATAAATTCCGACATCCAACATCAGACATCCGACAGAAGAAAGGAGAAAGCCAATGGCTAAAAAATCTTTAAAAGTAAAACAACAAAGAGATCAAAAATATAAGACAAGAGAATACAATAGATGTAAAATTTGTGGAAGACCACATGCTTATATTAGAAA
Source organism: uncultured Clostridiaceae bacterium (assembly GCA_948356915.1). Taxonomy (GTDB): domain Bacteria; phylum Bacillota; class Clostridia; order TANB77; family CAG-508; genus UMGS1663. Next base: position 49,460 of record CAOJCG010000004.1, read on the forward strand.
ATTTGGTATATGCCGTGTATGCTTTAGAGAATTAGCACATAAAGGTGAAATACCAGGAGTTAAAAAAGCAAGTTGGTAAAATAGAAGCAAGAAAAGGAGGGAAAAAAGTTAATGAATACAACTGATCCAATAGCAGATATGCTAACAAGAATAAGAAATGCAAACAGTTCAAAGCATAAAACAGTTGATATCCCAGCATCAAATATGAAAAAGGCAATAGCTAAAATATTATTTGAAGAAGGATATATAAAATCATTTGAAGAAATAAAAGATGATACTCAAGGAGTTATCAGAATAACAATAAAATATGATGAAAAAGGTGTTAGAGTAATCGATGGAATAAAAAGAATTAGTAAACCAGGATTAAGAGTATATGCATCTAAAGACGAATTACCACAAGTACTAAATGGTTTAGGAATTGCTTTAATATCTACATCAAAAGGAATAAAAACAGATAAACAAGCAAGAGCCGAAGGTTTAGGAGGAGAAGTCCTAGCTTATGTTTGGTAATGTAATAAAAGGGAGAATACTATAACTATTTGAACATTAATTCATAAGGGAGGGTACAGGATTTTAAGAACCTAAACCCCGCGTAGAACATATCTTGTCACAGAAGAAATGACCATAAGAAAAGATGTGCCCTCATCAGAAACTATAAGAATTAGTGTTAAAGGTAAGGTGTCCCCTGACATTAGAAAAAGGAGGGAAAACTAAAATGTCAAGAATAGGAAACAAACCTATTACTGTACCAGAAGGTGTAGAAGTAAAATTAGATGGTATGCACTTAACAGTAAAAGGACCTAAAGGAACATTAGAAAGAGAAATTCATAAAAATATGACTGTTTCAATAGATGGAAATGTTATAACAATAACAAGACCAAATGATGAACCAGAAAATAGAAGTTTACATGGATTAACAAGAACATTAATACATAACATGATAGAAGGTGTTCTAAACGAATACAAAAAAGAATTACAAATAGTTGGTGTTGGATATAGAGCACAATTACAAGGGAAAAAATTAGTAATGAATTTAGGATATTCTCATCCAGTAGAAATGGATGCTCCAGAAGGAATTACATTTGAAGTTCCAAATGCAAACACAATTATAGTAAGAGGAATAGATAAAGAAGTAGTTGGTCAAACAGCAGCAGTTGTAAGAACAAAAAGACCACCAGAAGTTTACCATGGAAAAGGTATTAAATATTCTGATGAACATATTAGAAGAAAAGAAGGTAAAGCTGGTAAAAAATAATAGTTAGAACCCCGCGCGGGACAATTTAAAGAACCAAATACTCGGCGTGGGACATATCTTGTCACGGAAGACATGACCATAGGAAAAGATGTGTACCCGTTAGAAATCAAAAGAATGAGTATTAGGGAAAGATGTGTCCCCGTCAGGAACTTAAACAAGATACATTTAAATTGGCAAAAACTAATTTAAGAAAGGAGAAAAGACTATGATTACTAAAATAGATAGAAAGCTTACAAGAGAAAGAAGACATATTAGAGTTCGCAGAAAAATAAGTGGAACAAGTGAATGTCCAAGACTATGTGTATATAGAAGTAATAAAAACCTATTTGTACAAATAGTAGATGATGTTAAGCAAACTACATTAGTAAGTGCATCAACACTTGATAAAGAAGTAAAAACAAAGCATGCAAATAAAGAAGCTGCAAAAGAAGTAGGAGCTTTAATTGCGAAAAGAGCTTTAGAAAAAAATATAAAAAATGTTGTTTACGACAGAGGTGGATACGTATACCACGGTGTAGTAAAAGAACTAGCAGAAGCTGCAAGAGAAGCAGGACTAGAGTTCTAAAAAAATAAAATAAAGGAATGTAGGGGCACCGTTTGTGGGAATACCACTTTGGAAATGACACCACTGTGCCCAAGGTAGAAGATATATATAATTCTATAATTTCTAATATCCAAAACAGAAAAGGAGGAAAATAAAAGTGCAAACAGAAAATACATCTGAATTAAAAGAAAAAGTAGTTGCTATTAACAGAGTTGCAAAAGTTGTTAAAGGTGGTAGAACATTCAGATTTAGTGCTGTAGTTGTAGTTGGAGACGAAGCTGGACACATTGGTGTTGGTAACGGAAAAGCAGCAGAAGTTCCAGATGCAATCAAAAAAGCAATAGAAGAAGCTAAAAAGAATTTAATAGAAGTTCCAGTAGTAGGAACAACAATACCACATGAATATCTTGGAAAATTTGGTAGTGCTACAGTAATGCTAAAACCAGCAGCAGAAGGTACAGGACTTATAGCAGGTGGTAGCGTAAGACCAGTTCTAGAACTTGCAGGTTACAAAGATATTCGTACAAAAGTACTAGGAACAAACAATCCAAGAAACGTAGTATATGCTACAATAGAAGGATTAAAGAAAATGCAAACAATAGAGCAAGTAGCTAAAAAAAGAGGAAAAAAAGTAGAAGAAATATTATAATTTTTTAACAAGGAGGTGTAATCTCAGAAATGAAATTAGACGAATTAAAACCAGCGCAAAAAACAGAAAGCAAGAAAAGAGTAGGACGTGGAATAGGTTCAGGTCTAGGAAAAACATCTGGTAGAGGTCATAAAGGACAAAAAGCAAGATCAGGTGGCGGAGTTAGACGTGGATTTGAAGGTGGTCAAACACCACTATATAGAAGATTACCAAAAAGAGGATTTACAAATATACACGCTAAAAACTATACAGAAGTAACTTTAACAATGCTTAATAAAGCTACAACTGAAGAAGTTACAGCTGAAAGCCTAATAGCAGATGGAATCATTTCAAAAGCAAATGATGGAATAGTAATCCTTGCAACAGGTACTTTAGACAAAAAATTAACTGTTAAAGCTGTAAGATTCACTAAAAAAGCTAAAGAGACAATCGAAGCTTTAGGTGGAAAGACAGAGGTGATTTAGTTGTTTAAAACATTAAAAAATGCTTTAAAAACACCAGATGTTAGAAAAAGATTAATGTACACATTAATTCTAATAGTAGTGTTTAGATTAGGATGTTATATAACTGTACCTGGAGTAAATTCATTCCAGTTAGCAGAAGCTTTTAGTGGGCAAGGAATAGGGTCATTAATAGACTTAATCTCAGGAGGAGCTTTCTCAAGATTATCTATATTTGCAATGTCAATTAGCCCATATATCACAGCTTCAATTGTTATTCAATTACTAGCAATGGTAATACCAGCACTAGAAAGATTAACAAAAGAAGGTGGAGAAGAAGGTAGAAGCAAAATAAACCGTTATACAAAAATGCTTACAGTAGTACTAGCATTAGTAGAAGGTTTAGGAATATACCTATCATATAAAAATTCAGGAATATTCATAAATTCAGAATTTATAACAGGTTTAACAGTAGTTATTTCATTAATGGCAGGAACAGCAATATTAATGTGGCTTGGAGACCAAATAACAAACAAAGGAATTGGTAATGGAATATCAGTAATTATCTTTGTTGGTATTATAGCAGGACTTCCAAGTGCAGTAACAACAATATGGAATTTAATATTCACAGCAGTAGGTTTCTCAACAACAGGACTTCTTACTGCGATAGGAATAATAATAGGTGCTATTTTGTTAGTAGCAGGAGTTGTATTTGTACAACAAGCAGAACGTAGAGTACCAGTGCAATATTCAAAAAGAGTTGTAGGAAGAAAAATGGTAGGGGCACAAAATACACATATACCATTAAAACTTGTAATGGCAGGTGTAATGCCAGTAATCTTTGCAAGTAGTTTTATGACATTCCCAGCAATGATTATTCAAATGTTTGTAAGTGACATAGCTACAAAAACAGGTTTCTGGGCAGGAGTATATAAATTCTCAATTGCAACATCAACATCAAATGTTCCTGTTGGGTATTCAATAGCAAATGCAATAGTGTACTTACTATTAATATTAGGATTCACATACTTCTATACTTATGCTACATTCAATCCAGCAGAAGTATCAAACAATATAAAGAAAAATGGTGGATTCATACCAGGAATAAGAGCTGGAAAACCAACAACAGAATATTTATCATCAATAATATCAAAAATAACATTATTTGGTGGAATATTCTTATCAGTAATAGCAGTAATACCAATGTTATTAAGGTTTACAACACTAAATCTAGCATTTGGAGGAACATCAATATTAATCGTAGTTGGTGTAGCTTTAGAAACAGTACAACAATTAGAATCACAATTAGTAATGAGACATTACAAAGGATTCTTAGAATAAAAATAAACAATAAAATGGATGCGCATGCATCCATTTTTTGCTGTTATATTAATACATCTATAGTGACTTTTATTCAAAAAATTAAAATCAACAAAATTTAAATCTAATAAAATCAAATTATTGAAAAAACAAATTTATAATGCTATAATAAAGGAGGCGAGTAAAAGGATTGGAGTGATATAAATGACACCAAAAGCTATAGATGTAAAAACTTTAAAAAATTACGAGTTAGAAATAAAATTTAATAATGGAGAAATAAAGATATTTGATGTAAAGCCATATTTTAAATTTGCTGTATTTAATGAATTAAAAGAAAAGGAAAAATTCGAAAAAGTTAAAATTGCTGGGTTATCAATTGAATGGGAAAATGGAGCAGATATATGCCCAGATGAGCTATATAATAATAGCATATGAAATACTAACTATATAATAACAAAATAAATAAAAAATAGTTTAATAAAATTAGAAAGGTAAAAAATGATAATTAAAATAGATAAGAAAATAGAAATTTTATATGATGAAACTAGTATTAAATTACCAGAAAAGCTACAAGAAGATATTAATAAGTTTTGGAAAGAAATTGAGATAAATGAACCAAACTTGTGGGATGGAGAATTTATATGTGTAGAAAGAATGGAAGAAACAAAAGATAGAATAATACTTATATGTAAGAAAACAAAATATTCACATTATTTATATGATGAGAGAATAGGGATAGAAGATAGTCGACATTGGTGTTCTTGTTTATGGGGAGGAATATTATTAAAAACAAAAGATGGATATTGTGTTATAGGAGAAAGCTCAGAAAATACATCACTTCCATTTTGTATGCAAATATCAGGAGGAGGTTCAGAAAGTGCTGATAGAATTAATGGAAAAATAAATATTCATAATACGATAAAAAGAGAACTAGAAGAAGAACTAAATTTAAAATTAGAAGATACAAGTGAAATTTTAAATTATGAAATGAAATATTTAGAAATACCTAAAGGAAGAAGGCACGCATATGGAATTATTGCAGTAGGAAATTTAAATATGACAAAAAAACAAATGAAACATTATTACCAAAATTATATGGAAGGATTAAAAAAGAATGGTGGAGAAATAGAATTTAGGGATTTGAAATTTATAAAAATATCAAATGCAATAGAGGGAATAAACAAATTTAACAATCCAAAGAGAGAATATATTAAAGAATTATTAGAAATAGAACAAAATAATAGTAATTAGCTATAAAGATATAATAAAAAGGGGAGGAAACGAATGTATATAATAATGTTAGGAAAACCAGGTTCAGGAAAAGGAACAGTAGGAAAAATGTTATCAGAAGAATTAGGAATAGTACATATTTCAAGTGGAGACTTATTTAGAAGTTATGTGAAAAATGCAGGTAAGATAGGAGAAGAAATAGAAAGTTATATATCAAAAGGAAATTTGGTGCCAGATGAGCTCACAATAAAACTTGTAGAAAAAAGGTTATCAGAAAAAGACTGTGAAAATGGAGTAATACTAGATGGATTCCCAAGAACAAAAGCGCAAGCAATAGAATTAGATAGATTCTTAAGCACGAAACATCAAAAAGTAGATATGGCACTAGAACTTGCATTAACAGACGCAGATATAATAGAAAGAATAACAAATAGAATAGTATGCGTTAATAAGCATTGCCGTGAAGTATATAACTTAGAGTTTAAAAAGCCAAAACAAGAAGGTATATGTGATAAATGCGGAGAAAAGTTGGAGCAACGAGAAGACGATAAACTAGAAACAGTAAAAGAAAGACTAGAAGTATACAAAAAAACATCAGCAGATTTAATATACTATTATAAAGAAAAAGACTTACTATATTCAGTAAAACTAAACATCCACTCAGGAAAAACATCAGCAGATGTGGCAAAAGAAGTAGAGAGATATTTCCAAGAACGATAGGAAAGAGAATAACACAAGCAAATAGAATAAGAGAAGATAGTGATTATTATGATGAATATGTAGCAAATCAAGAAGCAACGGAAGCACAAATAAAAACAGCACAGAAACTTATAGAATTAGTAAATAAATATATAGAAAGTAAAAATGTATAAGAGATTAATAGAAAGAAGCTTAAATATTAATACAAAAAACTAGAAATATTAATACAAAAAACTAGAAAAAATGTTTATTTTTTCTAGTTTTTATGCTATAATATAAGTTAGGTTTTAAAGAAACGGGGTAATAAATATGGTAACAATAAAATCAAAACAAGAAATAGAAAAAATGAGAGAAGCATGCAAAGTAGCAGCGCTTGCACAAAAAGCAGTAGAAGAAGCAATAAAGCCAGGGATATCAACATGGGAGCTAGATAAAATAGCAGAAAATGTAATGAGACAAAATGGAGCTATTCCAGCAGAAAAAGGATACCCAAGTGGAGTAAAAGGAGTACCAGCATTTCCAGGTTCAATATGTGCATCAGTAAATGATGAAGTAATACATGGAATACCTTCAAAAAGAGTTATTCTAAAAGAAGGAGATATAGTAAGTATAGATTTAGTTGCACTAAAAGATGGTTTCAACGGAGATTGTGCCAGAACATATGTAGTAGGAAATATAGATAAAGAAACAAAAAGATTAATAGATGTAACAAAACAAGCTTTTTTTGAAGGAATAAAATATGCTAAAAAAGGAAATAGATTAGGTGATATTTCACATAGAATAGGAGAATATGTAGAAAAAAACGGTTTTAGTGTAGTAAAAGAATTTCAAGGGCATGGAATAGGAAGAAGTATGCATGAAGACCCAGGAATACCAAACTTTCGGAAAAGCAGGAAGAGGAATAAGGTTAGAACCAGGCATGACTCTAGCAATAGAGCCAATGATTATATATGGAAAAGATGGTATTTTAGAATTAGATGATGGATGGACAATAATAACAGAGGATGGAACTAATGCAGCACATTACGAAAATACAATATTAATTACAGAAAATGAGCCAGAAGTATTGACAATACTATAACAATGTTATATACTATATACGTTATTATGTACAATTTTGTACATAATAAAAATGAAAGTCAAATGTAGGGGTTTAATCGGTTAGGAACCTTTAAGAGAATTTACCCAATTACGCCCAACAACATAATAAAATCCAAATTAAAATTAGGAGGAAAAAATGGCAAAAGAAGATGTTATAGAAGTTGATGGAACTGTTGTAGAAACACTTCCAAACACAAATTTTAAAGTAGAACTTGAAAATGGACATCAAATATTAGCTCATATCTCTGGAAAACTAAGAATGAACTACATAAAAATATTACCAGGAGATAAAGTAAAGGTAGAGTTATCACCATATGACTTAACAAGAGGAAGAATTACATGGAGAGCAAAATAAAAAAAGAATGCTGAATAATGAATAATTAATAATCAACAATTATAGATTATTCATTAGAAAAAAATAGAATCTGAATAGATAATGAAAAATAGTAAATAATGTAACCCAATTATTCACTATTCACTATTCATTATTCACTATTCACTAAATTATCATGGGGGGTGTATTAAAGTGAAAGTAAGACCATCAGTTAAAAAAATATGCGACAAATGCAAAGTAATTAAAAGAAAAGGTGTTATAAGGGTAATATGCGAAAACCCAAAACACAAACAAAGACAAGGTTAATAAAAACTATATTTTGATATTGGCACAAATATTTAAAGCGGCTGTAAACTTTTAAAGTTTATAAATTTTAAAGATTTGTGTTTATATACAGTCTTAAAGGAAATTTAAAGATTGGACCTTTCCAATGCATTTCACCTTTAAATATTCTTTAAGGAAAAAATAATAATTAAATTTATAACGGAGGTGCTAAAAAATATGGCTCGTATAGCAGGAGTAGATTTACCTAGAGAAAAAAGAGTAGAAATAGGACTTACATATATATATGGTATAGGACTAGCTAGTTCACAAAAAATATTAAAAGAAGCTGGAGTTAATCCAGATACTAGAGTAAAAGACTTAACAGAAGACCAAGAGCAGCTAATAAGAAAAGCTATGGAAGGTTTCACAGTAGAAGGTGACCTACGTAGAGAAGTAGCATTAAACATTAAAAGATTAATGGAAATCGGTTGCTACAGAGGTTTAAGACATAGAAGAAACTTACCAGTAAGAGGACAAAGAACAAAAACTAATGCTCGTACAAGAAAAGGACCTAGAAAACTAGTAAGCAAAAGCAAGAAAAAATAAATAAATAATCGTGGTACCCCGCGCGGGACATATCTTGTCACGGGAGCAATGACCATAGGAAAAGATGTGTCCTAAGTCAGGAATTTAAACAAGATAGAGAAAAGCGAGGTAACCCAAAACTTATATATATAAGGAAGGAGAAAAAACAATGGCAAAAGCTGTAACAAAGAGAACAACACCTAGAAGAAGAGATAGAAAAAATATCGAAAAAGGTATGGCACATATCCATTCTAGTTTTAATAACACAATAGTTACAATAACAGATGTTAAAGGAAATGCAATTTCTTGGGCAAGTGCTGGTGAACTTGGATTTAAAGGTTCAAGAAAAAGTACACCATTTGCAGCAGGAGAAGCTGCTGAAACAGCTGCAAAAGCAGCAATGGAACATGGTTTAAAAACAGTAGAAGTATTTGTAAAAGGACCAGGTTCAGGACGTGAAGCAGCAATAAGATCTTTACAATCTGCAGGATTAGAAATAAGTAGCATTAAAGATGTTACACCAATCCCACACAATGGATGTAGACCACCAAAAAGAAGAAGAGTATAAGAGTGCAATATTTCATATTGCAATGAATAGTTAATAATGAATAATGAATAGTGAATAATCTATTTAATATTTATAATTAACAAATAGAAGTTAGATAGTATAAGCCTAGAAATAGTTGTAGGGGCGACTAGTAGTCGTCCGCACTTCGAAGGAATTAACCTAACTTCAGAATAAAAGCAATAAGAAACAAAAAAATAGAGCTTATTAAAAAAGATAAGGAGGAAAAAGTAAAAATGGCAAGATATAAAGACGAACAATGCCGTATTTGCCGTAGAGAAGGACAAAAGTTATTCTTAAAAGGTTCAAGATGTTACACAGATAAATGTAGTATATCAAGAAGAAATTATGCACCAGGACAAAATGGACAAAAAAAGAAAAAACTTTCAGAATATGGTACTCAATTAAGAGAAAAACAAAAAACAAAATCATTTTATGGTGTTAGTGAAAAGCAATTCAGAAAATATTTTGATATGGCTTCTAACACAAAAGGTAAAACTGGTGAAGTTTTACTACAAATATTAGAAAGCAGATTAGATAACGTAGTATATAGATTAGGATATGGATCTTCAAGAGCACAAGCAAGAATGCTTATCGTTCATGGAGCATTTGAAGTAAATGGACACAAAGTAGATATCCCATCATATTTAGTAAAAGCAGGAGATGTAATTGCAGTAAGAGAAATTAGAAAAGATAATGGAGCAATAAAACTAAATGTAGAAGAAAATTCTGCAAGACCAGTTCCAGAATGGCTAGAAAAAAATGTAGAAACTTTAAGTGGTAAAGTAGTAAGATTAGCATCAAGAGAAGATGTTGATATTCCAGTAGAAGAACATTTAATAGTAGAGCTTTACTCTAAATAGTAGATAGAAGTTAGACAATTAGAATTTAGAAATTAGAAACCTGAGGTAAGAAAACTTGGAATAAAAGTAAAATGAAAAGGTGAAGTAGAGTATAAAAAAGGGTAAAAAGATTAGAAATACAAAATTCTAACCTCTAACCTCTAGCCTCTAACTTCTAAAAATTTAGGAGGGAAAAATGATAGAATTTGAAAAGCCAAATATTAAATGCTTAGAAATTGATAACGAAGCAAATTATGCTAAATTTGTATGTGAGCCATTAGAACGTGGTTACGGAGTTACAATAGGAAATTCATTAAGAAGAATATTACTTTCTTCATTACCAGGAGCAGCTATAACAAGTGTAAAAATAGAAGGAGTAGTTCACGAATTTTCAAGTATACCAAACGTTGTAGAGGACGTACCAGAAATAATTGTTAATTTAAAAATGGTAAGACTAAAACTTCATGAAAATGAAGAAAAAGTAATAAGAATAGATGTAAAAGGTGAAGGAGAAGTAAAAGCAGGCGACATCATTACAGATGATGGAGTAGAGATACTAAATCCAGACTTACATATAGCAACACTTTCAGAAGGTGCACACCTTCAAATGGAAATGACAGTAAATATGGGAAGAGGTTATAACTCAGCAGAGAAGAACAAAAAAGATGGAGCACCTTTAGGAGTATTACCAATAGACTCAATTTACACGCCTGTAAAGAAAGTAAACTACTCAGTAGAAAATACAAGAGTAGGTCAAAACATAGACTATGATAAGTTAACAATAGAATTATGGACAGATGGAGGATTAGCTCCATATGAAGCATTAAGTTTAGCAGCAAAAGTTATGACAGGGCATTTAGAGCTATTTATAGATTTATCAGAAACAGCAAAAAATACACAAGTAATGATCGAAAAAGAAGAAAACAAAAAAGAAAAAGTTTTAGAAATGTCAATTGAAGACCTAGAACTATCAGTAAGATCATTTAACTGCTTAAAAAGAGCCAATATATCAACAGTAGAAGATATAGTAAAAATGACAGAATCAGAGATGATAAAAGTTAGAAATTTAGGAAAGAAATCATTAGATGAAGTAATTGCAAAATTACACTCACTAGGATTAGACTTTGCTAAAGAGGAAGAATAATAAGGAGGAGAATCAAGTGGCAACTAATAGAAAATTAGGTAAAACAACAGATATCCGTTTAGCAATGTTAAAAAACCAAGTAACAGACTTAATATTACATGGTAAAATAGAAACTACTGAAGCAAGAGCTAAAGAAGTTAAAGCAATAGCAGATAGCATTATTTCATTAGCAGTAAAAGAAAAAGATAACTTTGAAACAGTAGAAGTAAAAGTTATAAAAGCAAAATTAGATAGCAAAGGAAATAAAGTAACAGAACTTGCAAAAAGCAAAAACGGTAAAGAATATTTAAAAGTAGTAAAAGAAGAAACTACTGAAAAAAGACAAAAAGATATGCCTTCAAGATTAAATGCTAGAAGAAAAATAATGAGAAATATAAATAAAGTAAAAGATGAAAAAGGAAATAACATCGATTTACCATCAAAATTATTTAACGAAATAGCAACAAAATATGAAGGAAGAGTTGGTGGATACACCAGAATAATCAAAAAAGGACAACGTAAAGGTGACGCAGCAGAAGTTGTTATATTAGAATTAGTATAAAACCTAAAAAAAGATGCAGTCTGCAAGATTGCATTTTTTTTTATTTATATTATAATTCACAAAATAAACAAAATTTTTATAAAAATATTGACAAAACAAAAGTTCACGTATATAATATTGTTAACGAACAATAATTCGGTAACGATATTGTGCTTTATGGAGGTATTTTATGATAACAACAATAAATATAAAAAATATAGGAATAATAGATGAATTAAGTATAGACCTAAATCAAGGCTTCAATGTATTAACAGGAGAAACAGGAGCCGGAAAAACACTAATAATAGACTCACTTCGGAATAATATCAGGAGGCAGGTTTTCAAAAGAGATGATAAGAAAAGGTGAAAACCACTCATATATAGAAGCATGTATATATCTACCTGAAAATGAAAACTCAATAGAAGGAAATATAATAGTATCAAGAGAAATATATTCAAACGGAAGAAATTCGTGCAAAATAAATGGAAGGCTAGTAACAGTAAATGAACTAAAAGAATTTATGAAAAATATAATAGATATACATGGTCAAAATGATAACCAAACAATATTAGAAAAAAGCTCACATATAGGATACCTAGATAGTTTTATAGGAAAAGAAATTATAGATATTAAAGAAAAATATAAAGAATTATATAGTAGATATAATGAAATAAAACAAGAATTAAAGGATAACTATGGAGACGAAAAAGAAAAACAAAGGAAATTAGACTTACTAAAATATCAATATGAAGAAATAGAAAATGCAAATTTAAAAATAGGTGAAGATGAAAAATTAGAAGAAAAAAGAAAAATAATACTAAACTCAGAAAAAATAACAGAAAATTTAAAAATATCAGATGAGGCATTAAGTATTCAAACAATAGATAGCATAAATATAGCAATAAAAGCACTAGAGAAAATAGAAAATATAGATAAAACATATAGCGAAAAATTATCACAAATAAAAAGCATATATTATGATATACAAGAACTTTCAAGAGACATATCAAGTTTAAATGAAGAAATATATTTTAATGATGAAGAAAGAAATGAAATAGAAACAAGGCTAGATTTAATATTTTCATTAAAAAGAAAATATGGAAATAGCATAGAAGAAATACTAAATTACAGCAAAAGTTTAGAACAAGAAATTTATGAAATAGAAAATATAGATGAAAAAAACAACAAGCTAAAAAAAGAACTAAAAAACATAGAAAGTAGTATGCAACAGTTAGCTATAAATATGAATAGAATTAGAACAAAAAATGCACAAACATTATCAGAAAAAATAAGTAATGAATTAAAAGAATTAGAAATGCCAAATGCAACATTCAATTGTAAAGTAATATTTAATGAAAACAATGAATTTAATAAAAATGGACTAGATAATGTAGAATTTTTAATAAAAACAAACATAGGAGATGAGGAAAAGCCACTAATAAAAATAGCCTCAGGAGGAGAAATGTCAAGAATAATGTTAGCAATAAAATCAGTACTAGCAAATGTAGACAAAGTTCCAATACTAATATTTGATGAAATAGACACAGGAATAAGTGGAAAAGCAGCAAAAGCAGTAGCAGAAAGAATGAGAAAAATAGCAAATACCCACCAAATATTAGCAATAACACACTTAGCAAATATAGCAGCAAAGGCAGACTACAACTACTACATATCAAAAATAGTAGAAAACGAAAAAACAAAAACAACAATAAAAAAACTAAATGAAAAAGAAACAATAAATGAAATAGCAAGAATATCAAATGGGGAACTAACAAAAACAGCAATAGAACATGCAAAAGAGTTACGTTCTTGGAAAAAATAAAATAGTAGTAAAATAATATGAAGATAGAGTCCTATTTAAGGACCCTATCTTAGGAGCTTCCTAATATTATATTTTTAATTAGAAAAATTAAAAAAGTAACTTTCTAAATTTTTTTATATACTAATTTTATCCACTATTTTATTTATTTGATCAGAATTTAATACGCTAAGTATATCAAGTTTCTCATATAAGCTTACTTTCTTTATAAGTTCAATATATGCTTCAAAGCGTAGAGTATAATAGCTTAAATATGCTGTTTCTTTGTCTGCTGTATTAAGATTATCAAATATTTTATGTAAATTAATACTAATAGCATTTTTCATTTCAGCTTCTATCCTTTGTAATTCAGAAGAATACAAAAGATTTAAAATTTCAAAATTAGAAATAGAATTTAAAATAGAAATTCTTTGCTGTGCATTTGCCATAGAAAGAATTGATAGTTGAGTTTCTATAATAGATTCACCAAAATTAATAGGATATTGTGTGTCTGGATAATTAGTATAATAATATTTAGCTCCAAAGAATTTTGTAATTATATTATTATATTCTTTGCTTCCAATAGTTACACCATTAAACTTTTTTTCAACTTCATTATTAAAGCTGTGTGATAACAAATTAATTGCTAATTCGAGATTATTCCTACATATAAAACAAAAGCAATCTTCATAGCTTGGAAGTACAATATTATAAGTATTACTAGCAACATAGTATTGATAGGCTTTATTATTATATGTTGTTACAATGAGTAAATAGATATCAATTTGTTCATCTGCATTTAGAGAATTAAAAAAATCATTTAAAAGTTTCTCTTTATTATTAAAACATATAAGATACTTCCAATAATTTTCTTGCAGTAGAATTTCTTTTAATATATACTCTCTGCCACTTTTGAAAAAATAGTTTAATATTAGTTGCCGTACCTCCCAGTCTAAATTGATCCATTTTTTTTCATATTTACACATTCTAGTAGGATAAACTTTAAACTCAGAACAATGGTCCAGATAACTGTCCAAAGAAGAATTTATGTTTTGGGCTTTTTTTCTATATTTATTCATTTTTTTTATGAACTGTGTGCATTCCTTTTCTTCATATTTTGTATGTTTTATTATAGATATTAAATCCCGAAACATATTATCGAATTTTACTTTTTTAGAAGATAAAAAAGTAAAATAGAAGCCTTTTTTTAATTTTACTATCATTAAAAATATTCTCCCTTCAAATAAAAAACACTTAGGTTACATAAATATTATACAATAAAGTAACTATAAAGTCAATAAAAATTACCTTTTAATGTTGAAAATTGAATGAATATGGTTTACTTTTCTAATAAAATACTATATAATAGAAAAGTAAAAATAAGAGTAAGGAGAGAAAGTAAATGGAAAATAACCAAGAACCAGAAGTAGATTTAAACCAATTATTACAAATAAGAAGAGATAAATTATCAAAATTAAAAGCAGAAGGAAAAGACCCTTTTGAAATAACAAAATTTAATAGAACACACACAAGTAAGCAAATTGTACAAAACTATGATGAACTAGAAGGAAAAGATGTAACTATAGCTGGAAGAATAATGGCAAAAAGAATAATGGGGAAAGCTTCATTTTGCCACATTCAAGATGGAGAAGGAAAAATACAAAGCTATGTAAGTATAAATGAATTAGGAGAAGAAAGTTATAAACAATTCAAAGAAGATGATATAGGAGACATTATAGGAATAACAGGTTTTGTATTCAAAACAAGAACAGGAGAAGTATCAATACACGCTAAAGAAGTAACATTACTTTCAAAATCATTAAGACCACTACCAGAAAAATATCATGGATTAAAAGATACAGACTTAAGATATCGCCAAAGATATGTAGACTTAATAGTAAACCCAGAAGTAAAAGATACATTCCTAAAAAGAATACAAATTCTTGGGGAAGTAAAAAACATATTAAACGAAAAAGGATACTTAGAAGTAGAAACACCAATATTAAACACAATAGCAGGAGGAGCAGCAGCACGCCCATTCATAACACACCACAATACATTAGATATGGACATGTACCTAAGAATAGCAAATGAACTATACCTAAAAAGGCTAATAGTAGGAGGTTTCGACAAAGTATATGAAATGGGAAGAATGTTCAGAAATGAAGGAATGGACATAAAACATAATCCAGAATTTACAAACATAGAATTATACTCAGCATATGAAGACTACAACGACATGATGGATATAACAGAAGAAATAATATCAAAAGTTGCATTAAAAGTATTAGGAACAACAAAAATAACATATCAAGGAACAAAAATTGACTTAACTCCATCATGGAAAAGAATATCAATGATAGATTCTATAAAAGAAGTAACAGGAGTAGATTTCAACAAAATAGAAACAGACAAAGAAGCACTAAAAGCAGCAAAAGAACTAAACGTAGAATTAGACGAATTAAAGCTAACAAGAGGAGAAATAATAAACCAAATATTCGAAGCAAAAGTAGAAGAAACACTAATACAACCAACATTTATATATGATTACCCAGTAGAAGTATCACCATTAACAAAAAGAAAACCATCAGACCCACGTCTAACAGAGCGTTTCGAAATATTCATAGGAACAAGAGAATATGGAAATGCATATTCAGAACTAAATGATCCAATAGATCAATATGAAAGATTTAAAAAACAAGTAGAAGCAAGAGAAGCAGGAGACGAAGAAGCAAACATGATGGACGACGACTTCATAAATGCACTAGAATACGGAATGCCACCAACAGGAGGATTAGGAATAGGAATAGATAGATTAGTAATGTTACTAACAGACTCAGCTTCAATAAGAGATGTATTACTATTCCCAACAATGAAACCACTAAACTAATATATTGCTAAGGAGGCAAAGATGATTTTAGAAAATAAATTAAATATTACTGACCAAGCAGAATTAGCAAGAGAAGAAGAAAAAATTAGTAAAATATGTGCAAAGAAGATGTTTGAAACAGGATATTTGAGTACATTAGAACCAGGAACATTTGAAACTTTAAAGAAGATACACAAATATTTATTTAAGGAAATATATGAATTTGCAGGAAATTTAAGAAAAGTAAATATAGCCAAAGGAAACTTTAGATTTGTACCTCTTGCTTATCTTGAAGAAGCAATTAAAAACATCGAAAAAATGCCTCAATCTAACTATGAAGAAATAATTGAAAAATATGTTGAAATGAATATTGCACATCCATTTAGAGAAGGAAATGGAAGAAGTACACGAATATGGCTTGATTTAATTTTAAAAAAAGAATTAAACTTAGTAGTTGATTGGAGTAAAGTAGATAAAACAGATTACTTACTTGCAATGGAGCGTAGCCCTATAAAAGATACAGAAATTAAACAATTATTAAAACAAAGTTTAACAGATAAAATAAATGATAGGGAAGTATATATGAAAGGTATAGATAACAGCTATTTATATGAAGGATATTTATCATTTAAAACAGAAGAGTTATAAATTGTAAAAATAGAAAAGAGGAAAACTATGAAGATACCTATTAATGTTATGCAAAAATTATCCAAAATAAAAAATTCGCTATATGATGACATAAAGATAGAATATTTATATCATTCAAATAAGTTAGAAGGCAGTACATTTAATATTGAACAATTAAATATTCTTTTAGAAGAAAATATGGTAGTTGGAGAGCACTCAATTAATGATGTACAAGAAACTATTAATTCATTAGAATTATTTGATTTTGTTGTAGAAACTTTAAATGAGAAATTAACAGATAGATTACTTAGAGAATATCATTCGATTTTAAAGAAAAACACAAGCGATGAGAATTATGGGTTTGTAGGAGTATATAAAAAGATTTCTAATAAATTAAGAAATGTAGATATTAAATTAGCTGAGCCATATGAGGTTGAAGAATTAATTAAAGGTTTATTAGAAAATAAGATAAAAAGTATAGAAAATATAGCCGATTTTCATCAAAAATTTGAACAGATACATCCTTTTCAAGATGGAAATGGAAGAATAGGAAGATTTATAATACTAAGACAATGTTTAGAAAATAATATCGATTTAATTGCTATTGATGACGAGTACAATAAAGAATATAGAGAAGCTTTATATAAGGCTCAAACTTCAGGAAATTTAGAACAATTAGTCCAAGTATTTGAAAAATGTCAAAAAAGACTTGATGAAAAATTACAAAATTATATGCCAACAATAGAACAACTATCTAAGGAAGTTGAATAATATTTTTATTAGAAAAGGAGATTTAAATGTTTTCATTTGGATATGATAAAAGAATATTATATGTAATACTAGCAATATTCATAATAATGAATATTGGCAGTTACCTTACAAGCCAAGATAAATTATTAAGTTTAGTACTAACCTTGCCAGCAGTGTTAATAGCAATAACCTTCCACGAATTTGCCCATGCATTTGCAGCAGATAAGCTAGGAGATGATACACCAAGAAGACAAGGAAGGCTAAACCTAAATCCGCTATCACATTTAGATCCAATAGGATCTATAATGCTAGTATTTGCAGGTTTTGGATGGGGAAAACCAGTAGAAATAAACCCAAGAAACTTTAATAGAAACAGAAGTATGTCTGCTAGTGAAGCAATAGTTTCATTTGCAGGTCCAGCTATGAATTTTATACTAGCAATAGTATTTTCTATAATAATAGGAATAACATTAATAGTAACTAACAGCTATATAAATATAACTTCATACACAATGCAAATAGTAACAGCAAACCAAATAACGGCAGTAATAATACAAATGCTAATGATATGTGTATCTGTAAATTTAGGATTAGGAATATTTAACCTAATACCACTACCACCATTAGATGGTTCAAAAATACTAAGAAACTTTTTACCATACAATGCAAAAGAATGGATGGATAGGAACTATCAAATATTATATATAATATTTATAGTAATATGGATAACACCAATAGCAGGAATGATAATATCTCCTATAATATCAGGTGCATATGAAGGAATACTAAAACTTATATTAAGTTTGTTTGGAAGAATAATATAATAGAAAGAAATGAAAAAGATGAAAGATATATTAATATTAGGAATAGAATCAAGTTGTGATGAAACAGCAGCAGCCGTAGTAAAAAATGGAAGAGAAGTTTTATCAAATGTAATAAGTTCACAAATAGAAATTCACGAAAAATTCGGTGGAGTAGTACCAGAAATAGCTTCTAGAAATCATGCAGAAGCTATTTCAAATGTTGTAAAAAAAGCATTAAAAGAAGCAAATGTAACATTACAAGAGATAGATGGAGTGGCATGTACTTATGGACCAGGACTAGTAGGAGCTTTACTTGTAGGGGTGTCATATGCAAAAGCGGTTTCATATGCATCAAACAAACCATTAATAGGAACAAATCATATAGAAGGACATATAGCAGCAAACTACATAACACATAAAGAACTAAAACCACCATTTTTAGCATTTGTAATATCAGGAGGGCATACACACCTAGTACATATAAAAAACTACAAAGAATTTGAAATAATAGGAAAAACAAGAGATGACGCAATAGGAGAAGCATTTGATAAAGTGGCTAGAGTAATAGGATTAGGTTATCCAGGAGGACCAAAAATAGACAAGCTAGCAAAAGAAGGAAAACCAAACATACAACTACCAAAAACACACTTCGAAAACCTAGACTTCAGTTTCAGCGGAATAAAAACAGCAGTAATAAACTTAAACCACAAAACACCAGACCTAAACAAAGCAGACTTAGCAGCAAGCTTTGAACAAGCAGTAACAGATGTACTAATAGAAAATGCAGTTAAAGCATGTGAAAAATTAAATTTGAAGACAATAGCACTAGCAGGTGGGGTATCAGCCAATAGTTATATAAGAAATAGATTTCTAGAGTTAGAACAAACAAACCATATAAAAGTATACTACCCAGAACCAATATTATGCACAGATAATGCTGCAATGATAGCTTCAGCAGGATATTTCAACTACATAAATAAAATAACATCAAATTTGGAATTAAATGCAGTACCAAATTTAAAAATCAACTAAAAGGACGCCATTTTTTCGAAAAAAACAACTAAAAGGGACGCCCCTTTTTCGAAAAAATTTGCCAAAAAGGAAGTTTCTTTGGTAGAATATGAAGATAGAAGGGAAAAGAATATGGCTATATATGTTATAGGAGATTTACACTTGCCTTTTGGAATTGATAAGCCCATGGATATTTTTGGTGAAAAATGGCAAGGGTATACTGAAAAACTAAAGGCAGATTGGAAAAGTAAAGTAAAACCAGAAGATACAGTAATTATTGCTGGTGATTTTTCATGGGCAACATATATAAAAGATACATATAAAGACTTTGAATATATATGTAATTTACCAGGGAAAAAAATAATACTAAAAGGTAACCATGATTACTGGTGGACTACAGTAAAAAGTATGAAAGAATATTTAGAAGAAAATAATTTTGAAAATATAGACTTTTTATACAATAATAGTTTTTACATTGAAGATAAAATAATAGTAGGAACAAGAGGTTGGGCTTTATTAGACAGCGAAAATAGTAGTAAAATGATAAAACGAGAGAGTCTAAGATTAGAACTATCAATACAAAATGCTATTCAAAACTATGGAGAAAATAAAGAAATAATATGTATAATGCATTATCCACCAATTACAAAAACAAAAATGAAAAATGAATATACATATGATTCTAAATTTTTAGAAATTATGAAAAAATATAATGTAAAAAAGTGTTATTATGGACATTTACATGGAACATCACATAGTGATGCAGTAGAAGGAATAGTAGAAGAAATAGAATTCTATTTAATTAGTGGAGATTATATAGAATTTAAACTAAAATTAATTGACAAATAAGTAAATATATGATAGAATAATAAACTGTAAGCCGCCTGAGTCGGGCTAAAAATGCTAAATATATTTAGCTGCCTAGTATTTTATGCTTAGCGAGTATACATATAAAGGGAGGTGTACGTTAATGTACGCAATAATCGAAAGCTGTGGAAAGCAATACAAAGTATCAGAAGGAGATATAGTATTCTTCGAAAAATTAGATACAGAATTAGGTAAAAAAGTTACATTTAAAGAAGTAGTATTAGTATCTGATGACAAAAAAGTAGAAGTAGGTGCTCCTTACGTAAAAGGTGCTAAAGTAGAAGGAAAAGTAGTTGAACATGGTAAAGGTAAAAAAATTATAGTTTACAAATACAAAGCTAAAAAGAACTACAGAAGAACACAAGGTCACAGACAACCATATACAAAAGTTCAAATTACAAAAATAGCACTAGCTGCTGAAAAAGCTACAAAAGCAGAAACTGCTACAAAAAAAGAAACAGTAGAAGCTTAAGTTTAATTAGTAAATAAATAAGAGATATAAAAAAACAAAACCAAGAAGGGAGTGAGAAAACATGGCTCATAAGAAAGGTCAAGGTAGTGTTAAGAACGGTAGAGACAGTGAGTCAAAACGTCTTGGGCTAAAAAGAGCTGACGGACAATTTGTTCTAGCAGGAAATATCCTAGTAAGACAAAGAGGAACAAAATTCCATCCAGGAACAAATGTAGGAATTGGAAGCGATGATACATTATTTGCATTAAAAGATGGAACAGTTAAATTTGAAAGATTAGGAAAAGATAAAAAGAAAGTAAGTGTTTACCCAGCAGAGGAAGCACAAGCATAAAAAAATAAGAAACTCTTCTTAAAGGAGTTTCTTATTTTTTTGTTTTTTATAGTATAGGAAAAATCGATTTCAAATGTAGGGGCACGGGGCACCGTGCCTTTTGTTTCTATACTAAGAAAGTACCATATTTAAATTTACAATTAATCTACCATTATAATTTGCATTTTATACTAACCGCTGAATAGTAACCTAATAATAGTAAATGCACCAAAAAAACCTTGACATTCTAGTACTTTAGTGGGATAATAATGTGGAATAAAAGGAGAAATTTTAATATGGAAATAGAAAAAGCAAAAGCCATAATAGAAGCGATATTATTTGCATGTGGAAGAGAAGTAAAAGTAAATGAATTAATGTCGGCATTAGAACTTAGTGGAGAAGATGTATTAAATATAATAGAAAGTCTAAAAGCAGACTATGAAATGAATAATAGAGGAATTGAAATAATAAGGGTAAATGATGGTTTTCAATTAACTACTAAAAAAGAATACTATGAATACATATATCCAATATTCGACAAAAGAAGTAAACCAAACCTAACAAATGCAGCATTAGAAACACTATCAATAGTAGCATATAACCCAAAAATAACAAGACCAGAAATAGAAGCAATAAGAGGGGTTAACTCAGATGGAACAATGTATAAGCTATTAGAATATAACCTAATAGAGGCAGTAGGAAAAGCAGATGCTCCAGGAAGACCAACAATGTATGAAGTAACACCAGACTTTTATAGAATGTTTGGTTTCTCAAATATTGAAGAACTACCAGAGCTTCCAAGATATAAATTAGATGAGAATCAACAAATAGTTATAGATGAGATAATAGAGGAAAATAAAGAACAAGAGGAAATGCAAGAAACTGAAAATCAAAAATCAGAAGAAAATGAAGAAAGTAATAATGAAATAGAAGATAAACAAACAAGCGAAGAAATAAATGAGGCTCCAATGCCCGAAAGGGAAGAAGAGAAAAATAATGAATAATAAATTTGTTGTAGGGGCTTAATCGGTTAGGAATACCAAGGAGAATTTACCGAATTACGCCCTAAATATATTAAAATTAATTTAGAGATAAATGTGTTAAATAGTCCGCTCCCAGGAGGTTTAATTTATTTTTTTAAAATTTAATTCCTAGCCTCTTAACTCAACTCTAAGTAAAATATTCCGTTATACTCCATATTTAACTTAGAGTAAGCGGTCCCCACCGCCTTAACGGAATATTCAATTTTAAAAAAATAAATCAAACCTCCCTCGCGCTACTCTATATGTTAAGAATACTACTATTTTAAAAATAAGAAATAAAATTTGAAAATTAGGTAAGATTTAAAAATTAAATAAGAAAAGAAAATAAAAGGAAATTGAAGATTAGAAATGATTGTAATGGAGTGCTATCAACACGTCAGTTCTTCGAAGAGATTACCTGAATTCCAACATCCAACTTCTAACTTCCAACTTCCATAAAATAAAAAAGGAGAGAAAACAAAAAATGAAAAATAAAGCAATAACACCAAGAAATGAAGATTTCGCAAAATGGTATACAGATGTAGTAAAAGCAGCACGTTTAGCAGCATATTCAAATGTAAAAGGATGTATAGTAATAGAGCCAAATGGCTATGCAATATGGGAAAAAATGCAAGCAACACTAGACAAAATGTTTAAAGAAACAGGACACAAAAATGTATGCATGCCAATGTTAATACCAGAAAACCTAATTAGAAAAGAAGGAGAACTAATAAATGGTTTCGCACCAGAAGTAGCATGGGTAACACAAGGAGGAGAAAAAGAGCTAGACGAAAGAATGTGTATAAGACCAACCTCAGAAACATTATTTAGTGATTACTATGCAGGAGTAGTAAACTCATATAGGGACTTACCACTAAAATACAACCAATGGTGTAGTGTACTAAGATGGGAAAAAGAAACAAGACCATTCTTACGTTCAAGAGAATTTCTATGGCAAGAAGGACACACAATACATGAAACTAGCCACGAAGCAGAAAAAGAAACAAGGCAAATGCTAGAAATATACAAAAAATTCTTTGAAGAATACCTAGCAATACCAGTAATAACAGGAAGAAAAACCGAAAAAGAAAAATTTGCAGGAGCAGAATACACTTTAACAGTAGAAGCATTAATGTATAATGGAGTATCACTTCAATCAGGAACATCACACTACTTTGGTCAAAAATTCTCTAAAGCATATGATATATCTTTCTCAAACAGAGAAAATGAGCAAGAATATGTATATCAAACTTCATGGGGAGTTTCAACTAGAATGATAGGTGGCTTAATAATGGTACATAGTGATGAAGCAGGTTTAGTACTTCCGCCTAAAATAGCACCAAGACAAGTAGTAATAGTACCAATAGGAGGCTCAGAAGAAGTTAAAAACTTAAGTCAAAAAGCATATAACGAGCTAAAAAATGCAGGAATAACTGTATACATAGACGACTCAGAAAAATCACCAGGTTTCAGATTTGCAGAAAGTGAAGTAAACGGAATTCCAGTAAGAATAGAAATAGGAGAAAGAGACCTAAAAGAAAACAAAATAACATTTGCACGTAGAGATACAAGAGAAAAACTAGTAGAAACAGCAGATGTAGACTTTGCAGAATATGTAGAAAAACTATTAGAAGAAATACAAAATAATCTATACAATAGAGCATTAGAAAGAAGAAATGAATTAACATATGAATGTACAAAACTAGATGAAGTAGAAAAAATAATGAGCGAAAAACCAGGTTTTGTAAAAGCAATGTGGTGTGGAAGCGAAGAATGTGAACTAAAAATGAAAGAAATAAAAGGCACAAAATCAAGATGTATACTAGAAAATGAAAAACATATACATGATAAATGTATAGTATGTGGAAAAGAATCTAAATATTTAGTAGTTTGGGGAATACAATATTAAAAATGAATGAATTTAACATTAAAATACAATAATAAGCATTAAAGGAGGAAGTAAAAAAGTTACTCGAAAGAACAAATAGAAAACTTAGAAAAATTCTGCAAAGAAAAAGGCTTATATATGAGTGGAGGTAGTGATTTCCATGGTACAAGAAAGCAAAACCACGAATTGGGAATAGGAAGAGGAGACCTATATGTACCAAAGGAAATAGTAGAAGAATGGATAGATAAACTAAAAGTTATATATAAACCAAAAGAAATAGGAGAAAATTCTATGGAAGAAAAATTTGAGATAATGCCAATAGAACTAAATACAGATACACACAACCACACAAGGGGCTCAGATGGAAGACAAACAACATTTAGAACTATGCTTAGAGCATATAATAAAGGAATTAATACAATAGCAATAACAGACCATGATAGTGTGAAAGGTTTTAGAAATTTAGAAAGAGATATGTATTCTGTTATGGGAACTATAAGAGCAGATAAATCCTATGATGCTTCAAAGATATTAGAAATGCTAGAAAATATGCATATAATAAAAGGTACAGAATTAATAACTTCATATAATGGTGTTATTGTAGAAGTGTTAGGGTATAACTTTGATATTGAAAAAATGGAAAGTGAGATAGCAAATTTAAAAACTACTGTTAAGGAAAAGCCATATGAAGCTTTATATAAAGGTTTCAATAAAATAATAGATGAAAAAGGTTTAAAATTTGATAAAACTGTTTTAGATGAAGCATATGAAAAAATTAAAAAAGAAGGAAAAGGTGGAGTAGTTGGTACATTCTATAATGAATTAATAAAACATGAAGAAAATAAAAAATTACTAAAATATACAGATGAAAATGGAGAAGAAAAAGAAGCGGATACATTAAAATTATTTATAAATAAACACTTATATAACAAAGAATCTCCTTTATTTGTAGATATGTCAAGTACAAGACCAACATTCAAAAATACAATAGATGCAATTCATAGAGCAGGAGGACAAGCATTTTTAGCACATGCAGGAAGATATAAAGATAAAATGCCAGTAGAAGAATATATTGATGATATGATACAAGAGGGGCTAGATGGTTTAGAAGTATACTATCCAGATCATACAGATGAGTTTAGACAGTTTTTATTAGGAAAAGTAAAAGAACATGGAATTAAAGCCTCAGGGGGAAGTGATGACCACCACGCTATAAAAGAAGGAATACAATACGAAACAGGAAGAGTAGCAGTTCCAAATATTCAAGAAACAAGTTGGATTTTCGAAACTTGTCAAAGTGGAAAAGACTTCTTAAATGAATCTATAGAAATTGTAGAAACTATAAAAGAGTTAAGAGAATTAAAAGAAGTTAGAAGTAAGAAAGTTAAAGAAAATAATGAACTGGATAGACAAATAAATGAAAAACAGGAGATTTCTAGATAGGAGGCTTCATTTATGTTTGAAAAAATAAAAAATATATTAAGAAGATTATTTAAAAAGCAAAAGCTACTAGAAGAAAATATACTAGAAAACGAAGTGAAACAAATTAATTTTAAAAAAGAAATAAGTCAAAATACAGCAATATATAATATACAAAAAATGTATGAAGAAGGAAAAATAACAGAAGACGATATGAAAATAAGCGAAATACGAAAATTGATAAGCATATATAAAGAACAAATAAATATGCTAGATAGAGAAATTGCAATTAAAAAAGCAAATAATTAAAATACAATTAAATTTTTTACATTTATTAAAATAAAATTGAGACAAATAAAAGGAAGAGTAAAAGTAGTGGAAAGGAACGAATTTACAACATTTAGATGTAAGATGGATAAAAACGTAAACATAGTTAAAAACGAAAATATAAGAATAGCAACTATAAATGATTTAGAAAAATTACAACCAATAATTAATGAAGAAGATTTAAAGGATGAAACAAAAATAATATTAATATATGAAAAAAAATGATATTAAAGAAGTATTATGTACAGGCATGGTAAATAAAGATGAAATTCAGATATTTTTTAGACCTAAAATAAAAAATAAAAATATAGAAAAACAATTGATTAGAGAATTGCAAAGAATAGGACTAGAAAGAAATATAACTAATTTTTGTACATTTGAAATAGATAATGACGAAGATAGGAAGAGAGTATTAATAAATCTAGGATTTAAAGCGTAAGTATTGAATATATAGAATTTTTATATACAAAGAGAAGCGGCTGTAAAAAAATGTGCCAAAAGGGACGTCCCCTTTTGGCACACTTTTTTTACAGCATCTTTCTTTTAGAAACAATGCACATATCCACCCCCGTACTAGGGTCCTCCCCGGGAAAATAATCGAGGTTATTTTCTTTACAATATTCCTCTATTGTTGTAAAGGAAATCCAAATCATATGCTTGGGGTTTCCATCATACGTATGTAGCAATCCACTTTCATTTTCAGCTCCATCTTCTTTAAAAGTTTTAGAAGTTTTTAGATTTTTAAGAGCATTATAAAGGGCTGCTTTCTCCAAGTAAGGATTTACGCCTGCAGGAATTTCAATTCTCCGATCAAATAACATATTAAATGCCTCCTTTGATTATAAAAAATACCACATTGATAGATTAATTATATCATATTTATACTAATATAACAATAAAAAAATGAATATTTGATAACATAAAATAACAAGCATAGAATAAAAATTATACTTGTATTAGAAATACATATATATCTATACCAATTATCATATTTTTTCCTCATCTATAACTTTTTGTAATTTTATTGAATTATTTGCATATAAAATTAAGAATAATACAAATCCAATAATAATCATGTTTGAATTAGTATAAGCCATTAAAATAAATGAACTAGACCTTCCAGTAGCAATAGCAAATATATTACCACTTTTTCTAAATTCTTTTACTTTTTCTATATTTTTTTTCATACTTTCATCATCAGTATGAAATGTACCATCATAATCACTAATTAAAAATTTTTTCATAATTTGCCCCTTAAATTAATTATCTTTTAAAATATAACATATAAAATATAACATAAGTTGACATATGTGTAAATAGATTAAAAAATTTTGTCGAAAATATTTTTTGAAAAAACATTTTAAACTATTGACATAATGTAAATAAAAATATAGAATAATAAAAGCAAAGGAGAATTGAAATATGAAATTCACTGAAACAAATAAAAAAGAAATTAATAGAATATTAGCAGAAGTTGAAGAACAACAAGCACAAAATGGAAATACATTGTATTCATTTGATGAAATCGCAAAAGAAATATTATTAAGACTAGAGAAAGAAGAAAAAGAATATAGACTACGAAATATCTAAAAGAGCAAGAGAAGATCTTTATCAAATAGAATATTATATAAAATATGAACTTAAAAATGCGACTATTGCTAAAAAAACTATTAATAATTTAATCAATAAAATTTTAATCCTAAAAAGTTTCCCACGTATTGGAAAAAAATATGATGAAATACTAAGATTTATTACATATAAAAAATTTTTAATCTTTTATGAAATCCGAGAAGAAATAGTTATAATAAAAACCATAATACATAGTAAAGTCAATTTATAAAAAGTCTCATGTTTTTTCTCCTTTCAAATTGAGATGTAATTTTATTATATTATATTTTTATATAAAATGATAGTATTTTTAGAGTGATATTTATTAAACAAGTAGAAACGAATAATACAAAAATTCCCAAAACTATTGCAAAAATAAGTAAAATACTTTAAAATGAAATGGTTAAATACGATTATAAAGGAGAAAATGTAAATGGCAGATAAATTAATTATAGTGGAATCACCAGCAAAAGCCAATACAATAAAGAAGTTTCTAGGAGGAAGTACAAAAGTAGTTGCTTCAATGGGACATATACGTGATTTGCCAAAATCAAAGCTAGGTGTGGATTTAGAAAATAATTTTGAACCAGAATATATAAATATTAGAGGAAAAGGAGATTTGATAAAATCTTTAAAAAAAGATGCTATTAAAGCAAAAAAAGTGTACCTTGCAACTGACCCTGACCGTGAGGGAGAAGCAATCGCATGGCATTTAGCACATATACTAAACATACCAGAAGATAGTATATGTAGGGTAACATTTAATGAAATAACAAAAGAAACTGTACAAGAAAGCATAAAAAAACCACGTAAAATAGATATGAACTTAACAGATGCACAACAAGCACGTAGAGTGTTAGATAGAATAGTAGGTTACAAAATAAGTCCACTTCTATGGAAAAAAGTAAAAAGAGGTTTATCAGCAGGAAGGGTACAATCAGTAGCGGTAAAGCTAATAGTAGATAGGGAAGAAGAAATAGAAAAATTCATACCAGAAGAATACTGGAATATATATGCTACACTATTAGAAGAAAAAACAAACAAAACATTTGAGGCACATTTTTATGGAAAAGATGGTAAAAAACAAGAAATACATTCTAGCCACGAAGTAGAAAAAATATTGTCCGACATAAAAAATGGAAAATATATAGTAAATGACATAAAGAAAAGTGAAAGAAAAAGAACACCAGCACCACCATTTACAACAAGTACAATGCAACAAGAAGCTTCAAGGAAATTAGGTTTTACATTAAAGAAAACAATGAGTGTAGCACAAGGCCTATATGAAGGTGTAAAAGTACCTGAAAAAGGAGAAGTAGGTTTAATTACATATATGAGAACAGACTCTACAAGAATTTCAGAAGAAGCAAGAAATGCAGCAAGAAAACATATAGTAGGTGAGTATGGCGAAAATTACTATGAAAATAGATACTATAAAACCAATAAAGATGCACAAGATGCTCACGAAGGTATACGTCCTACATATGTAGAATTAGAACCAGAAAAAATAAAAGATTCATTAACAACCGACCAATATAAGCTATACAAACTAATTTATAATAGGTTTATAGCAAGCCAAATGTCAGCTGCAGTATATGATACAGTTGCAGTAAATATAAAAGTAAATAACTATGACTTTAAAGCAAATGGTCAAACACTAAAATTCAAAGGTTTCATGACATTATATGTAGAATCTGAAGACAACAAAAAAGACGAAAAAGATATATCAATACCAGAACTTGAAGTAGGTGAAACCTTAAAAGAAAAGAAAATAGAACCAAAGCAAAGCTTCACAGAGCCACCACCAAGGTATACAGAAGCAAGCCTAGTAAAAGCACTAGAAGAAAAGAAAATAGGAAGACCAAGTACATACTCACCAACAATAACAACAATATTAGAAAGAAGATACATAGAAAAAGAACAAAAACAGTTAAAACCAACAGAACTAGGAAGAGTAGTAAACAAACTATTAATAGAAAACTTTGGAGATATAGTAAATGTGGAATTTACAGCAAAAATAGAAGAAGAGTTTGACGAAATTGCAGATGGAAAACAACCATGGAAAAAAACAATACAAGAATTCTATACACCATTTAAAGTAACATTAGAAAAAGTAGAAAAAGAGCTAGAACATGTAAAACTAGAAGACGAAGTAAGTGACGTACAATGTGAAAAATGTGGAAGAATGATGGTATATAAATATGGAAGATACGGCAAATTCTTAGCATGCCCAGGTTACCCAGAATGTAAAAACGCAAAACCAATAATAGAAACAATAGATGTACCATGCCCAGTATGTGGGGGAGTAGTACAAGTGCGAAAAACAAAAAGAAAAAGAAACTATTACATATGTGAAAATAACCCAACAAGTTGCAATTATATTTCATGGAATAAACCACAAGTAGGGGAAAAATGGGAACCAAAAGAAGCGGTAGAAGTAGAGGAAAAGAAAAAAGTAGCTACTAAAAAGAGAACTACGAAAAGGAAAACAAGTAAAACTAAGAAAAAATAAACAAATACTTAGGAAAATAAAAATAGATGTTAAAAACAAAATCACGAGAATATAAAAACTTTCGTGGTTTTGTTTTTACATAGTTTATAAGTAAATTACATAATATTATACAAAGAGGCTAAAAAAATTAAATGTGAACTGTAATATAAAATGAACATAAAAATTCAAAAATTATTGATAAATGTACGTCATATTGATATAATAAAATAAATTTAAAAGAAAGGAAGAAATTAAAATGGGATTAACAATAAAAAATGTAAATAAAAGCTATGGCGATAAAAAAGTAGTTGATAACATCAGTTTAGAAATTAATAAGCCAGGTGTATATGGCTTACTAGGAACAAATGGTGCAGGTAAAACTACAACAATTCGTATGCTTTTAGGAATATTAAAAAAAGATTCAGGTCAAATTAATTGGAATGGCAAAGAAGTAAAAAGAAAGCATGTGAACTTTGGGTATTTACCAGAAGAAAGAGGTGTATATCCAAAAGTAAATGTATATACACAACTTATGTATTTTGCAAAATTAAAAGGAATGAAAGAAGAAAAAGCAGATGAAGCAATAAAATACTGGTTGAAAAGGTTAGAAGTAGAAGAATATATGAATATGACACCAGAAAAGTTATCAAAAGGAAATGGGCAAAAAATACAATTTATAACAGCAGTAGTACACGACCCAGAACTTATAGTATTAGATGAGCCATTTTCAGGATTAGACCCAGTAAATACAGAAATAATTAGAAATGTAATATTAGAATTAATAAAAAAAGGAAAATATATAATAATGTCAGCACACCAAATGAGTGTAGTAGAAGAATTTTGCACAGATATACTAATATTAAACAAAGGTAAAACAGTATTACAAGGAAACCTAAAACAAATAAAAGACAGCTACAAAGCAAACAAATTATATATATCTACTAAACAAGATATAAAAAAATATGTAGAAGAAGAAAATTTAAATATATATTTAGAAAAAGATAATGAATATGAAATAGATATAAAAGAAGAAGAGCAAGGTTATAAATTATTTAACGAACTTGCTAAAAATAATGTACAAGTAGAAAAATTCGAAATTAAAAAACCAAGTCTACATGACATATTTATAGAAAAGGTAGGTGAGTAGAATGAAAGATTTATTTTTAGTAGCAAGTTTTACTTTTAAAGATTTAGTAAAAAGAAAATCATTTATAATATCAAATATAATAATTTTACTTATTATAGTATTAGGTTTTAATGTACCAAACATTATAAAAAACATATCAAGTGGTGATGAAAACTTTGGAAAAGATAAAATCAAAATAGTAGATAATGAAAACATATATGAAGGAACTTTAGATTTATTAGCAAGTCAAGATTTGGGTTATCAAATAGAAGTTTTAAAACAACAAATGAGCATAGAAGAATTAAAAGAAAAGATAAAGAATGGAGATATAGAAGAAGCATTATATATTGAAATTAAAGAAGGAATAATAAATGTACAATATGTAATAGAATCAGAATCGTTAGGAACTTATGTGCCACAAGAATTAATTATGATATTACAATCTACATATCAAAACTTACAAATATCAAAATTAGGAGTAAATGAGGAGCAATTAGCAGTAATAAATATGCCTTTTAATACTGAACTAGTACAAGTAGAAGAAAGTAAAACAGGAAATAGTATTCTACCAATGATGCTACTTTCAATAGTACTATTCTATGCAATATACTTCTTTGCATATCAAGTATCAAGTTCAATAACAACAGAAAAAACATCAAAAATAATAGAAACATTAGTAACATCAACTTCACCAAAAACAATAGTAATAGGAAAAACAATAGGCATAGGATTAGCTGGGGTACTTCAAACTATAGTAACAGTTATAGTTGCATTAATTAGTGCAAAACTATTTTTAGATAGTGAATTAATAGACATGATACTAAGCTCTATAAACTTAACTGGTACAGTAGCCTTAGTAACAATAGTATACTATATATTAGGATACTCACTATTTGCATTACTATATGCATTAACAGGTTCAACAGTAGCAAAACCAGAAGATGTACAATCAGCAAATGGACCAGTAGCAATACTTGCAGTAATAGGTTTTTACCTATCATATTTCACAATGATGAACCCAGCAAGTAGCCTAAACAAAATAGCAGCCTTAGTGCCAATATCATCACCATTCTGTATGCCATTTAGAGTAATGATGGGGTTAGCTAATACAAGTGAAATACTAATATCTTTAGCAATATTAGTAATAACAATATTAGTAATAGCAAGAATATCAATAAAAATATACTCTTCAGCAATATTAAATTATGGAAGTAAAATAAATTTAAAAGATATGTTTAGAATGTATAAGAATAAGAATGATTAAGAAGAAATAAATTTTTAAAAAAAGTTTACGTAAAAATCAAAAATACTATTGACAATACAAATAAAAAACTATATAATGAATATACTAAAAAGAGATGGCAATTTTGCTATCTAAGATGTACTGACATCTTAAAAATAATCCGAAACACTTGTAAGACGAATGTGCTTACCGTTGGCGGACAACATAAAAATCCGAAACACTTGTAAGACGAATGTGCTTACCGTTGGCGGACAACATTAAAATCAGTAATTAAATAGGGGCTTATAATTTTAAATTATAGCTTCTATTTTTTTATCGTATAGAAAAAATCAAATTTTATGTTGTAGGTGCACGAGGTACTGTGCCTATTGTTTTCAAATTATTTTATTCTATAAATATAAAATTGTAGTCTATTAAGTACAATTAAAGAAGAAAGGGACAATCAATTGAATCAAAAAGAAATTATAAAAAAATTAAGAGAAAGCGCAATAATATATAAAGAAAACTTGCAAAATAGAAATCTGTTAATAATATTCCAAAAAAACAATAAAATAGAATACATAGAAATATTATTTTTATCGAGAAATTTTATGCATTTAACAGGAGTAAGAAGTATAGAGAATAATGGAAAATATAAAAAAGCAAATCAATTCTATAATGATTGCTTAAATAATAAATTAAGTTATAAAAACATAGTAATAAAAGAAGATGGAACAACAAAATTAAAACTAGATATTATATCTAACTTAGTCAATATGGATAAAAAGTGTAAAATGATTGGAATATATGATAATTCTAAAAAACAATTAGTAACAGATATATTAATAGGAAATATACACATATGTGTGGGATTAATAAAACAGCAAGAAAAATATTATATTGCAAATACATTATTAAAAGAAGACATCAGAAAATTAACAATAGAGCAATACCCTATTATAGGAATTTTAAAAAAGAACATAAAGGAAGAAAAATATTCAGTAGTTACATATCTAAGTAAGAAATTAGATATAAAAAAATTAAAAGAAAATATAGAACTGTGTAAAAAATTGATATAGAAATAGTTAATTAAAATATTATTCATATTTTTTATGTTTAGTACTTGAAATCTGTGAAAAATGTGATATAATAAACAAGCTTATTAAAAAACGTGAAAGGAAGATTTTAAAAATGAGTATAAAAGTAGAAAAAACAGAAAATGCAAATGAAGTAAAATTAAGCTTTGAAGTAGAAGCTGCAAAATTTGAAGAAGCAATACAAAAAGTATATGCAAAAAGTGCAAAATATTTTAATATACCAGGTTTCAGAAAGGGAAAAGCACCATATAAAATAGTAGAAAAACAATATGGAGCAGAAATATTTTACGAAGATGCTTTTAACGAAGTAGTACCAGAAATATATGAAAAAGAATTAAAAGAAGCAGGAATTATAGCAGTTAGCAGACCAGATATCGACATTACTCAAATGGAAAAAGGAAAAAAACTAATATTTACAGCAACAGTTCAAACAAAACCAGAAGTAGAACTTGGAAAATATAAAGGTATAGAACTTAAAAAAATAGAGTATACTGTAGAAGATGAAAACATCAATCACGAATTAGAACATATGCAAGAACACAATGCAAGACTTGTAAATGTAGAAGACAGAAGTGTAGAAAGCGGAGACACAACAGTAATTGACTTTGAAGGATTTGTAGATAATGTTCCTTTTGAAGGTGGAAAAGCGCAATCGCACGAACTAGTAATAGGAAGTAACACATTCATACCAGGTTTTGAAGACCAAATAATAGGAATGAACATAGACGAAGAAAAAGACATAAATGTAACATTCCCAGAAGAATACTTCTCTAAAGAACTAGCAGGAAAAGAAGCTACATTTAGAGTAAAACTACATGAAATAAAGAAAAAAGAAATGCCTACATTAGACGATGAATTTGCAAAAGACGTAAGCGAATTCGATACTTTAGAAGAACTAAAAGCAAGCATCAAAGAAAAATTAGAAGAAGAAAATACATCAAAAGCAAAATATGAAACAGAAGAAGAAGCAATAAAAACAGTTTGTGATGATGTAAAAGTAGAAATACCATCAGGAATGGTAGAAACAGAAACAGACAACATGATAAAAGAAATAGAACAAAGATTAATGTACCAAGGCTTAAACCTAGCGCAATATCTTCAAATGATGAATAAAACTGAAAGCGATATGAGAAAAGAACTAG
Source organism: uncultured Clostridiaceae bacterium (assembly GCA_948356915.1). Classification (GTDB taxonomy): domain Bacteria; phylum Bacillota; class Clostridia; order TANB77; family CAG-508; genus UMGS1663. The sequence goes on from CAOJCG010000004.1 coordinate 83,802, forward strand.
AAGAACAAGCAACAAGACAAGTAAAAGTAAGATTAGTACTAGAAGCAATAATAAAGAAAGAAAAAATTGAAGCAACAGAAGAAGAAGTAAATGCAAAACTAGAAGAAATGGCAAACACATATGGAAATAAAGTAGAAGACTTACAAAAAAATGAAGGATTAGTAACATACATAACAGAAACAATAAAATCAGAAAATGCCATAAAATTCATAGTAGATAATGCAAAAATTAAATAAAAAGGGGGAAAGTTAGGGGTAGAAATATTTGTATAGAAAATAGGTTTGCCACTAGCTTTTTCTGTATTTTATAAATTGTTGATTTTAATTGTAGGGGTCGCACTTTGGGCGACCTATGCTACAAAGAAATTGCTTAAATAAAATATGAAGATATTGGGTGATTTCTTCGAAGAGTGGGTTGACCGTTAGTAGCAACTCCTACAACAAAAAAAGAATAATGAATAGTGAAGAGTGAATAGTACAAAACTCTTCGAGTTTTGAAGGAGGAAAAGATTATGTTAGAAAAGAATAGTTTAGTACCATACGTTATTGAACAAACAGCAAAAGGAGAAAGATCATACGATATTTTCTCAAGATTATTAAAAGATAGAATTATATTTTTAGGAGAAGATGTAAATCCAACATCAGCAGGTTTAGTAATTGCACAATTACTATTTTTAGAGTCAGAAGACCCAGATAAAGAGATATTTTTATATATAAATAGCCCAGGAGGTTCTATAACAGATGGTATGGCAATAGTAGACACAATGAACTATATAAAATGTCCAGTAGCAACATACTGTGTAGGAATGGCAGCAAGTATGGGAGCAGTATTATTAACATCAGGAGAAAAAGGAAGAAGATTTGCAACACCAAACTCAGAAATACTAATACACCAACCATTAATAGGAGGAAACGGAATATCTGGTCAAACAACAGAAATAAAAATACATGCAGATCATATGGTAAAAACAAGAGAAAAATTGAACAAACTATTAAGTGATAGAACAGGTCAGCCTTTAGAAGTAATAGAAAAAGACACAGAAAGAGATAACTACATGACAGCAGAGGAAGCATTAAAGTATGGTTTAATAGATGGAATATTAGAAAAAAGACAATAATAGAGGTCGGAAGACAGAAGACAGAGGTCGGAAATTGAAAATAGAGAAAAAATTATAATAATATAAGGAAGAGTAAATTCATTCAATGCTTTGAAGAAATAACCCTAAAATCTGACCTCTGATTTCCGACCTCCGACTTCCTAAACAAAAAAGGAGAAAATTTTAATGGCAAAAAACGATAAAAATGTAAGATGTTCATTTTGTGGAAAATCACAAAGTGGAGTAGAAAAAATAGTGGCAGGGCCAGGTGTGTTCATATGCAATGAATGTATAAAAGTATGTAACAATATAATAGAAGGCGAAGTATATGATGATACAGAAATAACATACACATTAAATGATGAAAAGCAAAAACTACCTAGTCCAGCAGAAATAAAAGAAATACTAGATAGCTACGTAATAGGCCAAGACGACGCAAAAAAGACTTTAGCAGTAGCAGTATATAATCATTATAAAAGAATAAATCACCCACAACAAAATGAAGATGATGTAGAAATACAAAAAAGTAATGTACTACTATTAGGACCTACAGGGTGTGGAAAAACAATGCTTGCACAAACACTTGCTAGAATTCTAAAAGTTCCATTTGCAATAGCAGATGCAACAACACTAACAGAAGCCGGTTATGTAGGAGAAGACGTAGAAAACATATTACTAAAACTAATTCAAAGTGCAGATTATGATATAGAAAAAGCAGAAAAAGGAATAATATATATAGATGAAATAGATAAAATAACAAGAAAATCAGAAAACCCATCGATAACAAGAGATGTAAGTGGAGAAGGAGTACAACAAGCATTACTTAAAATAGTAGAAGGAACAACAGCTTCAGTGCCACCACAGGGAGGAAGAAAACATCCACATCAAGAACTATTACAAATAAACACAGAAAATATATTATTCATATGTGGAGGCGCATTTGAAGGTTTAGACAAAATAATAAATGAACGTACAGGTAAAAAAGCAATAGGATTTGGAGTAAATATACAAAGTCCAAAAGAAATAGATAAATATAAAATATATGAACAACTATTACCACAAGACTTATTAAAATTTGGTTTAATACCAGAATTTGTAGGAAGACTTCCAATAGTAGCAACATTAAGAGAGCTAGATAGGGAAACACTAATAGATATAGTAACAAAACCAAAAAATGCAATAGTAAAACAATATAAAAAACTATTCAAACTAGATAACGTAGAACTAGAATTTGAAAAAGAAGCTCTAGAAGCAATAGTAGACAAAGCAATAGAAAGAAAAACAGGAGCAAGAGGACTTCGCTCTATAATAGAAGAAATAATGAGAGATATTATGTTTGAAATTCCATCAAATCCACTAATAGAAAAATGTATAATAACAAAGGAAACAGTACTAAATAAAGAAAATCCCCAAATAATAATAAATACAAGCAAAGAAATAAAAGAAGTAAAACCAAGACAAGAAAGAAAAATGACAAATAAGAAAACTACAGAAACAGCATAAAAAGATTATTAAAAAATTAAAGATGAGAATAGGGTATAATTTGAAGTGAATCCAAATTATTAGACAAAAAAGTTTAATAAGGAGGGTTCATTTTATGTCTAAATATTCAAATGAATTAAAATTAAAAATGTAGGAATTTACATTTGAAGGGAATATCTAAAATTAACTAAGTATGCCATTTAACTCTAGTATAATAAAAATAAATTTAAAAAAATAGAATCCAAAAATTGTATATGATTTTATTGTGAAAAGTATTGCAAATCTTTTGTTTTATTGTTATGATAAAGGTGCAGATGTAAAATTAGAAATTATTATGTAGAAAAATAAAAAGGAGCAAATTATGATAGAATTTAGAAATGTAAGTAAGACCTATGAAACTGGAACAGAAGCAGTTCATAATGCTAATTTTAAAATTGAAAAAGGCGAGTTTGCATTTTTAGTTGGATCTTCAGGTTCACGGAAAATCAACATTAATTAAAATGATATTAAAAGAGGAAAACCCAACGTCAGGAAATATAATAATAAATGGAAAAGACACTACATATTTAAAACCCAAAAGAGTTCCATATTTACGTAGAAGTATGGGAGTAGTATTTCAAGACTTCAGACTTTTACCAGACAAAACAGTATACGAAAACGTAGCATTTGCAATGTACATAGTAAAAGCAACACCAAGGCATATAAGAAGGCAAGTTCCTATGGTATTAGCCTTAGTAGGTTTAAGTGGAAAAGCAAAAATGTACCCAAATGAATTATCAGGAGGAGAGCAACAAAGAGTAGCTTTAGCAAGGGCTTTAGTTAATAACCCATCTATGTTAATTGCAGACGAGCCAACAGGAAACTTAGACCCAGAAACAGCTTGGGACATCATGACACTTTTAAATGATATTAATATGAGAGGAACAACAATTGTTGTAGCAACACATGCAAAAGATATAGTAGATAGAATGAAGAAAAGAGTTATTCAAATTAGTGACGGAAATATTGTAAGAGATGATAAAAAAGGTGGTTATGATAGTGAGATATAATATAATAGGATATTTATTAAGTGAAGGTTTTCACAATGTAATGAAAAACAAAAAATCAACAGGCGCTTCTTTAATGATAATGTGTGCAACGATGCTTATATTTGGCTTATTCTTTTTAGTAGGTCAAAATGTTAATCATATAATGAAAGAAGTTGAAGAACAGCAAGGTATGCAAGTTTTTATGTATAAAGAAGCAACTGAAGAACAAATACAAAAATTGCAACAAGAAATAACTAATGTAGAAAATGTTGCTAAAGTTACATTTATTTCTAAAGAAGAAGCTATAAATAGCCAATTAAAAAGATTTGGAGATAAATCTAAATTATTAGAAGTATACACAGGAGAAAATAATCCTTTAGGTGTATCATTTTTAGTAAATGTAACAAACTTAGAAAAGGCAAATGAAGTAAAAGAAAGAATAGAAAGTTTAGAAAATGTAAAAGAAATTACATTAAGAACAAATACAATACAAGCATTAATAAACTTTGCAAATGGAGTTAAAATAATTTCAGCAATTATACTAGTATTATTAATTATAATTTCAGTATTTATTATAGCAAATACAATAAAACTTACAGTACATGCAAGAAGAAAAGAGATTACAATTATGAGGTATGTAGGTGCAACAAATGGATTCATAAGGTGGCCATTTATAGTAGAAGGTGTAATAATAGGAATAATTTCAGCACTAATTTCAATTCTTTTATTAGGATTAGGATATAATGCAGTAATACAAAAAATAGTAACATCATCAATAACAAATACAATAAGCTTAAGTGTACTTACTTTTTCAGATGTATTTGGATTAGTAATTGCTGTATACCTAATATTAGGAATAGGAATAGGTACAATAGGAAGTATCATATCAATGAGAAAGTATCTAGAAGTCTAGAATAATAGAGAAACCCGGCGCGGGACATATCTTATCAGTAAAGAATTTACACTAGGGAAAGATGTGTCCCCGTCAGGAACTTAAACAAGATAGTTAAAAGGTGAGGGGACATATTTTGTCACAGAAAAAAGACCTTAGGTAAAGACGTGTCCCGTTAGAAACTTAAAGAATGAGTAGATAAAGATGTATCTACATTAAAAATTAAAAGAAGATAGGAGTAGTTATGAAAAGAAAAATAGTATCCACAATACTAATTTTAATATTATTACAATCATACATATATACTGTAATTGCAGCATCTACATCAGAGTTAAATGGTCAAAAAACAGATATACAAAATAAAATAGATGATGCAAAAGATCAACAATCAAATGTACAAAAAGAATTAGATGCAGAAATGAAGGTGATTTCTGATTTAGATTATGAAATATCACAGGGTGAAGAAGAAATAGAAAAATTAAATGTACAAATAAAAGAATTAGAAACATCAATACAAGCAAAAGAAAAATTAATAGAAGAGAAACAAAAAGAATATAATGAAAATGAAGACTTACTAAAACAAAGAATGGTTGCTATGTATGAAATGGGAGAAACATCATTTTTAGATATGTTATTTAACTCAGCAAGCATAATAGACTTCATTTCAAACTATTATACAATGTCACAATTTGTACAATATGATACAGAACTATTACAGTCAATAGAAGATGATAAAAAGCAAATAGAAGAAGCAAAACAAGCATTAGTAGAAGAAAAAGCACAAATAGAAACTTTAAAAAATGATAAGGTATCAAAAACCAATAGTATAAAATCTAAAAGAGCACAAAGACAAGAAAAAGCAAATGCATTAAGTGATGAAAAAAAGAAACTTCAAAAGGAAATAGATGACTATAATGCACAAATTAAGAAAGTAGAAGAGCAAATAGCACAAATATTAGCACAAGCAAATAGTCAATCAGGATCTTCAGGACTAAAATTCGATGGAAGTTTTATATGGCCATGTAATAATAAAATAGTAACATCAACAGTAAAACCAAGGTGGGGAAGATGGCATAAAGGAATAGATATAGGAGCAGCTCATGAAAATGTATATGCAGCAGCATCAGGGTATGCATATAACTTAGAAAATCCAGGAGGATATGGAAATTATATAATGATAGTACATGGAAGTGGCTATATTACTTTATATGCACACTTACTATCAAGAAAAATTAGTAATGGACAATATGTAAACCAAGGACAAGTTATAGCTATATCAGGAGGAGGCCTAAATGATGAAGGAAGAGGAAGCAGCACAGGAAAACACTTACATTTTGAAATAAGAAAAGCATCTTCAATATCAAACTACTTTAGTAGTAATTTCTTAAACCCATTAGAATATTTACCAGGAGGATATACTTTGGCACCAGGAGCATCTACGCCATCATAAAGAATAAAGGAGGAATAGGAGAATGAAAAAAAAGTTAATTTCAATTTTAATGATAATTGTTGTACTTACATGCTCTTATTCTACTATTATAATAAAAGGGGCAACATTAGGAGAACAAAAGCAAGAAGTACAAAACCAAAAGCAACAAGCTGAGCAAAAGTTAGAATACGTAAAAGAGGAACTTTCAAATGCAATAGTAAAAATACAAGAATTAGATGATACAATAAAACAAGCAGAAGAAGATATAAATGGACTAGAAATAGAATTAGAGGAATTACAAAAAAGGATAAATCAAATAATAGAAACACTTAGTAATATAGAAAAAAGCTATATAGAAAATGAAAATCTATTACAAGAACGATTAGTAGCAAACTATGAAGCAGGAGATATAACATACTTAGATATGTTAATGAATTCAGCAAACATTGTAGATTTTCTATCAAGTTATTACTCAATTCAAGAAATTGTAAAATATGATATTGAATTATTAGAGCAAATAGAGAAAGAGAAAAAACAAGTAGAAAATTCAAAAAAGGAATTAGAAGAGAAGAAAGCAACATTAAAAGTAAAAAAAGCTAAAAAAGAGCAACTATCAGTTATAACTCAAAATAATAAAAATATAAAAGAGCAAGCTATAATAAATTTATCTACAGAAGAACAAGAGTTACAACAGAAAATAAATGAATATAAACAAGAAGAAGCAAGAATAGAAGCTCTAATAAAAATAGCAACTAATGAATATGAATATACAGGAGACTATACTGGAGGAGTAATGGCATGGCCAATTGCAAAAAGTGGAACATATATTACATCAGGCTATGGAATAAGAGAACACCCTATACAAGGAATTATAAAGTCACATAGTGGTATTGATATAGGAAATGCAGGTTTTGGAGCACCAGTTATAGCAGCAGCTGATGGTATAGTAACAATGGCAGGTCGCTATGGAGGATATGGAAATTGTGTAATGATAAATCATGGAAATGGTATATCAACACTTTATGGACATGGTCAAGCAATCTTAACAGAAGTTGGAAAACAAGTAAAAAAAGGTGATTTAATAATGGAAGTAGGTTCTACTGGAATTTCAACAGGACCACATTTACACTTTGAGGTAAGAATAAATGGTTCTTGCACAAACCCAATGCCATTTTTAGAAGGAAAAAGCGAATAAAATAAAAAAAATAAAATATAATTTATACTAATAAACTAGAATTAATAAAGCGTAAATAAGGAATAATAAATAATTTAAAATTTAAGGGATTTATTGGGTAGACAAGAAAATAAATGTCTACCCATTAAAAATGAAAATAATACTTAAGAAAGAAGGAAGAATATGAGTTCAGAAAAAAAGCAAAATATATATAAAATTATAATGTTAATAGTATTAACAGTTTTTATAACTGCTATGGTAACAACAATAGCATTATATAAAACAATAGGAAATCAAAACATAACATATATTACATCAGATAATTCATCATTAGGTCAAAGAATAGCATATTATAAAAAATTTATACAAGAACACTATCTATATGATATTAATGATGAAAAAATGACTGATTTTGCAATAAAAGGATATTTTGAAGGATTAGAAGACCAATACTCAGAGTATATAACAAAAGAAGAAATGCAAGACTATATGGCAGATGCAACAGGAAAATATGTAGGAATAGGAGTATATATAACTAATAATACAAAAACAAATCAAATAGTAGTATTAATGCCTATAAAAGGTTCACCAGCAGAAGAGTCTGGAATAAAAGCTGGAGATATAATACAAAAAATAGATGGAATAGAGTATAAGGGAGAAAATTTAAATGAAGCATCAAATAAACTAAAAGCAGAAGTAGGAACAAAAGTAAAGTTAGAAATTTTAAGAGATAATAAGACACTAGAAATAGAAGTAGAAAGAAAAACAATAAAAGTGAATCATATAGAAACTAAAGTATTAGAAAATAACATAGGATATATTCAAATATCAACCTTTGATGATGGATGTTTTAATGAATTTGAACAAAAATATAATGAAATAAAAAGTAAGAATATAAAATCACTAATAATAGATTTAAGAAATAATGGTGGTGGAATAGTAGAAGAAGCGACAAATATAGCCGATATGTTTACTGAGAAGGGAGAAACTTTATTAATAACAACTGAAAAAGGAAATAAAGAAGAAATAACAAAAGCTAAAAAAGACAAACTAATTGATATGCCTATAGTAATATTAGTAAACGAAAATACAGCAAGTGCTTCAGAAATACTGACAGCTGCAATAAAAGAGAATGTAGAAAATGTAAATGTAGTAGGAACAAAAACTTATGGAAAAGGAGTAATACAGAGTATATTTACACTAAAAGATGGAAGTGGTATAAAATTAACAACAAATGAATACTACACACCAAAACATAATACGATAAATAAAGTAGGAATTTCGCCAGACTATGAAGTAACATTACCAGAAAACGAAAATGTATATATTATAGAAGAAAAAGACGACGTACAACTACAAAAAGCAATTGAATTATTAAAATAAAGCAGGGGCTAACTTTTTAACACGTATACCAAAAGGATTCAAAGATCCAGAGTTGCGAGTATTTACGAAAGTAAAGTTTAGTGATGGCTTGGTAAGAGAGCATGAACACAAATTTAACATTCACGAAATTAACGCAATGTAACAACAACATACAAAAAAGAGTAGGAAATCAAATTTCTACTCTTTTTGTATTAAAAATAGATAATAGGCTTACTTTGCTTCATATATAGATTCCAAAACATCTATATAAATTGTAAGTTTCCCTTCTTGGTCGCAAAAATTACTGCCATCGACTTCGCCTTTTGCAATAACTCTACCTTTATAAACTACTTTTCCAGCACTTTCACCAAGTAGGCCGGGAATTGGCTCAATTTGATATTCATCATCAACAAACTCTAATTCATAGGGTGAAGATAATATAATACCAAACCGACTTAATATAGTCTTAAGCTTTTCCCACGGTTCCATATCAAATGGATATGGGTGATAGTAATTAGTATCAGATGAGCTTATTAATTCAACTGTTTCAAGCTTACGGTCAAATTTTAATGTTGACATGTTAGTTCCTCCTTTTGATTAGTTGTTTGGTTAATATTTATTTTGTATAATCAATCAAACATAATTTTAGGTGGCCTTTGATTATTATCCTTACAACATTCAACAATAGCATTTGCAATGTCGTAAAAGTCTATATTATAATCTTTTACTTTTTCTACTACAGTATAAATAATACTTCTCATATATTTACCATCACAATCAAAACTCGGTTCATATATTGGTTCTACAATTTTTGTTTTCCCTTCAACTTCAAAAAATAGTTGATAAAATCCTTGCTGTGGTAAGTAACGTGCCCGTAATGTGTCCTTAGGCTTTGGATAGTTTATTACTTTATTAGCCATTATCTGCATACCTCCTATTATTGAAACAAATACTATAAGTTATGTTTACCATTATAACATGTAAAAAACAAAAAATCAATAAAAATTTAATACAATGTTACTATTGCATGAAGTTTAGTTTCATCTTCACTTTTAATAGTAACAATATGTTCTCCATCAATATCAGAATAGAAACATTTAACCTTTTCACCTAACAAAGCACCAGTTTTATACATAATTTCTATATTATCAAAAGAAGTATTTTCGTAAATATCTTTTGGTAAAGCCTCATAGGCTAAATCTAAATAACATATATTATGCATATGTTTATTAATATCAATATCTCTTCTTTGCACAGTATATTCAAAAGTAAGAGTGCTATTTTCAGGTTCTTTAATTTTTTCAAAATTAAAATTATCAAAAGTACATTTATTTTCTGTTTGATATTTTTCTACTAATTCATCAGTAAAACGCATTAATCCTTTTTCTAAATGAATTAAAGTCCACTTAGAAGTAGCAATAGTGCATAGTTCTCCGTTTGCCATTATATATTTCATAATCACGATAGCAACAAGCACGAACAGCTCCTCGTGACCAAGTTTTTACATGAATAGAATCACCATATTTAATTCTTTTTAAAACTTTAATTTTCCAATGAAGTAAAACCCAACTTAAATGTGTTTTTTCAATATCTTTTAAACCATACCCAGCAATATCAGAATGGTAACCACCAATATCCTCAAAAAAGCCAAGCATTGCTCTATTAGTTAATTCAGTTTTATTATCAATATCACGTATACTAAAATCAAAATCATGTTCAACAATTGCCATTTATTTTTTCCTCCTTGTAAAAAACTTTTTATATTATAGCATAAAAAATAAATAATTTATAGATAAATTAGAAAAAATATGATATATTAAAAAATGAAAGACCCTTATATGAGGATCTTTCATTTAAGGCTAAGCGAAAATGCTTACGCCAATGAGACCTACCGCAGCAACTTCTAATGCAATTTCAACATTTTTTGTAACGATAATAATTGTAATTGCAATTGCAGCGGTAGCGAGGTAACCTAAACCTTTGTTGATATTTTTCATAGTGAGGGTCTCCTTATATAATTTTAGGTAGAACTATAACATCTAGTTCTGATTAAAAAGTTTCTATTTGTATTATATAACAATAAACATAAAATGTCAAATAAAGATTGAAAAGGATTAATTAATAAGATGTTAGAAGAATTAAAAAAATGTGAAATATGCCCATATAAATGTAAAGTAAATAGATTAGAAAAAAGTGGCAATTGTAATGCGACAGATAAGCTAGAAATATCACTTGTGAGTTTACATAGCTTTGAGGAACCTTGTATGAGTGGGAAAAATGGCTCTGGAACTATATTTTTTACACATTGCAATTTACATTGTATGTTTTGCCAAAATTATGAAATAAGTCAGCAAGGAAAAGGAAATGAAATAACAATAGAAGAATTAGCCAAAATTTTTATAGCCCAGCAAGAAAAAGGGGCTCATAATATAAATTTAGTAACGCCAACAATGTATGCATACCACATAATAGAAGCTATAAAAATAGCAAAAGAAAAAGGTCTTAATATACCTATAATATATAATTCAAATGGTTATGAAAATATAAAAACTATAAAAGCCCTAAAAGGATATATAGATATATACTTACCAGACTTAAAATATTACTCAAATGAAATAGCAACAAAATATTCAAAAGCACCACATTATTTTGAAATAGCAACTAAAGTAATTTTAGAAATGATAAAGCAAGTAGGTAGTCCACAATTTAATGAAGAAGGAATGATAATAAAAGGTGTTATGATAAGGCATTTAGTATTACCAAATCACATACAAAATACAAAAAACATTCTAAAATGGATTAAAGAAAATATACCAGAAGAAGTATATATAAATGTAATGGCACAATATTTTCCAACATATAAAGCAAAAGAAGATGAATTAATAAATAGGAAACTAACAAAAAGAGAATATAAAAAAATAGAAGAATATTTTTATGCATTAGATTTTAAAAATGGGTATATTCAAGAATTAGGAGAACATGAAGAAGAATATGTACCTAAGTGGGATTTTTAGTTTGAAAAATTTGTAAAATATTGTCAGAAATTTATTATATAAATTCAATAAAAATTATTGACATAAAATTATATATAATATAAAATACTAATAAATAAAAAATAATTCGGAGGTATAAAAATGAAATTTACTGAGGAAGAAAAAAGAGAAATTGATGAAATGCTTGCAAGAGCTGATGAAGATATGAAAAATGGGAGATTTCATACAAATGAAGAATCTAAGAAAATGATTAATGAATGGATAAGGAGATTAGATTATATATACAATAATTAGGCGAGAAATGGCAGATTATGATATATTCAATATATATTATTATATAAAATTCAAATTATTAAATCCCATTGCTTCAGAAAAATTTTTAAAGGGAATAACTGCTAAAATTGATAGTTTAGAGTTATTCCCATACACAGGTGCAATTTATGAAAATTCACAAAACAGATTTGTAATCTATAATAATTTTTTAATCTTTTATGAAATCCAAGAAAAAGAGAAATTAGTAATAATAAAAGGTATTAGGAATAGAAGGAAAAATATATAAATTAATATTATCAAAACTTTGCTAAGAAAATAACATAAAACTATTGAAAAAATTATGTTATGGTGATATACTACTTTTGCATAATTTTTATAGTAACTTTTAACAATATATTTATTGAAAAAGGAGAAAATGCGTATGAAAACAAGAGTGTTAGCATCAACAAAAGTAGGTTATGAACTTCCAATTGAAGAGGCAATTAAGTTTTCTGGAAAAGAGGCAGGTATTTGTTATATGCCAGATACAGTAGATACTATTCTAGCAGAACCAGACGAAAAGACAATGAAGCGGGCAAATGGTAATATGAGCTCAAATCATCATAGTGTGTTTGGACATCCTCAATACAACTTTGTTTTTGAGGAAATACCTAAAATAATGGCTATGATACTTAATAATGAAAAAGTTTATGACACTTCAGAAAAATCAGCTAGGTATACAAAAATGAAGCCATCTGAAGAAGAAAGAGTACTTTATGAAAAGTGGATTCAAATATATAAAAATAGAATCCAGGAAGTATATCCAAACATTGAAGACAAACAGGCACAAAAATTAGCACAGGAAAATGCAAGGTATTTAATTAGTGTGTTTACGCCAGCAACAGTAATGGGGCATACAATTAGTTTTGAGCAGTTCAGTTATGTTCTTCACTTTATGCAAGACTTTGTAGATAATAAAGAAGGAACAAAGTTTTACAATCTTTTGAAGCCATCTTTTGAAGAATTCATTGAATTACACTCAAAATATAAAGTTTCTGGAATTAATCCTAAATCAAAGAATAGAGAGTTATCTTTATTTTCAAAAGTACAAAGAGAAGATGAATGGGGCTGGAATTATTGCTATAGTTATTGGGCTTCATTTGCACAGTTAGCACAGGCGCAACGACATAGAACATTAGCTTACGAAATTTGGGAACCATCAATAAATTGCGTAAAGCCAACATATTTTGTACCTCCAATTATTAGAAAAACTAATTTAGAAGTAGAATGGCTTAAAGATATTAAATCACTTTCAAACTACTTCCCACAGGGAATGATGGTATATGTAAATGAGAGAGGAACTGTAGAGAACTTTATACTTAAATGTAAGGAACGGTTATGTGGATGTGCACAACTTGAAATTGCTATGCAAACAAAAGAAACTTTAGAAATGTATTTGGTGCATACTAAAAATACAAAGCAGGAAGTGTATGAATACTTACATGAATATGGGGTGGGAGCTAGATGTACTTTCCCTGATTATACTTGCTCAAAACCATGTATTTGGGGAGCAAAAAATGCATTAGATAGATTAATATAAAATATAAAGAGGGTGTCCTAAAATAGGAATCCAAAAAACAAAAAATCCAGCTCGGTAA
>CAOJCG010000005.1 GCA_948356915.1 uncultured Clostridiaceae bacterium
AAATATAAAAAAATTCTCAAAAAAAGTGTCCAAAAACTTGACATAGATCCAAAATGTAATTGGCGGTGCAATAAGAGAATTAAAAGAAGAATTAGACATTGAAGTAAATGAAAAAGAATTACAATATATTTCAATAATAAAAAGTACGAAAAATCCTAAAAATATGGAATTTGGATATGTATATTTATTAAGATGTAATAAGAAAATTGAAGAATATATTTTTGAAGATAATGAAGTATCAGAAGTGAAATATGTTAATTTTGAAGAACTAGAAAAAATGGTTGAAGAAAGAGTAGAGGGATTACTTATACACAAGGAAGAATATAAAAAATTATTTGAATTTATTAGACAAAACTATTAGGAGGATAGAATGTTAGCAAATAAATTAAAAATTGGAGATACAATAGGAGTAATTGCTCCAGATAAAGCATTAAAAAGTAAAGATATAGATTTAGGTATAGCAACAATTAGTGGAAGATATCCAGATGAGGGATATGGTGTAAACCTTATAAGCAAAGAACTAATATATGTTATTGAAGGAAGTGGGACACTAAATTTTGAAAATGAAAAGATTGAATTTTCAGAAGGAGATTCTATTTAAATACAGCCTAATGAAAAGTATTACTACGATACTAAATATTGCAAAATATCTATGTCTTGTTCTCCAGCGTGGTCAATAGAACAACACAAGTTAGTAAAATAATGAAAGGAAATTATATAAAAATGAATATTATAGATATTTATAATAAATATCATTTACCAGAAAACCTACAAATGCACATGTTAAGAGTTGCTGCATGTAGTAATTTAATAATAGATAACTGGAATGGGCAAAAAATAGATAAAGAATCAATTATTAGAGTAAGTTTATTGCATGATATGGGAAATATGGTAAAAATACCAGAAGATTTTTCAAAAGATGAAGAATTTATAAAAGTAAGAAAAAAATATTTTGATAGATATGGAACTAATGACCACGAAATTAATTTAGAAATTGGAAAACAAGAGGGTTTAACTGAAAAAGAAATTATTATATTAGATGGAAAAAGGTCAAGGAAAAATGAAGAAACATTAAAATCAGATTCCTATGAAAGAAAGATATGTGCTTATTGCGATCAAAGAGTAGCACCAGATGGAGTAGTGGGAATAAAAGAAAGATTAGAAGATGCAAAAGTTAGATATAAAGATAAACCGTTATCAGTATGGTCTAATGAAGAAAAAGCAAACCATTTAATAGAATGTTCTTTAGGAATAGAAAAACAAATAATGGAGTATTGTAATATAAAACCAGAAGATATAAATGATAGTGCTATAAAAGCATACATAGAAAAACTAAAAATGTACGAAATTTGAAAGTGAGGTATGTAAAATTGCCAGAAAAGATGACAAATTTTGATGATAAGCTACCTATTGCACAAAGCGAATTTGCCAGAGATATGATAAAAGATCCATATATTTTCGAACTAGCTAATATAGGAAAAAGAGCAAAGGAAAGAGATATTGAAAATGCAATGTTAGAAAGAATAAAGAATGTATTGCTTGAATTAGGAAAGGGATTCAGTTTTGTTGGAAATCAATATAAAATTTCAACAAATGATAATGATTATTATATAGATTTATTATTTTATCACTTGGATTTAAGATGTTTCGTAGTGGTAGAATTAAAAAATACAGAGTTTAAACCTGAATATGTTGGACAACTAGGATTTTATGTAACAGCAGTTGATGAAACTTTGAAAAAAGAAACAGACAATGAAACGATAGGGTTATTACTTTGCGAAGATAAAGATAAATTAACAGTTGAATGGTCTTTAAAAAGTGTAAATGCACCAATAGGAGTAGCTTCATATAAAGTAAAAAATGTCATACCAAAAGAAATAATGGAGAAATTGCCAACTGAAGAAGAATTAAATTTATATATAAAAAAATTACCAAATGAGGAAATTGAAGAAGAAAATGATTAGTATTTTGAAATTTGCCACTGGTGGCAAATTTTAAAATTTATATAAACGAAGTAAATGTTAAACTAGTTTCACAGTGTGTAACCAGTACTAGTAAATGTAATAAATAAGGTGATATTATGATTAATAAAGTAAATAATTTGAACGAGAAATCATTTAAAAATTATAGTGGACCAGATAAAGAATTTAAAGAAAAAACATTATATTTGGATATAATGGGAGAGGAAAATCTTCACTTGCAAAAGGAATAATTCAGGAATTTTTAAAAGATAATGAAAATAAAGAATCAAATTATAGATTCTTTAATAGAAATTACATTAGTAATAATTTAATATTGAAAGAAAGCAAGGATTCTAAAATTAAAGGTGTTATAGCAAATTTTGGTAAAAAAGATGTAGATATTGAGAAACAGATTGAATTATTAGAATTAGATATTATTGATACCAAAAAACTTGAAGATGAAATAAAACAATTAGATAAAAATATTCGTACTGAAATTGATAAGATACATGACAATAAAAAAGGAAATATTTCAATACAAAAAAAGCCAATTTCTAAAACTAATAAAGAAGTTATCTTATTATATAATGAAGATGTTGAAAAAGCAAAAAAGATTGAAAATAATGAAGAAAAATTAATTGATTTTAAAGGAGATAACACTTTAGAAAAGCAAAAACTGAATATCGAAAAGATAAACATACCAATTATAGAAATTATAGATAATAACGAAATAGTGAAAGTAAAAGATATATTTTCTAAAACATATGATGATATTGAAATTCCAAGTTCTAAAGTTGTAGAATGGATTTCTATAGGGCTATCTATACATCATGAAGGAGATAAATGTAAATTTTGTGGTGGAAACCCTAATTTAGAGTTTATAAGACATAATATAGAAAAATATAATTCTAATGAAAAGCAAAAGGCAGCAGTAGCATTAAATGATTTTAAAACAAGATTAGAGATTTTACTATCACAAATTAATAATTTATTATTAGGAAAGGATAATATAAATAACAATTTAGAAAAAGATGTTTCTAACGATTTTGATAATATTCAAACTAGTAGAGAAGCATTAGAAAAGATTAAAGAAATAGTAGTTAAAAAAATAGAAAATATAAACTTGGAAATATATCTCAATCATGAAGAAATTATATAAATCTTAAATGAAATAGAAAAATCTTATAATGAAATAATACTCGAGAAGAAGAATGAAATAAAACTAATAGATGATAAAATTTCTAAAATAAATATACTAATTAAAGGTGCTATTGGATTAGAAATACGAAGAAATACATTTATAAATAGTAATATAGAATTGGTTGAAGAAAAGAGAAAGGCATTAAAAGAAATTAATACCAAAAATAAAGAAAACTTAAATAAGATAGAAAAGCTAAAAATGAGTAAATCAAATACAAAAGATTTTGCAGAACATATAAGTGGTATTTTATCTATGTTAGAAGTAAATTTGAGATTAGACGTATTGAATGATGATTACATAATTAAGCAATCTATTACTAATGATATATTAAAGTTAGAAGATATTAGCAAAGGAGAGCAAAATTTACTAGCATTATTATATTTTTATTATGAACTGTTTGAAGATAATGAACAAAAGATGTTGAAAAATACTATAAAATTGATAGTAGTAGATGACCCTATAGCAAGTGTTGATGATGTAAATAAAATGTATGTACTTGAATTGGTGAAAAAATTGTGCGAACTGGAGAATACTCAGATTTTTATTTTTACACATGTATGGGATGACTTTTGTAATATTTGTTATAATAAAAAGGATAAAGAGGATACTCCATTTAGATTTTATTAGGTTAAAAAAGACAGTAATGGAAGCAAGATAATCGATACTAAAACAAATGAAACACCATATAAACATGGTTTTAAAGAAATATATGAATTTTCTTTGAAACCGAATTGTAACGATATGAGTGATTGTGAGATATATCATTATCCTAATATTATGAGAAAGATACTAGAGCAATTTTTAGAATTTAAAGTTAAAAATAGTCTACCAACATATTCAAATTTTAATAACATAAAACTTGTATTATGTGGGAATAATCCTTCAAGAAATGATGAGTTAGCTATTGGCACATTGTTGAATGTATGCAATATTTTATCTCATAAGGCTTCAAGAAATCCTGATGAGATATTAAAAGCTGCTAAATTTTTAATGACAAAAATTAAAAATGCTGATGAGTTACATTTTAATACAATGAAAGAATAAATGATTTAAATGGGTCAAAAAATTATTCGAAATCTCTTGTAAAAACTAAAAATTTATGTTAAATTAAAAACATAGTAATAGACAAAAAAACACCGATATGGGTATACATATCTTTGAAACTATTGCTATAACTAATTTTGAAACGGATAATAGAGTGCTTTTGTGCAAGGTATTTTTCGCATACGTCCTTTGCTAAGGCACCAAAAGAAACAAGAAATTTTATTTTCTTGTTTCTTTGTATATAGAGTATCTAAATTTTATAAAAATAGTAAAAAATAATAGAAAGGAGCAGTAAGATTGGATATAGCAACTAAAGTTGAAGAATTAAATGAAAAATATAAGATAAATAATTCTAATGGGCTAAATATTAATAGTTCTATAAACTATACGCTTGTATATGGAAATATTCCAATACTTTTATCCGCTCCACATGCTGTAAAACAATTAAGAAATGGAAAAGAAAAAGCGGAAGATGCAAATACTGGCGGAATAACAGAATATTTATGCAATACTTGCAAATGTTATGGAATTATTAGAAATTATAATAAATTAGATTATCCCAATAATGATAATTCTGGTTTAGGACTAGAATATAAGAAAAAATGCTTAATTTTATTAAGGAAAATAATATAAAATTAGTTTTAGATATTCATGGCTGTAATAATTTTCATAATTTTGATTTTTGCCTCGGAACGAATAATAGAAAAAATTTGAAAGGGCAATATAATATATTAGAAGTATTAAGTAATGGTTTAAATTTAATTGGAAAAGTAGCAATCGATGAATATTTTAAAGCTAGTTTAGATGGAAATGTTTCAAAATTTATATCAGATAATTCAAATATTCCAAGTATTCAAATTGAAATATCAAGTAGATTTAGAAAAGATGAAAAGTATTTAGAACAATTAGTATCATGTTTAGAAATAACTATTGAAAATATTAACAAAAGATGTTTGACTATAAAAGAACAATTAGAAAGATAGAATTATTAGTAATGTTTTATACAAATTTAGTTTGAATATTATACAAAAAATATAAAAAGAAAGGAGAAAGAGCAATGTCTTTTTCATCAGAAATAAAAGAAAATTTAAGCAAAATTTCAAACCTTGCAAACAAACAAATAGTAGAATATGAGTTGATAGGATACCTAATTAGCAATAATACTAAATATAAAAATGGAAAGATAGCATATAAAACAGAAAATGAATATAATATAAATAGGCTTAGTAAACTCCTTTCAAATTTAAATATAATAAACTATAAAATACAAATAAAGGGAAAGAACTATATAATAACTACTTCAAAAATAGAACAAATAGATAAAATACAATACAGCAACGAAGATATTAAATATATAGGAAATATAGAAAATGAAGAATTATTAAAATCTATAATAAGAGGTGCTTTTTTAGGTTCAGGAAGTGTAAGCAACCCAGAAAGTAAATATCATTTAGAAATAATATTAAGTACAAGATTAAATGCTAATAAGGTGATACAAATATTATCTAACTTTACAGTACATGCAAAATTATTAGAAAGAAAAAATGGATATGGAGTATATATAAAAGATGGAGAAGAAATATCAAAGTTTTTAGCATTAATAGGAGCAAATAGTAGTGTATTAAAGTTTGAAGAAATACGAGTAATAAGAGATATAAAAAATAATGTGAATAGAAAAGTAAACTGTGAAACAGCAAATTTAAATAAAACAGTAAATGCAGCGGTAAAACAAATAGAGGCAATAAAAAAGTTGCAAAAAACAGGAGAATTTGACAAACTCTCAGAAAGTTTAAAAGAAATAGCAAAAATAAGAATAGAAAATCCAGATGCAAGCTTAGTAGAACTAGGTCAAATGTTAAAAGAGCCAATAGGAAAATCGGGGGTAAACCATAGGCTGGGTAAAATTTTGAGCATTGCTCAAAATTTTAGTGAATAGTTAATAGTGAATAATAAATAGTGGATAATAAAATGTAGGGTTCGCAGTTCATGAAGACCCGAATGACTAAAAAACATAGAGAACGTAAAAAAAGTTGTAGGGGTGGCTATTAGCCGTCCGATCTTCGGAGAAATTGCTAAAATGTATAATAAAGAGTATGAAACTACAATTTGATGTAGGGGCTAAATTGGTAAGGAATACCTCTTTGGAAATACCGAATTTCGCCCACTTTAAATTTAAGAGGTAAAATATGAAAGAATTAGGAATATATATACATATCCCTTTTTGTAAAAGCAAATGCAGTTACTGCGATTTTATATCTTTTGCAAATAAGGAAAAAAAGGTAGAAAAATATATAGAATGTTTAAAAAAAGAAATAAAAAACAAAGAAGTAGATAATTGTATTGTTGATACAATTTATATAGGAGGAGGAACACCTTCTTTTATAGAAAGCAAATATATAAAAGAAATACTTGAATTAGTAAAAAGTAGATTTAAAATAAAAGAAGAAGCGGAAATAACAATAGAAGTAAATCCAGGAACAGTAAATGAAGAAAAACTAAAAGATTATAAAAAAATGGGAATAAATAGAATAAGCATAGGACTTCAAAGTACCAATAATAGAATTCTAAAACAAATAGGAAGAATACATACATATGAGGAATTCTTAAACACATATAATTTAGCAAGAAAAGTAGGTTTTAAAAATATAAATGTAGACTTAATGCTAGCACTTCCAAATCAAACATTAGAACAATTAGAAGGAAGTGTAGAAGAAGTAATAAAATTAAATCCAGAACATATTTCAATATATTCCTTAATTTTAGAAGAAGGCACAAAAATGGAAGAACTTGTGAATAACAAAAAAGTGGAATTACCTTCAGATGAATTAGAAAGAAAAATGTATTGGGATATAAAAAATAAATTAGAACAAAATGGATATACTCATTATGAAATATCAAACTTTTCAAAAAAAGGTTTTGAATCAAAACATAATATGAATTGTTGGAACCAAAAAGAATACTTAGGGTTTGGACTAGCAGCACATTCATATATAAATAATGAACGATTTTGCAATATAAACAATATAGAGGAATATATAAAAAATATAGAAAACAATAATATAAAAAGTAATATAGAAATTTGCGAAATACAAAATGAAGAAGAAAAGAAAAAGGAATATATGCTATTAGGGTTAAGAAAGCTAGAAGGAGTAAATATTCAGGAATTTAAAAACAAATTTGTAGATAACCCAATTTACTTGTATAGAAAAGAACTAGAAAAGTTAGTGAATGAAAATTTGATAGAAATAGACTTAAATAATATAAAATTAACTAATAAAGGCTTAGATTTAGCAAATTTGGTTTGGGAGGAATTTGTTTAAAAAGTTATATGAAATGTTATGCAAAATGGATGCTAAAATTTTAGCATCCATTTTGCAATAAAAGACTAAGATTAATCATCAATATCCTCATCAATGTAAGGTGTAAGTCCTTTTAAAGTTTCCTGCACATTAGAAAGAATAGAAGATAATTTTTGTACATCAGTTTCATGTTTGTAGATATAAAGATATGATCTTCCTTCAATTGATGTAGCAAAATAATAATTTTCGCCATATCCTAAAGCTACATCCACATTTTCAGGAATAGTGATTGAATGACTTGTACTATCATAGTCACAATTACATAAAAACTTGAAATCATCAGGATGTGGAGAGAACTTTAAAATAATAGTTACACCTATATCACCCTGACTGTTCATAAAAAACACTAACTTCATGTTTTTAAAGTGATCATTCTCTGAAAGAAATGTACAATTTGATACAACATCTTCTGGAATTACAATCCGTCCATTTTCATCCTTTTTGCCATATAAGAATACCTCCTTAGGTTTTTTATTAAGACATTATATCACAAATATAAAATTATGTAAACATCAAAACAATATTTTTTTCATATTAGTGTGGGAGAAATTTATTTAAAGCACTATAAATAATAAAAATTTTCGGATGTTTTGTCATATTAATAGAACCTTTGTCGAAGGTATAGAAAAATATAGTAACATAATGTATAATAAAGAAGCCTTTTACCCAAAAGGTAGGAAGGAGGTTTCTTATATGAGGAGACTACAAAAGATAATAGCCTTAATCATAGTTTTATACATATTAAAAGAGTTCAACGATTAAGGAAAAACCCCATTGCAGCAACAATGGGGTTTTTTACTCTTATATGAGAAGATTTACTGTATAAATCTTTAAGACTAAATATATAATACTATATTTTCCAATATATGTCAATAGAAAAAGAAAAAATAAAAAAATTAGCACTTGGTATTGACAAGTGCTAATTTTGGGTATAATATATATGAAGTTAGCAATCAAAAGGTTAAAGTGCTAATCAATAAACAATGTAAAAAAGCAAATGAAAACTATAAGATTGTAGGTGATAAAATGTTAAATGACCGCAAAAAGAAAATTTTGCAAGCGGTAATAGATGAATATATAAATTCAGCAGAGCCTGTAAGTTCTGGTGCCCTAGTTGAAAAATATGGTTTAAACTATAGCAGTGCAACTGTAAGAAACGAACTAGCAGAATTAGAAAAAAGTGGTTACTTAGATAAAACACATACATCATCAGGAAGAATACCATCAGAAAAAGGTTATAGATTCTATGTAGATGAACTAATAAACGAAGAAGATATATCATTAGAAGAAATAAAATATATTCAATCAAAACTAGATGAAAAAGTAAATGAAATAGAAGATCTAACCAAAATTGCAACATCAACATTATCAGAAGTAACACACTATACAACAGTTGCAATAGGGCCAAAGAACAACATGCAAATAATAGAAGAAATAAAATTTGTACTATTAGGTAGCAGAATGATTATGGTAGTAATAGTTACGGATACAGGGCTTGTAAAAGAAACAATAATAAAATATGACGAAGATATAACTTTAAATCAAGTAGAAACTTTAAATAATCTATTTAATACAAAGTTAAAAGGAAAACCATTATCAAAAATTGATAAACCAATGGAAGAATATATTTTAGCTGAAATAAGTTATAGTATAGAAGTAATAAAACCAATAATAGAACAAATAAACAAAATAGTAGAGCAAGAAGAAAAAATATATTTAGAAGGAACAAAAAAATCTTTTGACCTACCAGAATTCAAAAGTATGGAAGTAGCAAAAAACTTCATAAACCTACTAGATACCAAAGAACTAATGCTAGACATGCTAAATTCAGGAGTAGCAAAAGACATAAACGTATACATCGGCGACGAAAATGATAACGAAAACCTAAAAGACTTCAGTATAGTAACCTTCAAACACACAGTAGGAGACAAAGACTTAGGTACAATAGGAATAATAGGACCAAAAAGAATGGATTATTCAAAAGTAATATCTGTAATGAAGTATATTAGTAATAAATTAAATAGAAATGAAAAAGATGAAAATTAAAAAGGAGGACAAAAAATGTCAGAAGAAAATAAAAACGAAGAAATAGTAGAAGAAGTAGAAAAAACAGAAGAAAAAGACGAATTGACAAAACTAAAAGACACAATACTACTTCAAAAGGAACAACTAGAAGACCAAGAAGATAGACTAAAAAGACTAATGGCAGAATTCGACAACTTCAAAAAAAGAAGTTCAAAAGAAAGAGAAGGACTATACAATAGTCTGATATCAGACATAATCACATCATTACTACCAGTAATAGACAACCTAGAAAAGGCAGCATACGTAAAAACAGAAGATGAAGCATATAAACAAGGAGTAGAACTAGTGCTAAAACAATTTAAAGATGTGTTAACAGCAAATGGAGTACAAGAAATAGAAGCAGTAGGAATGCCATTCGACCCCGAAGTACACGAAGCCGTAGGAATGGTAACCGACGAAACACTAGGCGAAAAAATAATAAAAGAAGAATACCGAAAAGGCTACAAAATAGGAAGCAAAGTAATCCGCCACTCAATGGTAGTAGTAGCAAATTAGCAAGACAGTAGCATTAGGGACGGTTCATAATCGGAAACAAGATAGAGAAGAACCACAAGCCAAAAAAATGAAATAATCTGGCTAGATTAGGAACTGTCCCCAACGCGGAAACCCAAAACAATAAACAAAAAACAACAAAACAGTTATTAATTTTAAAAAAATATAAAATAAAAAATAACGAACCAAGGTTCATCCCCACCGTTCCGAATTCGGAACGAAAAGGTCCGTCCCTACCGTTCGAAAAAAGAAAGGAAGTAAATTAAAATGAGTAAAATTATAGGAATCGATTTAGGAACAACAAATAGTTGTGTAGCAGTTATGGAAGGTGGAGAACCAGTTGTAATTCCAAACGCAGAAGGAAATAGAACTACACCATCAGTAGTTGCATTCTCAAACAATGGAGAAAGATTAGTAGGTCAAATAGCAAAACGTCAAGCAGTAACAAACCCAGACCATACAATAATATCAATAAAAAGAAAAATGGGAACAAATGAAAAAGTAAATATAGATGGAGATTCATTCTCACCACAAGAAATATCAGCAATGACACTTCAAAAATTAAAAACAGATGCTGAAAATTATTTAGGACAAAAGGTAACACAAGCTGTTATAACAGTACCAGCATACTTCTCAGATAGCCAAAGACAAGCTACAAAAGATGCAGGTAAAATAGCAGGTCTAGAAGTACTAAGAATTATAAATGAACCAACAGCAGCTGCATTAGCATTTGGTATGGATAAAGAAGATCAAGACCAAAAAATAATGATATATGACTTAGGTGGAGGAACATTCGACGTATCAATATTAGATATAGGTGATGGTGTATTTGAAGTTTTAGCAACAAACGGAAATACACACTTAGGAGGAGACGACTTCGACCAAAGAATTATAGATTACCTAGTATCAGAATTCAAAAAATCAAATGGAATAGACTTAAGCACAGATAAAATGGCAATGCAACGTTTAAAAGAAGCAGCAGAAAAAGCAAAAATAGAATTATCAGGAATGCAACAAACACAAATAAACTTACCATTTATCACAGCTGACGCTACAGGGCCAAAACACTTAGATGTAACATTATCAAGAGCAAAATTTGAAGAATTAATTTCAGATTTAGTAGATGCAACAAGAGTACCAGTAGAACAAGCTATGAAAGATGCAGGTGTAACAGCAAATGATATCCACAAAATATTATTAGTTGGTGGATCAACACGTGTACCATGTGTACAAGAAATGGTTAAAAAAATAACAGGAAAAGAACCAGATAGAGGAATAAACCCAGACGAATGTGTTGCAATAGGTGCAGCAATTCAAGGTGGTGTATTATCAGGAGATGTAAAAGACTTAGTATTATTAGACGTAACACCATTATCATTAGGTATAGAAACATATGGTGGAGTATTCACAAAATTAATAGAAAGAAACACAACAATACCAACTAAAAAATCACAAATATTCTCAACAGCAGCAGATGGTCAAACATCAGTTGAAGTACACGTACTTCAAGGAGAACGTGAAATGGCAGCATACAACAAAACATTAGGTAGATTCCAATTAACAGGAATACCAGCGGCACCACGTGGAGTACCACAAATAGAAGTAACATTTGATATAGATGCAAATGGAATAGTACACGTATCTGCAAAAGATATGGCAACAGGAAATGAACAAAATGTATCAATAACAGCATCAACAAACTTAACAGATGAAGATATAGACAAAGCAGTAAAAGATGCAGAAGCACACGCAGAAGAAGACAAGAAAAAGAAAGACGAAATAGAAGCAAGAAATAATGCAGAAAGCTTAGTATATAACTCAGAAAAAACATTAGGAGAATTAGGAGACAAAATAAGCGGAGAAGAAAAAGCAAAAGCAGAAGAAGAAATAGCAAATGTTAAAAAAGCACTAGAAGGAACAGACACAGAGGCAATAAAACAAGCAACAGAAAAATTAACAACAGTATTCTACTCAATCTCAGAAAAGCTATACAGCCAAGCTGGGCAAGCAACAGGTGCAGCCGGAGCAAATGCAGGAGCAGAAGGACCAAAAACAGACGAAAACGGAAACGTATATGATGCAGATTACAAAGTAGAAAATGATGACAACAAATAGAACATAAAATTAATAAAGAATAAATGTAGGGCACCGTTTGTGGGAATACCACATAGGACATGACACCACTGTGCCCAAAATAACAAAAATATAAAACAACTGTAGGGGGCACGGGGCACCGTGCCTAAAAACAATAAATAGAATAATATGTAGGGGCACCGTTTGTGGGAATACATCGCAGGAAATGACACCACTGTGCCCTAAAATACAATAAATACGTAAAACAAAAGGGCACGGTACCCCGTGCCCCTACATATAAAATAAACGAAATATTAATAGGAGCAAAAAAAATGTCAAAAAAAGATTTAACCATATCAGACATGCAAGAATTACAACGAGAATTACAAGAACAGTTTAAAGACAAATGGGGCAAACAAAAACCAGAAGATGCTAACTCACACCTATTATTTATGATAGAAGAAATGGGAGAATGTATATCTATAATAAAGAAAAAGGGAATTAAATCAATTTTAGAAGATAAAGATATAAGAAATCATTTTTTAGAAGAAATAACAGATGTACAAAACTACTATATAGAAGTATTAAACTGTTTAAAAATAACACCAGAGGAATTTTCAAATGCATACATAGAAAAACATGAGCATAATATGAAAAGAAATTATGAAAAAGAATATAAAAATAAATATAAATAATGGAGGCAAAAATGTCAACCAAAAGAGACTATTACGAAGTATTAGGAGTAAGTAAAACAGCCACAGATGAAGAATTAAAAAAAGCATATAGAAAGCTTGCAAAAAAATATCATCCAGATGCAAACCCTGACAATCCAAAAGAAGCGGAAACAAAATTTAAAGAAGTAAATGAAGCATATGAAAACTTATCAGACCCTCAAAAAAGAAGAATGTATGACCAATTTGGACATGATGGACCACAAGGATTTGGAGGAACAGGTGGACCATTTGGAGGTCAAGGTGGATATTATTCATATTCAACTTCAGGTTTTGATGGATTTTCAGACTTTGGAGATTTAGGAGATATATTTTCATCATTCTTTGGAGGGGGCTTTGGCGGAAGAAATTCAAGGGCAAACCAAGGTCCAACAAAAGGTGCAGATTTAAGAGCAAGTATAGATGTAACATTTGAAGAAGCATATTTAGGTACAGAAAAAGAAATACTAATTTCAAGAAATGAAGAATGTAGCACTTGCCATGGAAATGGTGCAAAACCAGGAAGCAGTATAGAAACTTGTAATGTATGCCATGGAAGTGGAACAGTAAAACAAGTACAAACAACAATACTTCGGACAAATGCAAACAACTAAAACATGCTCAAACTGCCATGGAACAGGAAAAGTAATAAAAGAAGCTTGTGAAACATGTAGACGGAAAAGGAACAGTTCGCAAACAAGCAAAAATAAAAATAAAAATTCCAGCAGGAATAGATAACGATCAAACCATAGTATTAAGAAATGAAGGAGAACCAGGCGAAAGAGGTCGGAGCAAAAGGAGATTTATATATCACAATAAGAATACGAAAACACAGTATATACACAAGAAAAGGTGATAGAGTATATTGTGATATACCAATAACATACACACAAGCAACGCTAGGAGCCGAACTTGAAATACCAATGGTAGATGGAAGCAAAGAAAAATATAAAATACCAGAAGGAACACAAACTGGAACAAGTTTTACAATAAGAAATAAAGGTTTCAAAGCAGTTAATGGAAGTTACCAAGGAGACTTTGTATTTACTGTACAAGTGCAAATACCAAAACGTTTAACAAAAGAGCAAAGGGAACTTTTAGAACAATTGGCAAAGACAATGAATGAGCAACCACCAGTTAAGAAAAAAGGAATATTTGGATAGAACAAACAATAATAATAAAAAACTGTAGAAAGAATAGGTTAGCCCTATTCTTTCTACAGTTTTTTATATACTAGGAGCGAAGCCACTTTTGTTTTTATTCGTAAAAGCTCATAAGTTCCTGACGTAAAGCTTCTTTTGTAACCAAAAGTGCATTAACTGAATTGCTGTAGCAGGGATATTGAGGTTTTGCATCCAAAAAAGACTTAATACAGTCAATCTTCTCTTCAATAATCCAATCTACAACATCATCATAGAGAGTAATGTCATATTCTTTGGTAAAAGTCAAAAGCCGGTTAGTAAAATCAGATGTAGAAAGTTTTTGATAATTTAACTGTTTCATGTTTTATCCTCCTTAAATAAAAGAATATAATTATAAATCAACTAAAAACATTATGACATAAAAGAATATATAAAACAATAAAATCTACATAAAATACAAAAACTATAAATTCATTTAAATAATGAATTTAATTCCTCAAATAAATTTTTTCTTTCAACATCAAGCTCTAATCGTTTTGAACAAATATCCTGATATACTGCAATTTGTGAGTTACTCATATTAACAAATTCTTGAATAGAAAATGGCAATTTTAGGTCTGAAGGTAAAGGGTTTAGAAAATGGTAAATTGCTTCGAAGTCATAATGAACTAACCACTTAACAGCTTGAGAATAGCAGTCAGTAGAATAAGCACTATCATATTTTTTCATAAACTCAAGAAAGTGGTTGTCAAATTCAGAATTGTAAAATTTAGTAAAATCCAAATTTTTCATATTGTTATCCTCCTTATTAAAAAAGAATATAAATAATAAACTACTATAATAATATAACACAAGGAAACATAAAAATCAATAACTACAAAAGAAATGTACCAATAAAAGTTACTATTCACAGCTAAATATATTTCGCAAATGTGAATGTAACAATTTTATTGGTACACTTTTGTAATTCAAATAAAATAAAAATTATACGCTAAGTTGCTACATTTATTATACAGTATTCTACAAGATATGCAAGAGCAATTTATAGAATATTGTATTTTTATATCAAAACAATTGAAAAATATAGTAAAATCAAAAAAGGAAATATTGCTAAAAACATTGTAAAATTATATATTAAATGATAAAATACAAACATAAAATAAAAATAAGAGGTGTTAATTTGAATAAAGAAAATATTTATAATGACCTTACAAAAGAATTAAGAAATTCAAAAGTACATATAGATGAACCAATGAGCAAACATACATCATTCAAAATAGGAGGACCAGCAGATATTTTTGTAGTGGCAAAAGAAGTTAATGATATAAAATATGTACTAGAATATGCAAATAAAAAACAAATAAGTATTACTGTTATAGGAAATGGAAGCAATTTATTAGTAAAAGATAATGGAATAAGAGGAATAACTATTCGGAATAGATCTGCAAGAAATTGCTATTGAAGAAACAAAAGTAACAGTAGGAGCAGGAGTAAAATTAGGTGTTTTAGGTCTTAAAATACAAAAGGAAGGACTAACAGGTTTTGAATTTGCAGCTGGAATTCCAGGGACTATTGGTGGAGCAGTTAGAATGAATGCTGGTGCTTATGGTGGAGAGTTTTGTAATATTGTAGAAAAAGTTACATGTATTACTAAAGAAGGAATAATAAAAGAATATTCAAATGAAGAATTAGAATATTCATATAGACATAGTAGATTTGTAAATAATGATGAAATTATATTAAATGCTACATTAAAATTAGAAAAAGGAAATAAAGAAGAGATAAAAAGAAAAATGGATGAATTAATGCTTGCAAGAAAAACAAAGCAACCATTAGAACTTCCGAGTGCAGGAAGTACATTCAAAAGAGGAAAAGATTTTTATGCTTCAAAAATTATAGAAGAAGCAGGACTTAAAGGTTATACTATTGGAGGAGCACAAGTTTCAGAAAAACATTCAGGTTTTGTAGTAAATATAGGAAATGCAACAGCAAAAGATGTTTTAGATTTGACAGACTATATGAAAAAAGTAGTGTATGAAAAGTTTGAAAAGCAATTAGAACTAGAAGTAGAAATTGTTGGAGAATAGAATAAAAGTACATTTGTAAATTAGGTCGCTTAAAAAGCGACCCCTACAAATAGAAATTTAAAAATAATATAAGAATATATGGAATAGAGAGGAAAAAGATGAAAGGTTTTTTTAAATGGTTTGGTAATAGTTCGAAAATAAAAAGATGGATTTTATTAATATTAATAGGAATAACTTTGGCATCATATGGAATGATGAATTTACTAATGGGGAAAGAGTTACACTTCATAGATCTAGCAAAAATAATAATGAGTTTCGTAATAGGTTTCACATTCGTTGTTGTAGGTATAATATTTATACAAAAAAGAACTCTAGAATTATTTGTACAAGGAACAGATACAAGAGAACAAGCAAAAGAAGGAAATGTAAAATCATTAATATTTAATAAGAAAGTATATGACGAAGGACCAAATATAGTAGTAATAGGTGGAGGAGCAGGTCTAGATTCTGTTTTAAAAGGATTAAAAAATTATACAAATAATATTACAGCAATAGTCACAATATCTGATTATGGAATGGCAGCAACATCATCAAGAAAAATGTTAGAAACTATGCCTTTAGATGATATAAAAAATAGTTTTATTGCATTATCTTATAATGAATCTATAATGAGTGGAATATTAAACTACAAATTTACTTCTGGAAGGCTAAAAGAGTTATCATTTGGAGATATTTATTTATTAGCCATGAAAGAAATGTATGGAGATTTCACATCTTCAATAGAACAAAGTAAAAATGTACTAAATATGACAGGTAAAGTACTTCCAGTAACTCTACAAGAAATAAGTATTTGTGCAGAATTAGAAGATGGAACAGTTATTGAAAATAAAGAAAAAATACCAGAAGTAGTATATGATAAAGTGAGCAAAATAAATAGAATATTCATAAATCCATCTAACTGTATGCCAGCACCAGGAGTTATAGAAGCAATTCAAAAAGCAGATGCGATAATAATAGGTCCAGGTAGCCTTTATACAAATGTAATACCAAACCTTTTAGTAAAAGGGGTGGCAAAAGCGGTAAAAGAAAATAAAGGTTTTAAAATATATATTAGTAATATAATGACAGAAGCACGGTCAAACAGATAACTATTCATTATCAGACCATATAAAAGCAATAAACGAACATGCAGGAAAAGGAGTAATAGATTATTGCATATATGATACAGGAGAAATAGTTCCAGAGTTTGTAAGAAAATATAATAGACAAGGTCAAGACTTAGTTGAACAAGACACTGCAAAAGCAAAAGAAGAAGGCGTACGACTATTACAAAGAAACTTGTCATACATAGATGGAGAATTTATAAGACATAATCCAGATGCAATTGCTTCATCAATAATAGAATTAATATGTGAAGACATGAAATTTAGAGACATGGAAAATGACTCAAGATATGTAATGTTAAATTCAAAATTAAAAGATACAAAGAAAAAAATAAAGAAAACAATGCCAAAACAAAAAGTAAATAAAACAAAACATGTAAAAAATGAAAAAGTAAGTAAATTTGCAGAAAAATACCAAGATAGAATAGAATCTATAAAACAAAGTGAAAAAAAGACGCAAACACTAAGAGAACAAAAATTAAAAGAAAAAATAAAAAGAGAAGACTATGTAGGAAGAAAGACAGAAGTACAAAATATAACATCAGAAAAAATGAATAATAATAAAAAACAAATTACAAAAGAAAGAATAAATAAATGGTTAAACGATAAAAATAACACAAGAAAACCAAAACATTAATAAAGGACAGAAGTCGGAGGTCAGAGATTGGAAGTCGGAAGACAGAAATCGAAGAGGTAGAATACGGTAGGTAAATAAATGACATTGTATAAGATAATATTAGTTATATGTACTTCGAAGAAATTACCTTAGATTCCGACTGCTGACTTCTGATTTCCGACTTCCAAAAAAAGGAGATACAAATGAAATATGAAAATATAAAATTAGAAGAAGGAATACAAAAAGAATGGATAATAACGAATGGTATAGGAGGGTATGCGAGTTCTACTATAATTCGGTGCAAATACAAGAAGATATCATGGACTTTTAGTAGCCCCACTTTCACCACCAGGAAGAAGAAATTTAATACTTTCAAAAGTTGATGAAAGTATAGAAATAGCAGGAGAAAAGCACAATATTTATACTAATATAGGAAAAAACTATATATCACAAGGTTATAAATATCAAATGAGCTTTGAGAAAGAATATGTACCAATATATACATATAAAATACAAGATGTAATAATAAGAAAATATATATGTATGCAATATGGAAAAAATACATTAACAATATTATACAGAATATTTAATGGAAAAGATAAGTCAAAATTAATATTAGCACCAATAGTAAATTTTAGAGATTTTCACAAAGATACATATAATCATGAATTTGAAGTATGCCAATGGCAAAACAAACAAAAACTAAAATTAGTAATAGACAAACAATCTACCACACCAATATATATAAATGTATCAGAAGGTAAATATATAAAACACGAAAATGATAGTTTTAAAAATATGTATTATATTGAAGAAGAAAAAAGAGGATTTAGGGCAGAAGAAAATCATGTAGTACCAGGAAGATATGAAATAGAAATAGAGCCTAATGAACAAAAAGATATAACATTTGTAGCTTCATTAGAAGAAAATATAGAAGAAATAGATGGTTTTCAAATAATAAGTAAAGAAATAGCAAGAATTTGTGAAATATTATATAATTCTGAAATAGAACAAACAAATGAAAATAAAGACTTGATAAAAAATTATATAATCGCAACAGATAATTTTTTAGTATACAGGCCATCATTTAAGCTTCACACAATAATTGCAGGATACCCATGGTTTTTAGACTGGGGAAGAGATACCTTAATTTCATTTGAAGGTTTACTTTTAAAAACAAAAAGATATGAAATGGCAAAAGAAGTATTACTTACAATGATAAGAGATATAAAATATGGTCTAGTACCAAATGGATATTCTGGATATGATAACAGACCATTATATAATAGTGCAGACAGTTCATTATTATTATTTGAGCAAATACAAAAATATATAAATTATACAAATGATTATGATTTTATAGAAAAAGAAATATATCCAGTATTAGAAAAAATAATAGATTCATATTGTACAAAAATAGATGTTGACGACAATAATATATATTTAGATGAAGATTATTTAATTTCATCTGGAACACCTAATACACAAAATACATGGATGGATGCTAAAATAGGAAATTTTGCAGTAACACCAAGGAATGGCAAAGCAGTAGAAATTAATAGTATGTGGTATAACAGCTTAAAAATAATGGAAAGCTTAAGCAAGAAATTTGAAAGTGATGAGAAAAGTAAAAAATATAAAAAATTAGCAGAAAAATGTAAAAAGAGCTTTAATGAAAAATTTTATAATAAAAGAAGAAAATGCTTGTATGATGTATTAGGAGATAGCAAAATAAGACCAAATCAAATATTTGCTTTAGGTTTGACATATCCAATAATAAACCCAGCTTCTGAACAAGCAAAAGAAATATTTGAAACAGTAACAAAAAAATTACTAAATAATTATGGTTTAAAAACATTAGCAAAAGGGGAAGAAAATTACATAGAAAAATACGAAGGCGATAGTATGAAAAGAGATATGAGCTACCATCAAGGAGTAACTTGGCCTTGGTTATTAGGTATTTATTATGATAGTTTTAAGAAAATTATACAAGCCGAAAAATCAAAAACAAAAAAGAAAGAACTAGAAGAAAGACTAAAAGCATTTGTAGAAAATGTAAAGGACACATTTGTAAAAGAATTTGAACAAGGTAAAACAGTAGGAGGGATACATGAAATATATGATTCTGTAAAACCATATGAAGCAAGGGGAACAATTTCACAAGCATGGAGTGTAGCAGAAGTATTTAGAATAATATTAGAAAATAAATAAAGAATAAAAAAGTGGCTACACAAAAAAGTATGTCAAAAGGGACGGAAGAAATTGATACCTCGAGGAGTGTCAATTTCCCACGTCCCTTTTGCCATACTTTTTGTGCAGCCACTTTTAAGTATATTATTGTCGAAAACTTCTAATGAATCGACAAAACTTCTTAAATTTTACTATTGGAAAAAAATCCCATTTAATATATAATTAGAAAAACAAAACAAAAGAGGAGGAAGGAAAATTGAATTCTAAATATATTAAAGAGGACAAGCTTTTAATATTGGAGTTATTAGAAGAGATTGACCATCATGGAGTAGAAAAAATAAGAAGAAAAGCGGATGATGAAATTACTAAATATATGCCAAGGAAGGTAATACTTGACTTTAATAATGTTACATTTATGGACAGTGCTGGAATAGGAATGGTACTTGGCCGATATAAAATTATAAATATGTTGGGTGGAAGTTTAGAAATGGAAAATGTTAGTACACCACTAAAAAAGATTTTTGATATGAGTGGAATTACAAAAATATGTCCAATTAGAGGTTAGAGGTGATAATCCAAAAGAAAAAGTGAAAATAATAAATGTAGGGGCTTAATCGGCTAGGAATACTTAAGAAAATTTGCCGAATTACGCCCTCTAGACAAATGAAGAATAATATAGGATTTTTCTAGTTTAGAGAAAGGATACAAAAATGAAAAATATTTATGAAAATGAAATGAAATTAGAATTTGTTAGTAAATCAAATAATGAGGCTTTTGCACGTATTAGTGTTGCAGCATTTGCAGCACAATTAGACCCAACAGTAGAAGAACTGGCAGATATAAAAACAGCAGTATCAGAAGCAGTTACAAATGCAATTGTACATGGATATGAAGATAAAGAAGGAACAGTAAAAATATTATGCAAGTTAGTAGGAAATTCTATTACAATAGAAATTTCAGATACAGGCAAAGGAATAGAAAATATAGAAATGGCAAAAAGACCATTATTTACATCTAAGCCAGACCTAGAAAGGTCAGGAATGGGTTTTACAATTATGGAAAACTTTATGGATGAAATGGAAGTTAAATCTATAGTAGGATTAGGTACAAAAGTAATAATGAAAAAAGTAATAAAAAAAGATGAGGTAGAAGAAGAAACAATAACAGAAGTATTAAATGAAATTAGTAAAATGAATTAGAAAACAAATGGATAATAAAGAAGCTAAAAATGGAAGTCAGAAGTTGGAAGTTGGAAGTTAGAAATAAGGTAAATACTTCGAAGAAATTACCTAAAAATCCAACTTCTAACCTCCAACCTCTAACTTCTAAAAAGGAGATACTTATGTTATACGAAAACAATACAAAAGATATATTAGAAGCTCAAAGTGGAAATGAAGATGTTATGGCAAAACTAATTGAAGAAAACAATGGGCTTATATGGAGTATAGTAAAAAGGTTTAAAGACAGACGGCTATGAAATGGAAGATTTATACCAAATAGGAACAATAGGTTTTATAAAAGCAATAAAAAGATTTGATACTTCATTTGATGTAAAACTTTCAACATATGCTGTTCCGTATATATTAGGAGAAATAAAAAGATTTATAAGAGATGATGGAACAGTAAAAGTAAGTAGAGGAATAAAGGAACTAGCAGTCAAGATAAGAGAATTACAAACAAATTATTTAAGAGAAACAGGACAAGAAATAACCATATTAGAAGTGGCAAAAAAACTAAAAATTTCAAAAGAAGAAGTTGCTGTAGCATTAGATTCTCTAAACCCAGTAGTTTCAATTTATGAGGACACGTATTCGAATGATGAAGGTTCAATAAGTATTATCGATAAAATAAAAAATGATGTAGATGAGGCTGAACAAATATCAAATAGAATTAGTATAAGAGGAATAATTAATTCATTAAATGATAGAGATAAGCAAATTATAATGCTTAGGTATTACAAAAATAATACACAAAGTCAAGTAGCTAAGATATTAGGGATAAGCCAAGTACAAGTTTCTAGAATAGAAAAGAAGATATTAGAACATATGAAACTTAAAATGGCGTGATTGTAAAATCAAGTTTCTTCGTTCTTTCTACAAAATTGTTTAAATAAATATTTTTTAATGACTTATTGAAAGGAGAAAGCTAAAGAAAATGAAAAGAATCATATTATATATATTAATATTTGTTTTTATATGTTTTGGAATACCTATAATATTTACTAAAAATAACTCACAAAATGTATCAAAAGAAATGACTTCAAATATTGAAATAACTCCTAATACATATGATTATAAAAACTATCAAACAATTAAATTACTACATGCTGGGGCAAACCAAATAGAAGAAATAAATTTAGATGAATACTTATATGGAGTAGTATCAGCAGAAATGCCAGCAAGTTTTGAAGAGGAGGCATTAAAAGCACAGGCAGTTGTTGCAAGAACATATACTATATATAAAATAAAAACGAATAGTGGAAAACATGAAGGGGCACATATATGTGATAATTCAGCATGTTGCCAAGCTTGGATAAGCAAAGAAGATAGATTTGCAAAATGGGACGAGCATTTAAGACAAAGTAATTGGGATAAAATTGTAGAAGCGGTAAATAGTACACAAGGCAAAATAATAACATATCAAAATGAACCAATAAATGCATTTTTTCACTCAAATAGTGGAGGAATGACAGAAACTACCGCAAATGTGTGGGGAGGAACAGGTTAC
This sequence comes from uncultured Clostridiaceae bacterium, assembly GCA_948356915.1. Classification (GTDB taxonomy): domain Bacteria; phylum Bacillota; class Clostridia; order TANB77; family CAG-508; genus UMGS1663. The sequence goes on from CAOJCG010000005.1 coordinate 22,791, forward strand.
CCATATTTGCAAGCAGTAGCTACATCAGGAGAGGAAACATATTCACAATATCATTCAGAAGTTGTTCTGACAAAACAAACTTTTATAGATAAAGTAAAAGAAAAACATAGTAATTTTCAAATTGATTTTAATGATCAAGAATGTATAAAAGTTTTAGAATATACAGATGGAAATAGAATAAAAAAAGTAAAAATAGGAAACTTAGAATTAAGTGGTGTAGAAGTAAGAACTTTACTTAATTTAAAGTCAGCAAACTTTAAAATAAGTATAGATAATGAAAATATAAAATTTGAAGTAATAGGCTATGGACATGGAGTAGGAATGAGTCAAACAGGAGCAGATAGTATGGCAAAAGGTGGAAGTAACTATGAAGAAATTATAAAACATTTTTATACAGGAGTAGAAATTACGAATATGTAATATTGGAAGTTAGAGGTTAGAAGTTGGAGGTTGGAGTTTGAGCAATTACTTCGAAGAAGTTACCCTAGTTCCAACTTCTAATTTCCAATATCCAATTTCCATGTATAAATTTAACAAAAAAGGAAATACTCTAACTAAATAAAAAAGGTAATGTATTTACATACCAAAAAACAAGGAGGAGTTATAATGAGAAACAACAGAAGAGCAAGACCAATTAATGAGGAAATGGAAACTAAAAAACTAATTTATATTTCAGTAGCAGTAGTTATAATTGCAATATTAGTGTTTGCTATTACTTATATAGCCTATAGTAAAGTACTTTCAAATGATTCACGGTTCAGGAGATGTTAGGACAAAAATAACAGAACTTTCATTAGTACAAAATGAACAATCATCTGAGGCAAGTAGCTCTATGGGAAAAACTGTAAACGAAGTGAGTCAAGAAAAAGAAGAGACTAATAAAATAGCAATAAATACTACTAACATAGAAAAACAAGAAACTAAAGAAAGTGATAAGAAAGTAAATGAAGTAACAACATTGCCAGAAGAAAAGAAAGAACCTGCACAAACTACTGCAAAAGAACCAGAAAAGAAACCAGACCCAACATTTATAAAACCAATAGAAGGAGAAATAATTGTAGAATATGCAAATGAAAATTTAGTATATTCAAATACTTTAAAGGAATGGGTTACACATAATGGAATAGATATAAAAGCAGAAAAAGCAAGTATAGTAAAAGCTGCAAGTGATGGAAAAGTAAAATTTATAAAAAATGACCCAAGATATGGAATTACAGTAGCAATAGAACATGATAATGGATATGTGTCTATATATGCAAACCTTCTAACAGCAGAATTTGTAAAAGAAGAAGAAAAAGTAAAACAAGGTCAAACAATAGGAACAATAGGAAACACAGCAGTATTTGAAATAGCAGACGAACCACATCTTCATTTTGAAATATTGAAAGAAGATAAATATTTAAATCCAAGTGAATATATAAAATAATAATAAAAAGTAGTTTTAGAAATCTAAAACTACTTTTTATTACAATTCTATTACAAGAAAATTATTTTTCTATTACAATATAATGCTTTTTATTGTTTTAATTATATTATTGTAGTAAAATGAAATAAGTAACAGTATTTTGTAAAAAAATAAGGAGGAATATAGATATGGCAATGAATCCAATGCAAAGAAAGGCAAATAACTATTTATTAATAGGAGTATTAGTCACATTATTAATAACAGGAAGTATAATTGCAATTTTATTAATGCAGTTAAGCAAAGTAAATAAGAAATTTGAAGCACAAAATGCAAAAATACAAAAAGTGTACATAGTTTCAGAAGATATAAAATCAGGAGAAAAGGTAGAATTATCTAACTTGAAAAGGGTAGACGCATTAAAAGATTCTATTCCTAGTAATACCATGAATATAGATGATTTATCAGAAACTACAATATCAAAAATAGATTTAAAAGTAGGAACTATACTTACAGATAATATGGTAATAAATGAAGAAGAACAAACAACAGCAGATATAAGAGTTCAAGAGTATAATATGGTAGAGCTTCCAACACAAATACAAAGTGGTGATTACATAGATATTCGCCTAAGATTACCAAATGGAACTGATTATATTGTTGTATCTAAAAAGAAAGTAGAAGTACCAACAATAAATGGAACAGATTCATTAAACACTATAAAAATAAATGTTGCAGAAGAGGAAATATTATTAATGAGTAATGCAATAGTAGAAGCATATTGGGCTACTGGTTCTAAATTGTATGCAACAACATATGTTGAACCAGGATTGCAAGAAGAAGTAACTCCAACATATTTACCAAGTGATAAAGTTGTTGAACTAATGACTGCAGATCCTAATATTGTGACAGTAGCTAAAAATGAACTATTTGCAAGGTATAATAGCAATGTAAATACTATAAGAGGAAACATAGTGAATAATTTAAATGCATATTCATCACAAGGTCAAACTAATGTTGAAAGTAAAGTACAAGAAGAAATAAACAAAGCAAGAACAGAAAGACAAACTTATTTGGATGCATTAAATCAATATTAATAATTATTAGTATATTAATTAATGGAGGAAATGAATGAAAAAGATAGGATTCATTGGAGCATATGACAAAACTGATTTTATATTATATATAGCTAAAATTTTAGTAGAAATGGGACAAAAGGTTTTATTAATAGATGGAACAATTACAGGAAAAGCAAGGTATATAGTTCCAACTATAGAACCTTCAAAAACATATATAACTGAATTTGAAGGTATCGATGTTGCAGTAGGATTTGAAAGTTTTGAAGATATTAAATCATATCTTGGAATATCAGAAAGAAATGAACTTGGATATGATATAGCATTAATAGATACAGATATGGCAGAAAAAGTCATGAACTATGAAATAGAAGCTTGTGAAAAGATATATTTTGTTACATCATTTGATATGTACTCTATAAGAAGAGGAATAGAATCAATAAGTGGAATTAAAAGCATAATATCTGCAACAAAAGTTTTATTTTCAAAAGAAGCAAGTAAAGCTGAAAATGAATACTTAAATTATTTATCATCTGGAAGTAATATAAAGTGGGAAAATGAAATAATATATATGCCATTCGAATTAGGAGATCAGACTGTTATATATAAAAACCAGAGAGTATCAAAAATAAAACTTAAAGGTTTAACCAATCAATATAAAGAGGGATTATTATACATAACAAATCAAATAATGGGTGAAGAAAATTACCCATTATTAAGAAAAATATTTAAGAAAGTTGAAAAAGGAGTATAAAATGGCTATAATTGCATTTTGGAGTGATGAAAAAAGAGAAACAGGGCAAACTTTATCTATGGTAGCACTAACAACATATATGGCAATAAAACACAATTATAGAATATTAAATGTGAGTACAAACTTCAAAGATCAAACATTAGAAAATTGTTATTGGACTACCGAACGTGAAGAGCCACATGCAAATAGAATTACACAAGAAAAAACATTGGCAGTAGGAATACAATCTGGAATAGAAGGATTAGTAAAAATAATAAAGAGCAATAAAACTACACCTAATATTGTATCTAATTATAGTAAAGTAATTTTTAATGATAGGTTAGATGTTTTAGAAGCTCCTAAAACAAGAGCATATAGTGAATATTTAGAATATGCAAAAATATATCCAGAAATATTAAATATAGCAAACAGAAACTATGATTTGGTATTTGTAGATGTTTCTAAGAATATGGATGAAGAAGAAGCAAATAGAATATTAGAAATAGCAGATGTGATAATTATAAATATAACGCAAAAATTACAAATAATAGATAAAATTAATGAATTAAGAGAAGAAAATAGCTTTTTTAAAAATAACAATGTTTTACTAAATATAGGAAGATATGATAAATTTTCAAAATATAATGTAAAAAATATTTCAAGATATTTAAGAATGAAGCAAGATATTTTGACTGTTCCATATAATACCTTATTTTTTGAAGGTTGTTCAGAAGGAAAAGTAGTAGAATTTTTCTTAAGATTAAGAAATGCAGATGAAGGTGACAGAAACCAAACATTTATACAAGAAGTATCAAGAATGACAAAAACACTAATATACAAATTACAAGAATTACAAATCAAAATGTAATAAAATATAAACAGGGCTTGTCACTAAAGAGGTAATCCTAGGAAAAGATGAGTCACTGTAAATAAATAATGCGAGAAACCCGGCGCGGGACATATCTTGTCACGGAAGAGATGACCTTAGGTAAAGATGTGTCCCCGTCAGAAATTTAAACAAGATAGAGTATAGAAAGGAGCCTAAAAATGAATACATTTAACATCATAATGATAATTGCTCTATTAATAGGTGCAGGTATTATTATTGCACTTAGATTAAAGAAAAAGCAAGACGAAAAAGTAGAAGCCCAAGTACAAATAGATGATAAGACATATACACTAGAGAAAATGACTGCATTCGTAAAAAAAAGGCTAGATGAAATAACAAAAATTAACCTTTACGATATAGGGCTTTCAGAAGAAGAATTAAAAAGAAGAAAAAGCAAAAAGTATGAACTTAAAAAGGCTCTAAAAGGTTGTACATATGGAGATGTAAATGATAAAAAATATGTTAAAGAATTAATATATGATTTATTGGCAAAAGAGTATGGAGTAACAGAAATAAATGTATCAAAAGCAATATCATTTGATATACCATCATTGCTAACAGCAGCAGATAAATTTGACATTATATTATATATGTATAAACAAGAATTTGGATATGAAGCTTTAACAGAAATAATAAAAAAATATGATTTAGCAAAACTAAAATATGTTGCAGGAGAAGCAAAACCTTCTTATGTAATAACAGAAGAAGAAATAAATGATATATTTGAAAAGGAAAACTTTGTACTATCATTCCAAGATAAATTAAATGTAGTAGTACAAAGAATATACCAACACTATAAAGGTTATAGTAGTATAGATGAAATAAGAGATATGAACATAGATGGTATATCAGGTGGTGTATCAGGACTTCCCGAAAGCTTTTTAAGTCAAGTAGCACAAGCAGATAGCGACTATTTAGGACAAGTAATAGAACACAAAGTTCCTAGAGCATGTGACAGTATTTGGATAATGTTTCAAGGTAAATCAATTCGTTTAGCGTTTCTTTCATTTGGAACAGAGGCAGAACTAAAAAGAGTATGTCAAAACATATATAAATACAACAACCCAGGTCAATTGTCAGACACAAATGGTTTTAAAATAAATGAAATGAAAGATGGTTCTCGTGTTGTTGTAGTAAGACCAAGTATGTCAGAAACATGGGCATTTTTCGTAAGAAAATTTGACGTAAAACGTTCAACATTAGAACAATGGTTTAAAAATGAACCAGGAGCAGATGAATCAATAGAATTATTAAAATATCTAGTAAAAGGAGCAAGAATAACATCAATCACTGGTGAGCAAGGTTGCCGGAAAAACAACATTACTAATGGGAATGATAGAAAATATATATGAAACCATGAACCTTCGTATCACAGAAACAGCGTTCGAGCTTCACTTAAGAAGAATATACCCAACAAGAAACATACTATCAATGCGTGAAACAGAAACAATATCAGGTCAAGACTGTTTGGATGTTCAAAAGAAAACTGATGGTTCAGTAAATATAATTGGTGAGGTTGCAACAGATCCCGTTGCATCTTGGATGATTCAGTCAGCCCAAGTTGCATCTAAATTCACATTATTTACTCACCACGCAAAAACTTTCCCAGACTTAGTAACAGCACTACGTAACTCAATGCTAAGAGCAGGAGTGTTCAAAGATGAAAGAACAGCAGAAGAACAAGTTGTTTCAGTACTAAACTTTGACATACATCTAGCAAAAAACTTTAGAGGAAAAAGATATGTAGAAAGAGTTACAGAATGTATACCAGTAGAAGACAAAAATGAATACACATTTGATCATAGAAAAGAAAAAACAATAGAAGGTAAGCTAGATAAATTTATGGATAATGCTACATATTACTTCACAAAATCAACAAATAGAGAATTATATAAACATGTAAATATATTAGAATATCATGATGGAGAATATATACTAACAAATAAGATATCAGACACAAACATAAAAGAAATGATAAACAACATGGACGAAACAGATGCAGAAGAATTCTCAAAATTTGTACAAAAACATTGGAACACAAAAGTAAAACAATTTGACGAAGAAACACAAAAAGTACAAAAAACAGAAACAAAAAAACGTGGAAGAAAAGCAAAAATGGAAGTCGGAAGTCAGAAGACAGAAGTCGGAAATTAGAAATTTTAAAATAGAAATATAATTTAGATTATAAAAAGATAAAAGATAGTATATGGAAGTTAGAAATTGGTATAAAACAAATTCATTAAAGGAATTACCAAAATCCGACATATGACTTCCGACTTCTGACATCTTAACAGGAGGTGAAAAGTAAAATGGATACCCAAATGATGAAATACTTATTAATGCGGAGTAGCAGGTCTATTTACAATAATAGTAATAGCATATGTAATTCTTCAAAAAAATAACAAAGAAAGAAAATACATAACAAGTTTGCAACAAGGAACAAAAAAATCAAAATTTTCTTCAGAAGTTATGTATCAAAAACTATATCTATTTTACCTAAAAACACCTTTTATAAAAAGATATATACTAAAATTAAGAAGAAGACTAGAAATAATAAATATAGATGACGAATATTTGACAAGACTTCAAGCAGCTAAAATATTAACAAGAACATTTTTAATAATAATACCAATAACAATAGCAATAATAGTACTAACTAAAAATAATATGCTATTAATGAGTATGTTATTAATATTTGAAATATTTATGTTAGATACATTCATAGATGGAATGGTAGATAAAATAGACAATAACTTATTAAAACAGCAAATAAACTTCTTTACAGAAATAAGACATGCCTATCATGAATTTAACATGGTAGAAGAAGCAATATACCAAACAGCACAAGATGATGATAACCCAGAAATGTCAAGACAAGCAGAAAAAATATATGAAGTACTAATATCAGATGACCCAGAATCAGAACTGGAAAAATATTATGATGTAGCACCAAATAGCTATTTAAAAGAATTTGCAGGAGTATCATACTTAACAAAAGAATTTGGTGACAGAAAAGTAGATGGTGCATCACTATACTTGAAGAATTTAAACAACATAACACAAGAAATGCAACTAGAAATACTAAAAAGAGATAAATTAGATTATGTATTTCAAAGTTTGTCAGTAATAGCGATAGTACCTATGCTATGCTTAGAACCGATAAAAAATTGGGCAATATCTCAATTTAGCTTTGTAGAAGGTTTTTATAATGGAAAAAATGGAATGCTAGTACAAATATTAATATTACTTGCAACATTCATATGTTATATACTTACAAGAAAACTAAAAGATAATGGTTCAACTGCAATGGATACCAAAAATACAGAAAATCCATGGCAAGAAAAATTGTATCGTATAAAAATTATAAAAAAATTCGTAGACTTATTTGTGCCAAAAGATGGAACAACAGAGTTTAGAAAAATAAAAACTCTTATGAAAAATGCAGCAAGTAAGCAAAAGATAGAATGGATATATATAAATAAAATAGTACTTTGTGTAATTACATTTATAGTATCAGTAATCTTATTTAATCAGCTACATACCATAACAATAAATAATGTATATACAGACCCAACAGTAACATATGACATTATAGGTGATATGGCAGAAAAAGATAAACGAAAAGCAATGGAAGTTACAGCTTCAGATAATGAATATATAAAAAAATTCAAAGATAAAAGTGATTTAGAAGAAGCAGATATAATAAAAGACATGGAAAGAGGCAGAGTAAATAAAGACTATATAGATAGTACAGATGGAGACAGAGAAATAGCAGCGGAAAGGATAATGAAAAAAATAGCCGTAATAAATAGTGAATATTTGGGATGGACAGAAATACTAGGAGCAATGGTATTAGCAATGGTGGCATATAACTGCCCAATACTAATGTTAATGTTCCAAGCAAAAATGAGAACGCTTGAAATGGAAGATGAAGTAATGCAATTCCAAACTATAATACTAATGCTTATGAGAATAGAAAGAGTAAATGTAGAAATAATACTAGAATGGTTAGAAAGATATGCAAACATATTCAAAGACCCATTAAGTAAATGTATAAACAACTATGAAGCAGGACCTTGGGAAGCATTAGAAGCAATGAAAGAAGACGTTACATATAATGACTTTATCAGAATAATAGAAAGTCTTCAAGCAGCAGTAGAAAAAATACCAATAAAAGATGCATTTGATGAGCTAGACACAGAAAGAGATTACTATCAAGCAAAAAGAAAAGAATCAAATGAAAGACTAATATCAAGAAAAGGAATGATAGGAAAAGCAATAGGCTTTACACCAATGGTATTACTATTTGTAGGATACCTAATTATACCACTAGTATTTATAGGACTAACAAGTATGACGACATCATTTAAAGGAATAACAAGATAAAAATTAGAGGTAGGGGCGATGATGGCATCGCCCGCTCTTTCTACGAAACTACCTAAAATTTGATCTTTAAAATCCGAAAGGAGAAAAATATGGAAAATGCATCAAAAGCCTTAATAATGGCAGGAAGTATTCTAATTGCAATAATGGTAATATCACTATTAGTAATAGCATATAACAACCTAACAGAAACAATGAATGCGAAAAATGATGAAGATGCCATAGAGCAGGTAATTGAATTTAATAAACAATATGATGTATATTATAGAAATAACTTATATGGAAGTGATATTTTATCATTAGCCAATAAAGTAGCAGATTATAACGAAAGGCAATCAAAAGAACAAGGATATGCTATACTAGATATAGAAGTAACTTTTAAAAAAACAATAGATGCATACAATAGTGGAAAAATAATTGAAAAAAATAAGAAATATAACTCTAATGAGATGAAAGAAATAGCAGACGATTTAAATACCAAAATAGAAAGTTATAAGAAAGAAAAAGTAGCAGGAAAAACAATTCCATCACTGTCAGGACTAAGGTCAAATGAATTAGAAATATTATTAAAAGAAGCAGGCGTAACTTCAGAAGCAGAAAAAAGTAAAATACAAAATAAAATATACACGTATTTAGGATATAATTCAGCATTAACAAATCTAAAAAGTACTACATTCAAAGCTAAAAAATTCGAATATGATGATGTAACTAAAAGAATAACAAAAATGATATTTATAGAAAATTAAGGAAAGAAGACAGAAGTCGGAAGTCGGAAGTTAGATGTCAGAAGTCAGAATATGAGTAATTCCTTCGAAGAATTTACTTATATTCCGACCTCTGACCGCCGACCTCCGATCTCAAATGCAGACCTCTTAGACTCGACATCCAATAACTAAAACTTGAAAGGAGAAAGAAAAATGGAAAACGCATCAAAAGCTTTAATAATAGCAGCAAGTGTATTATTAGGATTAATGATAGTATCTGTTGGTGTAGTTCTATTCAAATCCTTTGGAGGCTTTAGCAGAGAAATAGCTACTGAAATACAAAAAAAGCAAATAGCAGAATTTAATGCACAATTTTTAAAATATGAAGGAAAAAGTTTTAATAGTGTGACAAACCAAAATGAAATAATAAAAATAACAACACATGATATAGTAACACTTGCAAACTTAGCTCAAAAAAACAATATAGAATATGAACTAACTAATCAAACTCAAAGTAAAAAGAAAGATGAAAATACATATTATGTGCAAATAAATTTAGAAGAAGGAACAAACAAAAATAGAAATTTAGAAAAATGGACAGAAAAAGAACTTACAAATTTTATTAAAGAAAATAATATGACTGGGAATAATCAAACAAAATATTATTATATAAATAATATAGTAATTAGCAATATAACAGGGAGAGTTACATATGTAGAAATAAAACTATACTAAAAATATGTAAAAAAGTAATAATTTACATTTGCAAAAAATATATAATAATGTTATAATAAAAAGGAACATGTAATATGAAAAAGTTTTTTATAATAATAAGTATTATAATATTAATAATACTAGCAGTTGTTACCTATAAATATAATTCATATAGAACAAATGAATTAAGAACAGAAAAACTAAACCGTGAATATGAAGTATTTACAGAAGGGGAAATATTAGGAACATCACTTATAACAATAATAAACAAAGCAGTAGATAGCAACGAAAAAAACGAAATAAATACAGACGATAACAATATGTACATAGAAAATGACACTACATCAATAAAAATAGAAGTAAAATTTTTAGAAGCTGAAAACACATTTCCAATGGAAAGAATACAAAAGTTAGGCTCTGAAGAATTTATAAAAAACTATGCAGTGATGAATTTTAAATGTACAAAAAAAGAATATCATAAAAAAACAAATAATATAAAATATATGTTATTTGAACAAATTTAGTTATTAATTTTTTAAAAGAAGATAGAAGTCAGAATATAAGCAATTTCTTCGAAGTAATTACTTAATTTTCCGACCTCTGACATCAGACTTCTAATATATAAAAACAAAGGAGGAATTTATTATGGAGAACGCATCAAAAGCATTAATTATAGCAGGTGCAATTTTATTAGCAATATTAATTATAGGGTTAGGAATGATGGTATTTAACAATGCAAAAAATGCATTAACATCAGCAAATTTAGATCAAGAGCAAATAGACGCTTTTAATTCAAAATTTGAATCATACATAGGAGATAATAAAAGAGGAACAGATGTAAGAACTTTATGTAGTACAGTAAGTTCTAGTAATGCAACAGAATCAGAAGATGAATACAAAATAACAATAGTATATGAAGGAAAGAATTATAAAACCCAAAGTGAATTAATAACATTAAGAGACTTAATAAAAAATGGATTACGTTATGAACTTACAGCAACTTTTAATGATAACACACATTTAATAAGTATTATAACTATAACTAAAAAATAAATTCACACTGATTTAATAATAACTAAGAATTAGGAAAAGAAAGCTATGGAAAATGCTACACGAGCCTTAATTATGGCATTTGCAGTTTTTATATTTGTAATAGCATTAACAGTATCAATGGTTTCATTAAATAGTGTAAAAAGGGTATCAGATGCCATACTTTACACGAAAGATGAAACCAACTATTATACATATACAGATGTAAAAGGTAAAGCTGCACAAAATAGAATAGTTGGTTTAGAAACAATAATACCAACATTATATAAATATTATAAAGAAAATTATACAGTTGTATTTAAAGAAGCAAAATATGATTATGACACAGGAAATTTTATAGGAGAATGGAAATACTTACCTGTTTATAAAACAGTTTCAGATAGAAACTGGGAATTAAGTTCATATGAAAAATTAATAAAAGAAAAGTATAAGGAAGTAAGTCCAAGTACTGAAATATTTTCATTTGATATAGACGAAGAAACTTTAAGACATGAACCATGGACAGGTAGTGAAGATAAAGTAAAAGAAAACATAGGTTGCTTTTTAAATGGAACAGAATATAAAAACCCAAATAATGGAGTAAGATATAAAAATTATTCAGATAGTCCATTAGGAATAGGTGGCTTTATAGGAAAATATGGAAACGATAAATTTGTTGAAACAATTGAAGAATATAAATATAAAAGTACACAAACAGATCACTCAACAATAAGTAGTTTAACAAAGGAAAAAACAAAAAGAATGATAATATTTACACATATAATAAATTAATAAAGGAGGAAAAAAATGGGAGATAGTTTAATAACAATTGTAGCAATATTTTTAGCAGCAGTATTAATGTTTATATTTCCATTAATGGCAATGTCAGAAAGAACAGATGATGTAGCACAACTTGCAGTACAAACAGCAACAACAGATTTTGTAGACAGTGTTAGATCAACAGGAAAACTAACTCTAGATGACTACGAAAAATACATGCAAACTATAGCCTCAACAGGAAATTCCTTTGATGTAGATGTAGAAATTAAAATATTAGATGAAAATCCTGGAGTTAAAACTACACAAGCAGAAATGACAAAAATAGGTGAAAACTTATACTATCATTTATACACAAGCCAAGTATTAGAAAAACTAGAAAATGATGGTAGAATAACATTAAAAGAAGGAGATATGGTTTCTACAACAGTAAAAAACACAAATAGAACAATATCACAAATACTAAAAAACTTTTTCTATCAAATAGCAGGAAACGATACATACCAAATAGCAGCACAAAATGCTGGAATAGTTAGTGTAAATGGAAGTAAAAATAAATAAATTAGAAGTCAGAGGTCAGATATCAGAGGTCAGAATTTTAATATTTCTGACTTCTGACTTCCGACCCCTGACTTCTAATTTTATACAATAGAAAAAATCGATTTGAAATTTAAACAAATCAGAAACATTTCCAACCTCTAACTTCCATTAAGAAAGGAAAGTGAAAATGAAACTACAACATTTAGCAATAATATTTATTATAATCATTTTGCCAATATCACTAGTAATTGGTGAATACATACAAGCACAAATAGATACAATATACATACAAACTGGGTATAGCAAAAGGCTTCAAGATGCAACATATGACGCAATGAAAGCATTTCAACTAAATACTATAAACAATAAATATTCAAGCATAAGTGACTCGAAAATAAGAGACATAGAAGCATCAATAAATACATTTTATAACTCATTAGGAACAGCAATGGGTGCAAGTGGTTATGATAAAGACACTTTAAAAGAATATATTCCAGCAATAGTATATACAATGTATGATGGTTACTATATATATGGTAAATATTTTAATTATCAGCTTGGAACAAATGGAGAATATCAATATGGACTAAAACCATATATATATTATTCATGTAGATATAATGCAGGCTCAAAAGACTTTATAGTAAACTATACATTAGACAATAGTATAACAATATATGGAAAAGTAAATGATACAGAAGGATATGTTACAAAGTCAGGATATCTGATTGATTATAATTTATTAGGAAATGAGGAAGAATGGGTTACATATAAAAGAGGTACAGTAACAATAAATTATCCAACGAAAGTAAAATATGGTGATATATATATAGAAAAAGAAATTTTAACAGAACAATTAATAACAGTTAATGATGAGGGAGAAGCAAGTAAACCAACAAATTACGAATATACAGAGTATAAAAATCAAAAAATATATAAAGAAAACGGACAAAATAAATATTTCTATTATAAGAATAATAAAAAAGAAGAAGTATCAGATGAAGGAAAACTATTAAAAGACTCAGATGTAACAGAACTAAGATATGCTGAAACTATGACTATAGATGGACATTTATATAATAATAGTGCTGTAGAATATTACGCTAAAGCAAAGGAATTTAGTAAATGGGTAGAAGATAATATAGGAAATATTAAGCAATCAGATGCAATTGACTCAAATGGAAAGAAAATAACTGACTTTGCTGTAAATATAGGAGATAAAAAAATATTTAATTTTAAGGATAATGACCCTTTAGCAGATGGTTCAACATTTAATGAACACAGAATGAGTGTAATAAGAAAATCAATAGAAACAAACCTAACATCAGCAATCGCAAACTACAATGTAGGCTCAGCAGGAACATATGAATTCCAAATGCCAATTTTTACAGAAAGTGATTGGGAAAAACTATTAAACAATATATCAATAGCAGTATTTATGCAAGGAATGCCAATAAAAGCAAAATTCTTTAATAACTATTGTATAATAACAAACAATAAAAACGAAGAAGTAGTAACAAATGAATCAATATATATGTTAACAAACGAAAATGGAAATATAATAGCACATTTGCCAGGGTGTAAAGAGCTAGTAAATAATCAGGATAAAATAATAGGTGTAGCAGGAACAATAAAAGAAGAAAATTGTAAAGCAGCAGGTTATAATATAATAGACTTTGAAAGACAAACATTAGTAGGAGACTATATAATAAAAAAAGATGATGGAACAGTAGAAATGCCAGAAAATAGAGAAATACACTATTATCCTCAGGGCTATCAAAAATGTTATAATTGTATAGTAAATGCATCAGTAAATTATGATACAAACGATATAATAAAAGGAAAATTAAAACAATATGATAAAAATACAGATGAATATAAAGAAATAAACACAGATATAACAATATTAAGAACCAAATATTTAACTGTACTTGCAAGAGAACGCTATAATCTATATAGAACAAATTCACAATTTAATTGGTAAAAACATAAAATGTAGCATATATAATTAATTATATAAAATACATGAAAAAGAAGGTACAAGGCTAAAAAATCTGTATCTTTAAAAGGAATGAGATTAAATATGGAAAACAAAAAAGTAGTTATATTAGGAGGAGGAACAGGTCTATCAACATTACTAAGAGGGCTTAAAAATTTTCCACTAAATATAACAGCAGTAGTATCAGTTTCAGATGATGGAAAAAGCACAGGGAGGCTAAGAAAGGAATTCAACATTCCAGCAGTAGGAGATGTAAGAAGAGTATTAGTATCACTTGCAGAAATAGAACCATTAGTAGAAAAAGTACTAAACTATAGGTTTAATACAAACAGTGAGTTAAATGGTCATACAGTAGGAAACTTACTACTAACAGCAATGACAAATATAACAGGAAACATGTCAGATGGAATAGAGCAAATAGGAAAGGTATTAAACTTAAAAGGAAAAGTATTACCATTAACAGAAGATAATGTAACACTAATGGGAAAAATGGAAGATGGCACTATAATAGAAGGAGAACACAACATAACAGAAGCAGGGAAAAAAATAGAAGAAGTATTCTATAAAGAAAAGCCAGTAATATGTCAAAGTGTAATAGATGAACTAAAAGAGGCAGACTTAATAATATTTAGTATGGGAAGCTTATATACAAGTATAATACCAAACTTAATAAGCAAAGAAGTAATAAAAGCAATAGATGAATCAAATGCAAAACTAATGTATACCTGCAATATGATGACACAACCTGGAGAAACAGATGGATATACAATATCAGATCACATACAAGTATTAAATAAATATTTAGGAAGCAAAAAAATAAATGCAGTAGTAGTAAATAACGGAAGAATAGATAAAGATATAATAGAAAAATACTCAAGCCTAGAGCAAAAAGACCAAATAAATTTAACAGAAAAACAAAAAGAAGAAATCAAAAAAATGGGTGTAAAAATAATAAAAAACAACTATGTAATAGTAGAAGATGAATTAATAAGGCATAATTCAATAAAACTAGCAACAGATATTTTTACATATTTAATGAAATAGTTACATTTTCCTTTTGTGACATATCAAACAAAAAACAGAACTGTATATGTACAATAAATAACAGTTCTGTTTTTCATATGTAGTATAATTTTAAAAGTCAAGAAGTAAAATATAGAAAAATGTCGAAAACTTATTTGTAAAAAATAAAAAAATGTATTGACATAAAATTATGATAAAGATATAATAATGGAAAATGTAAGTACTAACTATAAAATAATGGAGGTATTGTATGATAAAATTTAGTGAAGAAGAAAAGAAAGAAATCGATGAAAAATTAAGAAAAGCGAGAGAATTACAATTAAGAAATGGAAATAGAATGTATAGTACAGAAGAAGTATTAGAAGCAGTTAACAAAGTACTAAAAGGAGAATATAAATATATACGAAATTAAATATCTAAATCAAGCATATTATGATATTATAGATACTGCTATGTACATATACTATGAACTTTGTAATCCACAAGCAGCTAATCGATTTATTAACAATATATTTGCTAAAATTTCCATATTACAATATTTCCCACGTATAGGAAGCATTTACGAAGGTAACAAAGAAAGATTTTTAATCTATAAAAATTTTTTAATCTTTTATGAAATCCAAGAAAGCGAAAAGATAATTGAAATATTAACAGTAATACATAGAAAAAGAAATTATTAATTTATACTTTTTCATTTATTAATTATGCCTGAAAATATAAAAAGTAACCAAAAAGAAAGACCTAAAATATAATATCATAGGAGGCGAAAGTTTTAATGGGAGAATTTATATTAAATGCTATATTATGGACACTTGCATTATATGGAGCTTTTGAAATTATAAAAACAATAATAAATATATATACATATACAAATTTAAAATCAGACGGTATATACGTAATAATTGCCGTAAAGAACCAAGAAAACAAAATAGAGGGCTTCTTAAGAAACTTTCTATTTAGAATAATATATGGAAAAGAAGAAAGCATAAAAGACATAATAATAGCAGACTTAGATTCAACAGATGAGACAGTAGAGATATTAAATAAATTAGCAAATGATTATGAGGGGTTAAAAGTTACTAATTGGAGGGAGTGTAAAGAGGTTATAGAGAGTATTAAGAATGTGTAGGTTCCAATTGGGGACGTTTCCTAATGGGAAATCTGTCACTTTTGGGAACATCATGGGAATATGGTAACTAGTCAGTAGTTAGTATAAAATGCAATTTATAATAATAGATTGTAGGGGCGATTTTTTCTTAGTTCTTCGAGCGACAGCGAGTTAGAAATAAGTTATGCTTTAGTATAATCGACCCTACACTTCTGGGTAAAGCCTTTGTAGGTATATTACAATTTTGTAATATTTTATGAAATTACCCTGTAAAAATTAAAAGAAAGGTTGTAACTGTTTGCATTTTTTGATATACTTAGAGGAAAATGAGACTATATAATATGAATACTACTTTTTAATGAATAATGAATAGTTAATAGTACAAATTCTTAGAATTTGAAGAAAAGAGGACGTTTTTTGGAAATAACAGGAGAAGTAAAAGATATAATTTATCAAAATGAAATAAATAGCTATACAGTAGCAGAATTCGAAACTGAAAAAGAAGAAATAATAATTGTAGGGTATCTTCCATTTATAAATGTAGGAGATACTCTAAAACTTGTAGGGAAAATAGTAACACACCAAGATTATGGAGAGCAATTTAAAATAGATACTTTCGAAAAATTAATGCCTAAAACTTTAGGTTCATTAGAAAGATATTTATCAAATGGAACTATAAAAGGTGTAGGACCTGCAACAGCTAAAAAAATAGTAGATACCTTTAAAGATGAAACTATACATATATTAAAATATGAACCACAAAAATTAGCACAAATAAAAGGCATAAATAATGAAAAAGCACAAGCAATTTCAGAGTCATTTATCGAGAACTGGGAAATATGGCAAATAGTAGGATACTTAGATAAATTTGGAATAGGAGTTCAAAATGCCAAAAATGTATATAAGAAATTAGGGGCAAATGCAATAGAAGAAATAGAAAGTAACCCTTATATATTAATAGATGTAGCAAATAATGTAGACTTTAAAAAAATAGATAAAATGGCAATAGACATAGGTCTTCCATATAATAATGATAAAAGAATAAAAAGTGGAATTAAATATGCCTTAATGTGTGCTACTTTAAATGGGCATTGTGCAGTATTAGAAGAAAATTTAATAGACTTTTGTGAAGGACTTTTATCAGTTACAGAAGAAGAAATACATGAAAATTTGATAGAGTTAAAAGTAAAAGAAGAAATAATAGTAGAAACTAGACTAGAAGACAACAAAGAAAATAAAAGCGAAAATAATACAAAAGAAATTAATATAGAAGACACACAAAAAGAGATAGAAGAAATAATAAAAAAAGTAGAAGATGGCAAAGTAACAGATGAAAAAAAATGGATATATTTGACCGCTTTTTATAAAGCAGAAGAAAATGTTGCAAATAGAATAAATATTTTAAAAAATTCACCTAATATAAAGAAAATAAAAAATATAAAGCAAGAATTAAAAAAACTAGAAAAGACTTCAGAAATAGAACTATCAGAAAAGCAAAAAGAAGCAATTGAAGCTATTAATGATAATAATGTATGTATAATAACAGGTGGCCCAGGAACAGGAAAAACTACTATCATAAAAACAATAATTGAAATGTTTAAGACCCAAGGTAAAAAGCCAGTACTTTGTGCACCAACAGGAAGAGCTGCAAAAAGAATGACAGAAACTACAGGGGAAGAAGCAAAAACGTTGCATAGGTTACTAGAAATAGGAAAAATGGAAGAAGAAGGTAGCTACAAAAGTGTAGACTATGAAGTAGCACCATTAGATGCAGATATAGTTATAGTTGATGAAGTTTCAATGGTAGATTTATTTTTAATGAATTACTTAGTAAAAGCATTATATAAAGGAACAAAGTTAGTACTAGTAGGAGATATAGACCAACTTCCATCAGTAGGCCCAGGAAGTATATTAAAAGACTTAATATCTTCAAATCAAGTAACAACAATAGTATTAAACAAAATTTTTAGACAAGCTGCTAAAAGTAAAATAATATTAAATGCACATAGAGTAAATGAAGGAGAGGTTTTTTTAACTAAAGAACAAATAGAAGAGCAAAATTTAAAAAATTTAAATGAAGACTTTTTCTATATAAAAGAACAAAATCAAGAAAAAATACTATATAATGTCATTTCACTATGCAAAGAAAGACTTAAAAATTATGGAGATTATGACTTTTTCAAAAATATACAAGTAATAACACCAACTAAAAAAGGCATGCTTGGAACAAAAGAGCTAAACAAAATTTTACAAAAAAACTTAAACCCAGAAAGTGAATATTTGCCTCAAAAGCAGGTAGGAGATACTATATACAGAGAAAATGATAGAGTAATGCAAATAAAAAATAATTATGATATATTCTGGGAAAAGCTAGAACCAAAATATGAAAGTGGAATGGGAGTATTTAATGGAGAATTAGGAACGATAATAAAAATAAACGAACAAGATAAAACACTTACAATAAAATTTGACGATGAAAAGCAAGCAGATTACATGTTCCAAGACCTAGACCAAATAGAACATGCATATAGTATAACAGTACATAAATCACAACGGAAGTGAATTCGACGTAGTAATAATGGTAGTTCCACAAGCTTCACCAATGCTACTTACAAGAAACCTTTTATACACAGGAATGACAAGAGCAAAAAAAATGCTGATAGTAATAGGAGGAGCAAATATTATTGGCTTTATGATTAACAATGCCGATATGAAGAAAAGGAATACGGGGCTGGAGTATAAGCTAAAAAGCTTATAGTGAATAATGAAGAGTGAATGATGAATAATTTTATAATGTAGGGGCACAGTTTGTGGGAATACCCTATTAGCAATGACACCACTGTGCCCATTTGTTCTATTATAGGAAAGTACGCTATTTTAAGTTGTAGAGTAGCGCGAAGTAAGTAATATATTTTATTTTTGTAATGAAGTCCCGACAGCCCACCCACGGCGTTTGAATACCCGTGAGCTTGGAGGGCGGAATGGAAAAAATAAAATATATTACTTACTTAGGAGCGAATAATTTAACACATAGTATGGAGAAGCCACCTTTGTTCAAGAAATTAGAAAATGATACAAATTTTAAAAATAAATATTGACTTATAAGTTAAACTATATTATTATAATTATACAATCAAAAGAGAAAATTATAAATAATATTTTTTAAGAAAGGAGGACAACCATATGGAAGAAAAAATTTTGAAAGAAATATTAGATGTAGTAATAGATATAAAAGCAGAGCAAAAAATAATGAAAAATGGAATAAATGGAAGAATAGATAAATTAGAATCTAAAGTAGATAAAATAGCAACAGAACAAATAATAATGAAAGAAGAAATAAAATCAATGCAAACTGATTTAAAATTGTTAAACTTCAATGTAAATATCTTAATGAAGGAGCAAGAAGATACTAAATTTGCAGTAGGTGCATGTGTACAAAAAATTCGGTGAAGTAAGTGATAAATTAGACAGACACCTAAGAGAAAGCAGTAATTGTAGTAGTTCTAAGCCAACACTACAATTACTAACTAAAGATGAACAACAAAATTAAAAATATAAATAGGGGCAAAAAAGAAAGGATTTATTAACCATGGAATCTTTAAAAAAAGCCCTTATTTTTTTATTACAAATTTTATACCCAAAACAATGCCTAATATGTGGAAGACTAGGGCAAGACACAATATGTAGCAAATGTTATAATACTCTAAAAATAGAAGCAAAAGTAGAACAGGATAAAAATAAAACCTTTAATAAACATCTATATATTTTTAAATATGAAGGAAAAATAAGAAACTTAATAATAGACTACAAATTTAACGATAAACCATATCTAAATGAACTCTTTGTAAAAATTATATTAAAAAATGAAAAAATATGTAGAAAAATAAAAAAATATGATATAATCATACCAGTGCCAATTCATAAAAAAAGAAAAAATGAAAGAGGCTACAATCAAAGTGAACTAATTGCAAGAAAATTAGCGAAAAACTTAAATGTAGAACTTGTAACAGACAGCCTAATAAAGCAAAAAAATACATTACCACAAAGCACTTTATCAAAAAAGCAAAGAGAAGAAAACGTAAAAACAGTATATAAAATACAAAATAAACAAAAAATAGAAAATAAAAAAATAATACTATTAGACGATATATACACAACAGGAGCAACAGCAGAAGAATGTTCAAAAATACTAAAACAAAACGGTGCAAAAGAGATATTAGTATTAACAATAGCAAAGGATATAATAAATTAGAAGTTGGAGGTAAAAAACATGGAAGACTTAGTAGAAAGCATATTAGATTACATTAGAGCAGACTATACCGATTATGCCATAATGATAAATGGTGAATGGGGAAGCGGAAAAACATATTTTTGGAACCATAAAATAAGAAGCAAAATAGAAAGCATGGAGCTAAATGGAAAAAGATATAAAACAATATATATGTCATTATATGGAATATCAAACTTAGAAGAAATAAGCAAAAAAATATTTATAGAAACTACACAATTAATGGATAAAAACTTAAAAAAATATATGGATAATAATAGTAGGATGACTATACCAGAATATGCAAAAACAGGTTTAGACATGGCAAACTTCTTTGGTGTTACACAAAATGGAGACAAAATAGACTATAAAGAATTTTTCTCAACAGATGATAAAGTACTATGCTTTGATGACCTAGAAAGAGCAAATGTAGATGTAATAGACATACTAGGATATATAAATAACTTTGTTGAACATGACCATATAAAAACAATAATAATATGTAATGAGAAAGAATTATCAACAAAACTAAAAAATAGTAACCTAGAAATGAAAACCTTTATAGCAACATATTTGTTAGATAAGGAAGGAAGCTTAATAAAGAAAACAGATAAACCAATGGTAGAAAGAATACAAGACACTATAGAATATGTATTTGATAAAGCAAATGATTATGAAAGAATAAAAGAAAAATTAATAGGTGAAACATTCGAATATGCACCAGAATTTAACTATATTATAAATGGAATATTAATGCGTTATGAAAAGTACCCAGAATTAATAAGGTTTTTAAGAGAGAATACAAACTTAATAATATCAACTTTTAACAAAAGTGGAACAAGAAACTTAAGAATATTAAAACATGCCTTAAATGACTTCAAAAAAATATTTGACATGGTAAATAAATCATATCCAAATACAAACCATAGAGTAATGCAAACAATGCTAATATTCACAATAGCAATATCATTTGAAATAAAAGCAGGAAAAGTAACAAAAGATAAATTTATAAACATAGCAAGTAATGAAGAATATAAAGCAATATTAGTATCATCAAGGGTATTTATGGACAATAGGCAATTTTATATAAAAGAATTTGACAATAACTATTACTACAACTTTAAAGCAGAATATCGTTTCTTCAAATTTATAGAAATATATGTACGTACACGTATATTTAATATGAAAATATTTAAAGAAAACATGGAAGTAATAATAAATACAGTAGATACAGATAAGCTTCCAGGATATAAAAGGCTACTTACAGAAGAATATTGGAAAATTACAGATGAGCAATTTGAAAAGATAATAGAAGAAGTAATAGAAGATGTAAAAAATGGAAGAATAAAACCAATAGAAATAGTAAAATTATATGCATATTTTAGTTACTTTATAAAAAAGGGACTAATAAATTATGACATAAAAACAATAAAAAGTGTATTCATAAATGGTTTGAATATATCATCACTTAATGCAACATATTGCCCAAATGTAGAGGAAGAACTAGATGCAATATCTATAAAAGGTGCTACACAAGACATGGAAGAAATGCTTAAATACTTTGAAAATGTAAATGAAGCATTAAAAGATAAAATGTATAGAGAGCAAGCAGAAGAATTATTCAAATATATACCAATGAAAATGGAAGCATTTTATGATAAATTTGCAAAAGAAGCAATGAAAAAGCCAATATTTAAATATTATGATGTATTCCAAATGTTCCAAAGAATATCATGTGCAAGTAATGAAGACATAGTAACAATAAAAGAAATGTTAGAAGAAAGAGCACGAAAATACACAAAAGAAATAGAACCAGAAATAAAAAATATGAGAAAATTAAAGCAAGTAATAGATGACTATATAGATGGAAAAGAAACAACAATAAAAATAGTAATGCTAGAAGACTTCTCAAAAGGCTTAGAAAGTATATTAAAATTATATAATAATACAAGTTTTAATTTGAAATAGATTTACCAAAATATATTATTTGTATATGCTAGAAAAATACTCTATTTTAAGTTGAAATATAGGGGATTAATCGGTAAAAAATACTAAAAAGGATTTACCAATTAATCCTTTTTTCATATTATAGAAAATTACTCTATTTTAAGTTAAAATGTATGGGTGATTATTAATTGCCATATAGTGGAGTTACCTTCTGGTAAAATAGGAAAAAATAGATTTTAAATTGTATGGGAGTAGACTTGCATCCGCCCACGTGGAGAATTTGGAATTGTTCAATAGAAAATATTATAGAACCTTTTATTTTACAATATAAAGTAAACATTTGCGACAAAAAATATAATAAAACTCTTGACATTTACATAAAAAAACAATATTATATACAAAGTAGCAAATAAAAGGAAAAAAGGAGAAAAATGTCTATGCATACACAAATACTAACTTCAAAATTTGGTGCAGAACTTATAAGTTTTAAACTAAATGGAGAAGAAAGACTGCACCAAGGAAAAGAAGTAATAGATAAAAATGGAAAAATAATTTGGAAAAGGAGGTTTCCAGTATTATTTCCAACAGTAGGTAAATGTAAAAAGAATCAAACAATAATGAATAGTAAAACATATGAAGTAGCAAAAAATGGTTTCGCAAAAGACTGTGAATTTGAACCAATAACAAAGTTAGATAACTTCCACTCATATGTACTTAGAAGTAATGAAAAGAGCTTAGAAAAATACCCATATAAATTTTCTTTATATGTAACATATAGGCTAGATGCAAATAAATTAACAGTAATTTATAAAGTAATAAATGAAGATGAAGTAGATATGCCATTTGGAATAGGTTCGCTTCCAGCAATAAAAATAGATTATGAACAACTAAAAAATGATAATTATTATTTAGAATTTGAAGAAGACGAAGATAAAATACATTTTTTATATTTAATAGATGGATTAGTAGGAACAGAATATGCAAGAAATATTATGAGTGATAAAAGAAAAATAAATTTACATGCAGATATATTTAATAATGATGCTATAATAATGAAAGGAATAAAATCAAAAAAAGTAACTTTGAAAAGGAAAGATATAGGAAAAGTAATGGAACTAGAATTTGCAGGTTTTCCATATTTAACCATATGGTCAAAACCAAATGCACCATTTATATGTGTTACACCATGGATGAGCTTGCCAGATACAGTTAAGGGGACAGGGGTATTTAGGCAAAAATCAGATATAATAATACTTCCTCCAAAAGAGGAATTTGAATGTAAATATACAATAACATTTTATTAGTTCCCATACTTTATTTAGGTCGTTTCCTAATAAGGTATAACGTTACTTTTAGGAATATACATAACTAAAAAAGGAGAAAAACTTAAAAATGGAAATATTAAAATTAATAATACAAATAGTAGCATTAATAGTTATAGCTATAGGAGTAGTAATGATATATGACGCAAGAAAAATAAGCAAAAAATGGTTTAGCTTTGGAGATAGAAATTCATCAGTTAAAACACTAAAAATAATAGGATTTATTATAGCTATAATAGGAAGTTTAATTGTAATATTAAATTAGAGTAAAAAATAAAATTACAATTTGCAGTTAATATAAAAAAATTGTAGGGGCGACTAGTAGTTGTCTGTACTACAAAGAAATTACCACAAAATTTAATATATTTAAGTAATTTCACATAAGTACAGATAGTTATTAGTAGTCCCTACAATATTAAGATATTATAGAAAAATATTAATTATAGTGAAATTAGCCTATCAGAAGCATAAGGAAAAATTATTTTAAATATGATTTTCAATTTCTGATTTGCAACTTCAAAGAGGAGGAAACAAAAGATGCCAAAAGTAACATGGACAAAAGAACAGCAAAGTGCAATATATGAAAAAGGTTCAAATATATTAGTAGCAGCCGCAGCAGGAAGCGGGAAAACAGCTGTATTAGTAGAACGTATTATAAATAAAATAGTAAATGAAAATGTAGATATTGATAAATTACTAGTGGTAACCTTCACAAATGCAGCAGCAAGTGAAATGAGGGAGAGAATATTAGATGCAATATATATAAAAATAGAGGAAAATCCACAAGATGTAAGGCTTCAAAAGCAAATAAACCTTTTAAATAAAGCAAGTATATGTACAATACACTCATTTTGTTTAGAAGTAATTAGAAATTATTTTTATGAGCTAGACCTATCAGCAAACTTTAGAATAGCAGATTCAGCAGAAATAGAGCTCCTAAAGCAAGATGCGCTAGAAGAACTATTTGAAGAAAAATACTATGAAAATGATGAAGAATTTATAACATTAATAAATACATACACAAGTTATAGAGGTGATGAACCATTAAAAGAACTAGTGCTAAAAATATACGAATATATTCAAAGTGCACCATTTCCTAAAGAGTGGCTAAAAGAAAAAATAGAAATGTTTAACTTAAAAAATGAACTAAAGCAAAAATTTGACTATGCACAAACAATATGGGGAGAAATATTATTAGAAGAATATAAAGATAAAATAATAGAAAATAGGCTAAAATTAGAAGGCATAAAGGATAAATTAACAAGGTTTACTGAATTAGAAAAATTTACATGTGCAATAGTAAATGACATAGAAGCATTAAAAGAGATAGAAGAAGCAATAACAAAAACTAAAGAAAACATATGGGATACTATATATATAAAAGCAAATGAACTAAAATTTGGCAAGTGGCCAACCGATAGAAAATGTACAATAGACTTAAAAAATGAAGCCAAAGAAGTGAGAGACAAAGTAAAAAAAGATATAGAAGGAATTCATAAAAAAATATTTGTATATGACTCAGAAAACGCAGCTAAAGACATATATGCAATGTATGATAGTTTAAAAAGAATAGAAAATATAGTAAATGAATTCGAAGCAAAATTCTCACAAAAAAAGAAAGAAAAAAACATAATAGACTTTCATGACATAGAACATTTTGCACTTAAAATACTAGTAAAACAAAATGAAAATAAAGAATATGTTCCATCAGAAGTAGCAAAAAAAATTATGGAAAAATATATAGAAATAGCAATAGATGAATATCAAGACAGTAACCTAGTACAAGAATATATTTTAAAAGTAGTATCAAGACAAAATAATACATTTATGGTAGGAGATGTAAAACAAAGCATATATAAATTCAGACAAGCAAGACCAGAACTATTTTTAGAAAAATATGAAGAATACAAATTGGTAGGAGAAACTAATGAAAACAATACAGGAGAAAAAATAAAACTATTCAAAAACTTTAGAAGTAGAGAAAATATATTAAAAATAACTAATTTAATATTTGACCAAATAATGAGCAAAAAACTAGGGGACATAGATTACACAAAAGAAGAATACTTAAACTTAGGAGCAAACTATGAAAATCCACCAAAAGGTTCAAATTTTGCAGGAAAAGCAGAACTACACATAATAGATATGGCAAAACGGAGATGAAAGGTTGGAAATTGAAAGTTGGAAGTTGGAAAATTCTCAAGAAATAGATGAAGAAGAAAACCAAGAAGAACCAATAGAAAATACCTTAATAGAAGCGAAATTTGTAGCAAACAAAATACAAGAGCTAATAAATAGTGATTATATAGTATATGACAAAAAGAACGGCTACCGAAAAATAACATATAAAGATATAGTAATTTTATTAAGGACAACCTCTAATATAGCACCAATATATGAAAAAGAATTATCAGAATTAAATATACCTGTTTTTAGTGATAGTTCAAGTAAATCACTAGAACAAGTAGAAATACAAACAATAATGAGTGTTCTTAAAATAATAAACAATCCACTTCAAGATATACCGTTAATAACAGTACTAAGGTCTAGTATAGCTAACTTCACAGACAATGACCTAGTACAAATTCGTTTAGCAGACAGAAGTGAAAGTTTTTATAATGCAATGTTAAAAGCAAGAGTAAGTGTAGAAAATAAATTAGGACAAAAAATAACAAACTTTATAAATATGATAGAAAAGTGGAAAAATATAGAAGAATATAATACATTAGATGAACTAATATGGCAAATATATGAGGACAGTAACTATTACAATTATGTAGGTCTATTAAAGAATGGAAAATTAAGACAAGCAAACCTAAAAATGTTATTTGAAAAAGCAAGGCAATATGAACAGGCAAGTTTCAAAGGATTATATAATTTTATAAACTTTATAGATAAAATAAAAACAAACAATAAAGATATGGGAAGTGCAAAAATAATTGGGGAAAATGAAAATGTTGTTAGAATAATGAGTATTCACAAAAGTAAAGGTCTAGAATTTCCAGTAGTATTCTTAAGTGGTACATCCAAAAAATTTAATCAAAGAGACCTAAATGACAATATTCTAATACATCAAGACCTAGGATTTGGACCTAAATATATAAACTATGAAAGAAGAATAGAGTATAACACACTAGCAAAAGAAGCACTAAAAATAAAGTTAAAAACTGAGAGTTTATCAGAAGAAATGAGAATACTATATGTTGCATTAACAAGAGCAAAAGAAAAATTATATATAACAGGAATAGAAAAGGACTTTGAAAAAAGTATAAAAGAAAAAGAAGGGCTAATACAAATATACAATGGAGATAAACTAAATAGAAATTTGATAAAAAAATATAAATCATACTTAGACTGGATAGAACTAGTAAACTTAAACTGTAAAGAAGAAATAAAAGATTTATTACAAATATATGAACATAGTTATAAAGAGTTTATTAGTAATGAAAAAGAAGAGGAAGAACAAATTGATTTAGTAGAACTACTAAAGGCGGAGACCAAATGTCAGATGTCGGAAGTTGGAAGTTTGAAATATACTCACATAATGAATAATGAAGAATTACAGGAAAATGCAGGGAATATTATTAACCACAAACACTTCAAAGAAACTAGCAAAGACACCACAACTATGAAAATCGAAGAAATTCTAAACTGGAAATACAAATATAAATCATCAGAAAATATACCAACAAAAACATCAGTAAGCAAAATAAAAGAAGAAAAAGGAAAACAAAAAGGAATAGCACAATTTTTAACGCAAAACGAAGAACAAAAACAGATTGCACAAACATTAAGCTCTCCAAATTTCACAAAAGAAGAAACAATAACAAGTGCACAAAAAGGAACACTACTGCATTTATGTATAAAAAACTTAAATGAAACAAAACAATATAATTATGAAGATATAGAAAAACTAATAGAAAATTTGCGAAATAAAAAAATAATTACTAAAAAAGAAGCGGAAGCAATAAATATAAATCAAATACTACAATACACAAAATCTAATTTGTTTAAAGAACTAAAATATGCAAAAGAAGTACACAAAGAAGAACCATTTTATATAAACATAAAAGCAAAAGAAATTTATGAACAAGAAATAGAAGAAAACATACTAGTACAAGGAATAATAGACTTATACTACATAGATAAAGAAGGAAACTTAAACTTAGTAGACTACAAAACAGACTATGTACAAAATGAAAATGAACTAATACTAAAATATAAAGAACAATTAGATTTATACAAAAGAGCACTAGAAGAAGCACTAAAGATAAAAGTAAGCAAAGTAGTAATATATAGTACATATCTAAAAAAAGAGATAGAACTGTAAAGGGGAGAAAAATATGAAAAATAGAATTAAGTTAATAATAAGTATAAGCCTAGTATTAATTATTATGATGACAATAGTAGTAATTTATATATTACAACAATATGAAATTTATAAGAATGTAGAAGTTGCTATAATAGACGATTATCGTGTTATTGTAAAAATACAAATATTAAATACTCCATATGGAGATATTAGCGAACATGAAAATTTCAAATATCGTATCTTTTATAAAAAGGAAATTTTTATTAGAGATAGTAATGGGCATAAAATAAATATTAATGAATTAAAAATTGGAGATACTATACAAATAATTAGAAAAAAACCAAAATTTGAATATGAATAAATATTTATTATATAAGTAGACAATATAAAAGATTGAAAAATGTCGAAAAAACAAAGGAAATGTCGGAAAAAACATAAGAAATTTCATTGACTTTTATAGTAATTATATGGTATTGTATGAATATAAATAGGAGTACTTCTAACAATAAAAAAGGAGGTATAGATATGAAAAAAAATATGACAGCCAAAGTACTTATTATATTATTAATAGGTATTATGTTCGCAATGCTTTTTAAGAATACTGTTAAAGCTACAAGCATAGAACAAATAGATTACGATATAGATAAAATATTAGAGACAGAAGAAAAAATTATGAAATATGATGCTAGAACAAATGAAATTACAGAAGTTAATATGGAAGAATTAGAGCAAGTTCTGAAAATGAAAAAAAATATTAATAGTGAAATACCATATAGTACTATGCCATATATTCGAAATGAAATATATTCAGACAATACAAAAATCAACCTTTTTTCAACTGATAGAGAAAGAGTAAATAATACTTCAATTTATCCTTATAAACAGACATGTAGAATAGAGTATTATGAGGAACAAATATACGAAGCAAATGCTCATCGTGCTACAGCATCAATTGTTGGACCAAAAGTTGCCTTGACAGCTGCACATTGTGTGTTTAACGAAAACCAAAATAATGCTGTGTATAGAAATTGGACTCTATATCCAGGTTATAATGATGGTACATATTATGGCACAGCTTGTGGTTGGGATCAAGTATATTATTCTGATAACTGGATGAATAATCATACGTCAGAAGATGATTGGGCAATCTGTGTATTACAGTCAGATGTTGGTAATCAAATTGGTTGGCTTCGGTGCGGTTTCTTATGGTTCTAGTTCTGATTTAAAAAACTTACAAGTTAGACTTGTAGGATATCCAGGAGACAGTAACTACGGTTTTAGTTGGAAGGCTAAATATCAATATGAAAGTATTGGAAATATTACAAGTGTTAGTAATTATTACTTTAAATATGATGCTTTTTCTTGTCAAGGATTTAGTGGTGGACCTATAATGCGTACTTCAGATAATTATATTGTTGGAGTTCACATTGGAAAGCAAAATGGTTCAACACCTATAGGAGTAAGAATTACACCTAATATGGTTAATATAATAAATAATCTTAATAATTAAAGTTAACATACTTAATTAGCAAAATTAACAATAAAAGAAGGTTTTAATAAGAACCTTCTTTTATTTGCGAAAATATATATAATTTGAAATATAAATATTTGAATTACACATATTTATATTTCTTATATCATTTGTATGATACAAAAGAAAATTTGTTAGGGGTAAAAAAATAAAAATTGGTTAAAATAATAGAAAAATGAAAAGGAATGATGATAATGAAAAAATATTTAAAAATTGCAATAATACTAATTATTTTAGGCATTTTTTATTTATATATAGCTAATATAACCTTAATTCCAAAAAGTATAACACTTCTTCAAGGAGAAAAATTAGAACTTGCAACTTTGTGGGGAATAAACTTAAAACAAATAGCAACAACCAATCCAAATATAGGTGAATGTAAAAATGGAAGTATAATAGAAGCATCTACTGGCTTAGAAGAAACAAAACTAACTGAAACGCGGAAAAATAGATATGGGAGTAAAACTATTTGATAGTTTAAATGTTTCAAATCTAACCATAAACGTAATACCAAAAACAACAGTTATACCACTAGGAAATACAATAGGGCTAAAATTATATACAGAAGGAGTGCTAGTAGTAGGAATGTCTGAAATAGAAGGAGAAAAGCCATATGAAGACACAGGAATAAAAGAAGGAGATAGAATAATAAAAATAGATAAAGAAAAAATTTCAAATACAGAAGATTTAGTGCAAACAGTAAATAGTTCGCAAGGTAAAGAAGTACAAATAACATATATAAAAGAAGATACAAATGAAGAAAAAGTGACAAATATATTGCCAGCAAAAACAAAAGATAATGAATACAAATTAGGTTTATGGGTGCGTGATGCAGCAGCAGGAGTAGGAACACTAACATTTTATGAGCCAGATAGTAAAATGTTTGCAGCATTAGGACATGGCATAACAGATATAGACACAGGAAGTTTAGTAACAATAGCAAATGGAGAATTAGTAAATTCAAATATAGTATCAATAACAAAAGGAGAAAAAGGCAATCCAGGTGAAATAAGAGGAAGTATAGAAGGAGAAGCAAAATTAGGAGATATATCTAAAAATACATCATTTGGAATATTTGGAAAAATATCAAACAAAACAAGACTAGAAATAAATCAAAATGAGATGGAGGTACTTGGAAGAAATGAAGTAAAACAAGGAAAAGCACAAATAATATGTGAATTAGAAGAAGGAAAAAAGAAAACTTATGAAATAGAAATACAAAAAACATATACTGCAAATAATAGAGATAACAAAAGTATGTTAATAAAAGTAACAGACAAAGACTTACTAGAAAAAACAGGAGGAATAATACAAGGAATGAGTGGATCACCAATAATACAAAATGGAAAATTTGTAGGGGCGGTAACTCATGTATTGGTAAATGATCCAACAACAGGTTATGCAGTATTTGCTGATATGATGCTAAAACAAATGAAAACAACATAATATTAATTGTACATTTACAACTGCTAAAAATAACGATGTTAGTAACCGATATTTTACAGTTATAATATATCTAATGTTTTGAGATAATGTATATGAACTATTATAATTTTATATAAAAATGTAATAATTATTGTAACATCATAAAATAAATAACATATAATATAAATAAAGGTTAGAAGTAAAATTAAACTTCTAACCTTTAAAATATACGCTATTTTTCAAAATCTATTGAAAAAAAAGTATTTAAATTGTATAATAGCGATTAAAGAACGTTTAAAGGAGAGGAAAAACTTGGCAAACATAAGTGAATTAAAAAAATATAAACATATACATATGATAGGAATTGGCGGAGTTAGTATGAGTGGAATAGCTCAAATAATGAAGCATTGGGGCTTTACAGTTACAGGCTCAGACTGGGCAGAATCAGAAGTTACAAGAAAGTTAAATTTAGATGGAATACATGTAGTAATAGGTCATGATGTAAATATGGCAGCAAAAGCAGATGTAATAGTATATACAGCAGCAATAAAAGAAGATGACCCAGAACTTGTAAAAGCAAGAGAGCTTGGAATAGAAACAATAGAAAGGGCAGACTTTCTAGGAAAAATAACAAAAGCTTTTACAGATACAATTTGTATATCAGGCACACATGGAAAAACAACAACAACGTCAATGGTATCAATGTGCTTTATAGAAGGATTAAAAGATCCATCAATACAAGTAGGAGCAACACTAAAAGCCATAGATGGAAATTATAGAATAGGAAACAGTGAACACTTCATAATAGAGGCATGTGAATATGTAGAAAGCTTTTTAAAATTTTATCCTAAAGCAGAAATAATACTAAACATAGATAATGATCATTTAGACTATTTCAAAAATATAGAAAATATAAATAGAGCATTTATAAAATATGTAGGTTTACTACCAGAAGATGGCTTATTAGTTGTAAACATAGACAATAAATATTGTGCAGAACTACATAAATATACTAATGCAAAAGTAGTAAGTTATGGAATAGAAAATGAAAAAGCAAACTTTGTAGCAAGAAATATAAAATTTAATAAAAATGGCTTTCCATATTTTGATGTATACTATAACAACAGCTTTTATGCATCATTTGAATTATCAGTACCAGGAAAGCATAATGTATTAAATGCACTAGCATGTATAGCATTATGTCATAACTATGAAATAGAAAAAGAAAATATGAAAACAGCACTAAAAAAATATACTGGAGCACATAGAAGGTTTGAATATGTAGGCACATGTAAAGGAGCAACTGTATATGATGACTATGGACATCACCCAACAGAAATAACAGCAACAGCGTTAGGGTTAAAACAAAAGGAGTACAATAAATCATGGGTAGTGTTCCAACCACACACATATAGCAGAACAAAAGAACATATAAATGAATTTGCAGAGAGTTTAATAAACTTTGACAATATTATAATAACAGATATATATGCAGCAAGAGAAACAAATACATATGGAGTAACATCAGAAAATATAGTAGAAAAAATAAAAGAACTAGGAAGAGAAGCAGTATATATACCAAAATTTGAAGATATAGTAAAATATTTAGAAGAAAAAGTAGAAAAAGACGATATAATACTAACATTAGGAGCAGGAACTGTAACAAATATAGGACCAATGCTGGTTGAAAATTAGTGAAGAGTGAATAATGAATAGTGAATAATTTATAGGAGAAACTGACTTAAGTGAATAATATTATCATTTTTTAATATATTGATATAATTTACAGCTAATATTAAATATAGATGTAGGGGCGATGATGGCATTGCCCGTGCTCCAAAGACTTTTCTATATTTTTAGTTTAAAATACAAATTTTTTATATAACACTTGTATAAAAACAAAAAGTATAGTAAAATAAAAAAAGTAATAGAAAAAATCCAACAAAAAAGCAAAGTATGTAAAATAAAAAATGTATCAAAAGAGAGAAAGGTGAAAAACGCTGAAAGCCTTTCATACATGAATTACAGAAATTTCACTTTTTTAGGACTATTTTTGAAATAATAGTAGGAAATAGCGTAAACCTCTGCGTTAAAGGGAAAAATAAGGTTAATGAAAATAAACATTAATAAAATTAGGTGGTACCACGAAATGAAAGCAATTCGTCCTATGTAGGATAGAATTGTTTTTTTATGGAAAAATTTAGGAAAGAAAGCCAAATTTATTCAAAATGTTTGGAAAAAAATTAAAATTAAAATATAAAAAGAAGGGAGAAATCAAAGATGAAAGAACAAATTGAGGCAATTAGAAGAAAAGTAAATGAAGAAATAACAAACGTAAAAGATGCCAAAGAACTAAATGACTTAAAGGTAAAATATTTAGGGAAAAAAGGAGAGTTAACAGCAGTATTAAGAGGAATGGGAGGGCTGTCACCACAAGAAAGACCGGTTATAGGAAGCTTAGTAAACGTAGTTAGAGATGAACTAGAAAGCAAACTACAACAAAAAGAAGAAGCATTTAAAAAGCAACAAATGATGGAAAAATTAGAAAAAGAAAAAATAGATATAACACTTCCATCAAACAAAATAAAAAGAGGAAGCAAGCACCCATTAAATAGAATAATAGAAGAGGTAGAAGACTTATTTGTTTCAATGGGGTATGATGTAGTAGATGGACCAGAATTAGAAACAGATGAATACTGTTTTGAAAGACTAAACCTACCACAAGGTCATCCAGCAAGAGACATGCAAGACAGTTTCTACGTAACACCAGAATACTTACTAAGAACACAAACATCAGCAGTGCAAGCACATGTAATGATGGAAAATGAAGAAAAAGGACCAATACGAGTAATTTGTCCAGGAAAAGTATATAGAAGAGACGATGACGCAACACACTCACATCAATTTGCACAAGTAGAAGGGCTAGTAATAGATAAAGACATATCATTAGCAGACCTAAAAGGAACACTAGAAGTATTCATGAGAAAAATGCTAGGAGAAGACACAAACTTAAGGTTCAGACCAAGCTACTTCCCATTCACAGAGCCATCGTATGAAGTAGATGTAACATGTTTTAAATGTAAACGGAAAAGGATGTAACCTATGTAAACAAACAGGCTGGATAGAATTATTAGGATCAGGAATGGTACATCCAAATGTACTAAAAATGAATGGGTATGACCCAGAAAAATATACTGGTTTTGCATTTGGAACAGGGTTAGATAGGTTAGCAATGTTTAAGTATGGAATAACAGATATACGTTTGTTGTATCAAAATGATGTTAGATTTTTAAATCAATTTGATAGAATAGACTAAGTTCCAATTGGGGACGTTTCCTAATGGGGTATCTGGTACAAATGGGGTATCTGTCACTTTTGGGAAGTGGCACAAATAATTAAGGTACTCCAATCTTCTAAGGAATGACTTGAAAAACAATAGTAGATATCAAAAATAATCCACCTTATGAGTTTATATATTAAGCTAAATTCTGATTTTAATATATATAAAAACATAAGGATAATCTACAAATTGCAATTATTATTATAATATATTAATTATCAAATTATTAAAAATATATTATTATAATATCAAAATAAATATATAAAAAAGAAAAAATGATATTCGAAAAGGGACGTTATACCCCAAAAGGGACGTTATACCCCAAAAGGAAACGTCCCCAATGGGAAGGAAAAGGAGAGAAAAAAATGAAATTAAGTACAAATTTTGTCAAAGACTATGTAGATATAGATGTAGATACAAAAATGTTAGCTGAAGATATGACTAAAGCAGGAAATGAATATGAAACAGCAGAAAACTTCATAAATGCTACAAACTTAATAGTAGGAGAAGTAATAGAATGCGAGATGCACCCAGATTCTGACCATTTACATGTATGCAAAGTAAATGTAGGAGAAGAAACTTTACAAATAGTATGTGGAGCACCAAATGTTAGAAAAGGTTTAAAAGTTATAGTAGCTCTTCCAGGGGCAGTTTTACCAGGAGATTTTAAAATAAAACCAGGAAAAATTCGTGGTGTTGAATCCAATGGAATGCTTTGTGCAATAGCAGAGTTAGGCTTAGATAGCAAATTTTTGAAGCCAGAAGATAAAGAAGGAATACACGAATTACCAGAAAATGCTGAGGTAGGAGAAGACCCTATAAAGTTAATGCAAATGGATGATAGTGTAATTGATTTTGAACTAACAGCAAACCGTGGAGACTTACTAAGTATATTAGGTATGGCACATGAAATATCAGCAATTTATGATAAACAAGTTAAACCAATAGATTTATCGCATAAAGAAACTAATGAAGATATAAATAATACTTTTAAAGTACAAGTAAACACTAAAAATTGTAACATTTTCTTAGCAAAAAGAGTAGAAAATGTAGTAATAAAAGAAAGCCCAACATTTATAAAAAATAGACTAATGGCATCAGGAATTAGACCAATTAACAATGTAGTAGATATAAGTAACTATGTAATGCTAGAAGTAGGCCAGCCACTTCACTACTACGATGCAGATACTCTAAATGAAATGTTAGAAGTAAGAATGGCACAAAATGGAGAAAAATTAACAACATTAGATGAAATAGAAAGAACCTTATCATCAGAAGATATAGTAATTTCAAATGGAGAAAAGGCTATTGGTTTAGCAGGAGTAATGGGTGGTTATGACACTGAAATTACAGAAAATACAAAAAATATAATCATAGAATCAGCAATATTTGATCCAGTAAAAGTAAGAAAGACTTCAAAAGAAATATTAAGAAGTGAAGCAAGTACAAGGTTTGAAAAAGGCTTAGACCCAAATAGAACATATATGGCAATTGAAAGGTCATGTAATTTACTTGAAAAGTATGCAAATGCAACCATAGTAGGTGGTTTAGTAAAATATGATATTTCAGACTTATCAGATAAAAAAATAGACATAACATTTGAAAAGATAAATAAAGTATTAGGTCTAGAAGTTCCACAAGAAGCAGTATTAGATGTATTTAGAAGACTAGGATTTACATATGAAAAAGAAGGAGAGATAGTGCATGTATCAGTGCCAAAAAGAAGAATAGATATATCAATTGCAGAAGACTTAATAGAAGAAGTTGGAAGAATATATGGAGTAGATAATATAGAAGGAAGGCTACCAAAACTACCATTAAAACAAGGTTCATATAATAAAACGTTAAGGCAAATAAGAAACAAAATGATAGACTTAGGACTAAACGAAACACTATCATATATACTAGTAAATGATAAAGAAGCAGTAAAATATATAAAAGACAACTTTGAACCAATAAAACTATTAGACCCAATGACAGAAGAACGAAACACTTTAAGATACAGTATGATTCCATCATTAGTAAAAATATATGAATATAACAAAGCACGTAGCCAAAAAGATGTATCAATATTCGAAATAGGAAAAGGCTTTTACAAAAAAGAGGAAAAATATGGAGAAGACTTAAAACTATGTGCATTAATAGCAGGGGAGCATACTTTAGGGGTAAAACCAGAAAAATCAAGTTTTTATGATATAAAAGGTATAGCAGAAGAAATATTAGACTATTTAGGTTATAATGGAAGATACAGTTTTGTTATAAAAGATGAACTACCACAAGAATTCCACCCATATCAAACAGCATTAATTTCAGTAAATAATGATATAGTAGGAATAGTAGGAAAACTACATCCAGAAGTACAAAAAGAAGATGTATATGTACTAGAAATTAACTTAAGTAAGTTATTAGAAAAGAAAACAGGAAAAATGAAATACAAAGAAATATCAAAATTTCCAGTAGTAAGAAAAGACTTAGCAGTAATAGTACAAAAAGACGTAACCTCAGAAGAAATATCAAAACAAATAAAAAAATTAGCAGGAAGTATTCTTTTGTCAAGCAAAGTGTTTGATATATACACAGGAACAGGAATAGAAGAAAACAAAAAAAGTATAGCATATTCACTAGAATTTGGAGCACAAGATAGAACATTAACAGATGAAGAAATAAACGCTGTATTAGAAAAAATAATAAAAGGACTTGAAAAAAGTGGAGTACAAATAAGGAAATAAAAAGAAAGGGGCTGTAAGAAAAGTGTGTCAATATCCCCCGTCCTATTTGACATTTGACACACTTTTTTTACAGCCCCTTTTTTCTTAAGATAGCAATTTTAAAATATTATCACGTTGAGCATAAAAATCTTTTTCAATTTGTCTGCACGCATATTCAGTTTGACTTTTTATAGAATAAGGAATATGCATGATTGCCTGAGCCATTGAAATATCAGAATAAGTAATAGAATAAGACTTTATAAAAGAAGAATAACCTAACCGATTTTTATGCACTGTTAAAATAGTTAAACCATAGTTTGTTTTTAATTTGGCAACTAAACTATGTAATCCGATGTTTTTAAAATAATAGTCCCATTTTAAATTCATATAGATACCTCCTTACATTTGCAATATGAGATTTTATTAGTAATTATAAAATGATTATAGCATCAAATAAGGAGTTGTCAAGCATTTTTAGAACAAAAAAGACACAATGGATGGAATTTTTGCCACCTAGTGTGTCTTTCTAATGTGTATAAAAAAGTGTTATTAGCCTATTATTGAGCGCTAAACTTTTGCTTAGTACTATCAATTTTAGTTTGTTCAGCAGTATCTGTTTGATACCAACCTTTTTCCTTCATTAAATTATAAATTTTATTTTGAATATCTAAGCTTTCATTTAAAGCATCTTTAAAAGCTGTATGAACTTCAGCAGTAGAAGATTCTATAGTGCCATGAAGGTATAAATCACATACGCCTTTAATAACTAATAATTCATTTTCCATTAAATCCTTATCTTCCATACTTACCTCCTATAATAAACTTAAGAATTTGTTTGCTAAATCAGTATGTTTTTGTGCTAAACTTCCTATATAACTAGAAAGAGTAGGGTCTGTTAGTTTACTTGCTGTTTTTGTACTACATGATTTCATAAAATTTTCATGCCCTAAGCTATCCTCAATGTATAAAAGTTCTTTACTTGTCATTATAATCACCACCTAATAATATAATTAACAAAATTTATAAAAATATACACCTCTCTGATAAATCACCAATAGGTACATCTATTTCAGACCTGCCATCCATAAAACCAATCTTTGCAACATCATTATTTACTTCTTGAACCCAAACAGGCTTATTCTCATAATAAATATCTCTAATTTCTTTATTTTTCATAATTTCGTAAACCCTATTTCTATTCATTTGTAACCTCCTCAAAATATATTTATTTAAAGTATACACGAGGGTATTTAAAAATATTCATAAAACATTTACAAATAAAGCAAATTATAGTATGATAATAAACATGAAAGAAGGGATTATATGAAAATATTAGCAGTAGGAGATTTAGTAGGAGAAAGTGGAGTAAAAAAATTAAAAGAGATTTTGCCAAACTTTAGAAAAGAAAATAATATAGATTTTGTAATAGTAAACGCAGAAAATTCAGCAGGAGGAATGGGTATAACAACAAAAATATTCAATGATTTAAAGGCGTTAAATGTAAATGCAATTACAATGGGTAACCATACATGGGGAAAAAAAGATATATTCACATTTATAGATGATGAAAAACTTTTAAGACCAGCCAATTATTCAAGAGGAGTAGTAGGAAAAGGCTATAATATATATGAATGTAAAAATAAAAAAATATGTGTAATAAACTTAATAGGAAGAACAGAAATGGGTGTGCAATCAGATAATCCATTTACAAAAGCAGATGATATTATAAAAGAAGTAAAAGAAAAAGTAGATTATATAATAGTAGACTTCCATGCAGAAGCATCAGCAGAAAAGATAGCAATGAAATATTATTTAGATGGAAGAATAACAGCACTATATGGAACACATACACATGTACAAACAGCAGACGAAGAAATAACAGCAAAAGGAACTGCATTTATATCAGACATAGGAATGACAGGGCCAATAAACTCGGTAATAGGAATGGATGTAGAAGCATCAGTAAAAAGATTTGTAACATCACTTCCAGAAAGATATAAGTTAGCAGAGGGAAAATGTATGTTTAATGGATGTATAATAGAAATAAACGACGAAACATGTAGAGTAACATCAATAAAAAGAATATATATTA
The DNA here is from genome assembly GCA_948356915.1 of uncultured Clostridiaceae bacterium. Lineage (GTDB taxonomy): Bacteria > Bacillota > Clostridia > TANB77 > CAG-508 > UMGS1663. The sequence continues at coordinate 62,112 of CAOJCG010000005.1, forward strand.
AGTAAATAGCGAAAAAAGAAGAAAAAAGGCGAAAACTTTTCTAATTTTTTCCATAAAAGTACTAGACAATTTCCAGAAAATGTAATATAACTATACCTGTAATTCAAATAAAAATAAAATTATAGGAGGCAAAAGATGGAAGTTTTAAAAATCTCATCAAAATCAAACCCAAATTCAATTGCAGGAGCAATAGCAGGGTTAGTAAAAGAGGAGAACAAAGCAGAAATGCAAGCAATCGGAGCAGGAGCTCTAAATCAAGCAGTAAAGGCAGTAGCAATAGCAAGAGGATTCGTAGCACCAGCAGGAGTAGACCTAGTATGTATACCAGCCTTCGCCGAAGTAGAAGTAGAAGGTGAAGACAGAACAGGTATTAGAATTATAGTAGAATCTAGAAAATAAGAATATAAGGGTCGCTACTATAAGCGACCCAAAATAATAATTTAATATGAAAAAATACAATTTGTATAGTTCAAATAGCACTATGAAATAGTTAAAGGAACATTAAAAAGCATTTTAGAGCAAGCCAATATAGAATTAGAAGAATTTTTAAATCACTTATAAATTAAAATCTAATATATTTCTAAATAAAAACTTGAAAAAAATAAAAAAATCTTATATTATAAATAAAAAATCCAAAAATATAAAAATAAAACTAAATAATATACTAAATTCAGAAGAAAGGAGAAATTCGTATAATAAATAATATATTTATATTATATGAAGAAAAAATATGAAATCAAATATCTTTAAATATATTTTTATAATATTTGCAATAGGAATAGTTGTCTATTCAATATATGCACTATATTTCAAAGATAAAGGAATAGAAGGAGAAAACAAACAAAGCAAAGGAATAGAAATAGTAGAAAAAACAGATATAAGGCTAGGTATATCAAATTATGATACAATAAACCCATTAATATCAAATAACAAAGAAATACTAAATATAGACAAGCTAATATTCGAACCACTAATAAATATTACAAAAGATTATAAGTTAGAAATGTGCTTAGCTACAGAATGCTCAAAAATATCAGATACTGCATATGTAATAAAAATAGATACAAATAAAAAATGGCAAGACGGAAGTTCTCTAGTAGCAAAAGATATAGCTTTTACAATAGAAAAGTTAAAAGAAGGAAAAAATATATATTCATATAATGTAGAACCTATAGAGAATATAGAAATTTTAGATACAAATACAATAAGAATAAACTTAAATAAGCCCGTTGCATTTTTTGAATATAATTTAACATTTCCAATTATATCAAACAATTACTACATAGGTGAAAACTTTTATGAAAGTACTAAAATGCCTATGGGAACAGGGATGTACAAAATATCAAAGTTAGAAGCTAATAACATAGTACTAGAAAAAAATGACAAATGGTGGAATAAAGAAAAACAAGATGCAAAAATAGAAAAAATCGATATAAAAGTATTCTCAGAAATAGGAGAACTATATAATAGTTTTAAGCTAGGAAACATAGATATTTTCACAACTTCAAATAATAACTTGGAAAATTATATAGGAACAATAGGCTATGCAAAATGTGAATATGGAGGAAGGGAATTTGACTATTTGGCATTTAACTGTGATGATAATATACTAAAAAATATAGAAGTAAGAAAAGCTATAGGTTATGGATTAGATAAAACAGCACTTATAACATCAGTATATAACAACAATAAATATATATCAAACTTTCCAATAGACTATGGAAATTATTTATATACAGAAAATATGGAAAGTTTAGGATATAATGAGGAACAAGCAAAAAAGGTATTAGAAGAAAATGGTTGGATTTATAAAAACAATAGATGGCAAAAACAAGAAAATTATAGAACAAATAGAATTAGCCTAAATTTAACAGTAAATAAAGAAGATGAAAATAGGGTAAAAGTAGCAGAATTTATAAAACAGGAATTAGGAAAAATAGGAATAAACATAAATATAAATAAAGTGACAAAAGCAAATTATGATACCATATTACAAAATAAAAATTATCAAATAATATTAACAGGAGTATATAATTCATACTCACCAAATGTAGAAACATTTTTAGGAAGTGGAAACTTACAAAATTATAATAATGAAGAGTTAAACACAATTATAACAGATGTAAAAAATATAAAAGACGAAAATTTATTAAAAGAGAAATATAATAGAATTATAGAAATTTATAATAATGACATGCCTTTTATTAGTTTATATAGGAATAAAGGAACAGTTGTAAGAAGTCAAAATTTAGCAGGAGAAATAACACCAAATAATTATTTTAGTTATTACAATTTTTATAGTTGGAGTAGGATGTAAAAAAATCAAAAAAACACTTGACAAAAATTTTTAATAGTATATAATAAAACAAACAAAGGTTTAGAAAACAAAAATTTAGGAGGAAAAATAAATGAGTAACACAAATTCAGAAAAAATGAAAGCATTAGAAGTAGCATTAGGTCAAATAGAAAAACAATTTGGAAAAGGTTCGGTAATGAAACTAGGAGAATTCCAAGCAATGAATGTTGAAGCAATACCAACAGGAGCATTAAGCCTAGATATAGCACTAGGAATAGGTGGGATTCCACGTGGAAGAATAATAGAAGTATATGGACCAGAATCTTCAGGAAAAACAACTTTAGCACTACATATGATAGCAGAAGCACAAAAAATGGGAGGAGAAGCCGCATTTGTAGATGCAGAACACGCATTAGACCCAGTATATGCAAAACATTTAGGAGTAGACATAGATAACCTAATAGTATCACAACCAGATACAGGAGAGCAAGCACTAGAAATAGCAGAAGCCTTAGTAAGAAGTGGAGCATTAGACGTAATAGTAATAGACTCAGTAGCAGCCTTAGTTCCAAAAGCAGAAATAGATGGAGACATGGGAGACTCACATATAGGTCTTCAAGCAAGGCTAATGTCACAAGCACTAAGAAAATTAGCAGGAGCAATAAATAAATCAAAATGTGTAATAGTATTCATAAACCAATTAAGAGAAAAAGTAGGAGTTATGTTTGGTAACCCTGAAACAACAGCAGGAGGTAGAGCATTAAAGTACTATGCATCAGTTCGTTTAGACATAAGAAAAATAGAAAATATAAAACAAGATGGAGAAGTAGTAGGAAATAGAGCAAGAGTAAAAGTAGTAAAAAACAAAGTAGCACCACCATTCAGAGAAGCAGAATTTGATATAGTATATGGAAAAGGAATATCAAAAGAAGGAAATATACTAGATATAGCAGTAAACTTAGACATAATAGAAAAAAGTGGTTCATGGTTTAGCTATAATGGAGATAGAATAGGACAAGGAAGAGAAAACGTAAAAAAATATTTAATTGACAACCCAGAAATAGCAAAAGAAGTAGAAGAAAAAATAAGAAGCAAATTCTCAGAAGCATTTGAAAAAAGCTTAGGAGACGAAGAAATTGAAAATAAAGAAGAAGAATAAAAAATGCTAAAAAGGATATGACAAAATATAAATAATAATATAGGCAAATTGAAATATGTTATATATTTTGATTTGCTTTTTCCATATGTTAAATTTAGAAATAAGAAGATAAAAAATAAAAATATTGGCACCGAATAAATCAGTGCCAATAAGAAAATATTAACTAGATCATAAAGACATTTGATAAGTCATGCTGAACCCTGCTATCAAAAGGTCACTTAAGAAGTTGTATAAAGGATAAGCAGAAGCATTGCTTGACTCAAAACAATATGTAGTACACATTACAGAATGAATAGAAGTGACATTACATTGTAAAGCAGCTTCTAATACAAATTGGTCATTGTAGCCTTTGAGAACAAGATCGTTTAAGAACGCAATAGCTACAAAATCATTAGAGTTGAAAGATAAGTTTTCCTTTTCAAATTTAGATAAAGGAATAACTTCATGTTGCAGAGCTAATTCCAATAGAGTTTGCTCGTTCCGAGACTCATCAGAGTGTAAATCGTTAAAACTCACTAGTAAGCGAGTAGTAGTTAAATTTTCTTCCATAGTTTGCCTCCTTGGTGTTTGCTAAAAAAAGTTTATAGATACTAAAATTATAACACAAAAATAGGAAAAAAGCAAATTTGATGTCAGATAAATTTACAATTTGATTTATCCTTGTAATATAACTGTAATCTAAAAGTAAATAAATAGTAATACATTTTTATAAAATTAATGCTATAATATAAAGACAGTTTGCAAAAAAAAGGTGGAAATATGAACGAGGAAATTAATGTAGAAGAAAAAGTAGAACTTGAAAAAAAGAATACTAAAGAACAATTTGATAAAATATTAGAAAAAATAAAAAAAATGTCAGAAGCAATAGAATTACATGATGATGTAAAAAGAGCAGTAGAAAAAGAAGAAGTAGATTACAATTATTTAAGATATATAGAGAATTCTTTAGAAGAAAAAATTTTTCGGAAGTGCAAATATAAAAGAAATAATGCCAAAAATTCTATTAGAAGTAATATGTGAAGATTTAAAAAATATAGAAAATTTTGAACCACAAAAATTACAAATAGAAAATATTGGTTCACATTTTGAAAATGGGGAAAACTATATAGATAAAATATGTATATATGATAATAATTTAGTAAGTGTATTTGGAATTAATGAATTACATCCAAATAAAGTAATAAAATATGAAGCTAGAAAATTTAGTAGAGTAGATATGATAGAAGCAATTAGTGAAAAATATGAAGAAGGCAAAAAAATAAAGCTATATCAATTTGATGAATATTATATAGTAGTAGAAGAAAATAGCATAAGAGTATATTCAGAAAGGAAAACAACAGCACTAGTAAAGATAGAAGAAACAATATTTGACAAAATAAAATCAAAATTATCTAATATATTTATAAAGAGAAAAAGCTATCCAAATTTAGAATTAATGTATGATAGCAACCCAAATAGACTAAGTAATTTTGAACACAAAAGCAAATTTGTTGCAAAAAATAGAATGAAAGCTTTATTAAATTGCGAAAGAGAGAGTACAAGAGTATAGTAGAACTACATTGGAATAGAATTAGATCAGTAAGTAATTTTCTAATATATATAATTAATGGATATTAATCAGCAGACTATTAAAAAATGATTGTAATTAAACAGATACATTTGTAAAATTTCTATAATGGAAATTTTACAAATGTATCTGTTTAGTTTATTATTGTTGTTCGCCAGGTAAGAAGTAATCTACAACACCGTAAATTAAAGCACCTACTATGGCAGCCATCCAAGAAATTGTATATCCTGCTACAAAATATTGAGTTACATATAATACGATTGCAGAAAGTACAAATCCTACGAAGCCTTTTCCGAAGGAACTAGCGTGAAGCCCAGTAAATTTTACTATTAAATAATCTATTACAGTAAGAACAACTGCAGCTGCAATTAAAGTCCATATGTTGTTTATTTGAAATCCTGGAGTAAAGAAAGCAGTAATTGCAAGTACTATTGCTGCACTAACTAATCTTCCTACTATTTGCCATATCATGCTAGCACCACTTCTAGTTTGACTATGAGTTTGGTTTTCTGACATAATAAAACCTCCTTATTAAAGAAATTTGTAAATTGTAAGCAAATTTACATACTTGTCAATAATTTTAGTATTTACATTTTTATTTTTTATATTCTTAAAATTTTCTCATAGTATGAAAAAAATTAAAATAAGATAATTATAGTGAAACAAAGATTTTTCAACAAATATAAATTTTAGGGAAAATCTTCATCTTTGCTTTTTATATTAAAAAATGAATAAATGGAAAAAATATGAGAAAAATAAAATTAAAAAGGAGAGATTTTTTTATGTTATTAACTTTTTTTAGAACAATTATATTATACATATTAGTTTTAATAGTAATGAGATTTATGGGAAAAAGAGAGATTGGTCAGCTTCAACCATTCGAACTTGCAATATCAATAATGATTGCAGATTTAGCAACAATACCCATGGCAGAATCTGGCATTCCTATAACAAGTGGAATAATACCAATTTTAGGACTATTAGTAATGCATTTAACAATTTCATTAATTAATTTAAAAAGCATAAGAGCAAGAGAAATAATATGTGGAAAACCATCAATATTAATATATAGAGGAAGGATACAAGAAGACAAATTAAAAAAAGAAAGATTTACAATAAATGAACTAGAAGAAAGACTAAGAGGGCAAAATATATTTAACATAGGAGATGTAGAATATGCAATATTAGAAACAAGTGGACAAGTAACAGTAATACAAAAACCAAATAAAAGGACAACAACCCCAGAAGACTTTGGAATAAATCCAGAATATGAAGGAATAGCATATGACTTAGTAGTAGATGGAAAAATAATGAGAGAAAATTTACAGAAATTAGATAAGGACTATAACTGGCTAGTAAAACAAGTAGAGCCATATGAAATAATGCCAGAAGATGCACTAATAGTTACTATAGATGGGAAAGGAAACTTTTTTTGTCAAGCTAAACAAAAATAAGTTCCTATTGGGGACGTTTCTTTTTGGGGTATCTGTCCTTTTTTCGGTGTATCTGTCTCTTTTGAGATATGTGTCTCTTTTGGGGAATATTTAAAAATATATTTGTAGGGGCGAGCATAGCTCGTCTATTCTTCAAAGAAATTACTAAAAACAATATTAAATAAATGAAAGGTGCTAAAAATGTATAAAGAAATTATAATTTGTTCAATTGTTATAATTATTGTGGTAGGATTGAATATACTTACAGAAAGTTACACAAAGGAATCAATAACTTTAATGACAGGAAATTTAGAAAATTTAAAGCAAAATATGATTTTAGAAGAACAAAATGAAGAAAATATAAATAAACAAATAGATGATATAGTAAATGATTGGAATGAAAAGCATAAAAAGTTAGCATACTATATAGAACATGATGAACTAGAAAAAGTAAAGACAGAACTTGTTTTACTTAAAGGGAATATAGAAGTTAAAGAATATGAACAAGGAATCCCTAATTTAAATAACTGCATATTTATATTAGAACATATAAAAGAAAAAACAGCATTACAAATAAAGAATATTTTTTAGAAATCATTGTGACTTCTTTGAAGGACCATAGAAATTTATATAAATATTTACAAGAACAACTTGAAAAATTATGTAAAACATGATAAGATATGAGAGTAATTGTAAAAACAATATTTTATTAGAAGGAGTGAAAACTATGGTTGGAAAAATAGTTCAGTTAATTGGAAGTAAAGTTGACAGTAGTTTTAAAGTGATTTATGGCATAGAAGATTATAGTATTGCTAACCGGTATTTACTAAGTTTTGGAGAAATTCTATTAGGAAATACGGCAACCAACGCCACTACGACATACATATATGGAGGACATCTAGTAAAAGAACAAGCAGATGGCTATAAGCAAGTAATAATTTTTAATGAGGAACTTCCTAAAGATGCTATAGAGGAATATCTGTTACTTGTTATTCCATATGCTTCACAATTAGTTACAAAAACTAAAAGAGTTGCTGGAAGATATTATTATGAAGGAATTTTTGAAATGAAAGAAGGAGACATAGTAGAAGTTTCAAAAGACTTTGCAGGGAAAAGGCAAATTTATATGGTAGTTAAGGCAGGAAATGAACTATTCTTAATTAAGAAAAATAGATAGTTTTTATAATATTATAAATAGAGAATATTTTTTCATAGAAATGATTAAATATTCTCTACCTTTATTTTTTAATGAAAAGCATATGGAATTAGTTTGCATATACTTTTTATATTTAACGCAAAACACTAAACCATGAAAAGAATAATTTTTCCATAAATGTCCAAATACCTATTTTTTTTACATCACTTTCAGCAATAAGGTTAGCTTTTCCAATAGTTTCACCATTCAATACATACGAAATTTCACCCAACTTTTGACCTTTAGAAATAGGTGCAGAAGTGCTATCTTGAATATTTATAATTTCTTCTATATTCTTATCTTCACCTTTTTTTAATAGAGTACCGTAAAGGATTTTCAAAAACTAGATTAACATTACTGTTTACACCTTTATCCACATATACACTTTTTAAAACATCACCACTATTTGCAAAACTTTTATAACTATAATTACTAAAACCATAGTCTAACAATTTTTCAGCTTCAGAAAAACGAACCTTTGGAGTAGGTGCTTTCATAATAACAGCAATTAAAGAAAGATCATCTCTTGTAGCACTAGCAGATAAATTATACAAAGCAAGAGCAGTAGAACCAGTTTTTAAACCAGTAATACCTTTATAATTCCTAATTAATTTATTGGTATTAACAAGCTGTGACTTACCACCGACGAAGGCTATCCATCCAAATAGTAGTGTATTTTGTTATACTAGGATGATTAATTAAAAGCTCCCTAGACATTAAAGAAATATCATAACTTGAAGTAACATGCCCATCTTCATCTAAACCATGGCAATTCTTAAAACAAGTGTCATTCATACCAAGTTCTTTAGCCTTAGAATTCATTTTTTCAACAAAAGAAGAAGTAGAACCTTCTAAATATTCTGCCATTGCTACGCATGCATCATTAGCAGAAGCCACACATATGGCTTTTAGCATTTCATCTACAGTAAGTTCCTCTCTAACATCTAGCCAAATTTGAGAACCTCCCATAGAAGTGGCATTTTCAGTACAAGGAATTTTGTCAGTTAAAGCAATTTTACCACTATCTAAAGCCTCCATAATAAGCAAAATAGTCATAACCTTTGTAACAGAAGCAGGTCGTAACTGTTCATGTGAATTATGTTCATACAAAACTTTACCAGAATTTTGCTCAATTAAAATAGCAGAGCCAGATTCTAACTCTAAGTTATTTGTAGAAACTACAGGAGTGCTAGTAGTAACAGTAACATCTGAAAGAGAAGACCACATATATTCTTCGGAAGCAGAGTAAGAAAAAGGCAAAACAAAAATAGAAAATATAAATACAAATAATATCGCATATATAAATTTACGCATATAAAAACCCTCCAATACATACTAAAATATATGAGTATGATTTAAGGGCTATGCTAATTAATTTTCAATTTTAAAAATAGTTGCAGTAATATTTTTATCATCAGTAGTTAAATTAAGTTTTATTTTATAATTATTATCATTTTTAAACTTAAAATCTAAAGAACCATAAGAAACAGCAGCATCCTTACCTTTTGGAACATAGCCAACCTCCTTACCATGTTCACTTCTTTCTATAACCTTAAGAGTTGGAATACTTAAAACAGCATTATATAAAGTACTACTTACTTGGCAATTTCCGCCCACCAAGCCCCATTTCAGCCTTATGATTTATAATAATTTTAGCCTCTTGGTAACCCCTTTCGGCAGTAGGCTTTCCTACAATATTATTAAAAGAAAAAGTATCACCAGGATTTAAAATAAAGCCATTTAAAATACCACAAGTAATTTTGATATTAGCAAGTCGACCAGCAGAATTATCTAAAATTTTAGTAGAAAAAGTAGAAATTTGAGTTTCTTTTGGCAACTTTATAGGCTCTTCATAAGTTCCGATTATTAGTAGAGTTTATATTATCACTATTTATATTAGTAGAAGTTCTTTGACCAGATACTTCATTATTATTAATACCATTATCAGTACCAGAATTATTATTGTTGCTATTAAATACATAAAAATAAACAATTACACCAACAATAATAACAAGAGATACAACTATCCAAACATAACTTGATTTTTTCATAAAAACTCCTTAAACTAAAATTTTAATATTAGTATGTACATAAAGAAAAAATATATACAAAGTAAAAACATGAGATAAATATTATTAAAACAAAATTTATAAATTAGATAAAAATCTCACATAATTATAAAACCAACAAAATAAAACAAAAAATATTTTAAAAATTAAATGCATAAAAATTTCCTCATTTGTAATAATAAGATTAAACAAAAATATCAAAAGGAGGGAAAAAAGTGAAAGCAACAGGTGTTGTAAGAAGAATAGATGATTTAGGAAGAATAGTAATTCCAAAAGAAATAAGAAAAACTTTAAGAATAAAAGAAGGAGATCCATTAGAAATATTTACAGACAGAGAAGGACAAGTAATACTAAAAAAATATTCACCAATAGGAGAACTTTCAGAATTTGCCACAGAATATGCAGAAACACTAGCAAAAACAACAGGACATATAGCATGTATAACAGATAAAGACACAGTAATAGCAGTATCAGGAGGTTCAAAAAAAGAATACCTAGAACAAAGTATAAGTAAAGATATAGAAAGAATAATGGACTATAAAGAAGTATATACAAGCAAAGAAAATAATGATGTATCAGTGCCAATAACAAAAGGTACAGAAGGCAAGAAAAACAACTCACAAGTAGTATACCCAATAATATCAGATGGAGATGCAATAGGAACAGTAATACTCCTATCAAAAGACGAAAAAACAAAAATGACAGAAGTAGAAAAGAAAGTAGTACAATCAGCAGCAAGCTTTTTAGGTTCACAAATGGAAGTATAATGTGTGCTAACGCACAGTGAATAATAAATAATTAATTTTAATAATGAATGTTGAAATACGGTTGTTACGTATTATCAAGAAAAAATTATTCATTATTAATTATTAATTATTTACTATTCATTATTAAAATTATGTAGGGACATGGGGGTACCGTGCCCTTTGTTTCTATTATAGGAAAAATCGACTTTGGGGAATAAATTTTACGTTGTAGGGGTCGGTACTAAAGGGTGACCTATGTGCCGAAGCCACTTTTGTTTTGTTATAGGATTTTTAGGCATAGTGACAAGTACTAATCGCCCACACTTCAAAGAAATAGCTTAAACAAACAATAAAAATTACAATAATATTACGACAATATTACATTTACATTATAAAAACAAAAAACTATTGAAAAAAATAATAAATATGTATAAAATTATCATAATTAAAGCAATAAACTAAGGAGGAAACGAAATGGTAGAATATAAGGTAAATACAGCAGAGCCAATGAATGGAGGAGTAGAACTAGGAAAATCACAAGTGCTACCTACGAAAGTAAACAAATGGACAAAAATAAAAAACTTTTTATTTCAAGAAGTAACAATTGAATTAACACCATACCAACAAAAAGTATTAAAAGAAGTACACGACTTTTGGCACCAAGATATAACTTGGCAAAAAGTAAAAGACTTCTGGTTACAGGATATAGAAATCACATTATAAAACAAATAAAGAACAAGCCTAAAATATTATTTTATTCTTAAAATTAAAATAATATTTTAGGCTTGTTTTGTGTAATATAAAATACAAAAAATAATATGATAATATAAAATGTAATCAAAAAATTAATAAAAAACTTCTATATATTAATAGCATAAAGTTTTCTTTTTTATTACTAGAAAGTATTATATTTTAAGTTAAAATGTAGGGGCGATTAGCAATCGCCCGCATTGCAAAGATACTTTTACTATAACAATTTCAAATTTTAAGAATGGAGTTTTTTATAATTGAAGCACAAAAAAATAAAAATCTCTAGGGAATAGATAACTTAAAACAATAATAAACATAAAGAGTTACAACAAATAATATTGCATGTCGAAAAATGTCGCGGAGCTACAGGATACAACAGAAAAATAAAAAAATTATGTAAAAATATTTACATATTTGGAAAAAAGTGTTACAATATAAGAAGTGAAATATTGAAAGAGGGGGAAACAATGAAAAAATCAATTAAAATAACATTAATGTTAATTTTATTAATTACCATGATGGTAATGCCAACTTTTATATCAGCAAATACTGAAAGCAAAATATTAAAAAAATCAGATAAATATCTAATTTATAATGAAAATGCGATGAATGAAGAATTCACATTTGCATTTGGAACAGAAAATCAAAGTAAAGAAAGTTTAATATTCTTTCCATCTGCAAAAGATACAAACGAAGAAGGAGCAAAAAATGTAGCATACATAGATGATGCAACAAAAGGTTACCTAAACGAAAATTCAGAAGCATTTTTATTTGTTAGAAATAAAGAAGGAAAATACATAATAGAAGCAGAAAAAATAAACCTAAAAAATGCAATAGATAATGAAGTAGTAGAAGGAACAACAAAAAGAATAAAAGTAGATACAAGCAAAACTGAAACAACTACAAAAACAATAGATGGAGTTAAAAACGAAGTAACAAAAGGAAAAGTAGTTATTACAGATGATGCAAAAGCTAAATATTCATACATATTAGTAAAATTACCAACAACAGGAGAAAATGATTACTCAAAATTAATGAATCTAGCAGAAAAAATATCTAATAAAGAAGAAGTAGAAAAGTTAGATTTAATGCAAAAATTAGAATTAATGGAAAGTTTTTATACACTATATACAGCAAAAGAGCCAAAAGCAAATGATAGTAGCTGGTTACCAGTTGAAAACTTAGAAATTATGCAACCAGAAGATTCAAAAAATGGAGAACAATACATAGTATTTATTAAAAGTGTAAATGGGGAAGAAACAAAAATAGATGCACAATTCTTAACAAGCTATGATGAGTATAGCCCATTATACGAAAAAGAAACAGTAACAATAAAAGAAACATCAAAATTACCAGTAACATTTGATAGCACAACAACATTAATCGTAATATTTGCAATTATAATAGTAGCAATTATAATAGTACTAGTTATAAGAAAAAAAGCAAGTAAAAAGGAAGAAAATAAATAATGAAAAAAATCTGTGATATAATTTTAATTTTATTAATTATAGGAGCAATCATATTTGGGGTAATAATAGGAAGCGAATATATAAGAAGAGAAAAAAATGAAGATAAATTATCAGCAGTAGTTGCACAAATAGAAAGTATAAACACAGATGTAAATGAAACAAGCAAAGAAAATAAACAAGAACTTATAAAAGTAGATGGATATGATGTAGAAGGAATAATAGAAATTCCAAAAATAAACATTAAATATCCAATAGTAAGTACAACAAGTGATGAGGCCATGAAAGTGGCCATCACAAAATTTTGGGGCACAAATATAAATGATATAGGTAACTATACTATGGCAGGTCATAACTACAAAAATGGTACAATGTTTGGAAAGACAAAATACCTAGAAGTAGGAGACAAAATAAAAATGACTGACCTACACCTAAACACAGTAGAATACGAAATATTCAAAATATATACAATAGACCCAGATGACGTAACATGTGTAGAAAGTGTAGAACCAAATACAAGAGAAATAACACTTATAACATGTACAAATGGACACAAAAACAGGCTAATAACAAAAGCCAGGGAAATTATAAAAAATAATTAATTTAATTGGAGGGGAAAAAATGAAATCAAGACTAAATTATAAGAGTAAGAGAACTATTATAATTGTAGCAATTATTATCGTATTACTAGCAATAGCATCAACAGGTATATACATGTTTACAAAAGGTAATGACGAAGCAAGAGCCTTTACAGAAGGAAATACTACAATAGGAGGTTCAGAAACAAATCCAGGTTCAGAAGGAAATAATCCAACTGAAAATAATGGTACAGTAGAAGAACAACCAACAATAGAGCCAAATGTAGAACCAGAACAAGGTTCACAAAATAATAATAACCAAGGAACAACAACAGAAACACAAACACCTAATACACAAGGAACAACAACATCTACAACAAATTCAAATGTTCCAAACCAAGAATATGTAACAGAAAGACAAGAAGAAGTAGAAAGATTAGTATCAGAAAGTTTCTTAGTAGGTTGGGCACCAATAAGTGTATCAGCAATGACAGAGAATATAGAATTAAATAAAGCAAACGAAGATGCAAACTATGAAGTATCAAAAGTAGCAACATTAGTAAATGGTGAAGCTATAAGAAATGAAAATGGAGAATTTAAGGCAAGAGTAAAACCAGGAGATAAAGTTACATATGTAATAACAGTAAGAAATACAGGAAATGTAACAATTCAAAACATAAAAGTAGTAGACGAACTAGTAAACTATGAAGAAACTATACCAGTTTTAGCAATAGGTGATAGCAAAGAACTAGAAGTAACATATGAAGTAAAACAAGAAGATATAACAGAAAATGATACAATAATAAATACAGTAAAAGTATCAGATAAAGAAGAACCAATAGAAGGAAAAGAAGAAATACCATCAAACCCTTATGTAACAGTAAGTGGAGAAAAAACATGGGTAGCTCCAGAAGGAACAAAATACCCAACAATAACAATTAATTTACTAAGAGATGGAGAAAAAATAGATTCAAAAGAATTAGTAAATGGAAAAACAACATATTCATTCGAAAACATATATAAATATGATGAAATAGATGGACATGAATATAAATATGAAGTAACAGAAAATGAAGTAGAAGGATATACAAGCAAACAAGAAGAATATGATTTCACAAATGCAATAAGAACAGACTTAAGCTATACAGTAAATTACCTAGAAAAAGGAACAAATACAGTTTTAAATACAGCCAAAACAGTAGATAATCAAACATTTGGAACAGAAATAACAAGTGCAGATGAAGTAATTACAATAGATGGATACAAATATGATAGTGTAGATAAAGAAACATTAATAATAGGAACAGAAACAAATGAAATAAACATTTACTACACAAAACGTGCAGACTTAAGCTACACAGTAAACTATTTAGAAAAAGATACAAATAACGTATTATCAACAGCAAAAACAGTAGGAAATCAAACATTTGGAGCAGAAGTAAAAGAAGAAGCAATAGAAATAGAAGGATACAATAAAGTAGCTCCAACACAAGAAACAATAACGATAAAAGTAGAAGGAAATGTAATAAACTTCTATTACACAAAACGTGCAGATTTAAATTACACAGTAAATTACTTAGAAAAAGGAACAAATAAAGTATTACAACAAGCAAAAACGGAAAATAATCAAGTATTTGGAACAGTAATAACAAGTGCAAACGAAGTAACTACAATAGATGGATATAACTATGATAGTGTAGATAAAGAAACATTAATAATAGGAACAGGAAGAAATGAAATAAATATTTACTACACAAAACGTGCTGACTTAAGTTATACAGTAAATTACTTAGAAAAAGGAACAAATAAAGTATTACAACAAGCAAAAACAGAAAATAATCAAGTATTTGGAACAGTAATAACAAGTGCAGATGAAGTAATTACAATAGATGGATATAACTATGACAGTGTAGATAAAGAAACATTAACAATAGGAACAGAAACAAATGAAATAAACATTTACTACACAAAACGTGCAGACTTAAGCTACACAGTAAACTATTTAGAAAAAGATACAAATAACGTATTATCAACAGCAAAAACAGTAGGAAATCAAACATTTGGAGCAGAAGTAAAAGAAGAAGCAATAGAAATAGAAGGATACAATAAAGTAGCTCCAACACAAGAAACAATAACGATAAAAGTAGAAGGAAATGTAATAAACTTCTATTACACAAAACGTGCAGATTTAAATTACACAGTAAATTACTTAGAAAAAGGAACAAATACAGTATTACAACAAGCAAAAACAGAAAATAATCAAGTATTTGGAACAGAAATAACAAGTGCAAACGAAGTAATTACAATAGATGGATATAACTATGATAGTGCAGATAAAGAAACACTAACAATAGGAACAAGTGAAAATGTAATAAATATATACTATACAAAACGTGCAGATTTAAGCTACACAGTAAATTACCTAGAAAAAGGAACAAATACAGTATTACAACAAGCAAAAACAGAAAATAATCAAGTATTTGGAACAGAAATAACAAGTGCAAACGAAGTAATTACAATAGATGGATATAACTATGATAGTGCAGATAAAGAAACACTAACAATAGGAACAAGCACAAACGAAATAAACATTTACTATGTATCAGAAAAGATGGATATAGAAGTAATAAAAGTATGGGATGATGATTCAAATAGAGACAATAACAGACTAAAAAATATAACTATACAACTATTAGTAGATGGAAATGAAACTCCAATACAAACAATAAATTTAAACAAAAAGATTGGAGAAGATGATAAAGGAAGAGATTTATGGAAAGGTACATTTGAAAATGTAGATAAATACTCAAATGGAAAATCTATAAATTATATAGTTAAAGAACTTGGAGAGAAAGACGCAAATAACGGATCTTATAAAGTAGCTTATGACTATAGTGATTATATAGAACATAATGTAGTTTCAATAACAAACTCATATACACCAGCAAAAGTAAATGGTAATGGAGAAATTAAAGTTACTAAAGTATGGGCAAACGATACAGAAAGTACAAGAAAAAATGTAACAATTAACCTATTAGCAAATGGAAAATCAACAGGAAAAACATTAACATTAACTGCAAATAATAACTGGACAGGAAAATTCACAGAATTACCAGAAAAGGCAAATGGTGAAAAAATAAAATATTCAATAACTGAAAATGAAGTAAAAGATTATGCAACAGTTATTACAGGAGACTCAGCAAAAGGATTTACAGTAACAAATACATTACAAAAAGCAGAAATTAGTGTTGAAAAAACAAGTCAACTATATAGAAATGTAAAACTTGTAACTGAAGGACCAACAATGTATGGAGACACTATAAGATACACAATTACAGCTAAAAATACAGGAAATAAAGAAGGAAGCATAAAAGTAACAGATTGGGTACCAGAAGGAACAACACTAAAAGAAAAAGGAAGTACAAACTTAAATGCTGATGAACTAAATGCGCTAACAACAAAAGCTGGATTAACAAAAACTATTAATGTAAAAGCAAACGCTACAACTTCAATATACTTTGAAGTAACAGTAACTGCAAAAGCAAATCAAACAATTAAAAATATAGCAAAATTAGAAGATGGAACAGATTTACCAGAAAAAGGTGAAGGACATAAAGTTGAAAAAACAATAAATGTTGCAGGTGGAGTAGCTTCAATAAAGAACAGTAATGTAGTATTAGTATTAGATGTATCAGGAAGTATGGATGAAAAAATTACTTCAACAGATCCAAACGTAAAAACTCGTTTAGATGCTGCTAAAAAAGCAAGTAAAGAGTTAATAGATGGAATGTTTAAAGATGGAAACACAGGAAGTAAAGTATCTGTAGTAACATTTAGTAGTACAGGATTTATTATTAATAAAGATAATGCAGTAACAATAGGAACAGCGAATTCAACAGAAACAGCAAATACTTTAAAAACAGCAATAGATGGATTAAATGCAGATGGAGGAACTCGTATAGCAGCAGGATTAGAAGTAGCACAACAACAAATAGAAAGCTTAAATAGTCAAAAAGCACAAAAAAATATTGTAATTGTTTTAAGTGATGGAGACTTTACAATTAGTAGTGATAATGACACTATAGCTTCTAGTGCAGGAGAAACAGTAAGTAGAATTACAGAAAAAGCTAATAAATTAAAAGCAAGTTCAGCAAAACCAACTGTATATTCAATAGCATTTGGAACAAAGAATACTAGTATACTAAAAGATATCATAGCTTCTAGAGCAAGCACATATAAAACAGCTACAGATGATTTAAATGACTTAATCAAGATATTTAATGAAGTAGCAATAGAATCAGGTGCAACATCAGGAGTAACATCAACTAATGGTTTAGTAGAATTAACTAATATAGATACAACTAAAGACATAACTATAACTATAAAAGGAAATAAAACTCCTATAACAGGTAAAGTAAGTACTATGTCACCAAAAGTAAAACAAATAGAAGGAAAATGGTATATAGACTTAGCCGAATTTGAAGCAGATGCAGAAATAACAGTAAACTATGTAAAAAAATAAAATATAAAAGACGTAAGAATCGAAATTCTTGCGTCTTTTGCTTGTATAGAAAAATTTTTGAAAGATTTGGTATGTGAAAGATTTAAGACGTGTCCATTTCTTTAGTTTATGTATTAATAATAAAGATTTGGTAAAGATTTGGGACGTAAAGATTTGGAAAGATTTGGGACGTGTCCATTTCTTTCCTTTATATATTAAAAATAGATTTGCAACATATATATAAGAGATAGGAAATTTTAATTGTAAAAAATACAATAGAATCTAAAATTTCTTATCCCTCTTATTATTTGTTTAGTATTTTAAATTAATTAATGAATTATAATTTTTCAATTTCCTCTTTAGTTAAACCAGTTACTTTCATAATTAACGAAATATCAGTATTTTCATATTTCAATTTTTTAGCGATTTCAACTGTTTGCTGTTTAGAACCTTGTTCTAATCCACGTTCATAACCAGTTAATTCAATATTATTTTGGTCTAATATGTATTTTTCTCTTAAATCTGCTAAATATTGTTCATGTTCATCATTACTTATTTCTTCTAATACTTCTTTAGCTTTTTTTATTGTTTCATCTGCTTTGCTCATATCAAAATCACCTACTTTATTTATAAAATTAACCCAATTATCTAATTTTGCATTTGTTGAATATTTCTGTACTTTGGATAATTCAATTATATAAATTTCCATTGTATCTGTCAAGATAATGTCTTTATATTCTTCTTCTCTAAAATTCCACTTAGTCATATATTTTTGTATGCTTTTAAGTTTTTTTATTTCAAAATCTGTAAATAAAATTGATATACATTTATTTGCTTCAATATAATTTTTTCCTTTTTTTATTTCTTTACTATACATCTTACTTAAATAAAATAATATTCTTTTTTCTATATTTTTTTGATCTATTACTTGCATTTCGACATTACAATCAATATTATTGTTTAATTTTGCTCTAATATCTAGTATCCCTAGCTTATCATTAAATACTTCTCTTTCTAATATTTCTTTACAATCAAGTTCTACGTCTTCAACTGTTTTTTTTAATATTGCATTTAATAAACCTTTTGTTATTTGTTCATTTCCTATAAAGCCAAAAACACGTTTAAAAGTATAGTCGTTTTTTAATTCTAATAATTCGATAATATCACAGCCTTTTTATTTTAAATTTAAAAATTTCTTGGAAAATATTTTAGGAAAGAAAATCCTAAAAGTTTAATAGAATATAAAATACTAAACAAAATAATATTAACATAAAGCCTGAAATATTTCAATAGCAAAAAATAAGAAATTTTGTCGAAATGGAAAAATACAAATAAAAAATTCACTATAGTGGAAAAAGTAAATATCTCAGCTTTTGCTACAAAAAAGTAACAAAATCGTAAACAAAATGTAACAAAAATCGATATAATATATAGTATAATATAATTGTATAGGTATAAAACAAGGAGAAATAAATGGGAATAAGCAAAATATTGAAGAAATTTGATATTAAAGTAATTGGCAAAGTAAGTAAAGAACAACAAATAATTATATCAGATAGTGTAGCAACAAAAATAACAAATAAATTTAATTTTATAGATTATGGATATATATATACAAAGCTAATGAGAGCAAAAATGTATATAGCAATAATACCAGAAGGAATGACCAGAGCTATATATTCTTATGAAGAAGATACTTTATTTATAAGTGACGAAGAAGACTTAAATAATATCTCAAAAGAACTATTATATGAATGTATTCATACAATGCAAGACATAAGAGATAAAAAAGGCAATGTAAAGCAATTAGGACAATGTATATTTTCAGATTATAAAGTATATGCTATGGCATTAAATGAGGCCTCGATACTATATATAACACAAAAGATATTTGAAGAAGAAATAAAATATGTAGAAGCATATGGAATAAAAGCAAACACATACAGCCCAAATAGTTACCCATTAATATGCAATATATTATTACAATTATTATTTTTATCAAACGAAAAAACACTAATAAAAAGTACACTAAATTCAACAGATGAATTTTTAATAGAAGGAATAGGACAAATAGGAGAAGGTAGCTATGTAAACATACAAAACAATTTAGATGAGATGTTATATGCATCAGAAGAAATAGTAGGAATAAAAAGAAGTTTGAAAAATAATACAAGTGATGGAAATATGGAAGAAATAAATAAAGCATTAAATACAATGTATGAAAAAGAAGCTATAATAAGAAAATTATATATGGATTCACAAATGAGTATATTTACTATGTACTTTGATAGACTCTATAATAGAGTACAAACTATTTCAGATATACAAATATATAGAAAAAAATTGGAAGATTATAAAAAACTAATAGGTTTTTATACAAATGAAAGCCAAGAATACTTTTTAGAATATTATGAAGGATATTATAAAGAAAAAGAAGAAAAACTGATAGAAAAAGAGAATGAAATAAAAAGAAAAAATGATTTAGCATTAACGGTTATTTCAGATAATATGATAGTGCAAATATTTAGGCAAATAAAAAATACAATAGCAAAGATGTTAAAAAAAGCATAACATAAGAGTTTCAGTACAATGAAAATTGCTAGAAACTCTTATATTATATACGTATATTTAAAGTTTAAAATGTAGGGGCTTAATCGGTTAGTAATACAAAAAAGGATTTACCGAATTACGCCCTTTCTTGTAGTATAGGGAAAATCGATTTAAAATCCTTTACTATTATATTAAAAAGATGTAGTTTCTAATTTGAAGAAATTACATCTTTTATAAAAACATATTTAAAAAATTAATAGTAACCATGCTTAAAGCAATTTTCCAAGAAATTCTAAAACTCTTTTTAAAGAAGTTCTTAACAGCGACAACTTGATAATTTTCTCTAACAGTTAAGGCTAAACAGTTGGTAGCTGTGTCTATATCGTTATTTAGTTCACGTTCGATATCAGAATCAATATTTGTTTCTATACTAGTAGTTGTGGTATTTTTAACTTCAAAAGTGTTAGTTTTTATATTGTTTTCTAATTCATTATGAATCTCCAAAATTCCATTTTTCATATAAGCTCACGCCCTTTATAATTTCCTTTGAGTAAGAGAATTAATATTAAATACTCTATACTATTATTATACTATAAAATTAATAAAAAAGTAAATAGAAAACAAAAAGAAAATCGCGGCCTATAATATAGGTCGCGATATTTCAAAATTTCACACTATTCAGTTTTGGAGAAGTTTACTTAAAATATAAGTAAACTTGAATTATATGCTACGTAAAACCTGAATGAAAATTGTTTTTCAAAACCATCGCTGAAATTCTCCTGCCGCCACATCTGGGCGCGAAACAATATTTTTTAGTTACGTTTAAAGTTAAACAAATCCACTCGTATGCCACATGTTTTTTCCCTCCTGCTGGGATGCAAATTATTCTTTTTTTGAATTATAAAGTTTTACTGCTAAACAAATCCAGTTGTATACCGCATTAAATACTCCTCCTTTTTTTAGTATAGTTTAAAATACGGATTTCGAATTGTGCTCCCACGCTTCAAGGGGAGCTTTAGCGCGCACTGCGCTGCACCGGCCGCTTAGGCGAAAATGTTTATAATAGAATAATTAAATAATTTGTTGCTACCAGGTCCTCTTACCATAAGCTTTCTCCTTTTCCTTTTATGAAATTTTCAAGTTACTATGTTCTCACCCGAGAACTAAATTTATTATAACACAAGAATTGACATAATACAATACTTTTTTGAAAAAAATTTGAAAAAATTTCAAAAAAATGAAAATCTTCCTAAAATAATATTTATAAACACTTGAAAACTAAGGTCACTTGGTATAAAATAACAATGTTAGTAAATAATATAAAAAATGAAAAGTGGAGAACATTTTACTATTTTTAGAACATATTTATAAGGAAAGAATATACTTCTTATAAATAAATGCTATAAAGAGGTAATATATGTATCCCTGACAAAAGTTAAAGGAGGAATTTTTTATGTCAGTAAAAATAGGAATTAATGGTTTTGGAAGAATTGGAAATTTAGCATTCCAAGCAGCTTTAAAAAAGAAAGAAGTAGAGGTAGTAGCAATAAATGACCCATTTATTACAGCAGACTACATGGCATACATGGTTAAATATGATACAATACACGGAAAATTTGAAGGAGAGGTATCTTCAAAAGAAAATACATTAGTTGTAAATGGAAAAGAAATAAAAGTATATAATGAAATGGACCCAGCAAACATTCCATGGGGAAAAGATGGAGTAGATTATGTACTAGAATGCTCAGGAGTATTTACAACTATGGAAAAAGCAGAAGCTCATATAAAAGGTGGAGCTAAAAAGGTAATAATAAGTGCACCATCAAAAGATGCGCCAATGTTTGTTATGGGAGTAAACAATGAAAAATATGACCCAAGTATGAACATAGTATCAAATGCATCATGTACAACAAACTGTTTAGCACCTTTAGCAAAAGTAATAAACGATAACTTTGGTATAGTAGATGGATTAATGACAACAGTACATTCAACAACAGCAACACAAAAAACAGTAGATGGAGCATCTAAAAAAGATTGGAGAGGTGGTAGAGCAGCAGCAGCAAACATTATACCATCATCAACAGGAGCTGCAAAAGCAGTAGGAAAAGTTATACCAGAATTAAATGGAAAATTAACAGGTATGGCATTTAGAGTACCAACAGTAGACGTTTCAGTAGTAGATTTAACATGTAACCTAGCAAAACCAGCTACAATGGAAGAAATATGCGCAGTAATGAAAAAAGCATCAGAAAACGAAATGAAAGGAATAATTGAATATACAGAAGACGCAGTAGTATCATCAGACTTCATAAACGATGAACACACATCAATATTCGACGCAACAGCAGGAATCCAATTAACAGACACATTCGTAAAATTAGTAGCATGGTATGACAATGAATGGGGATATTCAAATAAATTAGTAGATTTAGCAGTGTATATGGCTACTAGAGGTTAAAGTGCTCGCTTCGCTTGCAGTGAATAGTGAAGAATGAATAGTGAATAGTGAATAATTAAATTGGATGTAGGGGCGATTATTTCTTAACTGTAACTCACTTTGTTCAAACAGTTAAGAAAATAATCGACCCTACATATTAAAAAAATATAAAAATATTTGGAGGTTTTTAATGAACAAAAAAACTATCAGAGATATAGATTTAAGAAACAAAAAAGTACTTGTAAGATGTGACTTCAACGTTCCTTTTGATGAAGAAGGAAAAATATCAGACAATAGAAGAATAGTAGCAGCACTTCCTACTATAAGATATTTATTAGAAATGGGTTGTAAAATAATACTTTGTTCACACTTAGGAAGACCAAAGGGAGAGTTTAAAAAAGAATTTTCATTAAAACCAGTAGCAGAAGAACTTTCAAGATTATTAAATGTAGAAGTAAAATTAGCAGAAGATGTAGTAGGAGAAAGTGCTAAAGCATTAACTAATAATATGCAAGAAGGAAAAATAGTACTTTTAGAAAATGTAAGGTTTGAAGCAGGAGAAGAAAAAAATGATGAAGAGCTATCAAAAAAATTAGCAAGTTTGGCTGAGATATATGTAAATGATGCATTTGGAACAGCTCATAGAGCACATAGTTCAACAACAGGAGTAGCAAGCTTCTTACCAGCAGTTTCAGGGTTCTTAATAGAAAAGGAATTAGAATTTTTAGGAAATGCATTAGAAAATCCACAAAGACCATTTGTAGCAATACTAGGAGGAAAAAAAGTTTCAGACAAAATAGGTGTAATAGATAGCTTACTAGAAAAAGTCGATACATTAATAATAGGTGGAGGAATGGCATACACATTCTTTAAATCAATGGGTTATAATGTAGGAAAATCTATATGTGAAGAAGATAAACTAGAATTGGCACAAAGCTTAATAAAAAAAGCAGAAGAGAAAAACGTAAAACTATTATTACCAATAGATAATGTAGTGGCAGATGAGTTTAGCCCAGAAGCAAACACTAAAATAGTTTCATCAAATGAAATACCAGAAGGATGGGAAGGACTAGACATAGGGCCAAAAACAGTAGAACTATTTGAAGAAAAATTAAAAAATGCAAAAACAATTATATGGAATGGACCACTTGGACTATTCGAATACGAAAAATTTGCAAATGGAACAAATGAAATAGCAAAATGTTTAGCAAACTTAAATGAGGTAATAACAATAATAGGAGGAGGAGACTCAGCAGCAGCAGTAGAAAAAATAGGTTTAGCAGATAAAATGACACATATATCAACAGGAGGAGGAGCAAGCCTAGAATTTTTAGAAGGAAAAAAATTACCAGGAATAGAAGCACTAAATGATAAGTAGTAAATATTGGAATATAATTCTTGCTACTAAATAGTAATTTGTAGAGGTGGAATATAATGGAAAATTTTATTTGCAAAATTGCTTCTATTGAAGAAATGGAAGAAAAATGGAACTATGAAATAGATAAAGCAATAGATGATAAACAAAATTGGATAATATGGAAAGAAAAAAATATAAAGAATTTTGTAGATGGCTATATTATACCTTATTATGGAATATTAAATGAAAAAATTATTTGTGAAGCAACAGTACACTTGACGGCAAATACTGTTCAAAATAGTAAGGGTTTAGTTGATAACAATCGTGTATATTTATCTGCTTTTAGAACAAATAAAGAATATCAAGGAAAAGGATATTTTAGTAAATTATTTAAATATATGATAAATGATTTAAAAAATAAAGGATATGAATATGCTACTTTAGGTATTGAACCAACGGAAGAAAAGAATAAATTGATTTATAGTCATTATGGTTTTACAAAGTGTATTAAGAATAGCAATGAAACGTATCCAGATGGAACTATTATAGAAGTTGAATATTATGAAAAAGTATTGTAACTACTAAATCAGAATTTGTATTAGACATAAGGTAGATTTGGGACGCTTCCTAATCGGAAGCATACCAAAAAACTAAAAGCAAAAAGGAAAAAACAATTGAAGTTATAAAAAGAGAATAAAAAAGGGATGTTAAAAATGAATAAAGATAAATTAGAATTTGTATCAGCAATAATAACAAATGATGAAGGAAATGTGCTACTATTAAAAAGAAGAAAAGACTTAAAGCTAGATCCAGGAAAATATGATTTATGCTCAGGGGACATGAAAGAGGGAGAAGTCCCAACGCAAACGATGTATAGGGAAATAGGAGAAGAAATAGGAGTTAAGCAAGAAGAAATTAAAAAGATAGAAAGACTAGGAGATATAACAACTCCACATGAAAAACTAAAAAATACAACAACACACATGTACCTTATACAAATAAATTTATCAGAAGAAGAAATAAATGAAAGGCTTAAAAATGTAGAAGGACCAGAAATGGAAATTGCACAATATGTAGGAAACATAAATGTGCTAAGAAATGTTCAAAAGTATAGTGATTTTATGAGGTCAACATACACAAAAGAACTAGAAGAAGTTTTTAGAACAGTTCAAGAAAAATTAAATGATAGAGAGGAATTGAAAAGAAAGCAATGGGAAGAAGAAAGATAATTGCAGGGAACTGGAAAATGAATATGCTTCCAAATGAAGCAATGGACTTTATAACAAGACTTTCAGAAAGCGTTAGAGAAACTAAAAGTGAAATAGTACTATGTGTACCATATACAGACCTTTTCTATTCACTATTAACAGCTCAAAACACAAACATAAAAATAGGTGCACAAAATATGCACTGGGAAGAAACAGGAGCGTACACAGGTGAAGTTTCAGGAAAAATGCTTAAAGCCATAAATGTAGAATATGTTATAATAGGGCATTCAGAAAGAAGAGAGTATTTTGCAGAAACAGATGAAACTGTAAACAAAAAAGTAAAATCAGCTTTTAACTATAACTTAAAGCCAATAGTATGTGTAGGAGAAACCTTAGAACAAAAAGAGCTAGGCAAAACAAGTGAAATAATAACAAATCAAACTAAACTTGCACTAGAAGGCTTAAGTGATGAACAAGTAAAAAATACAATAATAGCATATGAGCCAATATGGGCAATAGGAACAGGAAAAACAGCAACATCAGAAGACGCTAATAACTCTATAAAAGAAATCAGAAAAGAAATAGAAAAAATATATGGAGAAGAAGTGGCAAATAAAGTAGCTATACTATATGGAGGAAGTGTAAAAGCCTCAAATGCCAAAGAACTATTTGAAACATCAGACATAGATGGAGCATTAGTAGGAGGAGCAAGCCTAAATGTAGAAGAATTTAAAAATATAATAATGTCAGCAGAAAAGTAGAATGGCAGATTGGGGACGGTTCCTAATCGGAAACAAGATAGAGAAGAACCATAAGGTGTACACAAAAATAATCTGGATAGATTAGGAACTGTCCCCAATCGGAAGCCCATAGTAGAAACTTAACATTTATAATGTGGAGGCGATTATTTCTTAGCTGTTCGAGCAAAGCGAGTTACAGATAAGTTATGGGTTAGTCCAATCACCCGCACTTCGAAGAAATTACCTAAGAAAATTCTGACATACACATAGAAAGGAACAAAAAAATGGAAGAACGAGAAAAAGCATTTAGGCAAAGAATAGCGAGAATATCAAGAATTCAAAACCTACAAGAAATGCAAGAAAAGTATCAAATTGAAGAAATAGAAACAAAAAACATAACTGAAAACAACCTAGACAAAATAGCACCAGTAATAAATGGCATAAAGAAAAACATAGAAAATTTTAGAACAAAAGAAGCAGAAGAAATAGAACTATAATAAAACACTAAAGAAAAATAGATAGAATAATCAGGAGGTAAAACAAAATGAAAAACAAATTAACAATGCTAATGATACTAGACGGTTTTGGAGAAAACGAAAACGAAAATGCAAACGCTGTAAAACTTGCCAATACTCCAAATATAGATAGACTAATGAAAACATGTCCAACAACAAATATATATACAAGTGGTCTAAATGTAGGACTTCCAGATGGACAAATGGGAAACTCAGAAGTAGGACATACAAATATAGGGGCAGGAAGAGTCGTTTACCAAGAACTAACAAGAATTACAAAATCAATAGAAGATGGAGATTTTTTTAGTAACCCAGAATTTATTAATGCAATAGAAAACTGTAAAAAATATGGCTCAAAACTTCATATAATGGGCTTATTATCTGATGGAGGTGTTCATAGCCATATTCGTCATATATTTGGGCTATTAGAACTTGCAAAAAGAAAAGATTTCGAAGATGTATATGTACACTGTTTTATGGATGGAAGAGACACTCCACCTGCATCAGGAGAAAGTTATGTATCAGAATTAGAAGAAAAGATGAAAGAAAAAGGAATTGGAAAAATAGCAAGTATATCAGGAAGATTCTATGCAATGGATAGAGATAAAAGATGGGAAAGAATAGAAAAAGCATATAAAGCTCTAGTAGAAGGTGAAGGAGAAAAAGCGGTATCAAGCATATCAGCAGTAGAAGACTCATACCAAAAAGAAATATTTGATGAATTCATACTTCCAACAATTATTACAAATGGAGAAGAACCAGTAGCAACAATAGGAAAACACGACTCAGTTATATTTTTTAACTTTAGACCAGATAGAGCAAGAGAAATAACAAGAACATTAGTAGATAAAGAATTTAATGAATTTGAAACCAAAAAAGATTTAGATTTATACTATGTATGTATGACAAGCTATGATGAAACAATGCCAAATGTACACATAGCCTTCAAAAAAGAAGAACTAAAAAATACATTTGGAGAATATATATCAAAACAAGGTTTAACGCAACTAAGAATAGCAGAAACAGAAAAATATGCACATGTAACCTTCTTCTTTAATGGTGGAGAAGAAAAGAGGTATGAAGGGGAAGATAGAATACTAGTACCTTCACCAAAAGTAGAAACATATGATCAAAAGCCAGAAATGAGTGCACCTGAAGTAACAGAAAAAGTAGTAGAAGCAATAAATTCTAAAAAATATGACTGTATAATACTAAACTATGCAAACCCAGATATGGTAGGACATACGGGGAGTTTAGAAGCGGCAATAAAGGCTATAGAAACAGTTGACGAGTGCTTAGGAAAAGTGGTAGAAGCAGTAAATGAACAAGAAGGGGTACTACTAATAACAGCAGACCACGGAAATGCAGAGCAAATGGTGGACTACAAAACAGGAGAACCACACACCGCCCACACAACAAACCCAGTACCACTAATATTAGTAGGAATGGAAAACGCAAAATTAAAAGAAGGAAAATTAGCAGATTTAGCACCAACAATGCTTGAAATAATGGACTTAGAAAAACCACAAGAAATGACAGGAGAAAGCATAATAGTTAGGTGAATAGTGAAGAATGAATAATAAAACTATAGGGGGTCGTAGGCGATCAAGCGACCTGTTCTTTGAAGAAATTTTTTAATAGAAGAGTGCAAAATATATATTTTATGTAGGGGCTTAATCGGTTAGGAATACTTATAAGGAATACCGAATTACGCCCTCTAATAATATAACTTTTAACTTATAAATAATAAGGAGATAAAAAAGCAATAATGAAACGTATACTTATAATAGGATGTAACGCCAGTGGCAAAACGACAATGGCAAGGAAGTTATCAGAGAAGCTTAATATGCCATTAATTCATTTAGATAAACTTTACTGGAGAGATAATTGGATACATGCAACAGATGAAGAATTTGACGAATTATTATTAGAAGAATTAAAAAAAGATGAATGGATAATAGAAGGAAATATAAAAAGAACATTACCAAAACGACTAAAATATTGTGATACAGTTATTTACCTTGACTTTCCAAGTTTTGTATGTGTATTAAATGCAATAAAAAGACTTATACAATCACATAATAAAAGCAGACCAGATATGGGGGAGAATGCATAGAAAAGTTTAATCTAGAGGGACTTAAATTTATTAATAGTATTTGGTCATTTAATACTAAAAATAGAAAAGATTATTATAGAATGATTAAAGAAGAAAATGGAGTAAAAGTTATAATACTAAAAAATAGAAAGCAAGTAAATGAGCATTTAAAAAATATAGATGAGGTGAAAACAAAAATATGCTAAGTACAAATAAACTAAGAACAATATACGCAAAAATACAAAAGCAATTATTTTATATGATACCAGAAAAATGGGAAAAGATATGCCTATATGCCTCAATAATGGAACAGGTAAACAACTTACAAACAGGAGAAATGTTTTTTTACTATTACCCAGCAGGCTTGCTTAAGAAAAATCCTATAAATGTATATGAAATACCAAATAAATTCAATATAGACGAAAAAGAATATATGAAGTTAGTAGATAAACTATATGGTATAATAAGTGAATTAAGAGAAGCATTTAAAGAAAGTAAAGAAGAAAAAATGTGGACAAACTTAACTATAACAATAGAGAACCTAAAATTTAATGTAGAATATTCATATGAAGACTTGATTGGCTCAAAATATACAAGTTATGATAGACACATAATATGGAAATGCAAAAATTTAAACTTTCCTTTAGAAAGGCTATCAAAAAAAGATAGGAAAATGGTAGAAGAATATTACATAGAAGAAAAGCTGAGCAATCAAAAAACCAAAAATTACATAGAAGGAATATACCAAAAAGGAGTTCATAATATAGCTCAGTATAATAATGAATATGTAAAAGAAGATGAAAACGAAGAGGAAGAACAAAGCAAAAATACAAGAAAACAAAAGCTAGATAAATATGAAGAATATAAAAGGAAACAAGAAGAGAAAAAAGAAAAACAAAAAATTGATATAGAAGCTAGAACAGAAGAAAAAAAGAAAAATCAAATATTGAATTGTTAAAAGAGAAGAAAATATAGATATAAAATTACTTATTGCAGATATAATAAATGTAAAAATAATATCTGAGGTGAAATATGAATTTAGAACATATAGCTTACCTAAAAAGTGAACACAAAAATAGAATGAAAAGATTATATATACATTCATTTCCCAAAAGTGAACGTTTTCCTTTCTGAATTTTAAAACAATGTTCAAAAGGAAGAAATGTAGTATTTAATGAAATATTAGACGAAGATAAACTAATTGGAATGGAATATATAATTATTTATGAAAATAATGTATCTTGCAATAGATGAAGAACAAAGAGGAAAAGGATATGGATCTAAAATATTACAAGATTTAATAAAAAAATATGAAACGATTATTTTAAGTATAGAAAGACCAAAAGAAGGTTTAAGTGCTGATAAGAAAAGAAGAAAAAGCTTCTATTTGAAAAATGGATTTATTGAAACAAATAAATTTATAGAAGATGGTGGAGTTGAATATGAAATATTATGTACAAATAAGAATTATAATGTAACAAAAGAAGACATAGAAAAAACATATACAAAAATGTCAGACTCTATTATAATGAAATACTTGATAGGAAAAATGTTTAATGTGTATAATATAAAATTTATAAAATAGAAATGGGAAAGATTTGGGACGCATTCAAATCTTTCTTTTTTTAATTCAAAAATTAAATTATTAATTAGTAAAGTTTTGAACACGTCCCAAATCTTTCCCAAATATATTATAAACCAAAAACAGTAAATAAAATAACAGACTATTCTGCTCTTTTTTTGTATACTTTTATTAAAAGTAATGTTATAATTTATATTAATAAATAGTAATATATGAAGGAGATAGATATGAGAATAGGAATTGATATTGATGGAGTACTAACAAATATAGAAGAATTTATAGCAGACTATGAAGTGAAATTTTGCTATGAAAATAACTTAAGCTACAGAGTAAATTTAAAGGAATACGATGAAGCAAAGGCTTTAGGAATATCAGCAGAAAATTGTGAAAAATTCTGGAACAAATATTTAAAATACTATACCAAAGAATATAGAGCAAGAGACTTTGCATCAGAAGTAATAAAAAAACTAAAAGAAGAAGGACATGAAATATACATAGTAACAGCAAGAAACGAATGGGGACTAACAGGTGATGACTATGGAAAAATGAAACAATTTGTAAAAGAGTGGCTAGAAAAAAATAATATATATTATGATAAAATAGTATACACAGAAGAAACAAAATTACCATATTGTGTAGGAAATTATATAGATATAATGATAGAAGATAAACCAGAAAATGTAAAAGAAATATCAACAAAAATGCCAGTATTATGCTATAATTGCAACTATAATGCAGATGTAAAAGGGAAAAATATAACAAGAGTATACAGTTGGTATGATATATATAACAAAATAAATGGGGCTGTAAAAAAAGTGTGTCAATATCTCCCATCCCATTTGACAGAGCCAAAAAATACAAAAAAAATTTACATAAGTTGATTTCTGACAGAAAATTTGTTACAATGATTTGGTAACATTTAGAAATCCAAAGAGATTAATTTCAAAGAGGGTGTCCTAAAATAGGAATCCAAAAAACAAAAAATCCAGCTCGGTAAG
>CAOJCG010000006.1 GCA_948356915.1 uncultured Clostridiaceae bacterium
CCATCTTAAATCTACACTATCTTTTATTTTTAACATCTTCTCACTTCCTTTATCAATATTCTCTCAACTCTATTCAAAGCTTCTTTATACGTTATAAATCTTACATGTCTGTTCTTCATGTCTAGTCTTATTATTTTTACTTGCTCGTTATATCTTCGCATATATATTTTTGCTAATGTTAATCTTGTATAGCCTTCGTGCCACATTTGAATTATTTCTTTGTCTGTCATACTTACACCTCTTAAGTGTAGTATGTTCTATTTGTTAGATTTTTTGTATTTCTATTTTAATTTTATATGTATTTGTTGTAATACTACACCCTGCAAATCCTTGTAGTATCAATTCTCTTTTTATTCCTTTTTTATTATTTAATAACTCTATTGCTTTTTGCAATAATATATTTAAATCTATTTCTTCCTCTTTGTTCATATTATTTCCCCTCCAGTAATTCTTTTAAGACTTCTATCTTTCCTCTTATTTTTTCTATATCTCCAAATAGCATACTTAATTCTTCCCATTCGCTTTGTTGTAACATTTTATTCTGTTCTAATATTTGTAATTGCACTACTCTTTTTGTAGTGTTCCTTAATTGTTGTTTATATTTATTTATCTTCTCTTCTATTGCTTCTTTAGATATAGAATTAGCTAATGCTTGTAAAACTGTTTCTATTGCTTGTATTTCATCACACTTTTTCACTGAACTATGTATTGTGTCTAAATCTGTATAGAACTTTATAATATGTTTACATTGTTTCTTTGCTTCTTCTAATTCTTTATTCATCTAAAACACCTCTTTATCTTCTTTCCATTCTTTTGGTATCTTCCAATTTCTTGGTTCTCTGTTAAAATACTTTTCACAAGCTACTTCTATATCGCATTCACTACAACCTGTATAATTGCTTGTACAATATTCATTTATAGTTTTTATAGCTTTCTCTACTAATTCCATCCGTAGCTCCTTTGCTTTTTCGTTTATTGCTTGTAGTTCATCATAACTAAAATAAGCACTCATAAATTCTAAATCACTTACACTTATCAATTTATTTCTTAAATCAAATGTAATTTGTCTAAATTCACTTCTATATATTACTTCTACTTCATATACTTCTAACATATTAAATCCTAATTCTTTAAACATCTTATCTGCCTTGCTCATAGTTCCTCCTTAATCTATCCAATATTGTTTTATTGCTTTTACTGTTTGTGGTTTATGGTACCACCATCTACTATAATTTTTAATAAATATGTATCCTATAACTTCTTCGACAACTGCATTAATTGAATTACAAGAACAACCTATTTTTTGATTATCTATTATTAATGTTTCTGCTAGCGTCTCTTTATTTATTTTATAATCATAATCTTTTATTCCAAAAGCACTACACATAGGCTGTATTAAATCTATTATTTGTAATCTTTTATTTTCTAAATATTCTAAATTACTCATTCCTTTTCTCCTTTCATTATTTCTAAAATTTCTTTATAACAATGTTTTTGTACTAACAAGCAATTTCTTTTATTTATAAATTCTTCTTTTTCTTTTTTACTCATAATTGAAGTGTTTATTAGATTAAGTTTTTCATCATAATAAGGTTTTATTAAATCTTGATAACATTTTTCTACTGACTGTATTCTTTCTTCCAACTTCTCTATTATCTTTTGCTTGTTTGTTTCTAGTTGCTCTACTTTATTCTTATATTTACATATCTTACATATTTCTACTGCTTCATTTTGTTTTGTTATATAGCCTTCCCAAAACACATTCTCTAATTTTGTCTCTAATTGTTTTATATAAGCTAATAGTATTTTTTCATCTTCTTCATTTTCTTCTTGACTATATAAAGTAGCAAACAAAACATCATTTAATGATTTTGATATTCTTTCTTTCGCTTTTGCTATTTCTTCTTTACTTAACATTGCTTTCCTCCATTATCCAAAATTTAAAACTCTATCTCTTTGCATACTTCTTAACATTGAAGATAAAATAACTTCTTTATCTGCTTTTAATTCTTGTTTTCTAGCAGGTCTAATACAATAAAGTTCTTTTAGTCCATCTATTGGTTCCATCCAATATCTTGTATTTTTTATTCCAAATTCATTTATTGTTATTTCTTCTTTTTCTACTAATCTGTCTATTGCTACATACACACCTATTTCAGAAGATATTTCAGATTTTACTTTTTCATATAATTCATAAGGCATTACAAAATAATTTTTATTACCGAAAAAACTTAATTTATTTTTGCTATGAAAATCTTGTACACTTTGCTTTATTTCATAACAATAAACTTGTCTATCGCAATTATACATTACACAATCTACAATTTCAGAACCATGCCAACCTAATGTACATTCAAAAACGTAAAATTCACTTCCATTATTAAATTTATTTGCTAATAATTGTTCTAATTTCTTTGTTCTTTCAGTTTTCATTGCTTTCGCCTACTTTCTTCTCAAAATATTGTTTTATACAGTTTTTGCAATCACGTACTAAAGTATTATTTATTAAATTTGAAGTACAATTACTTTTTTTACAAATTGTATTATCAATATTTAACGAAATCATAAAATCTGATATTTCATCTATTATTTTATCTTTCTTTGCAATGTCTTTGGCATATTCTAGTAATCTTTCGTTTTTATTGTTAATTAATTTTTTATTCTTTTCTATCTCTTCTTGTTGTGATTTTATTAAATTTTTAATTATATTAAACTTTTCTTTATGTGTTACTGTATTTTTAAAACTATCTTCTAAATATTCTATTGCTTCCTTATCTTCTTCTGACATAAGTTATTCCTCCTTTACGTCTAATTCTTCAAATTTCTTTACTATATAATCAATACAGTCGTTTAATCTTACTGTTTTATTTTCTTCAATATTTCCAAAATATGTACAAGAAAATCTATTAAATACTCTTTTATCATTTAAAATTCTATATATGAATTTAATACAACATTTTTCTTTTTCCTTTTCGTCCATAGTATCCTCCTATTTATTAGCTTCATAAAATGCCCAAGCAAATCCCATAGGTGTTTTACTTCTCCAATTTTGAAGTTCTACACTTCCATATTTAAGTTTTAATGGATTTTTATATATAGGACTTTCTTTTTGCAAAGGTTCTAATCTTTTTGGAATTGGATTATTAAAATTTCCCCATAGCCAAGTTGCCTTATTGTACCTATTTTCTTGTTGTTCAATCTTATCTTTACAATATCCTGCAAAATCACATGGATTAAATTTAAATTTAACTTGTCCTAATTTTGGACAACATTTATGTATTCTTGACATTGGATTTTCAACTACCCAAAAATGTGGTTTAAAATAATCAACTATTTCTAATGTTTTATATACTAGTTGTTTACTTTTTTCTGTACTTCCATCTTTATCTTTTCTTGCAAAATGCCTAGCACCACTCAGTGCAAAATCTGTACAAGGACATGCGGCTAAAATTCCATATACTTTATCTTTAGGTATCTGCTTATAATCCCACGTCAATACATCTGTTCCAAGCTGTAAATCTATCTGTATTACTTCGTAGCCATTCTTTTTATATGGTCTGCTCCAATTTCCCGTCAAGTCAAATAAACTTAATATTATTTTCTTCATTTTTTTACCTCTCTTGTTTTAAACTATCTTCTAGCACAAAATTATCGTAACTTTGCTCATATATGTTTAGTTTTGTTTCTATGTTTTGTATGTAATCTTTATCTTTTCTATCCGAATGTGTAAATATTATTGATATTAACAGCATATAAATTAAAAATATTATTATCTCAAAATGAAAATGATTTTTCATTTATATTCCTCCTTAATATTCCTCTATTTTTACAACAACTTTTGGTGTAGCTGCATATTTTTTTATAACTGTGCAATGTGTGACTTGTGTATCGTCTAAATAAGCAAATTTATTCATTGCATCTAATATAATTTTTGTAATATTATCAATATCTGGCTTTTTAGTTGGACTTATATTTCCTGCTAACATTTCCGCTTCTCGTTTTTTACTTGTGCTTTTGATTATCTCAAAATATGCTACTATTTCTACTTTTACTCTACCTTCAATAGGCTTGAAGGTAGGATATTTTTCTATAAAATAAAATCTTACTAAATATTCATAATTTTTTGTTTTTGTTGGTGTATATGCTCTTCCATATTTTGTGTTCATTCTAGGCCTTGCTTTTCCTACTATCTCTCCTATCATTTCAAATTCATATTTAATCATTAGCTTGTCCTACCTTCTTCTTCTATTTTCTGAATAATCTATGTAACTTTTCCATTGTTCGTTATTTTCAATTTTATTATTAATAAAATCTATTCCTTTTTCACATTTTACTGTTATGTTGTTTGTTTCTATTATTTTTCTAAATGCTTCTTTTGTGCATTTACTACCTTTTCCACCTTTAAATGTTTTTAATTTTCTTACTTTTATTCCTGTCTCTAATTCCCATGCTTTTATTGTTTGTTTTCTTCTCATTTGTCCGCTTCCTTTCCTATTAATCTATATAACTTGTATTTTCTATTTTTATTTTTTTATCTATTTTATCTATAATTTCTTGCTCTATTTCTTTATAATTTATTAAATATTTTATTGCTGCAGTTTCGTTAAATATAAATGCTTTAAAGCTGAATGATATATTCTCTCTTTCTCCTGAAATATATAAATGTATATATTCTTTTTTTCTTAGGGTAGTGAATTTTATTCTTCTAACAATTGCTATATCGACTTCTAAAGATTTTATTATATTTAAAATTATATATTTATTTATTATTTTTCTTATCATTGCATTTTCCTTTCCTAATCAATTCTTGGAATATGATTATAATTTGCTTCTTCTAGCTCTATTTGCTCTGCCTTTTTTAAGTATGCTATATATTTTCTTTTTTGTTTATTTAATTGTTTTGTTCTTGACTTACAGTCATTTAAGCTATGTTTTATTTGTTTTAGTTCTTCGTCTCTTTCTATTCTTGACATTGATGTATATTCTTTTGCTAACCTATATCCGCTTCTATTACTGCTATATATAACTACTCTTTTTGTTTTTAAATTGCTTATTTTATCTCTTATGTTTCTATCTCCTAGTCCTGTCTTTTCGCATAGTTCTTTTCTTGTTGTATACCTGGTGCTTGATAAATAATCTTCAATATTTATTTCTTTCATTTGTGTTCTCCTTTTCAATTTTTATTCTGGGAAACATTTCGTTTGTTGTTTATATTTAAATTCCTTTTGTACTGGTATTACACATTTATTGCATAATGCCAGATATATAGTTTTATCTGCATTTGACATTGTTTGTGGTATTTTACAAATTCCTCCTGTTCTTTCTTCCCATTTTCCTGAAATAATTATTTCGTCTCCGCAATAATCGCATATGTAATAATCATATAGTTTCTCTTTTTTTGTTTTTTCTTTTTTTAAATGATTTATTTCTTGTTTTTCTTCATATTTACTTTGTTTTGCTATCTTTTCTCTTGCCATAAATTTATTTAATCTATTAACTATTTTCATTGTTATTAAACCCCTTATCTACCTTTTCTTTTAACGTTTTTGTAAAATAATTTATAAATTTATTTATACTTTCATTTTCTAAATCTACGTATTTTTCTGTTTTTAAAAATTTCAAGTTAAACTCTTCTTTTGTTAATTTTTCTAAAATTACTTTGTATGGACTAAAATACAGTTCTTTAACAACGTAATACTGTATTTGTGTTTTTAATATTCTTTGCTCATCTAAATATTGTATTACATTTGGACTTTCTATCAAAACGTTAAATTTTTTCAATAAAATTCTTATACCTTGACGTTGACTCTCTGAAATGTCTTTGAAAAAAATTTCGTTTTCCCTATTATTAATATAATTAAATAATAAGTATAGTATAGTAATAATGTACCCCTCTGGCATACCGTTTGCTTGCCCTTTTGCTTTGCTCTCCGCTTGTCCGTCTGCTTGCCTTTGCGGTTGTCCTTTTTCTGCGTTTGTAAATTGATTATTATTGACAATTTGATACTTTGGAGCAATATTTTGGTTTCTACCCTTTTTATAACTTATATATTTTTTGTTAATTAACTCATTTCTTGCATTTTGCAATTCTTTTATTGTTAATCTTAATTTACTCATAAGCGTAATATTTGCTACTGAAAACTCATTAATGCAATCTAGTGTGTATGCTATATGCAGCAAGTAATTATAAAGTGCTATAGCATTGCTAGAAAGAGCATTATAGTCTAACATAGTATAAAACGCATTAAGTTGTTCTATATAATTCACAAGTCTTTCCTCTCTTTCGCATTTATTTTCGACTATTAACACCGCTATTTGTGAAACATTTTTCTATGATTTTGTCTGTGCATAATGTTAAAAAGTCATTATTTTTTAAGTTGTGTTCTATGTTAAATATTATTTTGTATCGGCTTTCTTCTTTTGCATATCTCATTGCTTTTTCAGCACATGAAATAGATGTATAGTGTTTTTTTGCTATAAGTGAATAAATCTCACTCATTCTTGGTATTTCATATCCATTACCAAATGTTTTAGATACTGAATACTCTATTGCACTAAGCCAATAATTAAAACCTAATGAACTTGTTTTCATTTTAATTTCTAATAAGAATTTAGTAATTTCTTTTTTAAGTTCATATAATTTCATTAATCTTGTTAATTCTTCCATTTCCTTGCCTTTCTTATATGTTTTTTCAAAAATAGCAGGACAAAAACTTTGTGACCTGCTTGTTGTAAATTACAATATGTGAATTTTAAAAGTTTTTATGTAACATTTTAAATTTATTCAATAATATATTTGTTCTTTAAATAATCAATGCTCAAAAATAACATACTTCTTATTGTTATTTTGTATTTTACATTGAAAAAATTTTGAATATTTTGTTGTCCTATAGTTAATATTAAGTTTCTTAATGCCTTATCAACTCTTGTTGGAGTTGTATTGAATTTTTTTGCTACTTTTTCTAATAAATCCCTTATTGCAATTTCTGTTATTAAATTAATCTTTAAAGCTTCTTTTACAAATTCTGTCCAAAAATAGAACCCTAAAAGGCTTTTATTCATTTGTAATTCTTCTTGTAATTTTTTTATTTGTCTTTCACTTATTTGTTTATTTGCTATCTTTTTCATGTGTTTTCTTCCTTTCATTTATTGACTTCTACTGTTTTTACATGTTATAATAGCAATAGAAGTGTTTGAATAATATTTCTATTGAACTAATCATTTCCGTTTGCTGCGTTGGTGATTAGTTCTTTTATTTTGTTCATTTGTCCAATATGGTTTGCTAGTCTGATAAAACATTAAAAGTCCATATGATGCATATATTAATGCTTGTCCTACTGAAATTGTATCCGCTTCTAGTTGTCCAAAAATTATGAATATAAAAATTAAACTAATTAAACATAACATTTCTATATCTCCTCCTTATCTAAAATATTGTTCTGAAATTTCATAAAACTTATCTTGATCTACCCTTGTACATCTTATTCCAATTTTTTTCTTTGCTTCTGCAAATACTGGTAAAGATAATAATTTATAAACTTGTTTCGTACTTATATTGTATTGTTCTGCTATCGTTTTTGGATCTACGAAATTCCTTCTAGATCTACTACATATATTTGTTGCCATTTTTACCTCCTATTTTTTATTTTGATATTTTATCTCACCTATGCTATAATGCTTCTAAAAGGTGGTGATTATAATGTATAATTATTCTGTTAATGCTAATGAAAAATTAACAATCAAAACTCCTGATGTCGAGAAATTTAGTGATATAAAAATTGAAAATAAGCAAACTAAAGACTGTATTGTTAATCACTCTATTTATCCAGATGGAACTGATGTAACTTTTACGCAACTCGCTAATAAAATAATTATTTCTTCAAATAAAGAACTTGTACAAAATGATGATGGTTCTTATTCGTTTAAAAACTAATATCTATTCTATCTTTTGTTTGTATTATTGTAGAGCTAGTATCCTTGCCATTTACTGGCTCTATTTTTTTTATTGTTGTTATTTTGTCTTTTTCATAAGTAATACAATTAATAGTTTTTCCACCTTCATCCATTATTTGTTTTATCTTTTCTTTTTCTTCTTTTGTAATTTTTTTATCTACTACATTTTCAAATTTTATTTCCATGCTTACCTCCTATTATTTATTAAATGTTTTTTAAAAAGTTTATTAGACTTTTTCTGATAGGCTTTATTGTTATTACTAGTATGTCATACATAAGCATCCACCAAAATAATATTTCTTTCATACTTACCTCCTTATTTTTATTTATTTTTACTATTGTTGTATTGTTCTGGTGCTATATTCTTATGCTTGGAGCTTTTGAAGTTTCTCTTAAGTATATGCCAAATGATAAATTCAATAGAAAATAATAAAGTACCTATAATATAGCCAAAATTATTTTTAATAAATTCTTCCATACTTTTCCTCCTATTTTTATTTTGATATTTTATCTCCCCTATGCTATAATGTTTCTGAAAGGTGGTGATTTTTTATGATTATTCAAACTGACACTACTATTTCAGATGTATGTTCTGAAAATATTACAGTAGCAGAAAATGTTGTCTTAACTATAAAAGGGATATGTTCTCAAATGGTATTAGCAAGTCCACATTCTAAAGTTATTGTTATTGGTATTTGTAATGAATTAGAAGTTTCCAAAAATTCCTTTGCTGAAATAAATGGAACTGTTCATCATTTATTAAATAATGGCAATATTGTTATTAGTGGTACTGTTACTAATCTAGAAGATTTATCTTCTAATGCAATCATTAAAAGTGGTGCTTTTGTAAATGGTAAAAGTATTAATTAGTATAATTATTTATAGTAGTATTTCCTAGCGATTGAATTAGTTTGTTAGCTCTTTCCAATAAACTTACTAATTCTTTTGCTTTTTGTAATACTGTATCTATATTTTCTTCCTCTATCTTTACTGGAACTAT
Organism: uncultured Clostridiaceae bacterium; assembly: GCA_948356915.1. GTDB lineage: Bacteria > Bacillota > Clostridia > TANB77 > CAG-508 > UMGS1663. The sequence goes on from CAOJCG010000006.1 coordinate 8,954, forward strand.
TATTGTATTTGTTTTATTCTTCATCTCTATACACTTTTTTCTTTCATTCATACTTACCTCCTTATTTTTTAATATTTTATTTCACCGTACTTATTGTTTTCTTTTAACAAATTTCTTTCGCTTCATTTTCACTAACTGTGAAACTAGAAGGTACAAAAATATCACGTTTTTTACATTTTAATATTTTTGCAATTTTTTCTGCCTTATCAATTGGTATTTTTCTTTGATTGTTTTCGTACATATTGTAACATCCCACTGATACATTAATTTCATCCGCCATATATTGTTGAGTATAATCTTTTTCTCTTCTTCTACGTTCTAGCTCTGTCATTTTTTCGCCTCCTTATTTTTACTATTTGTGAAACTTGTGATTATAATATAACAAGTAGTGAAAGTTGTCAATAGTTTTTTAACATTTTGTGAAATTGTTTTACAATTAGTGAAATAAATGTTATAATATCAATAGATTTCACATTTTGTAAAAAAATAAAAGGACGGTTTTTATGGATAATATTTTAGGAAAACGAATAGAGTTAGAAAGAAATAACTTAGGATTAAGTCAAATAGAATTAGCTAAAAGATTAAATTTATCTTCTAGTGCTTCTATTTCTCAGTATGAAAGTGGAGAAAGAACTCCTAGTGATGATATAAAATTAAAGATGACAGAAATTTTTAATTGTTCATTAGATTATCTTATGGGTAAGTCAGACATAAAAAATCAACACAAATTAAATATAGATGAAGAAGATATTGCATTTGCAAGCAGTGTAAAGCCATTAAATGAAACTAATAAAATGATAATAAAAAATACTATCGAGGCTTTATTAGCTAAGCAAGAAAAAGATAAGGAGGATAAGTAATGAGCGAAAATAACTTACCTAAAGTTGAAGTAAAAGCTGATTTAACAGAAACAATTGAAAAAGCTTATGATGATACTTTAAAAGAACCACTAAAAAGTTCTAGTAGTATTGTTACTACAGTAGTGGATTTCTTCCATAATACTGTTATGTACCCTATGCAAAAGTATAATTTATATGCTAAAGACAAGCTACAAAATTATGCTACTGAATTACAGAATAGAGCGCAAACAATTCCATCTAAACATTTAATAAGCCCAAGAGTTAACATTCTTGGACCTACTATTGATGGTTTAAAATATAATTTAGATGAAGAATATATAAAAGAAATGTTTACTAATATATTATTATCTGAAATGGATAATACAAAGCAAAGTCAAGTATTACCAGCCTATATTGAAATAGTAAAACAGCTAAGCAAAGATGATGCAGAATTTTTAGAAAATTTTAACGGCAAAGACATAGATACTTTTGCCGTTGACATATTGCAATATCATATTCCATCTAGTTCTGGTTCATTTTCATTAGATAAAATACTTATTCTCTCAGAAAATCATACAATTAAACTTAATAAAGTAGTCATAGACAATTTAGAAAGAGTAAATATTTTAAAAATATATGATGATAGAAGTATTACAGATTCACAGTTGTATGATATTCGGTTTTAATCATGTAAAAAGTCATTACGAAAATGCTCCATTTGGTTTTGAGTTAACTTATAAAAAGGGTATTTTATTATTGACTGAATTTGGAAAAAATTTTATTAATATATGTCTTTCTTAATTTTAATAACATCATTTTTAATATCTGCAATTTCTTCTAATGCTTTGCAAATATATTCTTGATGAGTTTTAAATCCTTCGCTATTGGTTTTATCTAACTCAACAAGCTGATAGCAAGCAAATTTATATGTAATAAAACAACATAGTAAAGTAAATATAATATATAATATCCACATTTTTATCATCTCCCGTAGATATTATATACTAATTTTATCTTCTTGTATATAGGATAACACAAATGAATTTAGATTATTATGAGAAATTCGATAGAATTTTATATAGAAAAATATGTAAATTATACAAAAGAAGCATTAGACTATCAATGCTTCTTTTGTATAATTAATGAAAGGATGTTTATATGGAAAAATACAGAGATATGACGTATACAGTCAGAAAAGATGGAAGATTATATAAAAAAATTGAAAAAAATAAACAAAAATATCATCTATATGATACAAATAAAGAAGGATTATATAAACAATATGTTGATTTGAAATATAAATTAGAAAATGATTTATGTACAAATAAAAATGAAATTCTATTTAAGGATTATGCACAAAAGTGGTTTGACCTTAATATTTCTTCAAAATCAAATGGCACACAAGTTTGTGTTAAAAATAGAATTAGACATATGAACAAATACATAGGAAATATGAAATTAAAAAATATAAAACCTGATGATATTAAATTAATTACAACTTCTATGCAAAAAGATGGACTTTTAGATGTTGTTAATAGAACTTCTATGGATTGTAAAAGAATTTTTCAAAGTGCTATAGATAATGATATAACAGAAAAAAATCCATGTGTTAATATTGATAAGGTGAAGTATCAAAAAGAAGAACGTATTCCTCTTAAAATAAGTGAGGATAAGAAAGTGTTAGATGCTGCTTTAAATCATAAATATGGTACGTTTATTCTTATAATTCGTTATTGTGGATTGCGACCTGAAGAATGTGTCGCATTAAATGTGGATGCCTTTGACGAAGAAAAGCATGTTTTTCATATAGATACAGCAGCTGAATTTGTACATAATCAACCTCAGTTAAAAGAAACAAAAAATAAAAAAACACGTAATGTTCCTATTCCTGATGTTATATTTAATAAAGTTAAAGAACAAGTAGATATGCAAAAAAGGATTGGTTCTAATTTTATTTTTACAAAAGAAACTGATAAATTTTCAATGTGGACTAAGACTGCTTTAAAAGTACATTTAAAAACATTTTTAAATTATTTAAATAAAGATATATTAATTGAGCAACAAATATTAAAAAAAGAGTTAAAGAAAACAACTAGAGATAAAAGTTCTATAAAAGAAAAAATAGAAAAATTAGAGAAAGAAAAAATAAAATTTACTTATTACGTTTTAAGACATTCTTTTTGTACTATGTTATATTATGCTGGAATTAATATTAAAGAAGCACAACGAATAATGGGACATTCTTCTGCAAAAATGGTATATGATATTTATGCTCATTTAGATTCTGAAAGAGAAAATTCAGATGAAAGAATTAATAGTTATATAAATGAAATATATCAGTAATTTTGACAACGTTTTGTACAACGTTTTGTATAGAATATATAGACTTCATAGACTTGATAGACTTAAAAAAGAAAAATAAAAAAATGCTGTAATTCGCAGTTGTACGTTGAATTACAGTATTTTTCTTATGGAGCTGACAACGGGAATCGAACCCGTGACCTCTACCTTACCAAGGTAGTGCTCTACCTACTGAGCTATGACAGCGTATTTTTACAATATATATTATATTGGGCACGGTGCACCGTGCCCTTATATATCTATAATTTATTTTTATATATTTATAATTCACTCACATTTAAATTTGTTGTTGCTTTTTTTCTTATTCTTTGTATTGCATTGTCTATAGATTTTACTGGTGTGTCCAATTTTTCGGCTATTTGTATATAGCTTTCTCCTTGCATGTATCTATTTAGTACTTGTTTTTCAAAATTACTTAGTGATTTATCTATTGCTATTTCTACTGATTTATAGTATTCCTGCTTTGTTATTGTTTCTAGCGGATCTTCTATTTGGTGTGAGTTGAATGTATCGAATAAGCTTGTTTCTTCGTCATTTTCATATGCTGATTCATTTAATGATAAATATGAATTAAGTGGCATATGTTTTTGCCTATTAGATGATTTTATTGCTGTTATTAGTTGCCTTTCTATACACATATTAGCAAATGTTTTAAATGAATTTTGCTTATCTCCACTATAACTTTTTATTGCTTTATATAATCCTATTAGCCCTTCTTGTATTATATCTTCTTTTTCTGCCCCAATTATAAAATATTTGCTAACTTTCATATTAACAAGTTCTTTATACTTATTTATTAAGTATTCAAGCGCATTTTTATCCCCAGACTTAGAGCTATTCACTAAGTCTTCGTCACTCATTTCTTTGTAATTATTATTTAATGAATAAAACATATTGCTTTCTTTCATATAAGTTTATTCCTCCTAAGATGTTCATTTCTTGCATTATATCTATCAAATCTTAGAATGTCAAGTGGTTTTACAGTTTTTGTTGCTATTTTTAGATAAAATATATAACTTTTACTCTTAATGTAATTTATTTATATTGTAGGGGCTTAGTCGGTCAGGAATACATAAAAGAATTTACCTAATTAAGCCTTCCATATTTTATCCAAATTTATAATATATTGAAAATTGTAATATGGGCGTAATTCGGCATTCCTATGTGGTATTCCTTTTAGATATAAGCCCCTACATTAAATTTTTTTATTATAAATTGTAGTTTTTTAGACATAAATATATTGCTATTACTTGTTTTTGTTTAATTATTATTGTATAGTATTTATTAAGAATTAAAAGTACATATATAAGGAGTTTGATATGGCATTTGATGGAATTGTTACAAAACAAGTTGTTTTAGAGCTTAAGAGTGCTCTTATTGGAGGTAAAATTAATAAAATTTTTGAGCCTAATAAAAATGAAATTATTTTAGGTATTTATTGTAGTGGAAAGAATTATGCTTTGAATATTTCTATTTCTTCTAATAATTATAGGATGAATTTGACAACTAACAGTAAACCTAACCCTTTGAATGCTCCTAACTTTTGTATGTTACTTAGAAAGCACTTGATTGGTAGTCGTATAACTAATATTTATAGTAATTGTTTGGAGAGAATTATTTTTATTGATTTAGAAGGCTACAATGAGCTTAATGATTTAGTAAGTAAAAAATTAGTAGTTGAACTTATGGGCAAACACAGTAATGTTATTTTGCTTAATGATAAAAATATTATTATTGATAGCCTTAGACATTTAGATAGCTTTTCTAATTCATGTAGAGATATTCTTCCTGCACATGAATATATAAACCCTCCTGCTGATAAATTAGATATTTGCAAAGTAGGCTTAGAAGAATTTATTAGTTTAATGAAAAATGATAAACTTTCTAACATTATACCTAATAGTTTTAGTGGAATTAGTAAAACTTTTATTTTAGGTACTTTAGATGTTTTAAAAATTTCTGATACTGGTTATTCTAATATAGATTTAACTAATTTATATAATTATATAAAAAATATTATAGATAATTTAGGAACTGAAAATGTTGTGGTTGTTTCTATAAATAATAAAGATTATACTATTGTTAATAAGGCGAATTATATTGCTTACATGGGTCGCCCCTTTAGTAGCGACCCCTACAATAAAACAATTATTCATATTCCAAATGAGCAATTTGTTGCTAATACGGACGAGCAACGCTCGCCCCTACAAGATAATATGCTTCAGGCTAATTTCTTTTTAGATGAATTTTATAGTAAAAAGGAAAATGATGAGGTTACCATTAATTATAAGAATAGTCTTTTAAAATTGGTTCTTTCAGCTCTTAAAAAGATAACTAAAAAAGTTAATAATATAAATTTGAAACTTAAAGAATGTGAAAGTATGGACAATTATAGGCTATATGGAGAACTTATTACTTCTAATTTATATAGAATAAATAATAATATAAATATAGACTATATCGAAATTGAGAACTATTATGATAATAATAATTTGATAAAAATTCCTTTAGACAAAAGTATTTCGCCTTCATATAATGCTAAAAAATATTTTAAAAAATATAATAAGTTAAAAAATACATTGGAAATTGTGAGTAAGCAAAAAGCCGCTGCTACTAAAGAATTAGATTATTTAGAGAGTATAATATATGAACTTGAAAGTGCTACTTCTACTCTTGAACTTGAAGAAATTGATTTAGAAATTTCCGAAAATGTTTTATTTAAGAATACTAAAAATAATTCTAATGTTAAAAAGAATAAAGTTAATAAGCGAAAAGTTCATGACGAGTATGAGCCTATTACATATAATGTTGATGGTTTTACTTTATATGTTGGTAAAAATAATAAGCAGAATGATTATATAACTACTAAACTTGGTAAAAATGAAGATTTGTGGTTTCATACTAAAGATATTAGAGGAAGCCATTGTTTATTAAAATGTAATGGAGAAAATGTAAAGGAACATACTATTATTGCTTGTGCTGAAATTACTGCTTTTCATAGTAAGGCTAAACTTTCTTCTAATGTTCCAGTTGATTATTGCTTTATTAAAAATGTAAAAAAAACTTCTGGTAGCAAGCCTGGAATGGTTGTTTATACTAATAATAAAACTTTGTATGTTAATCCTAAAGAAATTTAGAATATTAAATTTGAAATTGATTAAATAAATATTTTTTAGTATACCTTTGTGGCTTAGGGGCGATGCCACCATCGCCCCTACATTTTAAATTGATTTTGTGTCAATTCTTTTCGCAATATATATAAATGGTGTGTCTAAAACTGCTACTACTAATTTTACAAGATATGTTACTATAGTTAAATTTATTATAACTTTCCATGAATAAATTCCTACAAATGCTATAAGAGTAAATAATATACTATCAATTAATTGACTTATCATTGTTGATCCATTATTTCTTACCCATAAAAATTTGTCTTCTGGAAGTTTATTTTTTATTATATCATATAGATATGTATCTAATGTATTACTTACTACATATGTTACCACACTTGCAAAACAAAACCTTGGCATAAAACTAAATATTGTATGCATAGAGTCATTTACTATGTCTTGTTCATTTGGTATAAACAATAAGTCTATTTGTGTTAAAAGTGTAAATATTAACATAGAGAAAAATCCTATTTTAACTGCTTTTCTTGCTTCTTGCCCTCCATAAATTTCACTTAGTATATCAGTTGCTAAAAATACTGTACTATATACAACATTTCCTAAAGTTACTGATATTCCAAACATGTCTATACATTTTGTTGCTTCAATATTGGCAATAATGGTTGATATTGCTACCCATACAAATAGCCCTGTTTTTTTAAATACTTTATATGCTATTATGATTCCAATAAAATTAATAAGAATTGATACTATAAATAATATTTCATTCATGATTTTCTCCATTTATTTAATATGATATAATTATTTCTATTTATAAATATATTCTATTCCTATTATTACTTCATTTTCCACCATAAATTCTATTGATGTATTTCCTTTTGTATATGTATATTTGTTTCCTTCATTTTTAAAGTTATTTCCATATACTTGTACCATCTTATCATATGAGTCTGTTATTTTTGCTCCTTCTGTTGTTGATACTCCTTCATCTATAAAGTAAATTGATGTTATTTTATCTTTTTCACCTGTGGTTATTTCGTAATTTTCGTATGTATATTTTTTGTCTAATCCATCAAATGCACAACTTGCTACTTCTGAATATTGTAGTTCTTGTCCACATTTTTCTCTTGAAAATACTTCTCCTAATTTTATTTCTTTATTATTTACTTTTAGTGCATATGCTTCTTGCGTTTCTTTTTTTTCTGTTTTTTGTACATCTGCTGAATTTCCTCTTGTTAGCATATATACGCTAACTCCTACTATTACAATTAATATTATTGCTATAATTATTCCTATTACTTTTTTGTTCATTTTTTTCATCCTTTCTTTTGCTTTTTTATATTTATATCATTGTTTATATATATATGCAAGACTTAGTTAGTAGTTTTATAAATTATTCTTTTTTATGTATATTGCTAGTTTACAAAAGATTTATTTATTATAATTTGAAATTATTTTATTGCTTCTTTATATGTTTCTAACTTTTCATTATATATTTTGCTTATTTCTTCATTTTCTCTATAATCTGTTAGTTCATAATTTTCTTTAAGTATTTTTGAGAAATACTTTGATAGTTTTGTTGCTCCATCTAAGTTTAAGTGTAAACCTCCATCATATGTATCTGTGCTATAATCTATTCCTATTTCTTCTACATTTTCCTTAAAGTTGTAATAATCTAAATTATTTTCTTTTGCGTATTTTTGTATTTGTTCTTCATATTCATCATACCAATATGGATATACGCTTGGCGCTTTTATTAGTACTAATTTAATACTATTTTCTTTGCATAATTTAGTTATCTTATTTAAATAGTCATAACAATTTTGCTCAAATTCATAACTTGAAAGTCTTCTTTTCGTTGGCAGGCTTTCTACTGGTTTTATATTCTTATTTATTAAAAATCCATTATGCATGCTATTTTTGTTTTTAAATAAATATTCAAAATCTTCATTTGTTAATTTATCAAACCTTGAGTGATATCTAAGTAATGGTATTACATATGACAAAAAATCTTCCTCTTTTGTCATCGATGCTTTTATTATATCTATTTTTTCTTTTGACCATTTCATTTTATCTATTGCTAACCTATTATATGCTTCACTAACTGGCTTGCTATACCTCATTGAGTTTACATTAAATACTACTACTTTTGGTGTTTCGTATTTTAGCGTTTCTTTTAGTATATAGTAGCTTTGCCATATTAGTTGTTGCGAGTTTCCTCTTACATATGAGGTTATTCCTTCTTCTTCATATAATACCATTGGTGAAAAGTTAGCATATACCTCACAGTCACCTATAAATATTACTTCGTGATTTTTTTCTTCATCGTAGTATTCATATGTCATATTTCCTTCTACTAGGTCAGTCATATATTTGGGCGAAAGTAGTTTGTTTAAAAATATGAATATTAATATGAATATTATAATTACTATTATTGGTTTTAAATATTTCATTTTTTCTCCTTTTATTTTAATGAAAATTATTTTTGTATGTAGGGGGCGCTACTCAAGGGCGACCTTGCGTGGCGTCCCCTTTTTTTTCAAGGGTTCGATTCTTATTTTAATATATATAAATGTGGAATGTGGCTTATTTTATACATTAAGTTCCCACCTAAAATTTGCTATATATAAATTCATTTACATTAAATCCTATTCCATATATTCCAAATACTAACACTATTAGAGCTAGAGTTCCTATTACAGCTATTTTTCCCTCTAGTTTATAGTTTTTTATTTTACTTATTATTTTTTCCTTTTTGATATCAAATATTATTAATGCTATTACTGAAATTATTAACACTATTATATTTGCCATATTTAAACCTAATTCTAGGAAATTACTAAACATTTCTGCATAATTAAAATTTGTAAATACACTTCCTATCATTTGAATTGACGTTAGTGTGTCTGGCCATATAAAAAATGACCATAGTACTGATACTAGTAAGAATGTTATTATTATATTGATTGGTTTCCATTTTGTTTTTAGTATTTTTCCATATACTACTAATAAACCATGTAATAACCCCCATAATAAGTAGTTCATTCCATGCCAGAAACCTGATATTACAAATGTTATTATTATATTTATTTTATTTCTTATTTTACCACATCTATTTCCTCCTAGTGGAATATATATGTAATCTTTAAGCCAACTGCTTAGTGCTATATGCCATCTTCTCCAAAATTCTTTTATGCTTTGTGATAAGTATGGTGAGTCGAAATTCTCTTTTAAATTTATTCCTAACATTTTTGAGCCACCTATTACTATATCTATTCCTCCACTAAAGTCTGCATATAATTGTACTGAGTATAGTAACATTGCAAGAAGTGCATATGCTCCTTTATAAGCACTTACATCACTTGCTATTGTTCCTATTAATATTCCTACTCTACCTGCTATTACAATTTTTTTAGTTAATCCCCATAGTATTCTAATTGTTCCATTATATATGTTTTCTGGCTTTATTCTTTTATTTTTGAATAACTCATTTTTCATGTCTTCATATCTTGTTATTGGTCCTATGAATAAATATGGAAAGTACATTACATATAATACGTATTTGAAAAAGCTTTTTTCCGCTTCTATTTTTCCTTTATATACATCTACTATGTATGAAATTACTTGTAAGGTGTAGTATGAAATTCCAAGTGGTGCTATTATTTGGACGCCACTTAACCAGTTTAACTTTGCTTGTCCATATAATAATATTTTTATTGCTATTAGTATACATGCATTTGCTGCTATGGTTATTATTAGTATCCATTTTCCATTTTTCTTATTTTGATTATTTTTAGAATTTTCATCTTTAACTTCTTCTATAATTTCAGCATTTTTATTTTCTTTATCAGTATAATTAACGTTGTAGGGTTCTCCTCCTTTAGTAACCCTCTTGTTTGCTATTATTCTTGCTGCCACATATGTTGTAACTGTGCTAAATAATATATATATTAAATTTGATATTCCAAAGCTTACATATATGCCTATGCTTAATATTAGCAAGAGTATATTTATTAGCATATTTTGTTTCTCCTTTATTTTGGTATAATATTGTCACATCTTTTTTGGTAGTTTCTTCGAAGCTCGGGTCGCCGATGGTTGCGACCCCTACAATAAAATTATTCATCATTTATTATTCACTATTTCGCCTCTGGATAGGCACTTCTATTCCAATCTCTTCCTTTCATAGAACTGCTTGCAAATTTTTCATCATCTGTTGCTGGTCCTATTAAGTGATTTCCTGGTGTTGAATCATAATGTCTCCATACTCCTCCTACTTTTATTAGGTTCCAATAATGTGTTCCATCTATTGTTTTTACTACTTGGTTTGTTATTCCAGCTTTGTTTAATGCTTTTTGTACTAGTAGTACATGTACATAGCAATTTCCTTTCTTATTTGTTAGTCCATACCATATTGGATCATCACCACCCCAGTTACTATTATAAGATATTTTTTTCCTTATGGTATCCACTATTCCATAAGCATCTTTTCCTACTAAATACTCATTATAAAACTCATTAAATTTATTATTTGTATCTTCCTGATTATGTTTTACTATTATTTTTCTTTTGGCTGTTGTTGTATTTCCTTTGCTGTCTTTTGAAGTATATGTTGCATAATATGTTCCTGCTACTCCTATATTTACTTTGCTTGTATCTACAGTAAAGTCACAATTTCCTTCTTTTTTATCTACTGCTTTTACTCCACTTTTATAATTTACACTTGAGTTCTTTGCAACTGTCATTTCTTTTAAACCTGAAAGCACTGGACCTTCTGTATCTTTTTTTATTGTTAGATTAGCTTGTTTTTCTACTTTATTTCCATGTTCATCTTTTGCTTCTATTGTTACTACTTGTGTTCCTATATTTTTATAATCAATATCAGTTAATAATGTCGTTTCTACTTTTCCTGACGCATCTTTTGTCGATACTATAAATTTTGATTTATCTACTTTTTCATCATCATATATACTCACATTTCTTAGTTCTAACTCTGGTGGCAATGTATCTTGTATTTTTATATTTATTATATATTCTTTTCCATTATTGCTTAAAGTCATCGTATAATCGCCGACTGATGATTTATTTATTTTTTCTAATTCTGCTTTAGATACTAATTTAGCATCTTCTTTTGGGCGCATTAATATATCCTCTTTTGTTAAAGCCTTTCCTAGTTCTAATGTAACATTATAGTTAAGCCAATCTATTGTTAATGTACATTCTTTTTTAGTTTCATTTCCATATTCATCTTTAACTATTACTGTAACTGGATAATTTCCAAATTCTACTATTTCTGGTATATTTGCCAATTCAACGTACATTTGTGATAAATCTGACTTTTCTATTATAAAATCTTCTCCATTTATTTCATACCCTATATATCTAGTTATGTCTTGAAATTTAACTTGTGGTGGTGTTGTATCTACTAAATGTAGTTTTACAGTTCTTTCTTTTTTCTTGTACATTAGATTAATATCATATTCTCCGAACTTTGCTTAAGTCTATTTGGCTTAAATCTGTTATTACTTTGCTATCTTCTAAATATTTTTCTTTTGTAATAAAATTTTCTATTGTTAATTCTTTTTCATTTCCTATTTCTATTGTTATATCTTTAAATTTAGGAACTAGTTTCGTATATATATAATAAATATCTAATATCAATATACATAATGCAAGAATTACTATTATTATTGTTAAAATTCTTTCCAGCTTTTTGTTTTCTTTTTTTAAATTATCCTCTTTGTTTCTTTTCCCTTCTTTTTCTACATTATTTGCTAAATCTAGCTTTTGTTTTTCCTTTACATTATTGTTTTCTTTAGCATGTTTTCCCCTTTTTTGAGTATTTTGTAGTGTTTCATTTTCTAATTTTTCCATATTATTCCCCTCTTTAATATAATGTTTATAAAAAATAATTTTAATTATTATAGTATTATACTATTTTAAGTATATCATAAACAATTTAATAAGTCTGTAACAAGTATATTTCATTAATGTTACAAAATAGATGTTAAAGTTTGCAGATAATTTTTTTAATATTCTTGCTTTTATTGTTATTTGTTTGTATAATTTATTTAAATAAATTTATGGAGATTTTTATGAAAAATTTAAATTTAAAAAAAGTTTTCTTAGTTTTATATTGTTTAATACTTTTTATTTTTATAATTTATTATTTAATACATGTTATTGATCTGAATAACTTAAAAAAAGATAGTTTTTCTATTAATAGTAGTTATTTAAATTTGAATTCTAAAAGTATTAAAAGTTTTGCTATAAAAACAACTAGAGTGTCTAGTCTTTCACTAGTTAGAACTAAAAAATTACAATCATATTTTGAAATTAATGGTTTAGAGCTTCCTATTCAAGGCTCTACTGGGTATACATCTATAAAAATGAATTTAATGCTTGAACCTAGTTCTACTTCTGGAATAGTTAGTACTTTTACTCCTCGGAACAGGCTTTAGAATTGTAAAAGAACAGGGAGACTGGTGGTTTATCGAAACTAATAATTTTTCTGGTTGGCTTGAGCATAAATATTGTATGATTAATTTACCCGATGTAATTCCTTCTATTATTTATGATGACACTAATAGCTATTCTTCTTTATTTAGATCTAGTAATAAAGAGCTTCCTAATATCACTGGCAAGGCTCTTTACAATGTTAAAACTATGAATACTAGGTTTAACAAAGAAGAGTTTCTAATGCCTGTATTATATAGTGTATCCAAGAAAATTTGCATAGCCCAGAGGCTTGCTTTAGAAGAAGGAAATTGTTTAAAAATATATGAAACTTATAGGCCATATGATACCCAGATGTCTGTTGCTAGTAGCTTGAGGAAGCTTGCTAATTCTGATGATGAAGTAAAGAATGGTATTAATTATTTTGGTTGGTCTGAAAGCTGGTTTATTGCACAGGGGTTATCTAATCATCAACGTGGTATTGCTATTGATACAAGTTTAGTTAAAATTACAAATTCTAAATTCAAATATTTTGGTGATTATTATTATATAGATGTAATTGACTATGATGAATATAAAATGCCAACACAAATGCACGAATTGAGTAGAACTGCCGCAGCATATGCATATGGTATTTCTAATAAAAATAACGATACCTTGAAAAAAACACCTTTTGCAAAAACAATGAATAATGAAGCTAAACTTTTACAAAAATATTGTATAGGAGCTAACCTTTCTCCTCTAGCCTCTGAATGGTGGCACTTTGAGGATTTAGAAACTAAGAATAATACTAAGAATAATTATAGTACTGGAAGGTATTACATTACTGAATGTTATAGTGAATAAAACAAAATTAAGGAAAGATTTGGAAAGATTTGGGACGCGTCAAAAACTTTACAAATTTTAAATAATACTTATATTGTTAAAGTTATTTATATTTGTAAGTTTTTGACGCGTCCCAAATCTTTCCAAATCTTTCCTTAATTTTGTTTATATTCTATGTCTTCCATAAATGGAAACATTTCTACTACTCGCTTTTTCGTTAGCATTTGTATTACTGGATGTGGGTTTTTGTCGTGAATTGTTATTAGTTTCTGAGTATAACAGTTTTCTGATGTCTTGAATATTAAATACCTATTTCGTACATAGGTAAAATATAAACTATATCCCTCGTCTAATTCTTTTTGAAATTTCTCTATATTATAATTTTTATCCAATTTTAGCTCCTTTTCATTATTTATCTTTCATTAACATCATGCTCTTGCTTTTTTCCAGTGGTATTTATATTTTGCTTGCTTAATTCTGTTCTGTATTTTTCTATAATTTCTTTTAATTGCTCATATATATTTACAATATGTTTACTTATAGTTTGATTAATTTCTGGTACTTTTTGTGTTGCATTTTCTTTTATGCTTTTAATTTCTTCTAAAAAGTTTTTTTCTATTTCTTCCAATTCACCATCTACTCTCAGTCCTAAATGATTTATTCTATTTATAAAATATTTACCAGATGATACTATTTCAGAAATTGTATTGTCCATTACTATTTTTGTAAATCTTTCATTTTCTTCTTTTTTAACTACATTAGCCATATTATTCTCAAACTTTTCTTCTGTTATCTCTTTGTTTTCCTTCATATATTTTAAAACATCATTTATTGTTTCAATTATTATAACCCTTCTTTGCTCATATTCTTCAAATTCTATTGTTTGAGTCATATGCATATCATCTTTATAATCTTGTAATGTATCTAATTCAAGTTTTATTATTTCTTTCAATTTATTTGGATATTTTATTTTTAAATATTCAATAAGTTTTTTATATGATTTTTCATATTCTTTATATATTTCTTCTATAGTATGTTGTATTTGAAATGGCAATTTTGTATTTGCTAATACTTTACTCATTTCTTCTTTTATTTCTAACATGTTTTTTAACTTATTATTCCTTTCTGTTTTATTTTGTCATATTTTCAAATTCTTCCTCTGTTAAAATAGTAATTCCTAAACTTTGTGCTTTTGTTAGTTTTGATCCTGCATCTTCTCCTGCTAGTACATAATCTGTTTTTTTAGATACTGAAGATGATGTTTTTCCTCCAAATTTTTCTATCAAATCGCTTACTTCATTTCTTGTATATTTTGCAAGTGAACCTGTTAATACAAAGGTTTTTCCATCAAATCGATTGTCTATTCCTTCTTCTTCGTTTAATTTCATATTAACGCCTGCTTGTTTTAATTTTTTTATCATATCTATTGTTTGCTCTTGCCTGAAGAATTCATATATATTTCTTGCTGTTATTTCTCCTACATCATTGGCAGTACATAAACTTTCCAAACTAGCGCCACTTAAGTTCTCCATTGTTTTATATTTTTTTGCTAAAACCTTTGCTGCTTTTATTCCTACTTGCCTAATTCCCAAAGCATTGATTACGTAAAATAAATCTTGGCTTTTACTTTTTTCTATTGATTCTATTAAATTACTTGCAAATTTTTTTCCATTTTTCTTTAGTGAAGCTATATCTTCTAATGTTAAATTATATATATCTGCTATATTTTTTATTAAACCTTTTTCTATTAAGCTTTCCACTATTTTATAACCTAATCCATCTATGTCCATACACTCTTTCGATACAAAATGTTCTATTCCTCTTAATAGTTGTGCTGGGCATTCTATTCCGATTGCAACGTATTGCCGCTTCTCCTTCTTCTCTTGTGGCAGTACTTCCACATACTGGGCAAACTGCTGGAACTTGCACATCAATTTCATTTCCTGTTCTTTTTTCAGCTATAACTTTTATTACTTCTGGTATTACATCTCCTTGTTTTTGAATTACAACTGTATCTCCTATTTTTAGTCCCTTTTCTCTTATAAAGTCTTCATTATGTAGTGTTGTTTTTGATATTGTTGAACCTGCTACTTTTACTGGTTCTAATATTGCCATTGGTGTTATTACTCCTGTTCTTCCTACTTGCCATATTACATCTTTTAATTTTGTTTCTTTAGCTTCTGGTGGGTATTTGTAGGCAATTGCCCAACGTGGTACTTTGTATGTTGTTCCTAATTTTTCCCTAAATGAAAGTGAATCTACTTTTATTACTGCTCCATCTATTCCAAATGTTAACTTTTCTCTTTCTTCCCCTATTTTTATTACTGCTTTTTTTGCTTCTTCAAATGTTTTACAGTATATTTTTACTGGGTTTACATTAAACCCTAATTTTTCTAAATATTTTAATTGTTCATAGTGTGAATTAAATGTGTTTTCTTTTAATTTTTGAACATTAAATATATAAATATCTAATGGCCTTGAAGCTGTTATTTTCCAGTCCAATTGCCTTAGTGAACCGTGCTGCTGCATTTCTTGCATTTGCAAATAGTGGTTTTCCTAATACTTCTTGTTCTTCATTCATTTTTTCAAATTCTTTTGTTCCTATAAAAACTTCGCCTCGAACTATTATATTTACTTTTTCTGTAAGTATTTTTGGTATTGATTTTATTGTTCTTAAATTCTCTGTTATATCTTCTCCTATTAATCCATTGCCTCTAGTTGCTCCTTTTACTAAAATACCATCTTCGTATTCTAGTGCAACAGATAAGCCATCTATTTTTGTTTCTACTACATAGTTTAATTCCTCATTTTCCTCTTTTGCCTTATTTTTTATTCTAGTATCAAACTCTTGTAATTCTTCAAAACTAAATACATCTTGAAGACTTTGAAGTGGAACTATATGTGTTACTTCTTTAAAGCCTTCACTAACATGTCCACCTACTTTTTGGGTTAATGAGTCTTTCGTTATAAGTTCTGGGAATTCCTTTTCTAAAGCTTTTAATTTATTCATCATCATATCATATTCATAGTCTGTTATTTCTGGTGCATCTTCATCATAATATTTGTTTGCATAGTATTCTATCTTTTTTCTCAATTCATCTATATGCTTCTTTGCTTCTTCAAGTTTCATTAAATTTCCTCCTCGATTTTCTTTTGCATTTTTTGATTATTATATACAATATGTATAAAAAAATAAATAGTTTTATATTATTTTTTATATTTTAATGTTACTAGACATTCATAATCACTATTGTTTACCACGATAAACAATAGTGATTATGAATGTCTAGTAACATTTTTATACTTACTTTTTATAAAAATAATTATTCCCTTCTAAATACATAGTATTCTTTTTTATCCAAGGGCAGCCAAATACAAACCTGTTTATTTGAAAGTTAAGTTTTGTTTGCTTTGTTTTTATTGTCATTTTTCCTAGTATAAATATATGGCTTATTTTGAAGTCTTCTATCTCTTCCCATGGTATAATAGCGTAAGTTTCTCCGTTTGTAGGGTATATTGTTATTCCTTTTTCGTTAAATAGAAAAAAGTAGTATTCTGTTTGGTCAAATTTTATATATGTTTTCCAAGGTGTTGGTATTACAGCATTTGGCATTGGTATATTTGTACCATATATTATATTATCTGTCTGTGTTATTTTATATTTTTCTATTATATTTTCTAATTGTTTTGTAATCATATTTTTCCTCCTTGTATTGTAGGTTCTTATTTCTTTTTAAAAAGATTTTGAAAGACTTGGAAAGTTTTTGACGCGTCCCAAATCTTTACCAAATCTTTACCAAATCTTTACTTTTTTAATTGCTTTTAAAGAATAGTGAATCTGTTATGAAATCTCCAACGTTTTGCCATTCTTCTTTTAGCTCTTCTGTACAGTTAAATGCTATTATTACTAATTTGTCATTATATGAGAAAAATATCATATTATTATATATTTTTGTATCTACTGCTTGTGACATTAATTTTATTTGACCAATATTATGTTTTTCTTCTTTGTAATAGTTTGAGCTTATTATTTCACTATTGTTTTTTAGTATTTTTTCCATATATTCTTTGTAAGTTTCTATTTGTTCATTTTTCATTTCGTTTTGTGTTATGCTTATTGCAATATTTATAGTTGTTTCGTCATTTGAAAATACTATGTTTGGTACATCTCCATTATATTTTTTATTTATTGTTTCATAGTCTAATTGTTTAAAAGTTTTTGGAATTTTTACATAGAATTGGTTTTCTTCTATATGAATATATTCAGTTTCTATTTGCTCTCCACTTTTAGTTTGCGTAGTTAATGTTTCATACTTTTTACTTTCTTTTTCTAGTTTTTTATTATCATTTGATATAACAACTTGAATTATAATGCAAGCACTTATTATAATTACGAATATTGCACCTAATACTACTTTTATTGTTTTGTTCCCTTTTTTCATTTTCTAATTTCCCCCTTTATAGAATTTTTATACCTAAATAATATCATAAAGACATATAGCCTGCAACGCTTTTATATTTTTTTCTATTTGTTTGTTTACTTTTTTATATGGTATAATATTTATATTTTATAGACTTTTATTGGCTGTTTGAATAAATTAAATATAAATAGTTTATATTCTTTCAATTTTATAGTTTTCTTAAAATAGAATACTTTGCTAGTCTAGTATAGAAAAACAAACTGTGCCATTTTATAACACAGTTTGCAAAAAATTATTTAATTTTATATCAACAGTAACTTAATTAATGGTTATCTTTCCGCTGATTGTTGAGATATCTACATCTGCATTATAGCCATTTTTATCTGCTTCGTGGCAGTTCACAACTTTTCCACTTACTGTACTGGTAGAAAGCTTAATGTTTTTGACATTGCTAAAATCAACCAATACTTTTCCAGATATTGTAGAAGTTTTTAACGAAATATCTTCACTTGCAACAATATTAAGTTTAACACCTCCACTTATTGTTGAAATGTTTGCCTTTTTAAATGTTGCATAACTGTTTACTTTACCGCTTGTCGTTTCAACTTTAATATTTTGCGCTGAAACTTCCTCACTTAATTCAACGCCTGCTGACACTGTTTTTATACTAATTGTCTTAAGATATTTAGGTATAGCAACATCTAACTCCAAATTTCCATAGCAGTTTCCCTCATATTGTAATGCAATTTTAATTTCATTTAATTTTCTCTGAATAACAAACTTAAGTTCTTTATCCAAGTTTGCTTCTCCATGTAAGTGTGCTTCCACTTTTGAAGACTTAGAAACTGATACATTAACTTTTGCAAATGTTGAATGTACAGTTACTTTTTCGATATTCCCTGCTTCTTCACATTTCCGCTCATCATATTTTTTAAGTTCGCCTTTTCCGCCTCCATTTGTTACAACAGTTCCATTCTGAATTACTACACTACCGGAAAAAATAGTACCATTTACTACACTATTAGAAAAAACATTACCATTGAAAAACATAATTTTTCCTCCTTATACTCTCTTATAAATGTTTGTTTTTAGTGCTACTTAGTAATATTAATTACTGTATAAGATTTTTTATACA
Organism: uncultured Clostridiaceae bacterium; assembly: GCA_948356915.1. Lineage (GTDB taxonomy): Bacteria > Bacillota > Clostridia > TANB77 > CAG-508 > UMGS1663. The sequence goes on from CAOJCG010000006.1 coordinate 28,119, forward strand.
TGGTATTACCTATTTTTCATTATACTCCTATTTTACATAATTTTCAAGGTGTTTTAGAATATTTGTTTACTTTTTAATAGTCTTATGGTAAAATCATTATCATCTTAAGCTAAATGGCTTGTTAGTAACTATTAATAAAATTTTATTATAGGAGGTTTATTATGATTAGAAGGAGTAAAATTTAGTGTTTAATATGTTTAGTATTAACTTTCATATGTGCACTTTTATATGTGTTATTTTTTAATTGCTACATTATTAAATTAAACTTTATTTTTTCATTTATTTTTCTTATAATGTTCGCCACTTTATTTTTTGCATTATTTTTTACATTTTGTAACATTCTAAAGAAAATACAATTGAAATACCACATTTCCCTTTTTCTTTTCTTATTATTTACTATAACATGTTTTTCAAGTATTTTAATAGCAATTGCTTTTGAGCTCTTTTTCCCTATAATAATTATTATTGTTATTTCATGCATAATGTCTATAGTATTTGGGCTTCTTTCCAGAATTGAAGAGTTAAAATTTGAGCAATAAAATTAATTCTTTAATAATTTTTTGCCATAACATTTTCAATAATTATTTGAAATGTTATGGCTTATTTTAATTAGTTTTTATTGTTATATCTTTAATATTAGTATTTTGTTTTTTATATATTTTGAACATTTTGTCATTTATTATATTTATTATTTTTGCATAAATGTATAGTTTAAAACTATCTATATTCGATAATTTCTTTTTTGGTTTGTATTTTACTTTATGCTCTGTGCTTGCCCAGAAGTCCATTAGTGCTGTTCTTATTTGTATTTCTACTTTTATATGTATTGTCTCTTCTTTTATTTTAACTGGTACTTCTATTATTACATGGTAAGCTGAATAGCCACTCTTTTTTACCTTTTTTATATAGTCTTTTTCTTTTAATATTTTTATATCTTTTTGATTTGCTATAATATTTCTTATTTTATAAACATCTTCTTTATAATTACAAACTATTCTTACTCCTGCAATATCATTAATGTTTTGAATCATATTTTCATAATTTACTTCTATTTTTTTCTTTTTCATCTTTCCAGCTATACTCTCTGGGCTTTTTATTCTTGATGTTATATTTGTTATTACTTCATAATTATAATGTTCATTTAATACTCTTTTTAAATTTGTAAATTTTTCTACTATACTATTTAAAGCTTTTTGATAAATTAGCATAATTATTTCAAATTCGTCATATTCTTTTTCTATTTTTATTAGTTCATTATTTTTTAATATTTCATTTTCTCTTGTTAATATACTTTCCATTTTATCCCTCCTTACTTAGGTTATATGGATTATATATGACATTTGTTAAACATATATTAACATTTTGTGACTTTTTTGTGTTATTTGTTTTTTCTTTCTTTTTTATACTAAATAACAATTGTTTTGCCTACGATATTTTTATTCTAACTACTGAACGTACAGTCACTTATTTGACACTTACTATTCTATATGTTATATTCTTCCTTATAGAATTATATAAAGGTGTTGATTTATTTGAAAAGAACAAAATTAATAGATAGAGTTTTACCTTCTTATACAAAAGGTGAAGAAATTTTTAATATGGTTACTCATATTGTTGGTGGTGCTTTGGGTGTTATTGGTATTATATTGGTACCTATTTTTGCGGGCTTTCATCATAATGTTTATGGCATTGTTAGTGGCATTATTTTTGGTTTCTCTATGATTTTACTTTACTCAATGTCTAGTATATATCATGGGCTTAGTCCTAAACTTAAAGCTAAAAAAGTTTTCCAAATTTTAGACCATTGTTCTATTTTTATTTTAATAGCTGGCTCATATACTCCTTTTTGTTTATGTACATTAAGAGAATATAACCCTATAACTGGTTATTCTATTCTTGCTATTATTTGGCTTGCTGCTATATTAGGTATTATTTTTAATTCTATCGATATTAAAAAGTATAAGGTCCTTTCTATGGTTTGCTACCTTTTAATGGGATGGTGTATTATTGTTAAAATTAATATATTGCCTAATTTATTAACTATTCCTGGTTTTGTACTTTTACTTCTTGGTGGTATTATTTATACAATTGGAGCTGTTTTATATGGAGTTGGAAAAAAGCATAAGTATATTCATTCTGTTTTCCATATATTTATATTTTTAGGAAATTTATTACATTTTCTTTGTATATTATTATATGTTGTTTAATTATTGCAAGGAAATAGTTTAGCCATACTGATATTATTTCAATTTAAATTATTTTTTCCTATACAATAAGAAAGTGGCTTTGCTACACGGACGAGCGACGCTCGCCCCTACAATTTAAAATTAGATTTTTTCTATTTAAAAGTTAAAAAAACCGCAGACAATCGTCTGCAGTTTCTTTAGCATTTCTGGTACTTATGCTATTTTCAAATCTTCAATCATTACATTGTAGAGTTCTTCTAAGTCGGAAATTCTTTCTTCAATGTTACTGATATCCAATCCTTCTAATAGCTCTCGTACATAGGAGTCAAATTCCTCCTTTACTTTTTGTTCTTTTTTGGACAGGCCTTTTACACCTTTAATAAATTTGAATTTCTTTTCTGAATAATTCTCTTTGATGTACTTCCCATACAGAAATTCTACAGTTTCTTTTGTATTTTCTACTGCCTTTTCTTCATCTTCAATTAATTCTAATTTCAGAGAATTGTTTTTCAGCAGTGTAATACATCCAAAACCATAAATTGGCTGACCATATCCACCATTACCAATTGTTATTTCTCGCTTTCCCATGTAAGGAATGCATTTTAATGCAGACGAAATGTCAAAAGATTCTAATTCAGGAATATATCTTTTGGCTCTATCCCATGCTTCTTTTACTCTTGCACGTTCTACTTTGTTTCTTAAGTCTGCCATAGTATTTCCATTGTATCCATGCCAAGAGTCTCCATAGTAATTAAATGTTACCTGTGTTCCATCATCTAAAGTTATTCTTTTAGTATTTGAATGATACAATGTATACTTATCTACAGTTATTGAGGCTTCCTTCCAGCCATAGTTTACGTCAAAGGTTTTTCCGTCAATCTCTATTGTTTTTTGCCTTCTTTCTTCGTAGTAAGTACTTCTATTGCTACTTTCATAATCAGCTTTTAGCCTTTCATACTCTGGATGATTTGGAACAGTTTTGGTATCTTCTGCAATTTGAATATCTTTAAAATATGTTACCTTTGTTACTTTAACAGCGTCCTCATAAGAAGAATAATAACTATCTGTCTCCTCTTCTGTAATAAACTGAGGTGCTATTTCTTTTAATTCCTCTGCACTTACTTTTGTTACTATTGTAACCAAGTCCATGGTTCTCTTTCTGCCATATGAGTCTTTAAACTCAATAATTCTCGGCTTTCCAACTACTAAACTTGGATTACTTGAGCTTAAGCAACTTTTTCGATCTAAGTTTCTGTAAATTCCATCTCCATTTACATATCCATAACCAGTATCTTTGTATACATGGTTAATCATTCCTGCCATGCATGCCATCTTTATTGCCTTTCGGTCGTCTGAAGATGTTATTTCTACAACTCCTTTTAATGCTTCATGCATTCTTTTGATGTGCTCTTTAATTTGGAAGAAAGCTTTTTTGTTAATGCCTAACTCGTCGAATTTTACAAACCCCATTTTTTGAAGCTCATTCCATACATCCAGCTCTGCTAATAGGTCACTTTCTCTTTCACGAGTAAAATTATCATATGAGCCTTGTTTCCCATAGATAGGATCTCCTTCTGAGTCTATTCCAATTTGCCTTTGGTTACTGCTAAGCAAAGTTCCGATTTCAACAATAGATGCAATTTTAATTACTTCTTCTGTAACACCATATTTCTCAGCTTCAATAATCATTCTTGCTGACTGCACGCCTACTGGCATTTTAGCCATCTTGTAGCCAATGGGAGTTACTGTGTTATCTTCTTTAAGTGCACCTAAGTTTATAAGCATTTCTTTTGCTCTTACAAGTTCTTCTATTCTTGGCTGATGGAAGAATGGAAATTCTACTGCGTCAATTCCAATAGTTGCTAAGCGCAGTACTGTCTGCTCTAAAAGACATCTTTGAATTTCAGGTACCGAGAATTCTTTTCTTTCTTCAAAGTAAGTATTTGAGCAAAGAATGTATTTACCTTCCTTTGTTCTTCCTGCACGGCCTTTTCTTTGCATGCAGTCTGCCTTGCTTGTGTCTCTTAAGAATAATCCCTGAATACCATTATATGTTTCTAAGTGTCTTTCTTTTCCTGTGTCTGCAACTGCGTCAATATCTGGAATTGTTATCGAAGTCTGTGCTACATTGGTGGCTACAATTACCTTGGGAACAGAATAACTATAAAAGCACTTCTTCTGCTCTTCTGAATCCAGTTCACCATGTAATGGAAGCACTTTTGCTTTTACATTGATAGAAGAAAGTTTCTTAATCACTTCTGCAATTTCTTTTTTTCCTGGAACAAATACCAATGTATTACGTCCTTCTAAAACCATTTCAGTAATAGCTGGAATTAGACTTTCTTCACTTCTTTCTTCAAAGCTTACTGGATATAATCTTCCAGGTACTTCAAGAGAATATACATCTTCTCCAAAGTATTCTGCCAAGCTCTCCTTTTCCAGAGTTGCACTCATAATAACTACTTTGGTACACCAGCCCTCCTGTATCTTCTTCTTAGACCAGCCTACAAGTGTTTCAATATTTGAGTTCCACTCGTGAACTTCATCTATTACTAACACTTTTGGCTTGTTCTTGGTGTCTGTAAGAGACCGAACTAACTCTAAGCCATCTGTACAATAAAGCACTGATGTGTTTTTAGAGTCCTTTCTCTCGAGTGCTGTTCTGAAACCTACTATTTCACCTAACGTAGTTTCCATCTCTTCTGCCACTCTTTCTGCTAATGACCAAGCTGCCATACGCCGAGGTTCGGTAACAACAACATCATACCCAGCATTATATGCATACTGTGGTACCTGTGTTGACTTTCCAGAGCCTGTTTCAGCTGTAATAATTGTTACAGCATGGTTCTTGATAGCCTCTGTGATTTCATTCATGTAGTTGTAAATAGGTAATGATGTGTTCATATTAAAATACTCCTTTCAAATTTCGCTTATTTAAGTTTTTTGGTAATGTTTGTTTATGCTAAATATAAACAATATTGCTTATATTATATAACATTTTACATAACATTGCAATCAGATATAGTTATTTATGTAAAAAAAGTAATAACTTTTACTTATTATTATCAAAGTTATTACTTATATATAAGGTTATTTTTAATTATTTTGTTTTGCTTAGTATTTGTTGTTATATATAATATATTTCTATTTTATTATATATACATGTTCTTAAACAAGTTTACAAATTATTAATATATTTTTATTTTCCTACATTTATATTTCCACAATCACATTCTAGTTGTAATGTAATTTCTGAGTTTCTATTATTTCTACTTATATTTGCTTTTCCTAAGTTTACTTTTGATTCTATGTATACTTCGTTTGTTTCTTTTATATCTATATTTCCTAAGTCTGCTTTTATTTTAGAATTTTCGTTTATTATAAGTTTTTGTATTTCTACGTTTCCTGAGTCAACTTTTATGTCGCATTTATTTAGTATTTCTTCTACTTTTATACTTCCTAAATCACATTTTATATTTGCATTTTTTATTTTGCCTATTTCTACATTTCCTGCGTCACAGTCTACATTTATTGTTGCATTTGGTAAATTGTTTATATAGCAGTTTCCTAAGTTATTGTTTATTTTTATTGTATTATGATAGCTAGAAGGAATATTTATTATAATATCATTTTTTATATTTCCAAAATTAAAAAATATGAATTTGTTTCTTTTTGTATAATCTACTATTAATTTGTTTCCTTCTAACGTAATTTCTACATCTTTCTCTTCTTCTCCATAAGCTGTTACTGTAATATTATCGTTTGAAGTTTCTTTGAATGTAATATCTCCTGCATCTTGTTTTATTTCTATATTTTTTATTTCCTCTAAGCTAAAGGTTTTGTCATATATTATTTTATTGCTTTTAGAACCAATATTTATTATTTTACCTTTTCCCCCTGTTAAATTTACTACTAAAAACATTACTAAAATGAATATTAATATAGAAAGTAGTATTAATAAACATATAATTGGTGTTTTACTATTCATCTTTTTCATCTCCTTTTAACATAAATATTAATTTTACAGCTTGGCATATTAGACCATTTATTATAAATATTACCCATGTTATATGCCATGCCATTGTTGTAAAACTTATTATGAAATATAGTGCTACACAAATTGAGCCTATTATTCCATTTATTTGTTTTATTATTTTTTCTTCTTTCTTTTCTTCTTTTGTTTTTTCAAATTTTGGCATTGACATATAGTTTTTTATTATTCTTGCTGTTGCCCAACCTATTAATATTAGGAATATTGAACTTGCTACTATTGGGTTTACATGTTTTACTGGAACTAATATCATTATTAAAGCTACTGCTAAAATGTATATAAAAATAGAACCACTTACTACTTTTGCTGATTTTTCTTTTGCCTCTTGTTTAGTAATTACTTTTTCTTCTTGTACTTCCTCCTTCTTCTGCTTTTCTTCTTTTTTTCCTGTTAGCAGTTCTTCTACACCTATTTCGAATAATTCGCTTATTGGAACTATTTTATCAAAGTCTGGTGTACTTTGGTTTGTTTCCCATTTTGAAACAGTTTGCCTAGTTACATTTAATTTTTCTGCAACCTCATCTTGTGTTAAACTTTTTGCTTTTCTTAATTCAAATAATCTTTCTCCTAAATTCATTATTTTCATCCTCCCTTTATTTAAAATTATATATATTTCTTTGGCCAATTTCTATCAATTTTAGTTGGAAATTTGTCAACTGATTTTAACATTGTAGTGTTTTATTTGGTTGCAAAAGCTTATATATTGTATTAATTTAAATTTTTCTTTTATATAATATCATAAAAATGAATCTACTTCAATTAAGTATTTACTAAATTTCTTAAACAAAAACTGAGTGCACATTGTACACTCAGTTTTTTGGATAAAATTTTTAATTATTATTCTGATACTCCTGTAACATCTTCGCCTTTTCTTCATCTGAAAGGCTGTTCCAGGTGTCTTCAGTTACATCAGGATTTACTTCAATCATTTGGCTATCTTCTGCATCATATGCTGAAGTACCTTCATCGAGTTCATTTCGTTTTTCCTGTGCTTCGGAAACAGGAGTAGCAAATGCAACATTATCAAAGTTTATGATGTCTACTGTTCCATTTTTGTCATCCACATATGTAATTTTTACAGTATCACCATCACGGGTAACTGCCAGCTCTTCTGAAACCATGTACGAAGCTGTGAAGATTTTCTCTTCTTCTCCTTCTACTACCAAGTAATAGTAAGTTGAACCGTCTTCTACTACATTTGAGATTCGCTGAACTTTTCCTTCATAAGTATATCCATATGCTTCATCAGAAGCTACTACATGTGTAGTACTATTTCTTGCAACAGATTGTATATATGCTCTATTTGCCTCCATTAAACTCGCTCCTTTAGCAGCTATGTTATAATCATCTATATTTACCATAGCATATGCCTTTAATAAACCTTCTTCATCTTTAAGTCCCATAACATATGTAGGAATTCCATTAATATTTAATGGTAATGGCTCTGTCGATTTATAACCAAAGTCTGACACCAGACCTTGAGCTGATTTCATTGCAGCACTCTCTGTAGCACCACTTATAGAGCATATTTCAGCATGCTTGTTACGTGTATTTACCATAATGAACCCAGAACAAGACTCATCAGTTCCTACGCTCGTCATTCCTGTGAAGTAATAACATTCTCCATTTACATATACTGTTAGGGTAAGATTAGTTTTTTTAGTCATTTCTGTGTTTCCAAATATAGTATTCCAAAAACCATGTATCAGCTTTCCCCTATTGTCTATTTGGTTTTCAATAAATGACTGTGGCTGAATAATATCTACCCAATCTGGCGTATCTTCTACTGAATACCAGCTTGTTTCACCTGTTTGTGCATCTACTACTACCACTCCAGTTGCCTCTTCGGTTCCAAATATTGTTTTATTTTCATATGTTGTTACTACCCAATATGGACGTCCAGAGTCATTAATTTCAAATGTATACTCTGTTAATCCAACGTTTTTAAATCCTTGATTCCTTATATGGCGTGTTAAGTCATAGCTAAAATAAGCTGACTTCTGGTAACGAATATTAATCTTTTCGCCATCTAACTCTGTTATAAAATTTACTTTGTTGGGGTTTGAAGCAGAAACTGTAATATAGCCTGGTATGGTTCTATTCTTATTCCATTTGAAATATCCAGAATGCTCAAGAGGTACTACATACATAATTTCTCCATTTACCTCCTGAATTGCTGCATTTCCTAAGTATACTCTAGACCCTAAGGCAATATCTTCGCCAATCTTCTTGTCAGCTTGCTTCTTTGCCAATGCTTCGTCTACAATTGGAATTTGAGAAGTGTCTATCTGTTTTATCATTTCTGAATATTCTACTTTTTCTACTTCTCCAATTTGTTGCTGTTTTACTGTTGCATTGAATACAGAACTTCCAAAAAAGGCTCCCCCTATCCATAAAATTAGTAAAATTGCAAATCCTAAAAAGGCTATAACACCCGCTATTCCAAAGTCAGAAATCCACATGGCAATATTGGATATTAGTATAATTACACATAAACCTATGAATAGAAAACCGCTGGCATATGCAATTGATAATGGCGGAAGCCATAACCAATATAGTGCACACATTAATACTACTGAAAGAACACTTACAACTAACTTACCTACTTTTTCCATTCTGAAATCCTCCTATATTGTTTGCTTGGTTTTTAAGTTACTTGTGAAATTCTATCCTCCTTTTATTATTTTATTTAAAATAAATTTTTTAAAACATATTACTTTAAAAGTATATCATGTTTTATGGAAACTTGCAATAGCTTTTATTGTTTTTTTGTTTTCTTAGTAGTTATTTGTTTTTACTAATTACATATTTTAGTTAAATATCTTTATACTTTAATATTATTAGTTTTTTCAATTTTCAAAAAATTTTATTTAAAGAAAGTTCTTTTTCTGTGCTTTTATTCTTGTATACATTTTTACATTCTGGTTATCCTATTAAAAAAATCTGGAGGTGTTTTTATGAAATTAACTATATGTGAATTAAGTTATTTAAATGAACTAATTACTAGTTGTGTTAATACTATTACTTGTATGTCTTTATTTAAAAATCAGGTTACTAATGAAGAATTAAAAGCTTTACTTTGTAATCATTTTCCTATTCATGTGGAGGATTATAATAGAAAAGTAGAGTTTGTTAAAAATGTGGATAGTGCTTCTGGAAAACTTAATGTTCCTGAGCTTAATACTTCTATTTTTGCTGAAGATGTTAATAGTTCTAAAACTGCACAGCCTATTACTGTAAATACTAATGTTACTACTTTGACTGATAGGGAAATTGCTTTATCATATTTCTTAACTTTAAAAAGAGCTGGTAAGGAGTATGCCATAGCTTCTATGGAGGCTACTAACCCTACTTTACGACAATTTTTAAAAGATGCTTATACTATGAGTTGTAATCATTCTTATGAAGTTTACGAGTGGATGGCTAAAAATAATTATTATCCTATTATTGTTGCTACAGGTGAACAAACTGGCGATATTGCTAGTATTTATAATACTATTTCTTTGTAGGGTATTTAGAGATTTTTGGAAAGATTTGGGACGTGTTCAAAACTTTCCAAAAATCTCTAATTTATTATATTTGCTCGACATTTTACATAATACATTATATACTTATAGCGTTAACATTGTAATTAATCTTTTTAAAATTTTGAGGAGGTATATTAATTATGAAACGAATTCATTCTTTTGTTCTTACAGGTGGGCCTTCTGGTGGTAAAACTTCTGGTTTGTCTATTATTGAGCAGGAACTTGGAAACCGGGGTTATTATGTTTTAGTTGTTCCTGAAACAGTAACCGAACTTATTCCTACTGGAATTAGACCTTTTGGAAATTCTTTAAGTAATTTGGATTTTCAACATGTTCTTTTGGAAAAACAATTATTTAAAGAAAAACTTTATCGTAATACTGCTAACTTGTATATTCCATCAAATGACATTGTAATTCTACATGATCGTGGTATTATTGATAATAAAAGTTATATGACACCTGGTGAGTTTCAAACTCTTCTTTATCAGTTTGGTATGAATGAAGTCTCTGCACGAGATAGATATGATGCAGTATTTCATCTTGTTACTGCTGCTGATGGTGCTGAAGAATTTTATACTTTAGAAAATAATGTTGCTAGAACAGAAACCCCTGAGCAGGCAAGGCAATTAGATAGAAAAGGAATTGCTAATTGGACTGGTCACACTCATTTACGAGTTATTGATAACTCTACTGATTTTAAGAGAAAAATGTCAAGACTTATGAATGAAGTTTATTCAGCTCTTGGAGAACCTATTCCAATTGAAATTGAACGTAAGTATTTAGTACAAAAGCCTGATTTAAATATTCTTTCTAAATATGTTGACATTACAACTGTAGATATTGTTCAAACATACCTTACTTCTGCAAATGGAAAAGAACGTAGAATTCGTCAGCGTGGTCAAAATGGTAACTTTTCATATTATATTACAGAAAAGCAGGAAACTTCTGGCATTGAACGTCCAGAAGTCGAAAAGAAAATTTCTGAAAAAGACTATTTACGTTATCTTTCTCAGATTGATTCTTCTCTTAGCCCTATTGTTAAAAAACGGGTTTGCTTTGTTTACAAAGCTCAATATTTTGAACTTGACCTTTTTAATTTTTCTACTGATTATGCTTTGATGGAAATTGAACTTACTGATAAGACAAATATTGTAAACTTGCCAACATTTATTAATGTTTTAAAAGAAGTTACTGATGACCCACAATACAGAAATCATAAACTTGCTAAAACACAAGCATTTCCTGTATAATATTATTTGTTTTATAAATACCTCCCAAAATAGTGTAATACACTTTTTGGGAGGTATTTAATGAATATTTATTTTTTATTTCTTTCATATGTAATGTGAGCTTTATTTGTGTTCTTGTATGTATTTAACAACATCTCCTACTGTAACTATTTTTTCTGCTTCGCTGTCTGGTATTTCTATTTCAAATTCTTCTTCTAAGCTCATTATTAGCTCTACTATATCTAAAGAATCTGCTGATAAGTCGTCTACAAATGTTGCTTCCATTGTTATACTTTCTTCACTTGTGCCTAATTGTTCTACTATTATCTTTTTTAATTTTTCGAAAATTTCTTGTTCTGTCATTTTTTTCACCTCCTTTAAACTCCCATTATATTGTATCCATTATCTGCATATATTACTTGGCCTGTTATACTGTTTGACATATCGCTTAGTAAAAATGTTGCTACATTTCCTACTTCTACTACCGTTACATTTTGGTGTAATGGTGCTTTTTCTTCTACTATTGTCATTATTTTTGAGAAGTCTTTTATTCCTTTTGCTGATAGTGTTTTTATTGGTCCTGCTGATATTGCATTTACTCTATGTCCTTCTTTTCCTAGGTTTTCGGCTAAATATCTTACACTTGCTTCTAATGCTGCTTTTGCTACTCCCATAACATTATAGCCATCTAGCACTTTGGTTGAACCATGATATGTTAAAGTTACTAAATGTGCATTTTCGTTTAACATTTCTAATTCTTTTGCTTTTCTTGCTACTAATACAAATGAGTAACTACTAACATCTACTGCGTGGCTATATCCTTCTTTACTTGTATATATGAAATCATTATGCAAATCTTCTGTATTTGCGTGGGCTACTGCATGTACAATGCCATCTAGTTTTCCATTTTCTTCTTTTATTTTTTTGAAGGTTTCTTCTACTATTTCATCTTCTGATGCCCCATTTAGAACATAGCATTTTCTTCCTTCAAATTCTTTTGTTAGTTCTTCTATTTTTTCTTTGTTTTCTTCACCCATATATGTAAATATTAGCTTTGCTCCATTTTCATAGGCTGATTTTGCTATTCCATAGGCTATACTCCATTTGTTTCTTATTCCTATTATTAAAATTTGTTTGTCTTTAAGTAACATTTTTCTCCTCCTTATTCATTTACTAACTGACACTTTTTATTCTCGTCACATTGCCTACTCTTTGTATATAATTTTTATAGGCTTGAAGCACTTATAAAATATATACAAAACAAGCAAGTGGCTACTCTGATTTAAAACTGTCAAGTATTAAATTTGTTTAAATCCTTGTATTTTTCTAAATTTTTCGTATCTATTTTCTACTATTTCGTCTTCATTTAATTGTTTTAATGCTTTTACCTCACTTGTTATTTCTTTTCTTATGTTTTTTGTGATTTTATCAAAGTCTTCTTCTGTAATTTCTAGTGGCTCTTTTATTATTTTGTCTATTACTTTTAAGTCATATAGGTCTTTTGCGGTTAGCTTCATTTTTTCGGCTGCTTCTTTATATTTGCTTGAGTCTTTCCACAATATACTACTATAGCCTTCTGGTGATAGTATTGAGTATACTGCGTTTTCCATCATTAATACTTTATTTGCTACTCCTAGCGCTAATGCTCCTCCACTTGAGCCTTCTCCTATTACTATTGCTATTATTGGAACTTTTAGTTTTGCCATTTCAAACATTGATTTTGCTATTGCTTCTCCGTTGCCCTCTTTCTTCTGCTTCTATTCCTGGGTATGCTCCTTTTGTGTCTATAAATGTTATTACTGGTCTTCCGAAATTTTTCTGCTTGTTTCATAAACCTTATGCCTTTTCGGTAGCTTTCTGGGTTTGGCATTCCAAAGTTTCTTTCTATGTTTTCTTTTGTGGTTCTTCCTTTTTGCTGGGCTATTATTGTATAGTTTTGTCTTCCTATTGTGGCTAATCCACATATTATTGCTTTATCGTCTTTGAAGTTTCTGTCTCCATGTAGTTCTATGAAGTTATCAAATATTTTTTCTATATATTCTATTGATGTTTTTCTTTTTGGGTTTCTTGCTATTTCTACTTTATCCCAAGCGGATAGGGTTTTCTTTTCCATTTTTTCCTCCTTTTGTTTACTTTTATGTTAATTTATGTTGTAATTTACTTATAGCAATTGTTGTTTAAAATTTAATTCCTTAATAGGAGGTATATTTTATGAGTAATTCAGTTAATAAGAGTTTTGATTTGATAGCAGCTTTTAATTTATTTAAGTCTTATTCTCAAAAACGGCAACGCGCTAAAGCTAATTTTATTGCCGAATTAATAGGTTGCCAGATATTTGTTGGTTCTAAAAGCATTGTTACTTATGAGGTAAGAGTAACTAAACGCTATCATAAAAGAACTGTAACTGCTGTGTTGGATGATATGAATTACAAAATTGTTAGTTTTCATTATCAAAGTAATTATTCATTAGCTGATAATCGGAAACATACTTACACTATAATTACTTTTACACCTGCTGAGGGTTATTAACTCTTGGCTTTTTTTTATTTTATATATATACATGCAAGAAGTGAATTGTTTTATGTATTTTTGGGTTTCCGCATTGGGGACAGTCCCTCTTGGGACATCTTCGATTACCCAAGGGGGTGCTTTTTGTTTTTTACTTCTTGCTTTTTTCTACTCTTTGTACTTTCTTTGCTTGGCTTCCGATTGGGTACATTGGTTATTTTTTTGTGCATTATTTTTGTTTCTTATTATTTTTTTATTTTTCTTCTTGTTTTGGTTGCCCAATCTAGTCTTTCTGCACCCATTCAGGGACAGTCCCCAATGCTACTTTTGTGCCTTGTTTGCGATTACGAAATGTGCCCCCTATGCTAGTTCCCAACGCTACTTTGTTTGTGCATTTTTATGAGTTGTGATAAGGCACTTTTTAGGTCTTTTCTTTCTACTATTTTGTCGATGAAGCCATGTTCTAATAGGAATTCTGCGGTTTGGAAGCCTTCGGGTAGTTCTTCTCCTATGGTTTGCTTTATTACTCTTTGCCCGGCAAATCCTATCATTGCTCCTGGCTCTGCTAAAATTATATCTCCTAAACTTGCAAATGAGGCTGTAACTCCTCCATAGGTTGGGTCTGTTAGTACTGATATGTATAGCAGGCCTGCTTTGTCTAGCTTTGTTAGTGCTGATGTTACTTTTGCCATTTGCATTAGTGATATTATTCCTTCTTGCATTCTTGCCCCTCCTGATACTGAAAATATTATGAGTGGTAATTTTTCTTTTATTGCTTGTTCTATACTATATGTTATTTTTTCTCCTACTACTGCTCCCATACTTCCCATTAGAAAGCCACTGTCCATTATACATATAACTGCTTTTTCTCCATTTATTTTTCCGCATTCCACAGCTTATTGCTTCATTTAGACCTGTTTTTTCTCTTAACGCTTTTAGCTTTTTTGGGTAGTCTTCTATATTTAATGGGTTTGTTGTTTCTATGTTTATATTAAATTTTTCGTATGTTCCTTTATCAACTATTAGTTCTAGCCTTCTATCTATATGCATTCTAAAGTAATGATTACAGTTTGGGCATATATTTAGGTTATTTCTTACTATTTCCTTATATAATATTTCTTTACAGAAATCACATTTTACCCATTTTCCTACTGGAATATCAATGTTTGTTTTTTTGTTTATAACGTTTTTTGTTTCTCTTTTTTTTATTTTATCAACAATCATAGTCTATTCATCCTTTTTTAATATTTGTTTTTCTATAAATGATGTATCAAAACTTCCTCTTATGAAGTCTGGGTTTCTTATTATTTCAAATAGGAAGTCTCTATTTGTTTCTATTCCATCTACTACTAGTTCTTCAAGTGCTCTTTTCATTTTACTTATTGCTTCGTTTCTACTTGTTCCATGTGTTATTATTTTTGCAATCATTGAGTCATAGTTTGGTGGTATTACATAACCACTATATATTGCTGTGTCTACTCTTACGCCATTTCCTCCTGGCAGGTTTATTTCTCCTATTTTTCCTGGGCTTGGCATAAAGTTTTTACTTGGATTTTCTGCGTTTATTCTACATTCTACCACATGTCCTCTAAATTCAATTTCTTTTTGCTTATATTTTAGTTTTTCTCCTGCTGCTATTCTTATTTGTTCTTTTACTAGGTCTATTCCTGTTCTTTCTTCTGTTATTGGGTGTTCTACTTGTATTCTTGTATTCATTTCCATGAAGTAGAAGTCTTTGTTAATGTCTACTAAAAATTCTACTGTTCCAAGGCTTGTGTATCCTGCTGCTTTTGTGGCTTTTATTGCAGATGCTCCCATTTTGTTTCTTAGTTTTTCATCTACTACACTTGATGGTGTTTCTTCTATTATTTTTTGATGATTTCTTTGTATTGTACAGTCTCTTTCTCCTAAATGTACAACATTTCCATATTCATCTGCCATTATTTGAATTTCTACGTGCCTTGGGTTTCTTATGTATTTTTCTATGTATATTTCATCATCATTAAAAGAGTTTTTGGCTTCTTGCTTTACTATGTTGTAACTCATTTCCATTTCTTTTTCATTATTTACAACTCTAATACCTTTTCCGCCTCCACCTGCTGATGCTTTTAACATAACTGGGTAGCCTATTTTTTCGGCAATTTTTAGTGCTTCTTTTAAGCCTGTAATACTTCCTTCTGAACCTGGTATTACTGGAACATCTTCTTTTTTCATTAGTTCTTTACTGTTTGATTTATTTCCTAATAAGTTTATGACCCTAGATGTTGGACCAATAAATTTTATATTTGATTCTTCACAGATTTTTGCAAAGTTTGCATTTTCTGATAAGAAGCCAAAGCCTGGATGGATACTATCTGCTTTTGTTATTCTTGCGGCTTCTATTATGTTTTTAATGTTTAAGTAACTTTGTTTTGGGTTTGCTGGTCCTATACATATTGCTTCATCTGCTAGTTTTGTATGTAGAGCGTTTTTGTCTATTTCTGAATATACTGCTACTGTTTTTATGTTCATTTCTTTACAAGCTCTTATAATACGAACTGCAATTTCTCCACGATTTGCAATTAGAATTTTGTTCAATTTTTTTCACTCTCCTTTTTGATATTTTTAAGTTTTGATATTTTTTTCTGAATATCATAAAAACACTAAATTGCCGTTTTGGTTGGCAAACAATTCCAATTTTTGATTAAATAATTGTCTATTTAGTTACATATTAATTTCAATTTTTTTAAAAAACCAAAGCTTAAATTTTGATATTATGTTGATTTTCACTTGATTTTATGATATTATTTTTTTGTTACTTATAACTTTTTAATTTATGGAGGTAATCTATGGTAAAATTTAATGTTGATGAAATGTTAACCTATCATGAGTACTGGAAAGAAAATCTTAGTGAAGAAGAAGCAAACAAGTTAATTGCTCTTTCAAAACTTCTTTGTCATAAAGTTGTCGACAATGATGGTTATATCACAGGAATTTCACTCAGTTATCCCGATGACTGTAATGACCTCATCATTCTAGCTAGTTTTACAAATCTTATTAATCATCCTTCTCGCTTAGATACTCATGACCTTGGTAAAACAATTGTAACCTTCCATTAATTTTTTGTTACTACGCAACTTATTGCGTAGTAATTTTATTTTTGTCCTACAATAGCAAATGTAAATTCTCCTTTGGCTGCTAATTTTCCATCTACTGTTGCTATTCCTTCTCCTATTCCTATTGGACCTTTTCTTTTTATTATTTTTACTTCTAGTTTTAAGGTATCTCCTGGAACTACTTGTTTTTTGAACTTCATTTTATCTATTCCACCAAATAGTGCATTTTTTCCTTTGTTTTCTTCCATTCCTAAAATACTTACTGCTCCTGTTTGTGCTAAACTTTCTGCTATTAATACTCCTGGCATTATTGGGTTTCCTGGGAAGTGTCCTTTGAAATACCATTCTTCTTCTTTTACATATTTGTATGCCGTACAGCTTTCCCCTGGTATGTATTCTTCTACTTCGTCTATCATTAGGAATGGTTCTCTTTGGGGGATTATTTGTTCTATTTGTTGTTTATTTAACATTTTTTTGTATCCTTTCTTTTTATTTTGTTGATTTTATGTAAGTTTTGTAATATAATATCAATATCAAAATTATAGGAGGTATCACATATGGAATCTTTAATAACGAAATATGACCACATCTTCTTTAATGAGTCTCGGATTAGTAAGTTAATTGATGATTACAATCAAACTTCAAAAGAAAAGCTTGATGTATTAGGAAATCTTATTAATTGCTATATCATGTCTCGAGGCTATAATAAACCTAATACTTCTCCAATGAGTATATTTATTATTGTTCCAAAAGAATTCGAACGTAATCTTGTTCAAACCGTTATTAATGACTTAGCAGGTAAACAAAATACTGCTAATATTCAAAATGTAAAAGGCAATACCTATATCTCACTTTATTAAACAGTAGCTAGAATTCTAACTACTTATCCATTTTATATGGAAATATGAGTAAGTGGCTGGTTTTTCCAGCTACTTTCTATTTAATATAAAATAGTGGTTTTCCATATTCTACTGTTTCTCCGTCTTTTACTAATATTTCTACTATTTCTCCTGCATATTCTGATTCTATTTCATTCATTAGTTTCATTGCTTCTATTATGCATAGTGTTTCTCCTTTTTTTATTGTTTGACCTATTTCTACATATGGCTTTTCTGTTGGTGATGGTTTTAGGTAAAATGTTCCTACCATTGGTGATTTTACTATTTTGTAGTTTTCGTTTGTTGTTGTTTGTTTTGTTTCTATTGTTTGTTCTTTATTTTCTAGTATTTCGTTTGGATTTTGTTTTATTATTTCTTTGATTATTTGATTGTTCTTTTTTACGCTTATTTTTATTCCGTCTGGAAATTCTAGGTTTACTTCGTCTACTTTTGATTCGCCTATGTCGGTTATTAGTTTTTTTATTTCGTTGTAGTCCATTTTTGTTTTTTCCTTTCTTTTTTGGTTTGTGGTTTGGGTTTCCGCGTTGGGGACAGTTCCTAATCTAGCCAGATTATTTCGTTTTTTTGGCTTGTGGTGCTTCTCTATCTTGTTTCCGATTACGAACCGTCCCCAATGCTACTTTTTTGCCTTGTTTCTGATTACGAACTGGCCCCAATGCTACTTTTCTGCCTTGTTTTCGATTGCGAACCGTCCTAAATAGCTACTGTCTGCCTATTGTTCGTATTTTTTGAATATTATTGTGCTGTTGTGGCCTCCGAAGCCTAGGGAGTTTGACATTGCGGTTTTTATTTCTTGGTTTTGTGGTTCGTTTGGTACTATGTCTAGGTCGCATTCTTCGTCTTTTTCTTTGTAGTTTATTGTTGGGGGTATTAGTTTTTCTTGTATTGCTTTTATGCTTATTACTGCTTCTACTCCTCCTGCTGCTCCTAGTAAGTGGCCTACGTTTCCTTTGCTTGAACTTACTTTTACGGTTTTACTTGCTTCGCCTAGTGCTTTTTTTATTGCTTTTGTTTCTATTGAATCATTTAGGTGTGTTGATGTTCCATGTGCGTTTATGTAGTCTATTTCTTCTGGTTTTAGTTTGGCGTCTTCCATTGCTCTTGTCATTGCTTTTGCTCCGCCTTCTCCTTCTGGACATGGTGAGGTTATGTGGTATGCGTCTGTACTAGAGCCAAAGCCTACTAGTTCTGCATATATTTTGGCATTTCTTTTTTTGGCGTGTTCTAGTTCTTCTAGTACTAATATTCCTGCGCCTTCTCCCATTACAAATCCATTTCTTTCTTTGTCAAATGGTATACTTGCTCTATTTTTGTCAGTTGCATTTGATAGTGCTTTCATATTTTCAAAGCCTGCTATTCCTACTTCACATATTGAGGCTTCTGCTCCTCCTGCTATTATTACGTCTTCTGTTCCTAATTTTATTGTTTTGTATGCTTCTCCTATTGCTTGTGTTGATGAACTACATGCTGTTACTATTGCCATTGATTCTCCTTTAAATCCAAATTCTATTGCTATATTTCCTGCTGGCATATTTGCAATTGACATTGGTATGAACATTGGTGATACTCTGTTGTTTCCTTTTAGTGTGTATATTTCACATTGGTCTTGTATTGTTTTTAGTCCACCTATTCCTGAGCTTACATATGTTCCTACTCTTTCAAAGTCTGTATTTTCTGTATTTATTCCACTATCCTTTACTGCTTCTCTTGCTGCTATTATTGCAAATTGTGAAGATTTATCTAATCTTTTTGCTTGTTTTGGTTCAAAATAGTTTAGTGGATTATATTCTTTTACTTCTGCTGCTAATTTTGTTTTAAAATTAGTTGTGTCGAATAATGAAATATTATCTATTCCACATTTTTTGTTTTTTATTCCTTTCCAAGTTTCTTGGGTGTCTTTTCCTATTGGAGTTATTGCTCCAAGTCCTGTTATTACTACTCTTCTTTCCATGTTTTTTCCTTTCTATTGATTTTTCTTTTACTTTATGTTATCATATCAACATAACTTTATTAACCTTAAACAAATTATAAGGAGGTATTCAAATGGATAATTTCATTGAAAAAGCTATTGCTGTTAAGCGGTGGTACTATGAGGAGGCAATTGCATTAAGGATAGACCATTATGGGCCTGACTATGATGTTGAAACTTTTGATTTTTGTAAGGATGCCAAAATAGAACTTCTTTCTCAGTTAGTCGCCACATACTTTATGTATGATGGTAATATTCCTGATAAATTTTCTATTAAACTTTCTAGTTCTTATAATACAGACTGGCTTTTGGCAACATTACAAAAAATATTTAATGATTTAGCAACTATATATAAAGTTGATTCAGTTTCACATGTTCATTCTTTAAGTATTTATAATGGATATGCAAGTGCTTATGCCTATGATATTACATTGTTAAAATAATCTTAATTGAAGTCCTTTACCTTTCTTATGAGAGGTAAAGGCTTTATTTTTACATTAACATTCCTCCATCTACATGAATAACTTGCCCTGTTATGTATGAGCTTTCTTCTGAGGCTAGGAATTTTACTACGTTTGCTACGTCTTGTGCCTTTCCCATTCTTTTTAGTGGTATTGTTTTTGCTATTTCTTCTTTTATTTCTTCTTTTAGGACATCTGTCATTGCTGTTTCTATGAAGCCTGGTGCTATACTGTTTACTAGTATGTTTCTTGAACCTACTTCTTTTGCTAAGCTTTTTGTGAATCCTATTATTCCTGCTTTTGAGGCTGCATAGTTTGCTTGACCTGCGTTTCCGCTTATTCCTACTACTGATGATATGTTTATAATTCTTCCAGTGCGGTTTTTCATCATGTATGGTATGATGTTTTTTGTCATGTTGAATGTTCCTATTAAGTTTATATTTATTACATCTTCAAAGTCTTCTTTTTTCATTCTCATTAGTAGGGTGTCTTTTGTGATTCCTGCATTGTTTACTAGTACATCTATTTTTCCATATTCTTGTATTATTTCTTTTGCTATTTTTTCGCAGTCTTCATAGTTTGATACATCTCCTTGAAGGGTTAAACATTTTGCTCCTGTTTGTTCTATTTCTTGTTTTGTGTTTTTTAGGTCTTCGTTTTCTTTTCTGTAATTTATGGCTATATCATAGCCTGCTTGTGCAAGTGTTATTGCTATTTGTTTGCCTATTCCTCGGGTTGCTCCTGTTATTAATGCGGTTTTTTTCATTTTTTGTTTTCCTTTCTTTTTTAATTCTTCTTTTGGGCTTCCGCAATGGGGACAGTTCCTAATCTAGCCAGATTATTTTTGTTTGCTCCTTAAGTTTCTTCTCTATCTTGTTTCCGATTACGAACCGTCCCCATTGCTACTGTTCTGGCTTGTTTCTGATTACGAACTTAACTCAAAGCTAGTCTCCAGAGCTACTTTTGCAGTGTTACTTCACTTATTGCTTTTTCTAAGCTTGCTGTGTCATTTATGTTTATTATGTTTATGTCGTTTGGTGGGTTCATTCTTTTTACAAATCCTGATAGTGCTTTTCCTGGGCCTATTTCTATGAATGTGTCTATTCCACTTTCTAGCATTGTTTGTAGTACTTTATCGAATCTTACTGGGCTTGTTATGTGTTTTGCTAGTATGGCTTTGATGTCGTCTGTTTCTTCATATTGTTTTCCATTTATATTTTTTATTACTTTTGTATTTGTTTTTGTATTTATTGTTACTTCGTCTAATTCTTTTTTTAGTGCTTCTGAACATTTTAATAGTTTTTCTGTGTGGAATGGTCCTGCTGTATTTAGTAACATTACTTTTTTTGCTCCCATTTCTTGTGCTATTTTTCCTGCTTCTTTTACTGCTTCTTCTTCTCCTGATATTGCAATTTGCCCTATTGTATTATAATTTGCAGGTACTACAAAGCCACTTTGTACCTTACTACATACTTCCTCTACTTCTTTATTTCCTAACCCTATAATTGCAGCCATTTTCCAGTTTCCTTCTGGGGTTAATTTTTGCATTATTTCGCCTCTTTTTTGTACAAGCTTTACTCCTTCTTCAAATGATATTGCGTTTGCTTCTATTAGGGCTGTGTATTCTCCTAAGCTTAAGCCTGCTGACATTTGTGGTGTTATTCCATTTTTATGTAGTATTTCTAGTATTGCTAGACTTTGTGTTAGTATTGCTAGTTGTGTGTTTTGGGTTTCATTTAGTTTTTCTTCTGGTCCTTCAAATGATATTTGTTTTATATTAATTCCTGTTATTTTTGAAACTTCGTCATATGTTTTTCTTACCTCTTCATAAGTTTCGTACAAATCTTTTCCCATACCAATTTTTTGGCTTCCTTGGCCTGGAAATAGAAATCCTATTTTCACTTTTATTTCATCCCTCTCTCAAACTATTGCGAGTTTTCACTATTCACTCTATTTTAAGTTAATTTACATATATCTTTTGGTCAATTCTTCAAATTTATTGCAAAATTGACTAATAAATTCTTGTGTATCTATATTAATTCCAAATTCTTTTTTTATTGATGTTGCTATATTTTCAATATCTATTGAAAACTTTTCTTTATTTGTATTTATTCCTATTCCGGCTACTATATATTTTAGCTTTTCTCCTCTTGTTTTACTTTGTACTAGTATTCCACCTATTTTTTTGCCTTTATATACAATATCGTTGGGCTCTTTTATACTTAATTCTATTTTGTAAATATCTTTAAAAATATTTATTATTATTCCGTGCCATTTCAAGTGTTAAACCTTCTATTTTTTCTATATTGCAATTCATTTCTAGATAAAATGAGAAGGCTATGTTGTTTTTTTCGTCTGTATGCCATATCCTTCCGTGTGTTCCTTTTCCTTTAGTTTGTAATTCTGACATAACTAGAGTTCCGTTTTTTATATTATTAGCTTTTATTAGTCTCCATATTTCTTCTTGTGTTGAGTCTATTTGTTCATAATAGATAAAGTTTTTGGCTAATATATTAGTTTTTAGGTTTATTAATTGCATCTAAATTCGCCTGCCTTTTTATTTTGTTTGTTGAGGTTTTTATTAGTGGTTCTTCAGTTAGTATTATTCCTCGTATTGCTTTGTATGGTGGCATTTTTTTGTTGATTAATTTTATCTTTTCAAATAATACATTATATATTTCTTCATCTGTTGTTACTTTATATGTATCTTCTATTATTTTTCTATCAAATACAATTTTGACATTTATTTTTATATTGTCTTTATCTTCTGACTGGATTTTTCCAAATATAAAGGATTCTTTTATTCCTTCTATTTTATTAACTAAGTTTTCCATTTCTTCTGGAAAGATGTTTTTCCCATTTTTTAGAACTATTACACTCTTTTTTCTTCCTTTTATGAATATGTAACCGTCTTCATCTATTTTTGCTAAGTCTCCTGTATAAAACCATCCATTTTTTATTGCTTCTTTTGTGGCTTTTTTGTCATTATAGTATCCTAACATTATGTTTGGACCTTTTACTATTAGCTCTCCTATGCCTTCTTTGTCTGAATCTACTACCTTTGCTTTAACGCTTGGAACAGCTTTTCCTATACTTCCTAATCTATATTCTTTATTTGTTCCAATTCCTATAACTGGAGATGTTTCTGTTAAGCCATATCCTTGCACTAGGTTTATTCCTAATAGTCTATATTTTTCTTCTATTTTTTTGTCTAGTGCTGCTGCTCCACTTATAAATAGTTTTACTTTTCCACCTAGCATTTCATGTATTTCATTAAAGGCTTTTTTTCTTTCTTCTAGTGTAGAATTTTTATATTTTTCTTCTTTTTCTAGTATTTCTTCTAGTTTTCCTTTTTTCTCTAAACTTCTTCTAATTGCCATAAATAGTCTTTCATATATTCCTGGTACACATGCCATTACTGTTACTTTATATTCATTTAAGTTTTCTATTATATGCCTTATTCCATCACAAAAGGCTATTTCAGAACCTTTATATAATGAGAATAAGAACCCTACTGTACATTCAAATACATGGTGGTCTGGTAATACTGAAAGTATTGTATCTTCTTCATTTACATCTAATATACTTCCTATATCCATTAGGTTTGAACATATATTTTCATGTGAAAGTGCTACTACTTTTGAGTTTGATGTTGTTCCTGATGTGAATAGCATTATACTCATTTCTTCTGGATTTATTTTGGCATTTACAAATCTTGTATCTCTGTTTTTTATTAGTTCATAGCCTTTTTGTATTAGTTCTTCTTGTGAGTATATTCCTTGTGTGTTTATTTTTCTATCCATTGAAATTAGGTGTTTTAATTTATTTTTTGTACTATATTTTATTTTCTTTATTGTTTCTTCATATTTTTCTGAATAAAATATTGCTTCTACTTCTGCTCTTTGTATTAATGATGATAGTTCATTTTCTGGTAATGATTTATCTAATGGTACTACTACTCCTGTTCCGCATACTACTGATAAGTAAGCAATTTCCCATTCTAGTCTGTTTTCTCCAATTACTGCTATTCTTTTTCCTTTAAGCCCAATATCTATTAATGCTGTTCCTAGTGCATTTACCATTTCTCGTATCTCTTCATGTGTGTATATTTTATAATTTCCTTCTGATATTTTTATTTTATATGCTGGTCTATTTTTATATTGTTGTTTCGTTTTAGTTAACATGTCTTTTAGGTCTGTTATTTTTAATGTTTCATATAACTTTTCACTCATTTTTTATACCTCGCTTTGTAATATTTTATATCATAATTTTTTTAAAATTTCTTTAGAATGGGTGGTCAGTATAATATGGTTTTAAATAAAAAAAATAGAAAGCAAATCATTTACGATTTACTTTCTATTTTTTTATTTATATAATGCGAATTACATTTTATTCTTCCACTTTTTCAAACATATCTTTTCCTACTCCACATAGTGGGCATACCCAGTCTTCTGGTAGGTCTTCAAATTTTACTTTTTCTACTTCTTCGTCATATATATATCCGCATACTGTACACCTATATTTCATTTTTCCTTCACCTCCCTTATATTTTTAGCATATTTTGTGCAAGCTTTTTCATTTCTTCTTCGTTTTCTATACTCATTGTTGTTTTTATATGAATTATTGGCTCTATTATTTTTATTTCTTTCATTTGCTCTAATAGTTCTTGCATATTTTTTGCTGCAGCTGGTGCCCATGAGCCATTTTCTATTATTGCTGCTGTTCTTTTTTGGTAGTTTTTGTGTTTTAGGTGTCTTAAGAATTTTTCCATGAATGGGAATAATCCTGCATCATATGTTGGGCAAGCTAGTATCATTTTGTCATATCTGAAGGCGTCTTCTATTACTTCTGCCATGTCTTCTCTTGCTAAGTCTGATGTTATTACTTTTTTTGCTCCCGCTTCTATTAAAATTTCTTGTAATCTTTCTATTGCTTTTTTTGTATTTCCATGTATTGAGTTATATGCTATTAATATTCCTTCATCTTCTGGTTTATAACTACTCCATACATCATATTTATTAATGTAGTAACTTAAGTTTTCTTTTAGTATTGGTCCATGTAGTGGGCATATTGTTCTTATTTCTAAATTTGCTAGTTTTTTTAGTAATGCTTGTACCTGCATTCCATATTTTCCTACTATATTAAAGTAGTATCTTCTTGCTTCACAGGTCCAGTCTTCTTTTGTGTCTAGGCTTCCAAATTTTCCGAAGGCATCTGCTGTAAATAGTATTTTTTCTGTTTCTTCATATGTTACCATTACTTCTGGCCAGTGTACCATTGGTGCCATATAGAATTTTAGCGTGTGCTTTCCTATGTTTAAAGTTTCTCCTTCTTTTACTAAAACTTGCTTATTATTTAAATCTATTTCAAAAAATTGCGGTAGCATTTTGAAAGTTAATGCATTTCCTACTATTTTCATGTTTGGATATTTTTCTGTTAGCATTTTTATACTTGATGAGTGGTCGGGCTCTAGGTGTGATACAACTAAATAGTCTATTTGTTTTCCATTTAGCTCTTTTTCTAGGTTGTTCCACCATTCTTCTTGCTTTCTTTTATCTACTGTATCCATAACTACTATTTTTTCGTCTTTTATTATATATGAATTGTATGATATTCCATTTGGGATTATATATTGGCTTTCGAATAAGTCTAAGTCTTTATCGTTTACGCCTATGTATTTTATAGAGTCTGTTATTTGTATTTCTTCCATTTTTCTTAACATATTTCTCCTTTCTATGTTGTAAGTTATATTATATATTAGTATTATTGTCAGTATTTAATTATATATACTGATATAACTATGATACTATTTTTTGTTTTCTTCTATTGCTTTTCTGCAGACCACTTTTTACAATTTTCTATACGTAGTCCATTGTCTCCGTTTTCTTTATCATAAGCAAATGATTCCAATAAATTACAAGCAAATTTTTCACATTTACCACAACATTCAATGTTTTTACTTTCACAGCATTCTTTAACTGCACATGTATCAGCCCAAAATGGTTTCTTTATATTTATGCATCCATTACATACTTTTTCTTTCATAAGCTTACATTCACTACAATCTATACTTTGAGAATATTCAGAAACAACATCGTTTTCTTTTAAATCTTGCTCCATCAATTCCCTACATGCTTTATCTATTTATTACTTCTTTCTATTAATATATTTGCAATAATTCCTATTGCTACTTTAGTTGGTATTACTTCCTTCATATACTGTCTCTCCTTTAATATGTTTTAAGTTTTCATATTATAATACTAATGCTTTCTTTGGGCAAAAATTTGAGCATTTACCACATTTTATACATTTGTCATGGTTTATTTTGGGTGCTTCAAATTCTTTTTGTTTTAATGCTCCTACTGGGCAAACTTGTACCGCAGGGCATTTATGATTTTGTGGGCAGTTTTCTACTATTATTTTTAATCTTTTTTCCATATATTTTTTCTCCAATATTACTATTTTATTTGCTTTAGGTTATATTTAATTTCCTTATTGCATTAATATTTTACCACAAAAATAGATAATTAGCAATGCTAACTATCTGTTTTATATACCTTTTCCCTCATTCCTGGATTTTCATATTCTTGTGTAATTCCTTCTTTAAAAACTTCCCCTACAAATTGCCATGTATGGCCATTGTCTTTTGATTCATATTTTGCCCTTGTTAGTCCATGGTTGTACCCACCTTCATATCCTCCTGAGGCTAATACTGTCAGTGTTCCGTCACTTTCTTTTGTTGGTAAATAGAAATAGTCGTAGCAGTTTTGCCATTCTTCTCCTTCTGGGTCTGATAGTGTGAATTCTCCTTTTGGGAAGTTTATTTTTGTGAATGTTTTTCCTGAGTCGTATGTTACTAGTAAATCTGCTTTTGCACAGTATATACTATCTGGGCTTTCTAAGAAGCCTAAGCCATTTTCGTAAAATTTTATTTTACTAGGAGTTGTTACTGTTATTCGATTTATTGCTGTAAATTTTGTTCCTTTTTCTGTTATTTTTGTAATTCCCCATAGTGCATTTCCCATTACTTGGTCTACTACTTGCACTATGTATTCCTCATTTTCATTTATAACTTCATTATATATACAACTTTCCCTCTTTTCTTGGACTTTTTGTTCCTCTATAATAGCATTTTCCTCTTCTGTTATTTGCTTTCTTAGTTCTTCTTTATTAATATTCTTTTGTTTTACTTTCCATATTGATATATTAAATTCTTGCCATTTCATTTCTTTATTGTTATTTATAATATGTAACAGTATCTTTTCTAGTTTTACTTTTTTACCTATTTCTATATCTTCTTTTAATTTTTTTTCTATCATTTTATAACTATCTTCGGTTGCTATTTTTTGTATATACATGTAGTCAGTTGGTACTTGTGTATCCTTTCTATTTATGTTTTTATTTATTATTATTTTTTCTATATTTATAAAATTTATTATGCAATACACACTTAATACTATTACAAATGCTGTTTTTATAAAATCGAATTTTTTATTAAATATGTATATTGTTGTTGGTACAAATATTGCAAGTTCAGTTAGTAATATTATATATACAAAGGTTCTTAGGTAAGTTAAACCATATTCCATTTCATACATATACATTCTAAACAAAGAAGATAGTACTATAATTATTGTAAATATTACTAAGAATATATTTAATACTTTTATTATTTTTTCTTTTCTACTATTAAATTTATTTGATAGTAATATTATTGCAAAGTTAATAAATGATACAAACATTAACTGGAAGAAGCCTGTTCTTGCATATGTTGCATAGTCTATGTTTACATTTATTCTTGCAAATAGTGAACTTATTTGTATGTAGCAAAATACTGCATATACAAGGTTTAATGCTATTAAAAGTAGTTTTAGTGTAAACTCATATTTATCACTTATATTTCCTAATTCTTTTGGCTCTTTATCTTTTTTATTTTGTAGCTTTAGTATAAAACTTAGTATCAAAAAGTATACTGCTATTATTAGTGCAAGTCTTATTATTATATTTATTGTAGTTTTTATGTTTAAGTTTCTTATTATATTTCCAATTCCTGAAAACATTTCTGCAAATATACTATCTGCTGAAGCTAGTAATATTATTACTATACCTACTATTGCAAGTACAATTAGTATAGATGTTGTTAATTTTTTTATATCTACTTTTCTTATTCCATTACTATCTTTTATATGTGATTTTGCATTTTCCTTTGTGTAATCTATTACTTCATTTACAGTTTCTAATGAGTCTACTGATATTCTCAATGCTGTATATAAATGTTTACTAAAGTATCCTTTTTTATTTGTTGTAATTGCATACATTAGTATATTAAGCACAATTATTATAAGTATGTTTGGCACATAAAATACTTTACTTGCAAATATGAAATATGTACTACTTAGTAATATTATTGGTATTAACAATAATAAACCATTTTTATTTATTATTTTATTTTTTCTATTCATTATATATAGTAATATTCCATTTAATATTACTTCAAATATAATCATTGAAATTCCTATTTCTTTGCCATAAAATAAAATTGATTGGCTTATGGCTATTCCTATGCTTCCTATAATTTCCATAATAATTATTCTCCTTTACCTTTTTCATAATCTAATATATCTCCTGGCTTACATTCTAAAATTTCACATATCTTTTCTAGTGTTGAAAACCTTATTGCTTTTGCTTTATTTGTTTTTAGTATTGAAAGATTTGCAGGAGTGATTCCAACTTTTTCGGCTAGCTCACCTGATGACATTTTTCTTTTTGCTAACATTACATCTACGTTAACTATTATTGGCATTTTTATCCTTCCTCCTTATTTTATAATTTACAGCTAAATATATTTTTGTTTGTAAATTGTAACTATTTTAAACTACTAAATCATTTTCTTCTTTATACTCTATTGCTTTTTTGTATATTTCATTTAATATTTTTATTCCTATTCCTAAAAGTATAAATGCTACACTAAATGTTCCTAAAAGTAATGAGCATAGTATTGTTACTTCTACATTAATGGCTAGTGATTTTATATAATATATTAAGTTAAGCATTATAACAAAATATAATATTCCTATTATAATTGATGAAATAGATATTTTGTTTAAATGATAACTATTTGTATTATCAAATAATTTATTTTCTTTTAAGTTTTTGAATATTTTTATAAATTTTGAAATTATATACAGTGCTACTAGACCTGTTACTAAGAATATTCCTAGTGCTAATGTAAGTGATATTGGCTGTAATATATTTGTTATGCTATACCTTGAAAATTCTGATATTGTTACTATTATGAACATTGCTAATACTGCAAAATCTATTAATGCTATTATTATAAATAGTGCTTCTAAACCTCTCTCTACTTTTGATGATAAGCTTTTTTCTCCTAATATTTTCATTATCTTTCCTCCTTTTGTTGTGGTTAGTATATATTATTTATTTTTGTTTGTCAATACTTTTTTATTGTTTTTCGATATTAATATTGCAAGGATTAGTAAAAAAGTAGAAAGTTATTTCGCATTTTCGAAATAACTTTCTGTTTTTTTACTTTTATTTCTCTTTTTCTATTTTTTAGTATAGTTGTACAATAGTTATATTAAAAAATTAAATTCATTAAACGCAAATAAAGCGAGAATTTCCTCGCTTTATTGTGTAAACTAACTAGTAAAATTCTTCCAAAATGCATTTTTCAAATTTTTCATACATTTTACCACACAAAAAGCAGTAGAATCTTTTTTATTTTATGTGGTTTTCTTCTAATAATATGTTTTTCATTTCAATTATATTATAAAATGGAACATTTATCCCTTCTTCTGCAAGTCTTACTACTCTTAATGCAATAGTTATAATCTCATTTCTTACTATTTCTGGAATTTCTACATCTATATTTGAATTTATGTACTTTTCAGCTATATATTTTTCTGTTATTGGAAATATATTTTGTATTAAAAATACTGCCTTTTTTCCTAGTACATTTCCAAAAACGAAATTATAAACTGGTCGATTTCCAACTTTTAATTTTTTATTGTCATAAATTTTTTTATATTTTTCATATTTAGTTGATATTGGAACAAACCATATTATATTTTTATCTTTTCTGTCTTTAAAACAAAAATAACAAGGTCTTTTATTACCATTCTCTTTATTTTCCATTAGTTTATATTTTTTAAACACATCAAAGAACTCATCTTTTATAAAATAAAATTTTCCATCTTCTATTAACATTATTTTACTCCTTTTTATGAAAATATGGGATCTAAATTAATTTTATAGACCCCATATTTTACTATAATTAACATTTTTTCACCTGCACATTTATATCTCGCAAGCAGGGTTGCGGTTCACATTTTTTCACCTATCCATTTATTCGACGCAAATAGG
Source organism: uncultured Clostridiaceae bacterium (assembly GCA_948356915.1). GTDB lineage: Bacteria > Bacillota > Clostridia > TANB77 > CAG-508 > UMGS1663. The sequence goes on from CAOJCG010000006.1 coordinate 58,427, forward strand.
GTTGCGACTCACATTTTTTAATTATAGTAGATATTAAATATCCACTACTATTGTATTTATTATATAACCATTTTATTCATTATGTCAATACTTTCTTTGGTTTTTCTATTTTTCCAAGTCTACCACTTTTGTTGCTACTTTTTTTCACAAATGCTTCATCATGCTCTACAAATATAAGTGTTGGCTTATATTTTAGTATTGCTTCTTCTATTTGTATTCTTGTTAGAATGTCTATATAGTTTAGTGGTTCGTCCCATATATAAATATTTGCGGGTTCTGATATGCTTTTTGCTATTAGTACTTTTTTCTTTTGTCCTTCACTCATTTTGCTTATGTCGCTTTCAAATTCTGAATTTGTAAACCCCATTTTTGATAGCATTGCTTTAAATATACTTTCTTCTATTTTGCTCTGCTTTGCATATTCTTTTAGTGTTCCTTTTAGGTGTTCTGTGCTTTGTGATAGTATATTCATCTGGCTGATTTGGATTATATTGTATTCTATTGTCAAAAAAATATAAATATTTGATATACTCAATATCAATTTTATATAATCTTAAATTGTTCATTAATTACTCCTCTAAAATATTACAAAGTGAGAGCCTCTTTTTAAAGCCCTCACTCTTACTTTTTTACCCTACTTATAGGCTAGGGGTTTCCTCTTCATAATATTTTGCAATATTACTTCTTTTAGTATATTTATTATACTATTTTTTTTATTCATTTTGTCAATGATTTCGTAGAATTTTCAAACTTTCTAAATTTTTTATATTCAAATTATAAAGTAGTTTTCATTAATTATATGAATTCTTAGTATTACTCTATAAATATTTTAGCCATAAATTTTTTATTTTTTCATATATTTCTTTCCAGTCATTAACTCTATAAAAACTATTCTTATCTCCTATATTACTTTTACTATTAAATAATATAGTTTCAATTCCTATTTCTTTGACTTTGCTACAATTTGCTATGGAATCATCTATAAATAAATCTATTTTTTCATTTTTGCAAACCTTTGCTTTATCAAAATCACAAACTAATTTATCATATTGAATATTATTGTTTTTCAATTCTTCAGTCGTTGTTTTATATTCATCTGTATATAATGTTTTGTCTCTTGCTGTAATAACTATTATTTTATGTCCTAAATCTTTTATTTTATCAATATATTCTGCAACATTTGGTTTGAAAGGTGTATTAGGAATAACTTTATCATAATATTTTTTTGCAAATTCAAGTTCTCTTTCTTTCATTTCTTTTGGCAGATTACTATATGAAATATTGTTTTGTTTCAAATATTTTATATCTACATTAAAAAATTCTGCTATATATGGCATCAAATATTCAAATGTATCTGCCATTGTATCATCTATATCTATTCCTATTTTCATATTTATTCCTCCTCTATAATTATTTTAAATATTTTATAATTTTCTTATAGAGTTCGTCTCTTTTCATTATATTTTCATTTAATACAATTTCATTAAATTCTTTTAAATTACATAATTTTACTTGTTCAACTTCACTTTCTTGTATTTTTATATCATTTAATTCTATTTTTTCTTTTTTTACAACATAACAATCATAAATTTGATTATCAATATAATTTTCTTTTATTTTTTCTATATCTCTATATGTTAGTATATGTTCAAGTTCTTTTTCATTTATACTTATTCCTACTTCTTCTAAAATTTCTCTTACTGCTGCTTGTTTAGAAGTTTCTCCACTTGACACATGCCCTGCTACTGTCACATCCCATTTTTCTGGATTCACTGCTTTGCTTTTTGAACGTTGTTGCATCAATATATATCCTTTTGCATCTATAATTGTAATTACAACTATTTTATGGCATAATCCTTTCTTATGTATTTGTTCTTTTGTTAAAATTTCTCCTATTCTATTTCCATTTTCATCTAGCACATCTATTAATTCTTCCATTATTTTGCCTCCTTTTCTCTAATCTATATCTTTTACTTTTATTCCTAACAAATAGATTAAATCTAATGATTGAAATTCATTTATTATTGCTCCTTTTATATCTTCTAACGATACTGCTATTCCTTCAATTATACTACCTGATAAATCTACTGCCTTTAGACTTGTTTTAAAAAATTGTACTCTTGTTAAATCTGCTTCTTTTAATATTATATTTTTTGTTTCATTTTCATTAAAACAACTATTTCTTAACATTGTATTTTTAAATAGCATATTTCTCATACTTGACATTGATATATTAGTATAATTCATATTTGTATCTATAAAACCCACATCATATAAGCCATTTTCAATAAAGTTACAGCCAGTTAATTTACAGTTATTAAATTCACATCTTATAAAACTACAATTATCAAAAGAAGTGTTTGAAAAATTGCAATTGTTAAATTGTATATCTATAAAAGTGTTTTTTTCTAAATTACTATTAATAATTTCGGTATTGTTTATTATTGCTCTTTTTATTGTTATGTCTGTAAGTTCTATGTTTTCTTTTTTATAAGCTTCTATGATAATGTTTTCTATTTCGTCATCTTTTTGTATTTCATCTAGTAGCTTTTCTATTTTGTTTAAGCTTTCTAGTGTTATTTGTTGTGGTTTTAATATAGACATTATTTTGCTCCATTCTATTTATTTTTTAAGAATTATTTTAGAAATATATCATCATTTATTTTTAATACCATTCTTCTATAATGAGTTTTAAAACCTAATCTTTCATATAAATCTCTTGCAATATTTTCTCCCATTACTTCTAATGACAAATCTTTATCTTGTTCTTTTGCCATGCCAATTATTTTATTTAGGGTTATTGTTCCTATTCCTTTATTTCTATATTTTTCGTCTATATAAAATCTATACAAATATAACTCTTTTGGATAATTTTTTATTCCTATAAATCCAACCATTTCATTATTAAATATAATTTTATAATATTCTTCATTTTGTTCAAAAGTAAGCTCTTCTGGTTTTATAATTCTTAATTGATATATTTGGTCTACTGTATTGTGATGCTTCCATTCTTCTATAATCCATTTTCTAAAATAGTCATTGTTTTCTTTTTCTAATGTTACTTCTAATTTTTCCATTTTTGTTCTCCTTTTTTATACTTTATTACAGCCATAATATCATAAGAAACAAAAAAATCATAGACTTATTATAAAATCTATGATTTTTTTATTTCTTATATATTTCTTTTAGCTATTATTGTTTTTAATAACCAGTATATAAATATTAATTTATATATTATGTACGTTTTTTTACACTTTTTTTGTTTATACATGTTTCGAGAATATTTTTATAATTTGTTAATAATATATTTTGGTAATAATCAGCTCATTTATATAGAATTCACTATGCTATATAATCGAGTTAAGCAATATATCGTCTGTATTTTTCTTTAATTCATTTATTTGTCTAGTATATAGTTGATTAAGACTGTGCTATATATACTTTTTTAATGAATTTGTTAGAGTTGCTATTTATAACTATTTGGCAAAATATTTAATCGAATTTTGATAGAGATTGATCATAAATGTATTCATTTTCTTTTATTTGTACATACAATTTTTCTTCTTTATTTAGTCCATATACTCTCTCTATTCCACACTTTTCCTTTTTATCACTTAAAAATATTATTCTCTCAAAACAATAATTTTCTATTAATTTATTTAGTGCTGGATTTAGTTTTATATCTTCTATAGAGCTGCCATGTGCTGTGAATATTCCTTTTATTCCACAGCATATTCCATATCTTATAGCTTCTACATCTTCCATACTTCCTATTTCATCTGCTACTATTACTTTTGGGCTCATTGAGCGAATTAACATTTTCATTCCTAAATGTTTTGTTATTCCATCTAGTATGTCGGTTCTTATTCCTACATCATTTTGTGGAATTCCTCTATACATTGCTGCTATTTCTCCTCTTTCATCTACTACTCCTACATTTATTCCCCTAAACTGTATATTTTCTATTCCATTACTAATTCTTCTTACTAAGTCTCTTAATAATGTGGTTTTTCCTACACCTGGTGAAGATACTATTAGTGTGCTGTATATGTTGTTTTCTTCAAAATTTATTACATGTTTTATTATTCTGTCGCTTGCACCTAGTATCTGTTTTGCAATTCTAAAGTTTAAGCTTGATATGTATGATATATTAAGTACTTTACCATCTTTTATAACAGTATTTCCTGTAATCCCTACCCTATGTCCTCCTTTTAAGGTAATATAGCCGATTTACTATTTGGTTTTGATAGCTATATATAGAGTTATCACATATTTGTTGTAATATTTCTAATATTTCTTCTGAAGTTATATTATATTCAATTATTATTTCTGCTTGTCCTAATTTCATTATTATTGGTCTATTTACCCTTATGCGTATTTCTTCTAAGTAGTTTAGGTTTATATTGTTCTTTACAAAATATTCGTCTATTTTTCTTACAACATTATTAGGAAAGCATCTTAAAATGTTATTTATATTTATCATAATATTAATAGTATATGATTTTAAAACATTGTTTAGAACTATAAGTTTAAAACACGTAAGTGGTTCCTCCACACTAACCAGTATTGCTTGCCTATACAAGTTTATTTTTCCTATACAGTAAGAAAAAGAGAGAACTTAATTTATAAATTCTCTCTTTTCGTTTTAATATTAGACTCCTACTGTTATTGCTGCAAATATTAAAAGTACAAATATAACTATTGTCATAATTTCAAATGCTATTTTAGCTGCTGCTGTCTTTTCTGAATATGCTATATTGATTATACTCGTTTCTCCCCCTGTCTTTAATGTAAGAAGCGTTTTTTCAGTCTTCATTTTTACGCTTGTAATTTTGCCTTCTTCTTTTACTATTGTTGCCTCTGCATCTTCCATTTCATCTGGAATTTTCTTTTCCAAAATAATGTCTCTTGCAATGTTTCTTAATTCTTCTTTTATTTCTTCTGAATCTTCACCTATGTTCATTTTTTTTGCCCATAGTATTCTCCGTTTAGCTATTGGTAATGCAATTAAATAGCAAACTCCATAAATTCCGCCCATAAACAGCATAAAAATTAATCCACCTAACATTACAGAGCCCTCCTTTTGTGCATATTGCACGATGCTTATTTTTATATGTTACTTTTATAAGTTTATCATAAATTACATAATTTCGCAAGTTGTTTACTTAATATTATTAATAAAAATAGAAAAAAGTGGGATTCGTCATATAGGTCGCCCTTTAGTAGCACCCACTACAATGTAAGATATATTTCAAAATTCAATTTTTCCTATAATAGAAACAAATGACGCATTGGTATTCCAATACGTCATTATTCTATTCTTCCCAGTTATGGTATATTTCTGATACATCATCTAAGTCTTCTAGCATGTCTATTAATCTTTCCATTCTTGCTGTTCCTGCTTCGTCTAGTGCTACATATGTTGATGGTACCATTTGCATACCTGCTTCTAAGAATTCTAGACCTTCTGCTTCTAATTTTTCTCTTACTTCTGAAAATGCTTCTGGTGATGTTGTTATTTCATATATTTCTTCTTCCACTCCAAAATCTTCTGCTCCAGCATCTATTGCAAGCATCATTAGGCTATCTTCATCAATAGAGCAGTTTGCTTTATCTATTACTATTACTCCTTTTTTATTAAATAGGTATGATACACATCCTGATGTTCCTAAGTTTCCTCCACATTTATCGAAAGCATGTCTTACATCTGCTGCTGTTCTATTTTTGTTATCTGTTGCTGCTTCTACTATTAGTGCAACTCCATTTGGTCCATATCCTTCATATACTATTTCTTCATAACTTTCATTACTTGTTGATGCTTTTTTTATTGCATTATTAATAGTATCATTTGGCATATTAGCTGCTTTACATTTTGCTATAACATTTTTTAGTTTAGAGTTTCCCGCTGGGTCTGGTCCACCTTCTTTTACTGCTATTAATAATTCTCTTCCTAATTTTGTAAATACTTTTCCTCTTGCTGCATCTGCTTTTCCTTTTTTAGCTTGAATATTGTGCCATTTGCTATGTCCTGACATGGTTGATTCCTCCTTTATTTTTTTATAAATTTTGTTCTCACTTTTTACTTAATTATTTTAGCATATTCTTATCAATTTGTATATATTTTTATAAAAATTTAATAGGTTCCACATACTTTTCTATCCTTTTTAATGTGTATTAAATATAACATTTTATATTATATATATTAATCGAGTAGGTAAAATATCAATTAATGATATTTCACCTACTCGATTGAAAACTCAAATCAGTCTATGTCCATATCCCACATAGAATAGTCTTCGTTGTCTTCCTCAATTTGCTCTAATTTTGGTGTTATAGCCCATAGTGCATACACCATTGCTACATAAGCTGAGATTACTACAAATGAGATTACTCCTAATGTTACACCTACTGCTTTTGCTATTTTCCGCATTCTTCTTCCTCCTATTTCTTGAGTGAATACTATTTGTATGGTTAACATATTAATTTTACCACATTATTACATTTCTTGCAATACTTATTTGAATATTCTTTCAAATTCTGCTTCTGTTATTGTTTCTTTTTGTAATAATGTTTGGGCTACTTCTTGTAATTTATCCATATGGTTTGATATTATTGTTTGGGCTCTTAAGTATGCTGTGTCTAGCAATATTTTTACTTCTGCTCCAATTGCATCTGCATATTTTTCTCCTAGTAGTTGCAATTCATATGGGTCTTTTTCTGTGTTTATTGATATTGTTCCTACTACATCACTCATTCCATATACTGTTACCATATCTTTTGCTATTTTTGTTGCTACTTCTAAATCATTACTTGCTCCTGTTGAAATATCATTTAGTGCTATTTTTTCTGCTGCTCTTCCTCCAAGTAAGGCAATTAACCTTTCTTCCATTTCTGTTTTTGATATATAGTTTTTATCTTCATTTGTCTTATACATCGTATAGCCACCTGCCATACCTCTTGGTATTATTGATATTTCTTTTACTGGTTCTTGAGTTTCTAAATACCTACTTACTATAGCATGTCCTGCTTCATGGTATGCTGTTAGTCTTTTATCTTTTTCTGGTATTACTCTACTTACTTTTTGAAGTCCTACTGTTACTTTTTTGAAGGCTTCTTCTATGTCTTCATTTTCTATTGCTTCATGATTATTTATTGTTGCTATTATTGCTGATTCATTTAATATGTTTGCAAGCTCTGCTCCTGTTAGACCTGCTGTGTCTTCTGCTATACCTTTTAAAGTTACTCCTTCTGCTAATTTTTTATCTTTACTATGAATTTTTAGTATTTCTTCTCTTCCTTTTAAGTCTGGCGCATTTATCGTTATTTGTCTATCAAATCTTCCTGGTCTTAAAAGCGCTTTATCTAACATTTCTGGTCTATTTGTAGCTGCTAGTACTATTATTGTTTCTTCTGTGTCAAATCCATCCATTTCTACTAATAATTGATTTAGTGTTTGGTTATTTTCACTTTCTGCTCCATTTCCTGATGATCGCCTTGAGCCTATTGCATCTATTTCATCTATAAATACTATACATGGTGCTACTTTTCTTGCTTTTTCAAATAATTTTCTAACTCTTGATGCTCCAAGACCTGCGAACATTTCTATGAATTCTGAACCACTCATTGATATAAATGGAACTCCTGCTTCTCCTGCTATTGCTTTTGCAATTAGTGTTTTTCCTGTTCCTGGCTTTCCATATAAAAGCACGCCTTTTGGAACTTTTGCACCCATTTGGGTGAATTTTTCTGGTTCTTTTAGGAATTGTACTATCTCAATCATTTCTTGCTTTTCTTCATCTAAACCTGCTACATCATCAAATTTTACTTTTTCTTTACTAGTTTCTGCATCATATACTTTTCCTTTTTCTCCTAAGCCTTGCATTTTAAATATCATTACAAATAATGCTACTATTACTATTGTTGGCAATAGTGAAAATACTGTTTCAGATATTTTTATAACTGCTGGTTGTGGTTTTTGGTTTAGTTTTATTTCATTTCCTTCTGATACTTTTTCTTGAACTAGTTCTATAAATGCTTGAGTATTTGGTACTATAGATGTTTTCTTTTCTTCTTCACCTTTTACTTTTACTTTAAGTGATGTACTTCCTACTGTCATTTCTATTTCTTCTATTTCACCATCTGACATTTTCTTAATTAGGTCTGTATATGCTAATTTATTTTCTTCACTTTTTGTATTTGATAACATGAAATATGCTGTAAGCATAGCAAGTATTATTACTATAGCTGTTACCACTATTCCTATTATCATATACTTATTGTTCTTTTTGTTATTTTCCTTTTTATTGTCCATTTTGGTTTCCTTTCTCAAACCGAAGGTTTGTATTATTCACTATTCATTATTCACTATTAACTTAAGCAATTTCTTTAAAGCACGAGTTGCCCTTTAGTAGCGACCCCTACAATTATCAATTTGGTATATGTGCGGTTCTGAATGTACCCAATTATGCATTTTCTCCTTGCGGTTCGGCTCCTACCTCTTTATTTTCTTCTTTTTCTTCTGATTTTTTGTCCTCTTTTTCTTTATCTTCTCTTTTTCTTTGTTCTTCTTTTTGTTTTTCTTCTTGTTTTTGTCTTTCTAGTTCTGCTTTCACTCTTTTCTCTTCTTCTATTATTTTTGTTAATTCTTGTCCTCTTTTTATTAAGTCAGACTTTATCATTAATATTGCTGCTATAATATAAATGTACGCAACTCCTATATACATTACGTCAAAATATTTTATTTCAAAATTAAACAGTGCTTGTACTATAATATATAATAAATTTAATATTATCGGTAATGTAAGTGCATGTATTGCTAATTTTATCATAGCTACAAATTTTATTTGTAACCTTAATATTAGTGCTGTAACATATCCTATTATTCCAAATATTAAGCTATCTAAAAGCACACTAATTAAGTATGCTATAAATAACCATATAAATGATATTATAAATATTCCTACATATAGCATTGATAAATTTGTACCTGTAAAGTAATTTATTATTTCTTGTTTTGTCATATTTCCCAAGTTATATATATTTGCAATTTTTTCGTATTCATATTGTATTATTCCTGCTCCTGTGTTTATTATTACTTTATCTTTTAATATTATTGCACTTGCACTATATCTATTTGCTTCTTCTTTATAACTTTGTATTTGTTCTTCTGTAAGTTCGTTTGTATCTATTATAATTGAATCTAGTATAGTATTTGGATTAATTACTATTTTTTCTTTTGAGTCTACTCTCAATTTATTATTTACAAATTCTATATTTGGTATTTCATTTTTAAAATATTCTAACCCATTATTTATATTTATAGATACTTTATATACTGATATAACTGTTACTACAAAAGTAAATATTAACATTAATTTTATTAAATAACTAAGTACCTTGCTAAATGGTTTTATTGCCATTTCTGGATATTTTTCAAAATCTTTTATGCTACTTATTATTTTTTTTATAAAAGAATCTTCTTTAGTTTGCATTTGTTTTTCCTTTCTTTATTTTATAGAGGTTAGAAGTTGGAAGTTAGAGGTTGGATTTTTAGGTAGTTTCTTCGAAGTGTGAGTAAACTTAAAGTGCCTGTTATTTTCTGGCATTTATTTTAAGCCATTTCTTCGAAGTGTGGGCGATTGAAATCGCCCCTACATCAAGTTATTATTCATTTTTTTATTTCATTGTTTTCTACTATTTATTTTTTTCTAACTTTTGCCCTTCTTTTGTGTCTTTAACTATATAACCTTTTTGATTAATTATATCTCTTATTTCATCTGATTTTGCCCAATCTTTATTTTCTCTAGCGGCTTTTCTTTGTTCTAATAATTCTATAACTTCTTGTTCTATTTCTTCATTTTGCTCTTCTTTTGTATTTATTTTATCTATTTTAATTCCTAATACTGTATCAAATTTTTCTAGTAGTTTTGCAATTTGCTCATTTTTCTTTTCATATTTTGCTACTTCCCATACAAAACTCATTGCGAGTGGCATATTTAGGTCGTCATTTATTGCTTTGTGGAAATTTTCTTCTGCTTCTTTTAGTTTTTCCAAATCACTACTTGTTAATTCATCATTTCCTTTTAAATTTGTTTGGTAACTATTTCTTAACTTTTCTAATGATTTTGAAGCAGATTCTATTCCTTCCCATGTGAAGTTTAATTTATTTCTATAATGGCATGAATAACTAAATAGTTTGTATGATATTGGGTCATATCCCTTTTCTTTTATGTTCTTAATTAAATATGCATTTCCTAAACTTTTTGACATTTTTCCACCATCTATTAATAAATATTCCCCATGTATCCAATACCTTGCTGGTATTTTGCCACACTTTCCTTTACTTTGAGCTATTTCATTTTCATGGTGTGTCGGAATTAAGTCTATTCCTCCTGTGTGTATATCAAATTCATCTCCTAAATATTTTTGTCCCATTGCTGAACATTCAATATGCCAACCTGGATAGCTTAAGCCCCATGGGCTATCCCATTTCATTAAGTGATTTTCAGGTGCTTTTATCCAAAGTGCAAAATCTGATGGATTTCTTTTTTCTTCGTCTACTTCAACTCTTGCTCCTGCTTTTTGTTTTTCTATATCTATATTTGATAAAATTGGGTATTTATCTAATTTTGATATATCAAAATATATTGCTGTTGAGGTTTCATATGCATAACCATTTTCCATTAATTTTTTAACATACTCTAACATTTCATTTATATGTTCTGTCGCTTTACATATAATTTCTGGTGTTTCTATATTTAATTCTTCTAAGTCCTCAAAAAATAATTTAGTGTAGTGCTCTGCTATTTGTAATGGTGTTTTTTTCTCTTCTCTTGCTGATTTTAACATTTTGTCTTCTCCATCATCACCATCTGACACTAAGTGCCCAACATCAGTAATATTCATTGCATGTTTTATTTTATATCCATTATATTTAAGTACTCTTCTTAAAACATCTTGAAATATATTTGTTCTCATGTTCCCTATTGTCGCATCTTTATATACTGTTGGACCACATGAATATATTCGTACCTCTTTTGAATCTATGGGTTCAAATTTGTCTTTTCTTTTTGTTAATGTGTTATATAGGTTTATGTCCATTAATTTTGCTCCTTTCGCATTGGAGGTTGGAAGTTGGATGTTAGAAATTGGAAACTCGGGTAATTTCTTCGAAGTATTTACCCTATATTCCAACTTCCAACTTCTAAATTCTAAATTCCATTTTCAACTTCTAACTTTGTGTTGTATTTGTTATAACATTGCTGTTAACTGTATTTGTTGTAGTTGTGTTTGTTATTGTGTTTTCATTTGGTTTTTCTTCTGTTTTTATTTTGTTTACTGTTATTGTAATTACTGTTCCTTCGTCTACTTTTGTTTTTTCTTGTTTACTTTGTTTTAATACTATTCCATCATCTTTATTTTTGTTCTCTTCATATACTATTTCTACTTTTAATTTTTTTTCTTCTAAAATTTTCTTTGCCTCTGCCATTTTCTTTCCTATTACATTTGGAACTTCTACTTGTATTTTTTCTGGTTCTTTATGTATATCACAGTTTTCTGTTGGTATTTTATATTTGTCTCCTTCTTTTGTTGACCATAGATTAGTATTCTCTTTTTCAGGTTTTACTAAAAATGTTTTTTCTTCTTGTTCCGGACAGTATTCATTTGCTATTTTTCCTGTTTCTTTACATATTTTTAATTTTGTATGTCCTTCACATGCTTTTGGTACTGTTCCTTTTGCAAAGTATTCTGTTTCTACCCTTGTGCAAGTTTCTGTTGCAACGCAACCTGAGTCTAAACATATTTTGGCTGTTACTACCCCTGCTGGTTTTGTGAAACGTTTACCTGGTAAGCTAGAATGTACGCTTCTCATTATTTCACCCCATAATTTTGCTGCTCCATTTCCACTAAATTTTGGTGTTTCTTGGTTATCAAAGCCAAACCAGCATGCTGCTGCATAATATGGTGTTATACCACATAGCCATCTGTCTTTATATTCATCTGTTGAACCTGTTTTTGCTCCTACTTCCATTCCTTTTATCCAACAAGTTGTTGCTGTTCCTCCAGCTCCTGTTACTGGTGCTGTTAATATTTCTTTTAATATATATGAATTTTCTACACTCATCATTCTTTTTGTTTCTTGTTTTGCTTCTAGTACAACATTACCGTCAGAATCTTCAACTTTTGTATAGAATGTTGGCTCTATATATACACCATCATTTGCTACCATTGCATATGCTGCACCCATTTGAAGTGGTGTTACACTTACTGCTCCTAATGCTAAAGATGAACCTATATCATCATCTCTTAGTCCTGTAAAGTTCATATTTCTTAAAAATTCTGCACCTTTGCTTGGTCCTAATAATGTTAATATTTTTATATTAACTATGTTTGATGAATGTTCTATTCCATGTCTTACAGTTAGTAAACCATTGTAACCACCTGAGTTATGTGGGTTATAATTTCCTTTAAAAGTTGTTGCTGAATCGTCAAATACTGTTGCTGCTGTAACTGTTCCTGTTTCTAATGCTGGTGCTACTGCAACTATTGGTTTTATAGATGAACCTGGATGTTTTGTACTTGTAGTTGCTCTATTTATTCCTGCTGGGTTTGAGTCTGTCCCTAAGCCTCCCATACATCCCACTACATAACCAGTGGTAGGCTCTATTATAACCATTGCTGATTGAGTATGCCCTTCATTTACTAATGTTCCGTCTTTTTTCTTTTCTCTTCCATTTACAATATATTTGTCTTTTGCATATTCTGCTTCCATAGTTTTTTGTATAGAAGTTATTTGTGTAGAATATATTGTGTAGCCATTATTTTCAATTATAAATTTTGCAGCATCATATTGTAAATTTTGTTCTTCCATTAATTGATTTATTGCTTGTTCTATTGCTGCTGCTGTATGGTATGAATATGATGTTGCTCCTGTTATTACTGTTCCTTCTTTAAAAGCTATACCTGTTTCAACTTCCCCTACGGCTGCATTATAAGCCTCATCTGTAAGGTTATATCCTAAACCTTGAGCTTCTTCTTTAAATTTTGCTAAAACTACTTTTGTTTTATTTTTTATTTTTTCTATATCTTTTTCTTCTGTACTAAATGGTTTATATGCATTTGGTGCTGGGTTTATTGCAACTAAATATGCACTTTCGGCTAAACTTAAGTCTTTTACATTTTTACTAAAATAGTATTCAGCTGCTGTTCCTACACCATAATATGTTCCACCCATTAATATTTTATTTAAATATAATTCTAATATTTCATTTTTTGATAAAACTTTTTCTACATTATATGCACGTGCCATTTCTCTTACTTTTCTTTCTACACCTGCTAAACCAGAGTCTTCTTTATCGTTGAAAGTATTTTTTACTAATTGTTGTGTTATCGTACTTCCACCATATGATGAGCTACCTTTTCCTAATACAAAACCAACTGTTGCTCCTAATGTTCTTTTTATGTCTATTCCTTTATGTGCATAATATCTTTCATCTTCCAATGCAACGAACATTTTTGGTAGGTATTCTGGCATATCTTCTATTGAAACCCATTTTCTATTTTCATCGCCTCTAACTGTTGCTACTACATTTCCTTCTGAATCTACAACCTTTGAATTAAAGTTTTTTATAATTAGTTGTTCTCTTGAAACATTGTATTTAGAGCTTGAGAAAATTCCAATTACAACTGCTACTGCTATAATTGCAAGAATTACGAATAATATTATCATTCCTAATATTAACCTTTTCCATATTTTTTTGCTCTTTTTGTTTCCTTTTTTTGTTTTATATTGTTTTGTTTTTTCTACTTCTTCTACATTCTTTTTTGTATTTTTTTTCTTTCCTTTATTTGTACCCATTTCAAGTTCCTCCTTAGCACAAAATTGATAGGTACATTATATAATATATTAGTTAAAATTAAAAGGTTTTTTAAGAAAATTTTAAGAAAAAGATTTTCAAATATTACAAATAATTTTATGATTACATTATTTTACAAATTTGTATAAATTCGGTTGACACATTTACATAACTTTGTTATAATATATGAGTAACGTAAATTGATATTTTTTATAAGGAGGATTTTATATGATTCATTATGTACCTATTTGCATTATCCTTGCCATACTTGGCACCTTACTCGTAAACCCAACAATGTATTATCACTTTTTTAGCAGGCGGATTAACTACAAAAAGAAGTTAGCAGAATACGAAGAAAAAAAAGCAAAAGATCATTGGCTTAGTGCTCCAGAACGCAATATATTCTGTGACTCTCCTATTTTATTAATAATAGGTCAAACTATTGCCTTTATTTGCATCTTTGCATTCTGCCTTTATGGATTCTATTCTGGAGTTCCTATGGCAGTAAAATACTCTGCAATACTAGCTTATCTTTGGATTCCTGGGGTATCGCAGTTTTTTAATTGGATTTCTTATATTGTTACAGATGGATACTCTTCGATTGATGGTTATATCTCTGATAGTATTTACAAAGCTTGTTTAATTTTGGCTGGAATCTTTATTGCAATATCTATTGGCGTGGGCATTCATAATGGTGTTTATAATTATCTTCATACCTATGATGATATCACCTTTATGGAGGAGAACCATGAAGAATATCCTACTGTGGATGAAACAACGTTATTGCAAACAGCTAACTTAACAGCAGGTTCTACTGTATATTCTCCTATTTATAGGAATGGAAGTTGGATTTATCCTGTTGTTAATAATGATTCAAATGTAGCTTCTTCTGGCTATTTCGTATATTCTGCAGAAAAGAACATTTCTTTTGTACCTAAGGATATTTCATATTCTCCTTGGCTTTCAACTGCTAATAATGTACAACGTGTATTAAGAAGGCATTATCCTTCTGCTGTATTTTGGGGAGATGTTAGCTTCCAAATCGAACCTGAAACTGGAGATATATACTTTGCTCAGTTCTATGGTGACTATGCTTGTTTCCGTGCAGGTAGAAAAGTAGAGGGTGTAATCCTTGTAAATGCATCGAACGGAAAGTGTATTCAGTATCATATAACACATATACCTGATTGGATTAATTGGATTACAGGAGTTTCGTTTTAATTAAGATTTAATATTGTACTAAATTTTAATTTTTAACACAAAAATGCTAGGCTATTATTTTAGCCTAGCATTTTTGTGTTTTTTTCATTTTTATTTGGCGTAATCTACTACTCTTGTTTCTCTTATTACATTTACTTTTATTTGGCCTGGGTAATCCATTTCACCTTCTACTTTTTTAGCTACATCTCTTGCCATTATTGTCATTTCACTGTCTGTTATTTTTTCTGGTTTCACTATTATTCTTATTTCTCTACCTGCTTGTATTGCAAAAGATTTGTCTACTCCTTCAAATGAGTCTGCAATTTCTTCTAGTTGTTGTAATCTTTTTATATATGCTTCTAGTGTTTCTCTTCTTGCTCCTGGTCTTGATGCTGAAATTGCATCTGCTGCTTGTACAAGTACTGCTTCTAAACTTAGTGGTTCTACATCTCCATGGTGTGCTTCTACTGCATTTATTACTGTTTCATTTTCTTTGTATTTTTTTAGTATATCTACACCTATTTCTACGTGCGTTCCTTCCATATCATGGTCTAACGCTTTTCCTATGTCATGTAATAAACCTGCTCTTCTTGCTATTTTTGGATCTAAACCTAATTCTTCTGCCATTATTCTAGCTAAGTTAGATACTTCTACTGAATGGTTTAGTACATTTTGCCCATAGCTTGTCCTATATTTTAGTTTTCCTAATAGTTTTATGATGTCTGGGTGAAGTCCTACAACTCCTGCTTCCATTGCTGCTCTTTCTCCTTCTTCTTTTATTGTTTGTTCTAGTTCTTCTCTTGATTTTTCAACCATTTCTTCTATTTTTGCTGGGTGAATTCTTCCATCATTTATTAGTTTTTCTAGTGCCATTTTTGCAATTTCTCTTCTTAATGGGTCAAAACCTGAAATTACTACTGCTTCTGGTGTATCATCTATTATTAGATCTATTCCTGTTAATGTTTCTAGTGTTTTTATGTTTCTTCCTTCTCTACCAATAATTCTTCCTTTCATATCATCATTTGGAAGTGATACTATTGATACTGTTGTTTCTGATGTATGGTCTGCTGCACATTTTTGAATTGCATAACCTATTATTTCTTTAGCATTTTTTTCTGCTGTTTCTTTAGTTTTTTGTTCCATTTCTTTTAATAGGTTTGCTTTTTCAATTGTAATTTGTTTTTCCATTTCTGATAAAATCATTTTTTTTGCTTCTTCTTGTGATAGTCTTGAAATTCTTTCTAGTTCTTCCATTTCTTTATTTCTTAGTTCTT
Organism: uncultured Clostridiaceae bacterium; assembly: GCA_948356915.1. Classification (GTDB taxonomy): domain Bacteria; phylum Bacillota; class Clostridia; order TANB77; family CAG-508; genus UMGS1663. The sequence continues at coordinate 74,757 of CAOJCG010000006.1, forward strand.
CTAATTCTTTACTTCTATTTTCATTTGCTTCTGTTTTTAGTGTTAATTCTTTTTCTTTTCTTTCTAATGTGTTAATTTTGTTTTCAAGATTTTCCTCTTTTTGTATTAAACGATTTTCTTGTCTTTGTACTTCGCCTCTTCTTTCTCTAATCTCTTGGTCTAGCTCTTTTCTTGAAGCCATTATCTCTTCTTGTGCTTTATAGATTTCTTCTTTCTTTCTATTTTCTGCCTCTTTATTTGCTAGTTCTATTATTCTTTTAGCTTCACTTTCTGCACTTTTCATTTTTGATTCTGCTATTTTCTTTCTAATATATACACCTACAAATGTAAATATTACTGCTGAGATTAGAAATATGGCGATATTAATTATGATATCCATAATTTTACACCTCTTTCTTATTTAATTTTCAATGTACATAAATATATAATATATGTCTTTTATTTTTTAAAATATATTTTTGTCTCCTATTCTATTTTATATTTATTATTCGAAAGTGTCAAGGGGTTTGGTAAAAAAACATGAAGTTAGAATCTACTCTATTTCTTCCAACCTCCAATTTCTAACTTCCAACTTTCGCATAAAAAAATTCAGCTTTCGCTGAATCTTTTTATGCTCTTGGGTGAGCTTTTCTGTATACGTTCTTTATTCCGTCACTTTGAAATTGCATATATACTTGTGTTGAAGATATATCTGAATGTCCTAACATTGTTTGTATTGCTTTTAGGTCTGCTCCATTTTGCAATAAATGTGTTGCAAATGAGTGTCTTAATACGTGTGGTGTTATATCTTTTGTTATATGTGCTTGTTCTTTATAGAATTTTACTATTTTCCAGAATCCTTGCCTTGTTAGCCTTTGACCATTAATATTTACAAATAATGCTTTTACACTTTCATCTCTAATTAGTACTGGTCTTGCTTCTTCTACATATTCTTTTAATGCTTTTAAAGACATTGTTCCTAATGGTATGTTTCTTTCTTTAGAACCTGTTTTACATGTTACATATCCTTCTTCTAAATTTACATTTTCCATATTTAAAGAGATAATTTCTGTAACTCTCATTCCTGTAGCATAAGCAAATTCTAGCATTGCCTTATCTCTAGTTCCTTTTAAATCAACATCTTTTGGTTGTTCTAATAATAGTTCTACTTCTTGCGCTGTTAATACACTTGGTGCTTTCTTTTCCACCTTTGGTGATTGGATATTATTAGTTGGATCTTCTTTTGCCTTTTTATTTCTTACTAAAAATTGATAAAAAGACCTTATTGAAGCTAAATTTCTTGATACTGTTGATGATTTTTTACCTACTTCTTGTAAGTGATTTAAGTATTCTTTAATATCTGCTTCTTTTACTTTAGCATAGTTGATTTTGTTTTCATCTAAATATTTGTTATAGTATACAATATCCCTTCTATATGATTGTAAAGTATTGTCTGATACTTTCTTATCGTTTTGAAGAAATTCTAAAAAAAGTTTTACTTGTTTTTCCATTATTAGCTCCCCTATTCTTATCTTTATTTTTTGTCGTTTACTTTAGCTTACGTAAACTGTATATGTTATATCAAATTAGTTGGAAATTGTAAAGAGTTTTTTGCAAAATTCTACAATTTTTTTATTCAGAGGCGGAAGTCAGAAATCAGAAGTCAGAATTTATAGTAATTTCTTCGATGATTGAATTGATTTATTCTATGTCTTTATATTTTATACATATCTTTTTATATTGCTTTTCTGACTTTCGACCTCCGACTTCCTAATTCTATTATATAAACATCTTTATACATAGTGAAACTATATTACTAGACCCATATACTTCTATGAATGACGCTCCAACCATTAAAGAAGCTATAAAACTAGAAAAAATAGTATGTCTTATAATTTGCATTTTCACATTTTCTCTTCTCTTATCTTTTATTATTGATTTATACAATTTTATTCCACTAACAGCTAAAGCAACAATACATGGTATAAGTATTATATTTTGTAGTAACAATGAACATATACTAAATAAAATACCTTTCCACATTGTATATGTAATCATTATTGAAGATATTGTATAACCTAGAGAAAATCCCCTAACGCCTATTATTATATAGACAATGGGTATTCCAATAACAGTTGAACCTATAAACCACAGAGAAATAGTAAGTATCAGGTTGCTTATTATAGAACTTTTAAGCAAACTACCTAAATCTATTTTATAGTCTGTATTTAAAGCTTCAGTAAAGTTTCCTAAATATTGTGTTATTTGTGTCTTTTGCCCTTCCTCTACATTATTTATAAACATTACACCAATTATAGTTCCTATTAAAAAAACTATACATACTGATAAGTATTCTTTAATATTCTTTCTAATATGCTCTTTTATCAAATCTATTATTTTAAAATTTCTCTTCTCTTGTTTTCTCATAAGTTTTCTCCTTTCGTACTTTCTACATAATGTCTATTCCATAATTAAAGTTTTTAGAACAAAAAATAAAAAACAAATGTTAAAAGAATGAGTAATAATATTTTTAGTTTTATTACTCATTCTTTTGTGTAAAATTTTATTTAGTTAATATAAATGGATCTATTTCTGTACCTGAACCTGATTGTATCTTTATATTTTCTTTTAAAGTTACAACTGGTCGTAATCCTGACTGTTCAGAATTTTCTATAGTAGATTGTGCTGTTCCATATAAGTCTTGTACCCAATAATCTCCTTTAAAATAGTTGTTAAATAATTGTACTGTAATTTCATCTGTAGAGTTTTTATAATTATTATAGTCTTCTTGTAAAGGGAAACTCATCTCTTTTGCATATTCTGCATTAAAACATTTTTGGAAATATTCAAATTCTGAGTAACTACTACAATCATTCCAGTTTGAGCCTGTATATGGACCATTCATATTCGTTTCTACTGCTATAGCATATTTAGCAAATGAGTATCCACAATTTTGAATTATATTAGATATTGGAATTATTTGAATTTTATCTCCTTCTATTTTCCAAACTCTCCATTGCAAATTCATAGTTGTATCATTTAACGCTGTCTCATATGAAATCACATCTCCAATTTTTATTTTAGATTGTGGTGTATCAGTATTTGTTTCTTCTGTATTTGTTTGAAGTGGCTCAGTTAGTAAATTATCTTCTAGTCTTCCCAAGTACATGTCTATCATTTGCATAACATCATCTATATCTAATATATCGTCTATATTGTATAAGTTTGCAGCTAACTTTTGTATGTTATTTGCTGGGGCATGTCCTAAATAATCATCTATTATAACCATAATATCATCTGTATCACATACATAGCCATCTCCATTTGCATCACCTAATAATACAATTTTAGATATTCCATTTTTAGTTTCTAATGTATAACCTGTTTTTATTATTTCATCATTTTGTATTTCATTTCCATTTTCATCTTTTATACTAGTAATTGTATTATTTATTGCAATTATTTCTTGCTTTGTTACTTGCTTGTCCTCATCATCTTTTGGTAGTACTATTTGTACTATCTTTTCTCCTTCTAATTTTGAAAAGTTGATAACAATATCATTTCCTACTGCTTCTACTTTTGGAGCTAATGAACTGATTATAAATAAAGCTAATATACTAGATAAAAACTTTTTTAATATTCCACTCTTTTTTAATTTATTTGATACCACTAAAATTGTTACTCCCATAATAATTACTCCTATCCCTATAATTACAATATATACTATACTCATTGCTAATGTTTTGTCTATTTTAACATCTATATCTTCCAATCCGCTTGTACTTTTAAATGTATATGATTCTTTTTGTCCAACTGCTCTAAATTTAACACTTCCTATACTAAAAGTTGTTTCTTTACTAGGCTTTGTTGCTTTAAATGCAACTTCAAAATCATTTATCCCTTTTCCCTCCATATTAGCATATATACACATAATTTCTTCACCTTTAGTGGCAACGTTTAAACCTGATGTTCTACTATCTACAAGTTCAAAACATTTTGGATCATATTCAATGCTAAAGTTAGCACCTATAACTTTTCTATCACAGCTTATTTTGTATACTACTTCATCTCCTACTTCTACATAATCCTTGTCTATAGAGGTTTTTGCAGTGAATGCATTAGATGTTATTGGTATTAACATCATAATTGTAATTATCAATATGCTTATTTTTATTATTTTTTTCATATACTCCTCTTTCTAGTTTATTTTACTTCTTTTAATCTATTAAGTCTTATTTTATTTACAAGTACTAATAAAACAAATAGAATTATTAATTTTATTAATACATCCTTTTCCCCTGTTTGTGGTAATTTAGTATCTTGACTTGTTGTATTATCTTTATTACTATTGGTTATTGTATTTTGTGTTTCATTTACAATAGTATTTGTGTTTGTATTGTCTATTGTTTTTACATTAATTATTGTTTCTATTCCATCTATTTGACTTCCAGTATATGATGTTTTGGCATTTACAGCTCTAAACTTTGCACCTTCTAGTCTAAAGTTTACACTTTTATTTGCTATTTTTGCTTTTAAAACAATTTCAAAATTATCCGTTCCTACTCCACTCATATCTGCATATATACAAGCGATTTTTCCATTTTTCTCTGCAACATTTAATCCTGATGTATTACTTCTTACTAGTTCAAATGCTTCATTATCATAATTTAGCTTAAAGTTAGTTGCAACTATTTTTTCATTTGCTTTAATTTTAAATATGATTTCTTCACCAGATTTTACAGAAATATTATTAATCGAAGGTTCTATTGAAAAAGCATATGTGTATACTGTAAAAATCATTATTGCAACAATTATGAGCATTATCAACTTCAATATTTTATTTATCATCTTTTTACCTCATTGCTATTTATTCATAATATTTATATATATTAAGTATATCATCTTTGCATTACATTCATGTTACTTTTATATTACGTTTTTATTACGTTTTTCTAGATATGTAGAAAGATTTGGGACGTGTCCAAAATTTACTAACACAGATAATTAAAAAATATATAAAATTATTTATAGTTAGTAAATTTTTGGACACGTCCCAAATCTTTCCCAAGTCCCAAATCTTTCCATCCCAAATCTTTCTTTTCTATTTTACTTTACCGTAAACTCCGCCGCCGCCTACTTCTATTTTTGCATTTCCTGTTCTTGCTTCTTCTATTTTATTTGCTATTTTTTCTCCTACTACTGCTTCTATGTCGTCTTTTGATAGTTTGTGAAGTATTGTCATTTCTGTTCCGAATTTATTTAGTAATTTTTCTATTACTTTTGCCCCTACTCCTGGTATAAAACCTAGTGGCACTTGGTATATGTATGGTGGTCTTGCTTTTGGGCTTTTTGTTTCTTTTTTGTCTTTTATTAGTTCTATTCTATCAAACACACCAAAGGTTACTTTGTCACTTCCGCATTTTGGGCATATGGTTACTGGCTGTTTTGTTTCTATTGTGTTTTCGCAGTTGTCACAATATGTTCTATGGTATTTTCCTAGTTTTGGGTCTAAACCATAGTTTGCTACTACTTTTCTTCCTTCTTCATTTTTTAGCGCTTTTACTACTTCTTTGAATGATATATCTTCTACTTGCAATTTATTGTATTCTCTTGCTATTTTTGGTAATGAGTGTGCGTCTGAATTTGTTACAAATGTTTTTGTTTCTAATTCTGATATTGTGTCTGCTAAAAATGTGTCTGAGCTTAAACCTAGTTCTATTGCATATATTTTATCGAATTTTTCTTTAAATATTTCTTTTAAGCTGTCTACGCAGTTTCCATAGTAACTTTTATGTGGTGTAAATACATGGGCTGGTATTAGTATTCCATTGTACTTTTCTACTATATCTATTAATTCGTATCCTGATAAGTCTGACCTTTGTGTACTTAAAGTTATATTTTTTATATGATGGCTCATTTCCTCAGAAAAGCCTTTTATATCTTTTAAGTGTGGGAAAAAGCATACATTGTGTGCTGCTCCTTTGTGTCCATTTCTTCCTATTTCTGAGGTTTCTACTTCACTTCCTAATAATATACAAACTTTATCTTTATATATTATTCCCCCATCTTCTATTTCATAGGCTTCACCTGTTTTTAGAAAGTTTTCTATATCTTCTATTACATATGGTGATGCACAATCTATAATTCCACATATTTGTATTCCTTTTCTGTCATAACATTCCTTTGCTATGTTTGCAAAGTTTAAAGACCTTGCTGCTGTTATTTTTATTGGTTTTCCTTTTTCACTTCTTCCTATATGTATGTGTAAATCTGCAAATACTTCGTTCATTTTTTGTTTCTCCTTTGAAATTTATTTTTATTTTTTGTATTTTAAGAAATAATAGTAAGTATAATATATAGAGTAGCGCGAAGGAGGTTTGATTTATTTTTTTAAAATTGCATATTCCGTTAAGGCGGTGGGGACTGCTTACTCTAAGTTAAATATGTAGTGGAATGAAATGTAACGGAATATTTTACTTAGAGTTGAGTTAAGAGGCTAGGAATTAAATTTTAAAAAAATAAATTAAACCTCCTGGGAGCGGGTTATTTTGATAATTTAATATAATTTTAAGGGCGTAATTCGGTAAATTCTTACTGGTATTCGTTACCGATTAAGCCCATACAATAATATTTATATCTGATTTCAACTTCTTTTTAATACTATCGTTTCTATTTCTTCTGGATTTATTTTTATATCTGCCACATATTCCTGTTTCTCCTCTTTTGGTGCATTTTCTAGTTCTTCTAATGCTTTTTTTATATCTATTTCTGAATTATATGCACTTACTAGTGCTACTTTTGTTGTTCTTGATGTGTTCATTAGTTTTGATAAGTATTCTATACTTCTATTTAAGCCTATATGTGCTTTTTGTATTTTTTCTATGAATTGTGTAAATTGTTCTAAATATATATTCTTATTGCCTTTTAAGTTTCTGTACTCTAGTAATAATAATGCTTCATCTGGTTTAAATGCAATTCTATCAAACCTATCTAACAGCATCCCTCCAAAATTATCTACTAATTCTAATATATCACTTTCTTTTTCACGTGGTTTACTTTCACTATATCTGTTTACTTCTTCACATATTTTGCAAAAACGCTTTGAAAATCCTAATTTTTCTAAATACTCCGCTCCATCTTTTGCGTAAGATTTTACTTTATTTATATCCGAGAAATTACTTGGTTTTCTACAATTACATAATAAGCATGCTGTTATTACAATATTTTCATCAACTTCTTCTATATTCATTATATCTATAAAAAGTTTAGCAAGCTCTGTTTTTAGTATTACAGATTTATCGAAAAATACATTTTTCTTTTTTTCCAAGTAATACATTATTTCCATCTTTCTAATCCAATCGTTTTCATTTAATATATAATTTGCAAATGTTTCCTCCATTGGTAACCTCCAAAACATTTTTTTACATTATATTTCATAAATTTCTTTTATTCAATGTTTGTTATATAAATGATATTGAATTGTAATAATGTTGTAACAAAAAAGTCAATGGGGGCACAGATTTTTGGCTATTTTTAAAAATAGCCAAAAATCTCCGTCCCCATTGACTTTTTGTTACAACACTATCAATTTATTTGTATAATCTAAATTTGACCATGAATCATATTCATACCCTAAAGTATATATGTTGCTTGCATATATATCTTTTTCTAACATTTGGCTTAATGCTTTATTAGTATTTACACTTTCAAATTTCTTTACAGATGTTATTATATTTATCTTTTTATTTATTTTACATATTTCTGATAATAGCTGTTTTCCTTTTTTATTAAAGCCTAGTATTCGTGTATATGGTACTATTTTTTTCGCATTTGCCATATCTCTTTTAGTTATTCTAAGTAGTGCATATAATAAAATTCGCTGTATTCTTGTTTGTGTATATCGTTTGCTTTTTACTATATTTATTAAGTCTATTATATTGTTACATGAGTCTACTGCATTTTTTATTGTATGCTCTAATCCTTCTGAAACATCTGGTAGCTGTGCAATTTCACTTAAGCTCATGCTTCTTAACTCATATAATATTTCTTTTTCAAATTTTACTATATCTATTACTATGTTGCCTCTTTTTATTTCTTCTCTTAAAAGCATATATGAATCTGTAGGTACTACTTTTCTTAAATCATCATATTCCTCTCTTGCTATTAGTTTTCTGATTGCTGTACTACTTGCAAATTCATCTACTATTTTTTCATCATTATAGTATACTTTTTTTCTTTGTATTGAATATGGTTTCATATTACTTTTTAATTTTTTTAATGCTTTTAAGTATTCAATTGCTAATATATTGTTAGAACCTGATAATATATTTGCATATCTTTTTATATCATTTAAATACATCATTAATGCACTTTCCCTTGCTTTCGGATATGATACCCCTTTTCCAAGTTCGTGGTTTAACATTGATAGATATTCTTTTGGTTCATTATACAAAATATTTGCTATATTATTTAATGCTGCAAAGTCTGCTGTTTCTGTTCCAAAGCAAAGTGTATCTACTACTTTTAGGCTATCTAATATTTTTATTGCTCCTTCTGCAAAGTTTTCTGCACTTGATATACTATATATTGTTGGAAGTTCTATTACTATATCAACTGCATTTTGAAGTGCCATATTAGCTTTTACCCATTTATTTACCAATGATGTGTTTCCACGTTGTGTGAAATTTCCACTCATTATGGCAACTACATAGTCTGCTCCTATTTGTTTTTTTGCTTCTTCTATTTGATATAAATGTCCGTTATGAAATGGGTTGTATTCTGCTATTATTGCTAATACTTTTGCCATAATTTTGCTCCTTTCTTATTGGAAATTGGAAGTTATCAATTAGATTTTAGTATTCTATTTTTTTCTGTCCTTCCTTCTTTTTTTCCACTCTTATACATTAGTTATTTATTTTATTTTTTTAATTTACTTGTACTTTTCTTTGCATATTGATATAATATCATAAAAGTTTTAAAAAAACAATCGAAAGGGAAAATATTATGGAAGAAATTATTATTTATACTGATGGTGCATGCTCACGGTAACCCTGGTCCTCGGTGGTTGGGGCTCTATTCTAATGTGTAGAGGAGTAAAAAAAGAAATCTCTGGTGGTAGTAAAAATACTACTAATAATATAATGGAACTTACCGCAGTTATAGAAGCTTTACGTTTAGTTAAATATCCATGTAAAATTCAAATTTATAGTGATAGTGCTTATGTTGTAAATGCTTTTTTGCAAGGATGGATATATAACTGGATAAAAAAAGGTTGGAAAACGGCTGATGGTAGTCCTGTAAAAAATAAGGAATTATGGGAAGAATTATATTCTTTTACTAAAACCCATGAAATCAAATTTATTAAAGTTAAAGGTCATAGTGATAATGAATTTAACAATAGGTGTGATGAACTTGCAAGGAATGCGATTTTAGAAGTTAAATTTTAAAATTTCTTCAAAAATTTTTACTCTATATTCTACATTGCAATTCGCAACTTATAATAATTTAGAAGTCTGCACAAGATTTAATATATATTTTCTTTATATTGCCCAAAAGGGGCTGTAAAAAAAGTAAGTCAAAACGGACAAAGAAAATTGACACACTTTATCTTTTAAAGATTTGTCAATTTCCTTTATCCATTTTAGCTTACTTTTTATTATACCTTTCTTTGGCTTTCACTTTTTTCATTTCTTGCTCTCATCTGTGCCTTTAAACCACTATTTTTTCCTTTAAGTTTGAGTATCTCTTTCTTTAATTCTCTTATTTGTGCTTGAAGATCCCCAATTTCATTTTTAAGTTCTGTGTTTTCCCCCCGAAGTTCATCAATTTCAGTTAATAACATTTTCATATGTGTCATATTCTTCCTCCTTATTCGCCTTTGAGTGTCCTTATTAATGGCTTCTATTGTTACTTTTTCTGCTGTCTATGATGCATAACTTTTTTGTTTGCATCAAACCTCCTTTGGCAAAGTTTCAATTCTTGATTTTGTGATACAGGTACCTGTGGGGGCATACATGTCGGCTTTAAATTATGACTAAAATAAATGTTTAAATCAAATGTGAGCCAAGAAAAAACTACAACCATTAGGAAATTACCTCCTTATATGAATCTTTACTATTATTTCTTTTTCATTTTATCACTTTATGTCAATCAAGTCAAGTAATTATATTATCTTTTTAACTTTCTTTTATAAAATTTACAAAATCTTCACATATTTTCATTTGATATATGTTATAATTATAAAAAAATTAAAAGGAGGACTTTTTATGATTGGAGAAGAAAATAGTAATAATCCTGTAGTAGAAAATATAGAAAACAAATTTATTCCTAAAACTTTCTTTTGGATGTTTTTAGGTTTATTAGGTACTGCTATTGTTGCTTGGTATACTTATTCTTCTGGTTTATTTATTAATATTTTAACTGGAAATTATTTTGGTATTTTACTTATAGCAGAAGTTGTAGTAGTTTTATTGTTTTCATTTTTATTTAGGAAACTTTCACCCACTATTGTAGGCATATTGTATTTTATATATGCTGCAATTAATGGTGTAACCTTATCTACAATATTTGTAGTTTTTGAATTACAATCTATTGTATTATTGTTTGTAGCTTCAAGTGCTTTATTTGGCGTTTTAGCTCTATTGGGTTATAAAACTTCAAAAGACTTAAGTAATTGGCGTTCTCTACTTTTTGGAACACTAATTATTGGTTTAATTGTTAGTTTAATTAATTTATTTATGAAAAATACAATGATAGATATTATTCTTGATTGGGTAATTTTATTAGTATTTTTTGGTATTACAGCTTATGATATGAATAAAATAAAACAACTTTCATTAGATCCAAACTTAGATAAAAGCAAGTTACACATTTATGGCGCTATGGAACTATATTTAGACTTTATAAATATTTTCCTTCGTATTCTTTCTATTTTTGGAAAAAGAAGAAATTAACAAAAAAAGCCAATGGGGGCTTCAAAATCTCCAGCCCCCATTGGCTTTTTTTGACTTCAATTTTAATCCCATTGGTTGAATATATCTTTTAGTTTTTCTACTACATAGTGACTTCCACCTTTTTCTTTTACATCTTCTACCATACTAACTATTAGTAGTTGCCTTCCTCCTTTTTCGTCTGCTATGAATGTGTTGTACCAGCCTATTTCAGTTCCTTCTTTATCATTCTTTGATGTTTTAATTTCTGCTGTTCCTGTTTTTCCTGCAATAACCATATCATTCAATTTGGCACTATGTGCTGTTCCTTTTGGATTTTCTACTACTTGTATTAAGGCTTCTTTTATTTCATTTGCTGCTTCTTTAGTAAATGCTTCTTCTTTAAAATATTTTACTTCTGAAGAACCTGTGTATTCTAAGTAAGTATCTACCATACTTCCTTCGTTTAAAAATGCTGAGTATAGCATTGCCATATGAATAGGGTTTACTAAAACTTCTGCTTGTCCATATCCACTATTTGCAAGGTCTGTTTCTGTGGCAAATGTATCTGTATTAGAATAACTTGATTTTACTTCGCCTAATGGTGTTTTTATATTAGTATTAAATCCTATATTAGTTAAACTTTTAGCAAAATTATCTTTCCCTATCTTTAATGCTGCTTTTGCAAAATAAATATTATCTGAATATATTAAAGCATTTTGTAAATTTGCTTTTCCAGAATAAGTGGCTAATGTTGTTACATAGAAGTCTTTCCAGCTTGAGTCTTTTTGCCATTTAGTTCCGCTTTTTCCAAAGTCTTCTTCTGCTGTGAAGCTTCTAGTTGTTAAACCTACTGCTCCTGTTATTGGTTTAAAAGATGATCCTGGCGCATAACTTGCTAAAAACCTATTATATAAAGGTTTGTTTTCATCTTCTGATAATTTATTCCATTTATTTGTGGTCATTCCTAAACTAAAATCATTTGAGTTAAATGTTGGTGTGCTAACTGCTGCTAGTAATTCTCCTGTTTTAGGGTTTATTGCCACTGAAGCACTTTTATCGTCTTTAAATCTTTCATATAATTTTTGCTCAATATCTGAGTCTATTGTAAGCTTTATGTTTTCTCCATTCTTCAAGTCTTTTTTTGCTATAGATTTTACTTTTATATTATTTTCATTTGCTATATATATTTCGGCTCCATCTATTGCTCTTAACTTATCTTCATATATTTTTTCTATTCCTGATTTTCCTATTTTGCTATTTTTGTTGTATCCTTCATTTTGCTTTTCATTTAATTCTTCTGCACTTATTCCTTGCACATATCCTAATAAATGTGAACTTGCTTCTCCTAAATTGTATACTCTTTCTTCTACATCTACTATTTTTATTCCTCTTATCTGTAATAGTTTTTCTTTTAATTGTGTTTCACTTTTTAGAACCGTTTTTATTGGTACAAAGGTATCATCTTTAACATATGAAGCAGATAAACTTCCTTTTATAGTATCTTCTGATATATCTAACAATTTTGCTATATTTTTTATATCTGCCTCTTTGCTTATTGTATCCATTCTTCCAGGTACTAAGCCTACTTGAGATGCTGTTTGATCTGCCGCTAATATTTTTCCATTTTTGTCATAAATAGTCCCTCTTTTTGCGCTTAGTGTTTCTACTCTTACTTTGTATTCATTATTTAGACTTGGGAATATGATGTTTGAAGACCATTTTATTTTATATATTCCATTTTCTTTAACTAAGTTTGCTGTATTTGAGAAGTTGACTTCTCCTGCTATTGTGGACATTGAAGTACTATATACAACTTCTGCTTCTTTTCCTTTTTTAGTAGTTTTTGCAATATTTATATCTAATTTACTAACTTCAATTCCCTCATAAATGTTTTTGTTTCTTGTTCTATATTCTTCTTGCAAAGTTTCTTTTGTAGTTAATTCATACATTGCATCATAATTTTTTTCTGTAATATATGCCATATATTGTTTAATTACATCTTCTGGTTTAGACGTATCTCTATTAAAAAATATTATAGAAATAATACTTAAGACTAATACTGCAATAACTGCTATTATTATAATTACCTTTTTCTTTTCCATAAATTTACTCCCTCTATTTATTTATTCATAATAAATATTATCACAAATATTTTTATATAGCAATGAAATTTTTTTGAAAATATTTATTATTGTTTAACAATTACTGTAAAAAAAATAATAGAGAAATTTTCTCCATTATTTTTTATATCAGTTTAATTTCTCTTACCAATATATGAGTTTTTCTTTCCTCTTTTTACTATTACATATGTTCCTTCTATAAACATACTTTCATCTATTATCATGTTAGCATCTGTTATTTTTTCACCATTTACTGATATTGCTCCATTTGATATAAATTCTCTTGCTTCTCTTTTGCTTGAAGCTGCTCCTATATTTACTGCTAAGTCTGCTACACTTTGACCTGCTTCTACTTCTTTTATTTGTTCACTTCCAAATAGGTCTTCTATATCTTTTTTAGTTAAATCACTGAATTTATTGTTAAACAAGTGGTCTGCTAGGTTTACTGCTCTTTCATATTCTTCTTTTCCATGTAAGAATGTTATTATTTCTCTTGCTAATGCTTTATGTGCTTCTCGGTATTCTGGGTGCTCATTATTTTTTCTTTCATATTCTTCTATTTCTTCTTTTGATAAGAATGTGTATATTTTTAAATAGTCTATTACCATACTGTCTTCTACATTTGTGAAGAATTGGTATAGTTTATAGCTTGATGTTTTTTCTTTGTCTAGCCATAGTGCATTTCCTTCACTTTTTCCAAATTTCTTTCCTTGTGAGTCTGTTACTAATGGCATTGTGAAACCATATACTTCATCTCCTGTAGATTTTCTTATTAAATCTATTCCAGCTGTTATATTTCCCCATTGGTCTGAACCTGCACATTGTAACTCTACATTCTTATGTTCATGTAAGTGTTTAAAGTCTAATGCTTGTAATATCATGTATGAAAATTCCGTGTATGTTATTCCTGAGTCCAGTCTTCTTCTTATTATATCTTTATCTAGCATATAATTTACATTAAAGTATTTTCCATAATCTCTTAAAAAGTCTATTACATTTATATCTTTATACCAATCATTGTTGTTTACTACTTCAAATCCAAATATTTTTTCTACTTGAGCTTTTAGTTTTTCAAAGTTTGCATTTACTTCTTCTTTTTTTGCCATTGCTCTTTCTGTTGTTGGGCGTGGGTCTCCTATCATTCCAGTTCCTCCACCTACTAATAGTATTGGTGTGTGCCCTGCATCTTTTAATCTTTTTGAAATTAGAAAGCTTGATAAATGCCCTACATGTAAACTGTCTGCTGTTGGATCTGTTCCTATATAAAAAGTTAATCCTCCTTCATTTAATTTTTCTTCTAAATCTGGACTAGAAATGTCTTTAATTAGTCCTCTCCATTTTAATTCTTCTACTAGTTTCATTGTTATTTTCTCCTTTCTTACGTTTTTAATTAATCGCCCCTACATAATTTTCATTTTTTATATTTCTTTAATAATTCAAAAGAGTCAAACCGCCTTATTTTAAAGGACGATTTGACTCGTGGTACCACCTTTATTCGTATAAATTTTGTTTATACCTTATTCTAAGCTGTTCGTAGCTTGTACGTTAATTACTATAAGAATTGTATTTCATAATTTTATATTCTGATAGTTTTCAGCCAAACACTACCTCTCTTTAATTATTGTAACTATAAAATTATTACTTGTTTTCTTTTTAAAACATAATTAAATTTAACTATAACTATTATACAATATTGATTTTAAGTTTGCAAGAGCTTATTTTCAAAAGTTACAATTTTTGATACCTCGCTTTCATTTGGATTATTCAAAAACATAACCCATTGTGCAATCTGATTTGTTGGTTCCCTTCTTAGTATTTCTTTTTGGTATCTCAATTATATATAATTCTAGTACATCTGTCAACTCTAATTTTTTTTTAAGTTTCGATTTTTTGTAAAAATAATTTTTATAATTTAATTAAATTGGT
>CAOJCG010000007.1 GCA_948356915.1 uncultured Clostridiaceae bacterium
CTTACCGAGCTGGATTTTTTGTTTTTTGGATTCCTATTTTAGGACACCCTCTTTCCGCTTTAAGAATTTTCTTCTTCTTTTAATTTAAAAAATTCTTTGTACCCAATACATACTACTGCTACTACCATTAATGCAAATGATATTGCTTTCCATATGTCGCTTTCAAATAGTATTACTGCAAACATTCCGCATGCTACACTTATTCCATATAGTGTTAGAACTGCTTCTTTTTGTGTGAACCCTTTTGCTATTAATTTATGGTGCAAATGACCTTTATCTGCTTGTAAAACTGCTTTTAGGGATTTTCCTTTTATTAGCCTTCTTATTATTGCTGATATTGTATCAAATATTGGAAGACCTAATACTATTATTGGGAGTACTACTACAAATGCTGTTGCAGTTTTTGCAATTCCTAGTATTGATACTATTGATAGGGTAAAACCTATAAAATTTGAGCCTATGTCCCCTATAAATGTTTTTGCTGGGTTAAAATTAAATGGTAGAAAGCCTGATAGTGCACCTACTAATGCTGTTATTATTATTATTGCTACTAGTGGTGAACTGTTTAATGCAAATATAATTAGCAGACATACTGATGATATTATTGCTATACCTGTTGATAAGCCATCTAACCCATCTATTAAATTAATAGCATTTGTTATT
Organism: uncultured Clostridiaceae bacterium; assembly: GCA_948356915.1. GTDB lineage: Bacteria > Bacillota > Clostridia > TANB77 > CAG-508 > UMGS1663. The sequence goes on from CAOJCG010000007.1 coordinate 664, forward strand.
CCTACTATCCAACCCATTGTTAATATTATGGAAAATACATTGCTTAAAACTATATTTCCTTCAAAAAATGGTAAGTTAAAATTATTTATTCGTATACCAAATGCTACTACTACTCCTGCTGCTATAATTTGACCTGTTAACTTAACTAATGGATGTATTCCTTTTATATCATCAAAAAAGCATACAAAGCTTAGTATTAATATACCTAATAAAAAGCCTATTAATTTTATAAAATAATTTTCCCCGCCAAATAAGTTTAAGTTTCCTTCTATTGAAGAAGTAATTAATAAATATATTGTTGATAAAAGAAAACCTATTATAATAGCTGGTCCACCAAACTTTGGCATTGGTTTATTATGCATTCTTCTTTCATCTTTTGGAACATCTACTGCTCCTATTTTCTTTGCTATTTTTATTGTATATGGTGTTAGCACAAATGTTGTTATAAATGCTAACAAAAAAGCTATTGCTATATCTCCCCACATAGGCATACCTCCTATTAGGTTTTAATATATCACAATAGCTTGTCTTTTACAAGGTTTTGGTAGCCTTTTATATTAAAAAAATCGTCTCTATATTTTGTATTCTTTTTCTAATTTACTATTCGTATATATTTTTGAAATTATTTCCAACTGCTTTTTATTTTCATCTGACATATTAAATGAAAATAACTTTTTTGGTGGTGCAATTTCTATATATTTTAGTGCATTTTTTGTCGATTCACTAATTTGTATTGTTCCTGTGTCTTGCTTACTACAGTTTATACATTTTAGGCCATTATCTTTAAAACTAAAATGGTTCACTTCTTCATTTTGGCAATTTACACATCTATCTAGCCTTGGTTTAAAACCTAATAAACACATTAGCCTCATTTTAAATATAGATATGACAAAGTTTAAGTCCATATCCGTATTTGCTATTACATATAATGTGTTTAAATATAATTGAAGTATTTTATATGTATTTTGATTTTCATATGTAACATCGATAATTATTTTTGTTATATGTACTGCATAATTTAATTTATCTAAATCTGTTCTTAAATTATAAAATAGTTCAATTGTTTCGCATGAGTTTAAGGTATATGTACTTCCTCCTTTAAACATCATATATTCTCCAAAACATAAAAACTGTGTGCCTGCCATAAGTTGGCTTTTGGGTCTTCTCGCACCTTTCGCACTGCACGACAGTTTTCCGTTTGGAGTTAATATTGTTAGCATTTTATCAAAATCGCCAATATTATTTTCTGCTATTATTATTCCTTTTGTTTTTATTGTGCCCATATATTTATTTCACCTTTAAAGTTCTATATTCTTTTCTATATTTTGTTCTATATTGTTTATCTCTTTTTTCTCTAAATTTTTACTTATGTTTTTTTCTATGTTTTCTACCTTAGTTAATTCTAAATATGAATCTATGCTTCCTGTATTTTTAAAGGTATTCCATGCTATTTGTTTTATCATAAGAATTCACCTTCCTATTCCTTTAGTGTCACTAAGCATTTAAGCTTTTTTATAGTTTTATTATCACTTAACACACTCATTTTTTCTATTATAAAGTCCGTACTCTTTGATATAAAAATTGTCAAAAAGCTTAAGTACCTATTGACAGTTTCCTATTGTTATTTTTTGCTTTTTTATATATTTTATTCATTTTTTCTAGTTTAGTTTGAATTTTTTTACTATTTTGTCATTATTAAGCCAGTCTTCTTTTACTTTTACCCATATTTTTAAGTTTACTTTTGTTCCTAACATATTTTCTAAGTCTTTCCTTGCATATGTTCCTATTTTTTTTAGCATACTTCCATTTTTTCCTATTATTATTCCTTTATGAGAGTTTCGTAAGCAGTAAATAGTTGCTTCTACATCGTATATTTCTTGTTTTTCTTTTGTTTTTCTATATTTCATTTTTTCTGTTTCTATATATAACCCATGTGGAATTTCGTCATCTAAAAATTTTAGTGCTTTTTCGCGAATAACTTCTTCTACTAATTGTCTTGAAGTTTGGTCTGTATATTCTTCTATATCATAATATGCTGGACCATATTTTAAGTTTTTTTCTATTTCATCTAATATTATTTCTATATTTTCTTTTTTTATTGCTGATATTGGTATTACTGCTTCAAAGTTATATTCTTTTTGGTATAAGTCGATTAATTTTAGTAAATCTTCTTTTTCTTTTATCATGTCTATTTTATTTATAATTAGTATTGTTTTTCTTTTTGCTTCTTTTATTTTTTCTAGTATTTTAGCATCGCCTCTACCTATTTCTTTTGATGTTGCGTCTATAACAAATAAAATAACATCTACATCATGTGCACAAGTAAATGCTGTTTCTACCATTGTTTCACTTAGTTTTGACTTTGGCTTGTGAATTCCTGGTGTATCTATAAAAATAATTTGTGAGTTTTCTCTATTTACAACTCCTCTTATCGCTGTTCTTGTCGTTTGCACTTTATTTGCTACTGCTGCTACTTTTTCGCCTACTAGTGCATTTATTATAGTTGATTTTCCTACATTTGTTCTTCCTATTATTGAAACAAAACCTGATTTGAATTTTTCGTTCATTTTTTTCTTTGTATATCAATTCAATAAAATAGCTTTGAATTGATTCCTTTCTATATTTTTTACAATTAATTTATGTTCTTGCATTTTATTATACTATATAGTTATATGTATTTTTTGTAGAATGCTAGTATATAAGATTATTTATTTTTCTTATTGAATTATAGCATTTTAATATATTTTTTTCAATATAAAAATTATCATTTTTACTTTGTGCTCATAACCATTCAGCGATTAATATAAAATGCAACTTATAATAGTAGATTAATTGTAGGAGCAATTATTAACCGCTCCTACATCGTTTTTGCTTATTTTAAAAACTGGAGCAATTTACTCCAGTTTTTTTCTTTATCTTATGCAATTATAATATTGACTAATATCCACATTAGTAGTGCTATAAGCCATATCCAGCCTGCCATTTCTGTTATTCGGGTACTTTTTCCTTTCTTTTCGAGGTAATAATACCGGCATGTGGTAATTGTAAATCCTATTATACATATTAAAATCATCCAGCCCATTTTCTTCCTCCTTTTTATTGTTCAGAGGTGTTCCTCTGAAAGGTTAATAGTTTCTTTTAGAGGTATTGCTATTCTGCATTATGTTAATAGTATAGCATATTTAAAATGATAAAGCAATAGTAATTCTTAAAATTGACTTTTCCTATATTTTAATAGAAAGGAGCTAAATCTAAACTCTACTTTTTAGGTATAGTTCAAACCTGCTCCTTTCTAAAATTATTCATTATTTGTTACTTGCTCTCCTGGTTCAAATGTTACCTTTGAGTCTATTGGGCATATTTGTACAAATGTATTTCCATCATTTACTTCTATTTCTTTTCCATCTAATGTTTTGTATATTGTTTTTTCACTCCTTGATGTTTTTTCACATGTTATTTCTACTGCTTTTCCATTTGTTATATAGTATCCTTTTAATGTTTTTATATTATCTATTGTTTGTCTGTCTTTATTTTCTCCATCATTTAGTCTTGTATTTTTGCAAAATGTTACTATTATATTTTTTACTGTTACTGGTTCTTTTGTATCCCAGTCTACTTGTTTGGTTTTTCTTGAATATCTTGTATATGTTTTTGCTTCTTCATCATATTCATAGCTTACTGTATTACTATCTGAGTATGGTATTGTTACTGTGTTTGCTATTATATTGCTATTTAAGTTTACTTCATCTGCTACATAATTTAGCACACTTTCTTTTTCTGATGTTACTCTATAATTATCTCTTTTAGCTATTTCTAATACGTTTTTTGTACTTGTTACTGCATTATGTGGTGCATATTTGTCTTTTACTCGCCAAAAGTTTTTTGAACTTTCATATATTCCATTTATGTTGTTTACTCCTAGTTTTGCTATATCATTTTTTGCTTGTGGGCTAAAACCAAAGTGAACATATATTGCATCATTTTCTAAGGCATAGTCTAAAAAGTAGTGTCTTGAACTTCTTATTGGTCCTAATTTTTCTAAGTCTTTTCCTTTATATAGTGCCATTAGCCTTGTTTCTCCGCCTTCTACTATTATCTCATAAACCATATACGCTTCACTTAAGTTTGCTTGTGGCATTGCACTTTTATGGTTATCTATCATTACTGCTATTGGTCTTTGTGTTCCTTTAAATATTTGCACATCTTTTATTTCTACTACTGTTTTATCATTTTTTTGTTCTTCATTTTCACCTACTACTGTTTGTAATATATTATTATTTTTTGCGAATTTCATACCTAATAGTATTGCTGCTATTATGATTACTATTACTAATATTGCTACTAATATTTTTATACTTGTTGACTTCATTTTTTTCTTCCTTTCCTAAGTTAGAAGTTGGAGGTTGAAAGTTGTAAGTTGGATATTTCTGTAACTTCTTCGAAGAATTTACCCTATATTCCAACCTCTAACTTCCAACTTCTAACTTCCTTATATAAATTCTTTTATCTCATTATTTTCAATTTGTCTAGTATTTTTTCTTCTTTTGGGCGCATTCTCTTTTTGTCTTCTTCTTCTATGTGGTCATACCCCATTAGGTGGTAAAAGCCATGTACTAGCATGTATGATAGTTCTCGTTCAAAGCTATGTCCATATTCTTTTGCTTGCTCTTGTACTTTTTCTATAGATATTACTATATCTCCTATTGTCTCTTTTACTAGTTGTTTTTGTTTGTTTGTTACTATTTCATCTATTTCATATTTTTCAAACATTGGAAATGAAAGTACATCTGTTTCTTTATCTATATTCCTGTATTCTTTGTTTAATTTTCTTATATTTTCTGGGATTGTTAATGTTATGCTTATTGATAAATTTAAGTCTCCTAGTTTCTCTTCTTTAAAACATTCTTCTATAACATATAATATATTTTTTTTGTATTCTTCTTTTTCATCTATTCCATCAAAATATAGTTCTACTAACTCTTGCATAGTATTTTCCTTCCTATATATGTTCCTTCTGATTTGCACTTATCTTTTATATTTTTCATTACTCCTAATGAAACTAATTTATTTTTATAAAATTTGATTATCTTGTAATATTTGTTTTCATTACAGTATAATTCTTTTAAGTCACTTTTTATAAATAATATTTCCTTTTTTAGCATATATTCTTCTTTATTATCTTTTATATTTTCTAGTTCTTTATATTTAGCCCAAAAGGCTTTGTATCTTTCTTTCTTTTCTGGCTTGTCCCAGTATACTTTTGTCGAAAGTAATTTTATATTGTATTCTTCTATTAATTTTATTAATAACGCATATGCTTTTTCTCTTTTTTTAGCAATTTTAGTGTCCACTATTAGACTTCTTACATCTTTTAGTAATTTGATATAACATTGTTCTGCTACTATTAATGGAAGGCTATGTGTAAATAATTTTCTACTAAGTGCTATTAAAACCATTCTTTTTTCTATTAGTTCATTTTGGTCTAACTTTCCTACTGCATAATTTTCAAACCTGTCATATTCTTCTATAACTTCTTTGTATGTATTTTCTTGATTAACTTCTAGTTTTATTGGAAGTATTGTTGTAATATATTCTTCTAATACATTAAATATCTTTTCATATACTATGTTTCTATTTTGACTCGATAAGTTATCTGCAAGTTTTATAGAAAAATGTTTTAATAACCCTTTATATAGAGCATCTATTTTACTTACGTAAAATTCTTTATATTTGTTAAGTAGCTTTTCTTTACTTAAGCTTTGAACTGCTTCATAGTCTAGTTCCAATAAGTATTTTTGTTTTCTATATTTGTATTCTAGATATTCGGTATCTTTTATTTTTATAATATTATAATATTTAGATAATGCATCTTTTTCAAATTCAGAAGCAGTTCCATTTTTTACTTTTTTGTATATTGAATCCATAACATGTTTATCAATGGCCTCTAAGTATAGGCTGTATGTTTCTTCATATTTTTTTTCTGCTGTTTCTTTTTTGTTTTCATTATTTTGCTCTACTATCTGTTTGGAGGTTTCATAATTTTTTAATACATTATTTCTTTTTACTGAAATAATTACACTGTTAATTCCTATTTTTGTAGGAATTAACATTTTTGTTAATGTAGTTGTTAATCTTGTAAAAAAGGTTTTATCTGCATAAATTCTTAAGCTTCTTTCTTCCATTGTATCTCAATCCTTTCAAAACACTATTTTTTCTTTTGCGCCAATTTCTTCTAGTATTTCATATATAACTTCTACTTCTACTGCCTCGGGTGTTTCATTATAATTTATATATGTATTTAAAATATCTTCTTTATTTGGTACTGTATTTTCTAATGCTTGTTTTGCTTTTTCTTCACCTATTGTTTTTGCTTCTTCTATACTATATTCTTTGTTTTCTAAAGTTTGTTCATAATTTGTATTTTTTATTATTTCTATAGGTAAATAAAAGTTTGAAAATATTTTCATTTTTTTTATTTCCTCTATTGTATCATAATTTTCAAATTTTGAAAGGGTTTTATAAAAATTTATTTGAAAATTATTTATCTTTACGGAATATTTATTTTCGCTTAATCCTGTTTGTACTTTATTTGATTGTTTAAGTTCTATTTTTTCTTTTTGTGTATACCATACTTTTGCGTAAACAGAGCCATTTGCATGTACATAACGCGTACCTGTATACTTCCCTTCAAGAAAGCCCCCTATTAATATACTTCCTTTTTTTATAGTGTCTCCTTCTTTTACTAGGGGAGTACCATTTAGTGCATTTACTTTTACTATTATCCCCTCTTTTGTTGCAACAATATTACAATATTCTTCTTCATTAATTATTTCTGGTTTTTTATCTGCTTCTACTACTTTTACTATAGCATTTGTACCTTCTACTTTTATTCCTATCCATGCTAGATCATTTCTTTTTAGCCTTATATTGTTTACTATTTGCTTTGTATCAATTTTACTTTTAAACATACCTATCTTTAAACCATTTTCTTCTAAACTATTTAAAATTTCCTCTTTTGAAATTGCAACATTTCCTGTTATATCAATATTCCAAACAAAATTAGATAAACATATTATAAAAATGATAACTGCTATTAAAAGAATTGCAAATACTTTTCTTTTTCTATATTTATTAAATATAAAAGGTAGTCCTTTTTTAGATTGTATATTTATTCTACACTTAGTATTCTTGGCTATTTTACTTATTTTCTTAAAATCTTTTATTCCAATATTTGCATATGCAGTAGCTTGTTTTTCTCTTTTTATATTCCATAAAAATATTCCTTTAGATATACAAATATTTATAAACTTTTCAACAAAATACCCCTCTATCCTAATATTTACATATCCTAATATATAATTTAAAAGTATTCTAATATACAAAGCTCTACTCCTCCTTAAAAAGTCAATAGGGACGCCCCTTTTTGACTTAGAAAATGTCAAAAGGGCTACTTCTTCTTTATTGTATTTCTTCAAAATCTATGGTCTCTATTTTTCCTGTTATTAGAATATCGTCTGATGTCATTTCTGTTAAATTTAGGTTAAAACCATTAATATTTAATATTCCTATATGTGTACTTATCCTTATGTAGAATTCTTGATATTCTAGTATCCCTTTATAGTTTTCTATAAGCATTTCGTTAAAACCCATAATTGTAATTTTGGGCTCATTTGAAGAAATCTCCTTTGGTATTTCTAAAGCTCTTTCTAAACGAGTTTGAATTTTTCTATTATTTCTTTTTTTCATGTTTATCACCTTAATTTTATTTAGTCGAAGAATTTCCATTATAACTTAGTTTCATACTCTCTACTTAGGTAATTTCGTAGAAAAAGCAAGGCACCACTCTAAGTACCCCTCTACATTTCCAACTTCCAACCTCCAACTTCTAACTTACAACTTCCAACCTCCAACTTCCGTTTACCTTTCAAATTGGTCTAGAGTAGCAAACTCATATCCCATACTTTTTATTTCTTTTATACAATAATCTAATATATTTGTATTGTCCTTTGAATTTCCATGTAGTAGTATTACTGCTCCATTATGAATGTTATCTAATATTTTCTTTTTCGCATATTCTTCTCTGCCTTGCTTATTTTCATCCCAATCATCATATGCAAAACTCCACATTACTGTTGTGTATCCTAATTTATTGCAATAGTCTACTGTTTTTTCACTATATTCTCCTTTTGGTGGGCGTATGTATTTCATTTCATATCCATATTTATTATATATTACTTCGTGTAAATTCATTACTTCTTTCTTTATTTCTTCTTCATTTAAACTTGGCATACTTTTATGATTTACTGTATGTATTTAAGCTATACGGATGACGCTTTTTTTTGTATTACTTGCTATGATTATTTCGACATTTTATTTTTATAAGTTATTACTAAATCTGTGAAAAAGTTAATTCTACTGTGATTTTTTTATTTTTATCAAACACTACTCTTTTTACTAATTTTTTTAGAATTTCATTATCTGGATTTTCTATCTTTAAAAACTCATTTGCTAATTTTTCCATTTGTTTGTATTCCTTATTTTTGCCTTTTGTTCCTTTTTTGTTATTCTTAATTTCATTATTAAGTTTTTCTATTTCCTGCACTATTTTCATTTTTCTTTCGCTCATTATCTCGTATAACTCTTTAAATTTATCTATTGATATTTGCCTTGTTACTTTCTTTTCATATAAACATTTAATTTCATCTTCGATTTTATTAAGTTCTTTGTTTTTATTGGAAAGTTCACTTTGAATTATATTCGCTGTGCTTTTGGCTTTTCTTTGTGCATTATTATATATTGCTTTTAATTCCTTTGAAGTATATTCTATTTTTTTGATTTCTTCTATTATTGCATTTCTTACTGCATTCATTAGTATTTTTTCGCCAATAACAACATTATCACATAGACTTCTATAATCTGCTCTTTTTCCACATACTGCACAATTTCCTTCCCAACAAACCTTTCCAGATTTTGTTTTACTTTTATTGTGTTGAAATCTTGCTTTGTTTCCACATTCTCCACAATATACAAGATCTTTTAGTGGATATTCATATTTTTTTCTAGTATCTGTATTATACGAACTTAACTTTTCTTGTACTTTATTCCATAATTCTTTACTAATAATAGGCTCGTGCATATTTTCTTTTATTATATACTCTGATTTTTCTTTCATTTTTCCTTTTTTTATTTTAGGACTTATTTGCTCTTTCTTTCCACTTACAACATTTCCTATATATACTTGATTTTTTAGCATACTGCCTATTTGTGTCCTTAACCACAAATACCTACCATCTGGATTTTTGCTGTTTAGATTTTTTATTGTGTTAGGCATTTTCATATAAATTCCCGGAGGCGTTATATTTCTATTATTTAATTCATCTGCAATTTTTATTGTAGACATTCCTTTGTTTGCATACATATCAAATATCTCTTGCACTATATAACTTACATTTTCATCTATTACTAAATAATTTTTTATTTCTGTATCTTTTTTGTAGCCATATGGTGCAATTCCTGCTTGATATTCTCCTGCTTTCATTTTCTTTTTCTTTACACTCTTAATTTTATTTGAAATATCTTGTATATAGTAATCATTAAAGCTTAATTTGAAAGATAAAAATTGTAGTCCTCTTGAATCTATTGTGTCTATTCCATCTCCGAATTGCTATATATCTTATATTCATTTTAGGCAAATATCTTTCTAAATAATAACCTGTATCAATATGATCTCTACCAAATCTTGATAAATCTTTTGTGATTATACAATTTACTTTGCCATTTTCTATATCTTGTATCATTTGCTTAAATCTTGGTCTATCAAAATTTCCTCCTGTATATCCATCATCAACATATTCATCAAACACTTCTAATTCCGTATTTTTACTAATAAAATTATCAATTATATCTCTTTGATTTTCTACACTTTCACTTTCTTTTTTTCCTCTGTCTTCGTCTGATAGTCTTATATATTTAGCAACTTTATACTTTGTTATAATCATATTATACTGCTTTCTCGTATCTTTCTTGTTCTTTTATATTTCCGAAAGTTAGTGTAACTGTGATATTTTTATCACTATCAAATTCAATTTTTTTTATTAGTTTTGAATATATTTCTTTAGTAGGATTTTTCATTTGCAACATATCTTTTGCTAATTTAATCATTTCTATATAGTTTCTTCCTGTATCTTCTTTTTGTAATTCCATCATTTCTGTTTCTATTTGATGAATTTGCATTAGCAATTCCCTTTTTTCATTTTGTAATTTATTATAAATCATAGCAAAATCATCTGCTGTTATAAGTTTATTTATTTTATCTTGATATACCTCTTGTGTAGTTTGCTCATTTTCATCAATTTTGTTTTGTATAGTCATTTTTTGACTCCTTAATATATTACTTTTACTTTGTACCTTTTCTTCAGCTTTTTTATATACTTTTATGATTTCATCTTCTGTGTAAGATATTTGCTCTATTTCTTCTCTAATTACTTCTCGAACTTTGTTTTCTATAAGTTCCTCTGTTATTGGTTTACAAGTACAACTTTTATTTCTATTTTTATTAGAGCACAAAAAAGTTCTTTGTTCCCATACTTTGCCACTTTTTCTTTCTCCTTTTCTAACTTTATAAGTTGCCTTTCCTCCACATTCTGCACAAAATATAAATTCTTTCAAAGGCACTTCATATTTTTGCGTAAACGAATCTTTATGTCTATTTAATTTATCTTGTGCCTTTCTCCAAATTAATTCATCAATGATAGGTTCGTGCATATTTTTTACAATAATATATTCATCTTTGTGTGTACTTCTTACTTTTTCAACTTTATGGCTTATTTTTTGGAATTTTCTACCCACTACACTTCCTATATATACTTCATTCCTTAACATTTTAGCTATCTGTTCACTCTGCCATATATAACCTCTTGGATTCTTACTTTTTCTGTTCATACATACTGGTATTTTTAAATATATTGCAGGAGCGTCAATGTTTCTTTCGTTTAAATTTTCTGCAATTTTGGTTGTAGACATTCCTTTATATAAATACATATCAAATATTTCCCTAACTATTTGTGCTGAATATTCATCTATTATTAAATGATTTTTTATATTGTTGTCCTTTTTATAGCCATAAGGAGCTATTCCTCCTTGAAATTCGCCTTTTTCTATTTTTCTATTTTTTACACTTTTTATCTTATTAGAAATATCTTGTGCATAGTAGTCATTAAAACTTAATTTGAAAGTCAAAAATTGTAGTCCATCTGGATTTATTGTATCAACATTATCTCCTATTGCTATATATCTAATGTTGTTTGTTGGCAAATATCTTTCTAAATAATAACCTGTATCTATGTGATCTCTTCCAAATCTTGATAAGTCTTTTGTTATAATACAGTCTATTTTTCCATCTTCTATATCTTGTAACATCTTTTTGAATCCGTGGTCGATTAAAGTTTGTTCCAGTATAGCCATCATCAACATATTCTTCTACTGCTTCTAATTCTTCGTGTTCACTTATATAACTATCTAATATATCTCTTTGATTTTCTATACTTTCACTTTCTCTATCATCTCCATCATCTCTTGATAAACGCATATATTTTGCTACTTTATAATTATTTATTCTTAACATCTTCCCTCCCTCCTAGAATAAATAACCTGTTTGCTTTTTCATTTTACTTTCTTTAATTTTCAAAGTAAAATGTGCAATTTTATTTTTTTTTCAATTTTTCTATATTTTCTATTTTTTCAATAAATGTTTTTTCTAATAAGTTCGTTAATATCTCCTTTAGGTTTTCATTCCCATATATTTTTTTTATACTATCTTTTTCATTTTTTAAGTCCTCCATCTCCTCCTCCTTTTATATTAAAAGGTATTTTTGAATGTCCTATTTTATGAATAAAATTTAAAATAAGACTATTCATTCAGTAGTTCTGGAAATAGATTTTCTAGTATTACTTCTGCCTCTTTCATTATTTTTCTAGGGTGGTGCGTATGGATCTCGCTTAAAAATTCTTTGACAATTTTTTCGTCTGTTATTTGCATTTCTCTATTTATAAGTACATAAAATATACAAATAGCATAAGAAATAAAGTCATCTGCTGTTAAAATCCAACTAAAATTTATTCTTTTTAATAATTCAGTATTAACTCCTGTTATTTCTATACTATTAAGATTTTCTTGTGCTACTTCCACTATATCTTTCAGTATATCTCCTAGTCCATTTTGATTTATATTTTGTTCATATTTTTTATAACCTAAAATATAATAGCTTACTGCCTCCTTAATAGCATACATTTTATTTCTTGCATTCTTTTTCATTAAAATTCCTCCTATACTAAAAACAAGCCCTATCTGGACTTGTCGTTTCTATTTTTTAATTCTTTTCTCTTTATATCTCTAGCTAATTTTTCAAAGCCTAATTTTTTAAAAGTTTCTATATAATGATTTCTATTGATACACTCTCCATTAAGAGTAACTATATCAACATTTTTCATAAAATTATTTTCAAATAAACTTGTTAATTTTGCAGGATTTCTAAATAATCTTGAAATATCTGTTACCACTATTTGCTTGATTTTTCCTGCTTTTATATCTTCTATGAGTTTATCTAATGCCTCTCTATCTTCAGATAGTCCATTTTTTCTAACATCTATATAATGTACTCTGTTTATTATATTTTGCTTTTTGCAATATTCTTCTAGTCTATTTCTTTGAGAATAAATATCTGCATTTACCATATCTCCATCTACTCTATTTGTTCTCATATATAGTGCAACAGCCTTTTTCTGCTTTTTGTTTTCTATTTTTTCGTCAATATAATAATCTAGTTGTTCAATATTTCCAACTCTCATATACATACCAACATTTCCATTTTTACTCACAATTTCCATAGCCGTTCCTTTCTTGTAAATCGGTTGCTATTTTTATAGCATTATTTACAACTTCTACATATTTTTCTGGTAGTATATCAATTCGGTGTAATAGTCTTTTTTTGTCTATCACTTTTATTTGTTCTGCCATTATTGTAGCCTCATATTTCATTTTGCCAAACTTATTTATTCTTATATGAGTAGGAATAGCAAATCGTTCCTCTATTCTTCTAGTTATAGGAATAATTATTGTTGTTGTGCTATGTTTGTTTCCTATGTCATTTTGAATAATTAGAACAGGTCTTACTCCTCTTTCCTCACTTCCTACTGTGTTTCCTAAGTTAGCAAGATATATTTCATTTCTTCTAATTCTATTTATCATTGCTTTGCCTCCTGCAATTATTTTTTAATTGTTCCATCTGCTCTATATCTTCCATCTCTATTTCTTCAGCTGTTTTGCATTTACTTGCACCCAACAGCAATAAATACATAAAAATAGTAATTATAAACATATCTATTAGTAAAATTCTTAATATCATTGTTTGGTTTTCCTTTCTCGTATGTTAAAAAGAACTCTAAAATGTTTTGGAGGTATATTGATATTGCATACCTTAATTTTAGAGTTCTTATTATCTATTTATTTTTATACCTTTATCATCATTCATTAGACAGATATTTTGCATATATCTTCATAGGTGTATTCGGCATACCCTACCTGTTACACAGGCTTGTCCTCAATGCGTGGGACGGTTTTTTCTCGCTCGTGCTATGACTGGACAAAAGTTTCTTTCCTTTTACACTCATCTTCGCCTTATTAGTTGCAAGCTAATATTTAAGTAATATAAAAATTACTAGCTCAAGTAATCAAAGGAGTGTATCTAACGAATTGTTATTCACTTTTCAATGTGCTTTTTTACTCTCTTTTTAAGAAAAACAAGTAAGAGATTTTACCCTCTCATCTATAACAGCGATTGAAAAATGAAAAATAGGACATTTTCCTAAAATTTTTTTTAATTTTTTATTTTGCTAATTTCTCTGCAAAATCTTTGTCTTTTATAACCTTTACTGCATACTCAATTAAGTAGCTTTTTAGTTCTTGATCTACTTCTTTATTTTCGTTTTTTGAATACTTATCTATTAGAGGCATTATTTTATCTATTGCAAAAATCAATGACACCTCATCTGTTCTAGCCTTTACTAATAATTTATAAAATTTTGTTTTATTCTTCATTTTCTACCTCCAGATAATTTCTTAATTTTTCAATAGCTCTATCTTTTAATTTTCTTACTGTACTCTCATCTTTGTTCATATCCTTTGCTATTTCTTTCAATTTCTTATTTTTATAGTAATATTGTATAATTACTTTTCTCTGCTTTTCAGTTAGTTGCTTTAACCCCTTTACCAATTCTTCATTTTTACATTTTTCTTCATTTAAAAAGGAATACTCAAAATTGTCTGTATTAAACAATTTTTCCCATTCCTTATTAGACATAGATATTTCTTTATCTAGTAAATACTTCTTATGTTTTAAATAATCAATTCTTTTATGTAATAAAGCTGTTCTCATATAACTTATATATCTAGCAAATACAATATCGTCTTTTAATTCTATATTTTCTTTAAATATATCTCTTTTTTCTTTCATCTTTTCCTCCATTCAATTTTGTTTTTCATTGAATGGAGGTGGACTATGACAGCCACAATTAAAAAGGAGAAAATTTTTTATATGTAGTATAAAAAAGAAGTCAAAATTACTCCTTGTAAATTTGACTTCTTTTTCTATGTAATTACTTAAAAAAACTTTTTCCTCTGATTTCACTACCCATACTCCTTGCGTAGCGTAGAGTATGCACTTTGAAATTATAGTAATAAGCAATAGAACTACACTACGCTAAAATATAATCTCGTTTTGTTTTTCTTTAGATAATCTGGTATTTAGGTAGCACATTTATTGGATTATCTTTTAAAAATAACAAAAAACAAATATTAATTTTTTATAACTTGTTTTTTGAATCCATTTTTAATTTACAATCCGTTTTATCTCCTTCCCTTTTATACTATCTTTTGTGCTTATATTCTTTATATTAGCACTTTTAATTTTAAAAGTTTGTCGAAATGTGTAAAATAGGGAATATTTTTTACAAAAACTTCCATTTTCTTTTTAATATTTGCATTTTTTGATTTTTATAATTTCTTTTAGCACGATATTCGTGCAAGAAAATGACTTTTTTATAATAAAATTGGGAAAAATGATATAGAAAGAAAGGAATGAGAATATATGAGAGCCAAAAGACTTAACTCAAAATCTAATATTATTGGCAAGAATGTAAAAAAATATAGAACAGCTAATAAGTATACACAAGAAGAACTATGCCAAAAACTAGACTTATTTGGTTTGAACTTATATCATTCTGATATTTATCTTATTGAATATAATAAAAGAATTGTTAGAGATTATGAAGCTTTAGCTTTTGCTAAAGTTTTCAATATAAGTTTAGACGAACTTTATTCTGGAACAGAAAAAGAACTTGAATAAAAAATTAAATCCAGATTTTCTCTGGATTTTTTATTATTTCTTGAAAAAACTTACTATTTTCTTAAAAAAATTATTTTCTTCAGCTAGTTTACTGTTAATTAATTCTTCTCTACTTCCTATTTCTGTAATTGACTCAATTTCATTAACTAGCTTTTCCATATCTACTGGCTTATTATAGATATTTTTTACAGGTAAAGAATATAGTTTTTTCATTATATCTACACTTGCTCCACCAGTAATGACAATAAATTCTGGTACTTTTTCAAACTCTTTTACTATTTCTATAACTTCTACTCCTGTTTTTTTAGGCATTTCTATATCAGTAATTACAACATCTGGATTAAATTGCATTATATAATTCAATTCTTCTTCTCCATCATTTGCAATTCCAACTACCTCTATGTTATCACTATTTTTTAATGCTTTTACAATATGTTCTAGTAAAACTTTGTTGTCATCTGCAACAACTATTCTTATCATAGTCTTTTTTCTCCTTTCTTTATTGCACGGTATTCGTGCAATAATAAATAAAAAAAATAATTTACTTCGTTAATTTAGATATTTTTTCTATACATTTATCACACACTAATTGTCCTTCAATTTTTGATTGTACTTTTTTACTATTACAAAATATACAATTTTCTGCATATTTTTTTAATATTATTTTTTCTCCGTCTACAAATATTTCTAAAGGATCTTGTTCATAGATTTTAAATTGACTTCTAATTTCTTTAGGAATTGTTATCCTTCCTAAATCATCAACTTTTCTTGTAATTCCTGTACTTTTCATAAAATTACTCTCCTATCTTTATAAACTTTTTTCTTTCTTCGACATATTATACTATATTGCCTTTTATTTTTTTGTCGAAATGTGTCATAAAAATAAAAAAACTTTACTCAAGTAAACTATTTTAAATTTTAGCACACAAATTACTTTACTGCAATAAATTACTTCGCAAAAGTAAAGTTTTTTTTAAAACCTTTACTCGAGTAAATTATATTGTACTTGTATCTTGTTATAATTTTTTTGGGTGAATAAAATGAAATTATCAGACGCTATAAGAAAAAGAATCAAAAAATTATTAAAAGAAAAAAATATGAAACTATGGCATTTATACAAAAGAACTGGTATACCTATGTCTACACTTTCTACTTTTATGAATGCTAAAAGAGAATTGCTTACTTTAAAAACATTATTACATATTTGTGAGGGTTTTGAAATTAGCTTATCAGAATTTTTCAATGATTCTTTATTTGATGATGTTGAACAAGATTAAAAATAAAACAATAGTTGTGTTACTATTGTTTTATTTTTACTAATAAATTGTAATTTTGTGTTTACCATTTTCCTTTTTTTATTCTACCACCTATCATAATAATTGCAAAGATTATTATAAGTAAAATAGTTGTAATCCATATTGGAGATAATACCCATATCCAAGACCAACTAATGTTATTTGTTAACTTCAACACTATGAATATTAAAGTTAATACACTAATAAATCCCATTCCACTATTTCTAACATTTTTATTTTTCATTTTTACATTTCCTCCTTAATTAGAGCAATAAATTACTATAAATCTTTCAAACTACAAATTGTAATTTTATTTTTCAACATCTTTAAGAAAAAATCTCAAAGACATAGTTGTTATAGCAAGTTTGTATTTATCTTCAACAGAAATTTTACTTTTCTTTGATGATAGAAATTTGTCTATTTCTTTTATATCTACTCCTGACATTTTTGAAATTGTCTTTTTTGATATATTATGATAAGACAATAATACTTTTAGGAAAGCATCTAATTTAACATCTTTTTCATCTATGGCACTACAATAAAGAAAACTTATTTTATTAAATAGATTAAATCTATATTCATTATCGTTTGGTAAAAAACTTATATTTCCATCAACTAATTGATTTATCTGATTCTTATCTAATTCTAAATATTTAGATAATGTTTCTACATTAAACTCATAATCTTTAATTAAATTCTTTAATTGTTCTGTTATATCAATATCTCTATCCACTTTTAACTCCTTATAAAATTGTAATTTAGCAATTACTTGTTATTCTTTTCTTTCCAATAATCATAGTCTTTAAAGCATTGTAACTTTTTTTCCAAATCCTTTAAATCAGGGTACTCTTTGCTTAATGTTTTCATATTTCTGTACATTGCTAATCCATAACCTTGCTCATTATTCTTTATTAAAATGTCTGCACATTTATTTAGATAATTTATTGTATTTTCTCTGTTGTATTTTGTTTGAGATAACAATGCCACACAATAAGCGTGTCCTATAATATCAAAATGACCATCTGTGTTATCTACATAGAAATAATCTTTTATAGCATTATATACTGCTTCTACTAATTCTTTATCATTAGCATATTTTTCCATTCTCTTATAATCATTTAAAGTTATAGGTGCATGAATGAATTTTGCTAAATGCTTGCAAAAAATATATACCCTTTGCCATAAAGATTCATCAGTAACTATTTGTTTTAATCTTTTAGTAATATCTCTATTAGAACAAATTCTTTCTAAATCTCCCATACGATTATCTCCTCTATATATTGTAATTTATTTAAGTAAATCATCTCTAATTATTATATAGCCCTCGTGTGTAGTAGTAAATAATAATGGCATTTCCTTATCATCAAAAAAAGCAATATCATTTGTTCCAAAGTCAGTATCTTCTACAATATCACCATCTTTTGATAATGTGTATTTGCAAAATGTTTCAAATTGTTTTAGATATTTAAAAATCTCTTTTGATGATTTTATTTTATATACCTTATTTTTCTTGCTAGATTCTGTTCCCCACCATTTATTTTTTTGCTCTAATGATACAATAAGGTTTTCAAACTTTTCTACAAACTTTATTTCATCTTGATTTACTAAAACATATTCAATATATTTACATTTATTTTCTAATTGATTTATTATTTGTAAATATTCATTATGACTATTTAATTTCCCTGTATAATCAACTAATTCCATAAAATTTGCACCTCACTTTTAATTAGAATTACAATTCTTTAAACTTAAAACCTTTTATATTGTTTTCTTCTACAGCTTTTTTAAATTCTTCTGTAACATAAGATATTGACTTTGGAAATTCTGGTAATTTAAAAATAGTTGCGTTCTTTAATTTTTCAGTTTTAAATACATATTTTTCAACATCCATTACCCTACCAGAAGAAGAAAAATATTTTAATTCTGATTCATCATAATTAAGACAATCAATTATATCAATGACATTTACTACATAAAATATCTTATTATCACTTTTTATCTTGAATATTTGAGAATGATTTTTCAAATATGGATATAAAACCTTATAACTTTTCTCATTAAGGATAAAAGAACTAATCTCAACACTAAATACATCCCCAATGGGCTTATCTATTTCATCTTTGTATTTACTAGGATATATTTTGTCAAATGTTCTTTCTTTTACAGGCACAGCATCAAACATATATGACTTATAACCATCTTTAGGTGTTGGCTCGTAAGTTCTATAAGTATGATCCATCCATAATTCATATACTTTTATATTTAATTCGTTATTTTTATCAATTCTTCTTTTTGTTCGTAAAGCAAGTTTTGATAATGAACTAATTGTATGTCCTAAATCAAATCCCATAATATCTTCTCCTCTACAAATTACTATAAATCTTTCAAACTACAAAATTGTAATTTTTAGTTATATCTTATTGAAAATTACTGTCCTTTCTTTCTTTGATATTTTTCCCACTTCATATCCATATTCTTTAGATTCTTTCTTATAAGTTAAAAATGAATGGTCTATATCAAATCCTAAAATTTTTCTAATTTCTTCATAAGATAATTTATAATTTTCTTTATTATTTTCTTTTAAATACTTCCATAATGGCTCATATTTGCTCATTTAAAATTTATCGATATGATTATAATATATTGTTGATTATATTACAATTAGAAAATATTATTCTTTAATACATTTGATTGTAACAAATATAATTACCTCAATTTCTTATATTTCTTTAATTTTCTAAACTCAGTATTGTTTAATAATATAAAGTATGCTATACTAAGATAAGAAAGGAGGTAATTATGTATAAAAAAATATTCTTTCTGCTAATAAGCTTTTTTATAATAATTAGTATTTCTTTGTTAATTGGTCAAATTTTATTACAAAATAAAAATAATATTATAATTAAAAATAATACTTTTGCTTTGATAGATTTAGATAATGCTAATTCCATAAGTGTTTCTTACTTATCTCAAACAAAAGATTTTACTAATGAACAGAAAAGCTTTCTTTTACAATCATTAAAAGATTTTCAGTACTCTTATATAGATGAAGAACTTTTAATTGTTTCTACTGATTACAAAATTGATTTTCATAATGGAATTTATTTTACATTTGGTAATTTTGGTACAGAAGTTGATGTTTTTGAGAAAAATAAAAAAATATTTACTACACATCTCTCATCTGAGATCCTTAATTACATAAGAAATTTATTTGATAATCATACAGATACCAATAATACAAATAATACAAATAATACAATTAGTTTATAATGATTGCATAAAAAGCATAAAAAGGAGTTACTCCTTTTTATGCTTTTTATTATTATATTTCAAATTTTACTGTATCATAAGCCTCTGCCACTTCATTTGTAGAATTATCTCCTATTGTATTTCTTATTGTAAATTCTACATATTTTTTATCAGTATCAATATCATATAAATATTTATATGTTACATCTTCTGGATTTACTTCTACACAATTATTATATTTTTCTAAAAGTTCATTAATTGCTTCATTTTTTAATAATTCAATATCATTTTCGTTTGTACTTCTAGTTCTCAAACTATTTTCCTGATTAAGGATATTCATTTCCTTATTAAAATCAACTGTATTATCATAAATTGCTTCCACTATGTTATTTCTAGCCTTTATCGTAAAGCCAGATGTTGTTTCAAATTCTCCAACTTTGAATTTGAAATTAATATATTCCGTTTCTTCTATTTCCCCATTATTTTGATTTATTGACTGTGCATTTCCTTTTGTTATTACATAATTCTTTTCATCAAATTCAGGATATGTATCTTTAATTATTGAATAAATATTTTCTAAGTTGCCTTCATCTATTTTTACAGATGACCTTGATTTTGATTTCAATAATAGGTTATCTTCTGGTCTAATCTCATCAGAGTTAGCACTTCTATACTTACCAATTTTAATACTTGTATCTCCATGATGAATTATTGTAGAGTTTTGTGGAACTCGAGAATCACTATATGAAAAACTATTAGCGTAATCCATAGCCTTAATAACAGTATAGCCATTTGCCAATGCATTATTATAATTTCTTGTCCAAGCTCTTAAACTAGTGGTTTCGACAGAGCTTCTCCACGCCATAACTACATCTGCTCCTCTTTCTGCTGTTTTTCTTGCCACACTATTTGGATTATTAATTCCATCATTTCCTGCTCCTTGACAAGCAGCATAAATTACTAGAATAGTATCAGCATCCCAATGTACACTATTAGTTCCTATACAGTCTTTATTTCCATACATTCTATCTGAACCTACAACAATACCAGAAATTGCTGTTACAACACATTCCTGATTTCCATGGCAATTAAAGAATTGCACATCAGCATATAATTGTTCCCATAAATGTTGTTTTCCTGGATTTCCAACTCCATATACTCTATATCCAGCCTTCTGATATGCTGTTATAGCTTCTGAAACACTTTCTCTTGTATCTAGCAAGAATTGTCCATTATCTTCTATTGTAGCAATTCCTATAGCATAATTATCTCGTCCAAAAACTGTACTTGAAAAACTACATAGTAATAATAGGATTGTCAAAATAATAATACTTATTTGTATTTTACTTTTTCTTGTTCTCATAAATTGCCCCTCCTTTTTTTATTAAATCATTATTTTAGGAAGTGCGCACTTTGATTATAAGATTATATTTTCCTATAATCTCCTTTAATAATTACTTATTTTATATCACATTTTACAAATTTTGTAAATATTTTTCTTGTTTTATATCTTATTTTTTTCCGACATTTTCCGACATTTTTTTATTTATATTGACATTTTTAATCAATATATTTTAGTTTTTATATTCGTTTTCATATATATATTAAGAATAAATTATTACTTGCACTTTTTAATTCACTTAGAAAATTTTAACAAGTTTTTTACTTGCTAAAATTTATAATGAATTGTTATTTTTAATTTCCCTACAAATTACTATTTGTACTTCACAATTATATCACATTATTTTATATTTTATTTATAAATGTATCTAAAATATTATGATATTGACTACTTAATTTTGATATATCGCCATTTTTAGAACTATGCGACATTATAAATTCTTCTATGCTCATTTCACATTTTCGTAATTCTTCTTTGCTATATTCCCTATCTTCTACATTTATTCCTGCTACTTGTAACAGTTCTATTTCTTCATTTTTAAACTCTTTTTTTAAGTTCATCTTTGATCCCCTCTCTTATTCTTTTATTGCTACTAATAATTCATTATCTTTTACTATTCTCTTTTGTTCTTTATATGTAAATTTTGCACCAGTAAAAAATACTTTGTAATATAAATTTTCTAATCTTGTTTTGCATAAAGCTAAAAATTCATCTGTTTGTTCTTCAGTTAGGTTATGTTTTACTCTTAACTCATAAAATGTAAAAATAATCTCATTTTGATTTATATTCATTTTGCTATTTATTAGGCTTTCTACAAATTGTGTTGTCATTGCTTTTCACTCCGTTTCTTTTTGAATTATAGCACTTATTTTTGATTTTGTCTTTAAAAATGACAAAAAAATAATAGGAATGGTACTTATTATTTCTAACAAATACCATTCCTACTTATCTCTCAATTTCTTTTCTGTAAATGATTTTATCTATTTCCTTTGAAGTAATTTCTTTTTTATTTATTGTTTCTCCTCTATCGTTTACTATCTCTGCATAATATTTTTTTCTTTTATATATTTCTAAAATTACTGCTTTATTTTTGTTTTTCAACTCCACTACATCAAATTTTTTTATCTTCATAATATATCACTTTCCTTTATTGATATGCTGGCGTTCCATAACCTAAAATAACACTACTGCTCACATCATAAATATTTTGTTTACACATATCTCCTGTTGTATTTCCCTCAATAGTATAAACCTTATTGTTTTCTACTTTTTCTACAATTCCTGTATGATCTGCCTGTCCGTCATTGCTATCTGCCCAGTCAAAAAAGATTATATCTCCGTGCCTTTGGAGTATAACTTCCATCTTGCCATAATCCACGATTTTGAAACCAAACAACTCCCTCACTCTGACAACCTGCATACTTTGGAACTATTCCTGCATTTATATAACCGGCATTGTTCGGCACACCAAGAAACAAAACAAGCACACCATTCAACCCTAGATTCAAAACCATACCAAGACCAATAAGGCTCTCCGTCCTATATTTCCTATTTGTGAAATAGCAACTTTTACAATATCACTATTTCCTCCTCCATATATAAGACTTGACCAATTACTAGCATATTTTTCATTCATTAGTTCATTTAACTGTTCTCTTTGTGCTTGATTAAAATTATATTGATTTGATATTTCTTCTATACTTTTTACTCTAACTGTAAGGTGTAGTGTTTCTTTAATTACTGTTATCTCTCTTTCTCCACCTCGCCCATCTGGAACTTTTACTTTTTCTTGTCTTTTATCTACTACCTCATTAAATTCGTTCATATCCCAGAATACTTTTTTTAATGTTTTTGCTCTGTTATCATCCATAGTCATAACATCTACTTTATAATCTCCATTGCTTATCATTACTGTATAAACTGCTATTACATCTCGCCAATTTGCTCTTGCATATTTAATATCATAATCTGCATTAGGGTGTTGTCCTTTCTTTTTTTCTATTTCTTTTGAAAATTCTGTATTTAATTCTGCCATTACACTATTTACTGTCATTTCTCCGTCTTTCTTCTCATTGGCAAAAAAGATTCCAAATACAGAACTGCATATCATTGCAATTAAACATATTACAACAATAACTACTACTGCTACCCAACCTCCTGCAATAATTGCTGAAACAAGTGCCTTTGTTGCTGCAATTATTGCTTTGATTATTGCTATTGTTGTTTTAATTGCTACTTTTGTTGCTTGTATTGTTGTCTTTACAGCCTGTTTTGTCATCTGTGCTGTTCTTTGAGCTAGTTTTACACTATTTTTTGCTACTTGCTTTGTTGTTTTTATTGTTGCTTTCGATGTTTTTTCTGTTGTTTTAACTGTGTTTTTTGCTGATTTTACTGTGTTTTGAACTCTTTTTATATTTCTTTTTGCTTTGTTTATTGTGATTTTTCCTTTTCGTTTTACATTTTTTATTCCTTTTTGTGCTTTTTTTATCTGCACTTTTCCTTTTTCAATGTTCTGTATAGTTTTTTCAAGATTTTGCTTTCCTTTTCTATTTAATCGTGGTTTATAATAAATAATATCGTGCATTGTGCTATTTACTTTATTTTCTGCATACTCTTGTGCTGTGTTTTCGTTCTTTTCATAATTTTCCTTTGTCTTGTCTTTTACACTTATTATATTTGATTTTAGATTTTGCCCAACTATCTTTGCTCTATCAAGTTTCTTTATACTAATTTCTTCTTTTTTCTTTGTTTTTATATCTGCCATTGCTATTCCTCCAATCCTGCCTTTATTTTCTTTGCTACAACTACTAATCGTCCGTTTTTGTTGGAATATTCACAAGTGCTTAATGTAATCAATTTATCTCCATATTCTGCTGTCTTTTCTGTTTCATAAAAAGAAAGCTCTTTACATTTTTTTATAAATGTATCGAACTCCTGCTTTGAACTGCTATTTACAAATTTATAATATTCAAAACCTGTATAAGCAACTGTTTTGAATACTGCTATTATTTCATAGTCTGCATTTTCGTATATGGTATTGAAACTTATTACTTTATGATTATTGTAAAATTCTTTCTTTTTATATTTTTCTAATTCTCCAAACATTTGATTATTCTTAATATGATGACCATATATAATAACATTATCACTTGTTTTTATATTGCAATATTCTGCAATATATGGTGTTCCTAGTTGTGAATATTGTTTGTAAAAATTTTTTCTTAAATAGTAATCTTTTCTATTGCTTTCTGTCTGCATAACAGGGTAACTTATATTTGTATTTTTTATTTCTAACCACCCTACAAAATCATTATTCAATTCATATAACTTTTGCAAATTTATGCTTTCTTCTTGTTGTTTTTCGTTTTGTTCCTCCTGGCATTCCGTGATAATGTTCTCTAATTCTTCAAAAACTTCGTTTTGTTCTTTATCTTCTTTGTAATTTATTATAATATAGCTAATGCTAGTAACTAAACTAGCTACTAGCATTATAACTAAAAATATATAGAACTTTTTATACATACTGCTACCTCTTTCTATATAACTTCATTTAATTTTGTTGTCATCAATTTATAAAGTTCTGTGTCCTTTGGAAATTTATTTACAAAAGGTATTAGCGAATTTCCTATCTTTAATAATCCGTGTCCTGCCTCAACATTTGTTATAAAACTTAATTCTTGGTCTGATATATTTAATAGTTTTGCAAGTTCTGCTCTGTCTGTGCTTGCTTGATTAAGCATTATGATCAACTCACTATTTGCAAGCATTGTTCTTGCTAAATCACTTCGTAATAAATCTTCGACATTTTGTGTAATACCAGTACAGCAAGCACCATACTTTCTAACCCTTTTCCACAAAGTAAAAAGGAAGTTAGCTGAATATTCATATTGAAACAAAAGATATATCTCGTCAATATAAATATATGTGCTTCTTCCTTTTTGTCTGTTTGCTGTTATTCTATTGAAAATGCTATCTAGTATTACTAGCATTGCAATAGGTTGTAATTGTTTTTTTAGTTCTAGTATATTGTAACAAACTAACCTATTATGAATATTTACATTCGTTTGTTTTGCAAATGTGTTCAAACTACCATTACTAAATAATTCTATTGCAAGTGCTACATCTTTTGCCTCTTTCTCATTTTGTTTTAGCAATTCTTCCCTAAAATCTTTTAGTGTTGGTGGCTCTCCCTCATAATCATTATCTTGATATTTTTTATATACATTTGCCGTACATCTATCAATTATTGACCTTTGTTGTGGCTCTAATGCTTTTCCCATAAGTTGCTCACATAATGAGAGTACAAACTCTGATTTCAATACTATTGGATTCGCATTATCGCCATAAAATTTATTCATATCCATTGCGTTTATATGATTTTTACTTGTTGAAGATATTTCTACAAGCTCTCCTCCAAGTTCTTTTACAAGTCCTGCAAATTCATTTTCTGGATCAATGATTATTATATCTGCGTCTTTTTCTTTTAGCATTATAGAACTTATTTCTTGTTTTGCTGTAAAACTCTTACCACTTCCACTAACTCCCAGTATAAAACTGTTTCCATTCAATAATTGTTTTCTGTCTAGTAATATCATATTTTTTGAAATTGCGTTTTGTCCGTAATATATTCCGTTTAGGGTGCTGTACTTCTTGTACTTTAAAAGGCATAAATACTGCTAGACTTTCTGTTGTTAATGTCCTCAATGTTTCTATTGTTTCAATTCCAATAGGTAGTGTTGTGTTAAGTCCGTCAAGCTGTTGAAATCTTAATATACCAAACTGACACAAATTCTTTCTAGCTGTTGTTAATATTGCCTCTGTTGTATTTTCTAGTTCTTTTTCTGTGTCTGCTATAAATACAACTGTAATTAGTCCTAAAAACATACGCTGATCTCGTGTCATCAAATCATTCAAGAAATCTCGTGCCTCTTGTTCCTGCTGTTCCATATCAAATGGAACTGACGCAAGGAAATTATTATTCTCACTTTGTTTCCTTATATAATTAGCTTTGTTTGTTTCTACTCCTAACAATATTCGTTCTGCGTCTTTTATTGCCTCATCTGTTGCAACTGGCGATATATCTATTGTTAATGTTAAGTTTTTACTAATGTCTGTTAGCTCTGCTATCATACTGTCTTTTATAAATGAGGCATACTCTTTTAGGAATATTACTCTACCGAATTTATCTCCCATTTTGAAATAGTCTTTTTTGAACTCAAAACTGTCTGGACATATATAGTCTTTGAAACTGTGTCCTTTTTGCATATTGTCTATCATATCAAAATTAAAACTACTTTCCTCTCCTATTCTATAAAAGTTGTGTAACATTTTTAATCTTTCGTTTGAATCTAACTCTATGCAAGCTGAATTTAACTTTTTAAAATGTTTATTTAAGTCTACTGCTATTCTTCTGAAAGCTGTTCGTGCCTCCTCCAAGTTTTTCTTTTTAATAGTTATTGTTATATACTTTTCTTGCACAATTCCATTGCTTGTTTTTGCTCCCTCATCTATTAGCCTATTATATTCATTTCTTAATCTATCAAGTTTGTCTTTTTCATTTTCTATTTTAATATTGTTCTCTATATTCTGCTCATTCATTTTGCTATTTAATATACTAATTTTTACAAGCATTTCACACTCAAAAGAATTAAGTATTTGCATATAGTCTAAAAACATTGCCTCCTTATCTTCTTCGCTTGCTACAATGTAGTTAATGTCTGTAAATTTAAAAGTTTTGGAATATTTGTTTTTACCCACTAAAAATACTCCATCTCTCCATATTCTTTTTACTGGTATGACATCTTGCACACCCTTTGGAATTATATATTTTTCCTTATCTTTTTTGAATAAATCAATTATTTTCATAAATCCTACCTCCTTTTAAGAGGTAAAATCTCAATACTGTTTTTCTTTAATTTTATTTATTATCTATTTTTGTTTTCTTTTTGCTCTTTTTCCTTTTCTTGTCTTGTTTTACTTTTTTAGCTTTCTTCTTGCCTTTTTCACATTGCCTATACATATCCAAATATAGATTATTAGGTTTAAATGTCAGTTTTTTCGGTGTTAATATCTCTGACTTAACCCAAGCTATAAAAAACTTCTCTGCTGTCATTCCATTGTATTTTACAAATCCTAATAACGCAAAAGGAACTGCACCTGCCATACATAGCCACGATACAGTTCCTGTATTATTGAATATTGGTTTTGTTATAAAATATATTCCTACTGCTACAATACAAG
Organism: uncultured Clostridiaceae bacterium; assembly: GCA_948356915.1. Lineage (GTDB taxonomy): Bacteria > Bacillota > Clostridia > TANB77 > CAG-508 > UMGS1663. The sequence continues at coordinate 28,254 of CAOJCG010000007.1, forward strand.
CTAATGCCGAACATACAAATTGCCTCATTGTTAAGCCAAAGAATATATTTTCTTTGTACTGCCTTATTTCCTTATTTATCTTAACTTCCATAAGTGATTATCTCTCCTTTTCCTTTGATTTCTTTTGCTTTTTCATTACTTGTTCAACAAACTCTTTTTTATTTTCTACTGTTTCTCTAACTTCGTCATTTACACTTGTTTGCAACTTAAATGTATCTGCTAAATTTCCTCCTGCTTTTACTTTTTCAAAATCTTCTTTTGCTTTTTTCAAATCATCTCCATAATAATAGCCATATCCCCAGTTTACTTTTTTATCATCTACCTCATAATGAAAAGCTACAATATATTCTTTTGTTCCATCTTTAAATTGATGTTCTACAAGTGCTACTTTATCATTATTTCTTTCTCCTGTTTCAAGAATACATTTATTATCTTTTCCTAAATAGCATAGATATTTACTTTGTATGATTTCTTTATTATCTTCAAGCCATTCTCTCAAACTATCATAAGTGGATCTCCACGCATTTTTATAATAATCTGTTTCTATAAACTTTTTAGCTAAATAATTACAAAAATCATATACATTGTCGCATTCGTCTTTTTCTGATTGACTTAATTTATCATTTAATAAATCATAGCCTAAACAAAATGCTATATAACTAACTTCACTTTCTTTTTGATATTTTTCTTGTGGAAGTTGTACTTGCCCATTTTCTATTTTTATATAATCTGTTTTTTCATTGTAATATTGCATTATATCTGTTAAATTTGTATTTAATTTTTCACAAATAGTTTTTTTATCAATTCCATTATCTTTACAGTATTTTAGATATTTTTGTAGTCCTAGTTTATGAGTAAATTCTTCTATACCTATATCCTCAACTTGATACCATATACCAGAATGAAATTCTAAACTCATAAATCCTATTTCGTATTCATTTTCTAAATGTGCAAAAACATCATCATCTATATTGTATGCCCAGTCTAATGCAGGATTTATTTCATTATCTTTTAATGTTACCTCATACAGCTCATTATTCTGGTCATTTATTACAGCAATAGAATGCTTTGTATTTTGTTTATTTACTAATACATACTCTATTTTCGCATTAGTGAAGTCTTTACTTCTTGCTAACTCATTAACTTCATACATTATATTATCAACAATTTCTTTTTCCATTAGCTTTTTCCTCCTATCTCTCACATACTCTCTGTTTTTTCAATTCTTTTTTTACACTATCATAGATTTTATCTAAATATTCAAACATTGTTTGACTACACCTTTTGTTGTTAGTAGCTTTAAAAAATCCCTTTTTGGTTTTAAAATTATAATCTGTAAGCCTATTATTGATAAATCCCTGTGTTGCAAGTGGAATTTTTATATCATATTCTTTAGCTAAAAAAAGCACACAATTTTGTGTGTCTGGAGTAAATTTATATTCATTATCTTTATAAAATTTAAAATCAAATATTTTTATTGTTTCTCCTTTGTATATATTTTGTTTTATTTCTTTTAATTGCCTTTTAAATTCTGTATTTACTTGCTTTACTGTTTCTCTTTCCTGTTGCTTTCTTGCTTTTAATTCTTCTTGTTCTGCTCTTTTATTTTCTGCAATATATTCTTCTCTGCTATTTTTAGCCATATCATACATATTAGGAAAATGTTTAGAAATATATGCTAGTTCACATTTATTGAAGTAGTTTTTTCTTTCAATTTTTCTTGTAAAGAACTCTTTTAAATCAAATGTAGATAGCTTTTCTATAACACGATCACAATAGTTTTTACTTTCTGTTAGTGTGCTGTCTATACTAGCACTAATAAACTTTTTGAACTCAATTCCTGCTATATTCATTTTCCAATATTCATTGTCTTTATCTTTAAATAAATACTCTTGCCCATAACTTCCTACTTCTGTTTTCAATACAGCTATTTCTGTTCCATTATAATTTACTTTTGCAACTCTCTTATTTGCCTTTTTTAACTCATTATCTTCTATAAGCCATACTGTTTCTATATTGATTTGTTCCATAAGTTATCATCTACTCCTTTCCTGTTTCTTTTCTTCTTTTTCTGCAATTTTTATCATCTTTTTCAATTCTTCTGTCAATACATTTTTAGGTACTGAAGGATTTGACATTTCTAATTGCCAATTTATCTCTCCAATTATTTCGTCAATAAATTGTTTTCTAGTTGTAGTCTTTGGTAGATACCCCATTCCATCTTCAAAATGTATCTTTTTTGCTATTTCGTGCAAGTCTTTATTTCCTCTGATTTCTTCTATCAATATATAATTATCTTTAATATTTTCACTCATAGCTTTCACAACCTTTCTCTAGTTTGGTATTTCTGTCTGTATTCAATAATTTATACTTTTTTATACCATCTAGTGTAATTTCATAAATTGCTACTTTTTTACCTGTATATTGACATATTTTCTTATCTAATGATTTTACTAACCCCAATTTTTCTAGCTCTGTAAGGCGTGGTGCTGTATAATTTCGTTCTGCACTTGGTATTAGTTTTAATTCAAACAATTCAACTGCTATTTCTTTTGCTGTTTTATTCCCTTTTACCAGTCTATTTAATATTTGTGCATACCTTATTTTCTTTTTTAACTGCATATCTTCAAAACTTAATTGTCTTGTTTGGTGTGTTATTGTACTCATATACTTTCCCTACCTTTCATCTATAATCCCATCATTTCTCGTACAACCCTGTCGCTCATTTTTATAGTTCCTACAAGTACCAACATATTGAAAACTAGCTCTCCAATATAGCTCCATACTTGCGTTGCAACAGGTGCGTTCATATCAACTGCCGGTGGTGTAGACGCAAATAGCGAAAATATAATACAAGAAAGCACAATAATTGCTCCCTCCATACATACTGAAGTGTAAGATTTTATAAAACTCTTTGCTACGCTTTGTGATGGCTCTCCTGCCATTGCTGAAAGTGGAATCGGTGCTATTGCTGTATATAAATAAAGTTTGAAAAACCTACCATAAACACTCATTATCATTACAAAAGAAAGTACAGTTATAAATAGTCCACCAATAATCGTAATTGCCCATAGTGGAATACTCTCGAAAAATCCGGCAACTTTCTATTGCTGAAATTATTTCTTGTGGTATAACTGTACTCGTGCTATTTCCAAAACCTGCTGAACTCATTATTGTAGAGCTTATACCCTGTACTATCTTGAATATTGCAAGCATTAAGTCTAACCCATAGACTACTATTGTATATGCTATCGCAAATCGCAAAAATAGCTTAAATGCGTGTTCTGGCTTTTTTACTTCTGAAAATGAATTACAAGTTTTGATTACTCCTGCTAAAAAGAAAATTACAAGTAATGCAAGTCCGTATTGCTTGTACTGCTCCGTGTATATTAGTAATTACATTCCATATACCACCGACCTTTAAAATTTTCTGGTGTTTGTGAAACTAACTGCCATATCTCGCCTAGTTTCCCATTCCAAGTATTGATTGCGTTTTGTAGATTACCTACAATCCAATTATCACTCAAATTTATCGCCTCCTATATTTTTTATAGGAGGGCAATATCTCTTTTATTGTTTTTCTTCAATTTTCTAACCTAAAATTAGTTCTAGTATTTGTTTTGCAAAAGCTATAATTACTCCACCTGCAAGAGTCATAAATCCATTTGCTCTTTGTGATGGATCGTGTGATTTTATAGCCATACCAACTTGCACAATTCCCCATAATAAAAGAATTGCACCTATTGCACCTATAATTTGGTACATAAAGTTTTTTAGATTATTGATGACAGCTAATGGGTCATCTGTTGCAAATACTGTATTGTTTCCAACTAATAATACAGCTCCAACTGTAAAAATTTTCATTCCTATACTTAATAATTTTTGTTTACTTATTTTCTTTTTCATAAAAAATTCCTCTCTTTCCGAGAGGGCATATTTATCTTATTTTGTTTTTCTTCAAAATTAGTTATCTTTTTTAGATTCTTTCATAAAGTATTCATCTATTTCTTCATCAATTAAGATTTCATAATTTCCTATATCTTTATACTCTTTACATTTAATATCACTTGTATCGGTATCTATTGATATAGTAGCAATAGCATTTTCTGTATTGCCGTGTATATAAGTTTTGTACCCTCCATCTTCTGTTAGTTTGATGTTTGGGTGTGCAAATGTGTTATATTTTAAATCTATTATTGGTCTTTCTCCTCTTATAAACAATAAAGCATACTTATTGTCTAACATTCGGACTTCGTCTGGTGTCATTAGTTCTCTACCTGCTATCTGGTAGTTTGTGCTATAACTTCCAGAATGCCCTGTGCTTTTTCCGATAGGTATTGGTATCAATAGTTTCCTTTCCTAGAAGTTCGCTGATATACTTATGTGTGGACTGCTCATTTCCGTCCGTAAGTACAAGAGCTCATCACAGTTACCAACTATGCTTTCCCATTGTTTTTCAAACAATGTTTTTAATTGTGCAAGATTTTGTAATATTATTGAAACTGATACACCTCTCGAACGCATTGTGGCAAGTATTTTGTCAAAATCGTCCGGCAATGATACATTTGCGAACTCGTCCATTATAAAATGCACATTTACAGGCAATGCACCTTTGTATTTGTGGTCTGCTATATAAAATAATTGCTGAAATATTTGTGTATATAGCATTGAAACAATAAAGTTAAATGATGTGTCATTATCTGGAATAAGTGCAAACAATGCTACTTTCTTTTCTCCAATACTTGCAAGCTCCATTTCGTCCTCCATTGTTAGATTCGCTAAATCTCGCAAATTAAACTTTTCTAACCTAGAGGCTAATGTTATTTGAATTGATTTTAGTGTTTTTGCCGAACCAGAATGATAACTCCTATAATATTTTAATGCTATATGCTGTGGGTTTATTTCTTCTATCATTTTAAATAATTCGTCTAGTGGACTTTCGTATTCATCATCATCTTCCTTTACATCTCCTGCCCTCAATAGTTCTAATACCATATCAAAATTTTGCTCATACTCTGGAGCTTCATATTTTAATAGAAAAATTAAAGACATAAGTAACATTGAGGCTGATGTGTCCCAGAATGGATCGTTACTTTGACTTCCGTTTTGGTGTTGTACTCTTAAATAAATTCGTTACAAGTCTTTGAACATCATTGTCAGTTTTTAGGTATTTAAACGGATTATAACCATAACTTAAATTCATATTGATTAAGTCTAATACTTTTACTTCAAAACCTTTTTGTTCTAGCATATACCCTGTGTCCCTTAAAATTTCGCCTTTTGGATCTAAAATGATATATGAATTGTTAGAGGCTTGTAGTAAATTAGGTTTTGCATAAAACAATGTTTTACCTGCACCGACTTCCGACCAATTACTAATGTATTAAGATTTCTTCTGTGTTTTTTAGCATTTAGTCCTAGTCTTATATCTTGTGTTAGTATTCTGTTTTCGCTTTCTGGTAGTTGTTTATATTTTTTATTGATTTCTCTTGTATTTCCCCATTTCGATGATCCGTGTTCTTTACCTTTTTTATAATTCTTTCTAGTAGAAAAATATGCTCCTATTCCTATAAAATAAGAAAATAAAAAAATAGCAACAGTTTTTGTGCTATTCTCTACAATACTTATTTTAAATGGTGTGTTTAGTGCTACTGGCAACTCATTTATTATTTTTGCAAGTCCTCCGTCTAATAATGGTGCTACTAAAAGTGCAAGCCATATAACAGGTATTATTCCAATAATAGTTAGTATTACATATATTCTATTATCTTGTTTCATCTCTATCTCCTTTTTTTCGGTGGAATATTCCCTTTTGCTTTTTAGATGGTGCTTTCGCAACTTTTATAATAACTTTATCTATTAAGTCTGTTTCTTTTTCTTGCTGTCTTAATTCATTTTTCATACTTAATAGAGAATTTATTATAATTGCATAGACTATTCTGTCCATTTCAACTACTCTTTTTTCATCTTCCATAGAACTTCCTACCTTTCATATTCTCTATTAGTTTTGTTTCTGTTTTGCATTCCTACATCTCTGTCCATTCCCTCTGCTAGTATTTCAAAACATTCTCGTCCTTTTGCTAATTCTGCCTTTACTTCTTGTGGTGTCATCTGTTTTAGTTCTTCTGGTATTCTTTCAAAATTAAAGTCTTTCGTTGGAACTCCATATCTTTTACATACCATATATGCAACACTTTCATTTTTAAAAGTATTTAGCTCTGAATCTGCAAAAGATAATGTGTGAATACTTGCAATTTCTCTTACTAACCCACTAATTATTTGTTCTACTTCTGCTCTTTCTGCTACTTCTATAATTCTTTCATCTGCATTAAAATTAACTAACTTATTAGCATTTGAAGTATTTTGTACTGGTCTTACTTCAACTGGCGAAATAGATAATATTGATTTCATTATACTTTCCTTTGAAAATGGAACTGTATTTAGTTGCCTTTTTACTCTCATATCTGAAATATCATATACATTTTTAGGATTATAGCTTTGTGCCTCTGTTCCGTCATCTCTTTCGTAAATATCGCCTTGCTCTAATATAATTATTTTGTTTGGCTTTCCTGCAAAATTTATATTATCTTTCTTCCACCCCTCTGCGTCTTTTAGTTGTGTAGCTTTTGGGTTTTGTGCTGTTACAAGTAAAGCATTTCCTACTGAATAAGTTGGAAATTTGCTTTGCACATTTAAGTAGGTTTTATAAAGTTCTCCACTTTCTGTTATTTTTGTTGCCATTTCATCTTGTGTATTATATGCAAATTCTCTGTCTTGTTGTTTTCCCTTTCCCCATTCTTCTTTGTTAAATTCTTCTTTGCTATTTTGCACATTATTGACTGCACTTTTTATAATATCGTTTATCATACTCATAAACTTATTTGCTCCTTTCCTTTTTTCTATTTTTCTTTTTAGGCTGTTTGTGTTTTGTTTCGTTTGCTTTTTCTTGTTTTGGTGTTTCCTTTGTTTCTTCTTTTGCCTTTTGTTGTTCTTTTTCTTCTCTCTGCTTTTTTATTGTGTCTAGCTTTTCCATTATTGACGGCTTTTCTTCCTTTTTAGTCCCCTCCGTCTTTTCGTTTGCTTTCGATAAATTCTCTGATGGAACTTCTTTCTCCGTAACTGGAATGTTACTGGGGTTGGTGTTCTCATTTTCCTCCTTATTGTTTTGTTTTTTCATTAGTTTGTTTAGTAAATCTTGTGATGTATTTTTTTCTTGAATCTCTTTTTGAATTTCTGTTTTTTCTTTTGGTGCTTGTGTAGGATTTTCCTTTTCTGCTTTTTCTAATACTTCATCTAGTTTCGATTGTTCGACTGTTGTTAAGTTATAATTTGCAACTATTCTATTAACTAAAACTGCGTCATCTTCCTTAACTACAATATCAATGATACCATCTTTATTTACATTGCCTTTTAGATATATTGCACTATACGGAATTTTGTATTTTTTAGCACCTTTTTTAAAATCTTCTAGGTTTTCCTTTTTAATACTAAATATCTTAAAACTGCCCTTGCTTTTTAACATTTTATTTAAGTTTACTTTACCTGTCTTGTGTTCGTTTCGTTCTTTTGACATAGCATATAACATTACTGCCATTTCTTTTGCCATACTTCCTGTTAGTTTTGCTACAACTTCAAATCCCTCTAAACTTAATCGTACCATTTCTTCGGCACTATCACTTGATGTACTCATAGTCCTTTTTCTCCTTTCCTTTCTGGATTTCTTCTTTCTCATCTAATTCTTTTAGATTTTGTTTTATCTTTGGTACTCTTGCCTCAATTTCCTTACACATTTTTATTTTGTGTTTTAGAAATTGAATTTTGCCTGCTATTTGAGAGAGTTTTGTATAATTCTCTTGTCTTTCTTCTTTCTTCAGCTTGGTGTTCTGATAGTAAAGTTTATCTCGCTCCTCCTCGAGATTTTTAAGTTCTTCATTTAAAGTATTCATATATAAAGAAAGCTCCTTTGTAGTCTTAATATCATTACTACAAAGAAGTCTTGCCTCCTCTGATATTCTTTCCATTTTCTGCACATCTGCTTTAATGGAAATTGGTGTTTTGTGTTTCTTTTCTGTTTTAGGGTATATCTTTAATAAGTAACAATAATATAAATACAAAGCCTTAATTCCTTTTGCTTTTTTCTTGTTTCTTATCTGCCCTCTATAAATGTATATTTTATTTAAACGCTTTTCTGGAAATGGTAGTTTTATTGCCTTTTCTGTTTTTATTCTTGCCTTTATTTGTTCTACTGTATAATCATCTCCAAACGCTCTTGCTACTCTTATATTTTTTGTATATGGATCTCTCCTTATACTTAACTTACCTGCTCTATAAATAAGTTCATAGTCCATTGCTTTTAGTAAATTTTCAAATTCTTTATAGGTATTTGACTGTGTAATTGCATAATCAATATCTTGTTTTGTTTGTGTATGATAATTATTTTTTTGCACATACCCTTTATAAAATTGCGTATAGTCTACTTTATATTTTCCAGTAGGCTTTTCTTTTAAAACAGAAAGTCCATATTCTCTACACAAATTATCTGATGTTTGCCTCATTAGTGCATAAGTTTCTAACTTATTATAGTATTTTAGTCCGTCAACAAACGATACAGAATTTAACAAAAAATGATTATGAATGTGATTAGTATTTAAGTGTGTAGTAACTACAACTTGAAATCTATCTCCCCATAATTCCTCTGCAAGTTTTACTCCAATTTTATGAGCTATATCTGGTGTTACTTCGCCCTCACAAAAAGACTGGAATGCGTGAAAAGCTAAAATGCCATCTTCTTTATCAAATAGCTTTTTTGTTTCCATCATTTCTTGCACAACATTATCTTCACTACAATTTATTGCTGTAACATATAATTGTTTTTCTGTTTTATATGAGGCTTTTACATATTCTGCAACTTTGTGTAAATTATAATAACTGTCTGCGTTAGTTTTCTTTTCATTTACTACATAATCAACTACATTATCTAATCTTTTTTCTATCTTCCATATTTTAGTTGTTGCCATTATCTGCCCTCCGTTATTTCAAATATTTTTCTACTATTCTTGATCTTAATTCATCAATTCCATCTAGTGTTTTATACACTCTTTTTGTATCTAGTTCTTTTGTATATTTGCTTAAATCTTTTATTGTTTTTATTTCTTTTCTAAACTTCAATAATTCTTTCATTGTTTCATAAAATTCTTGTGGTGGCTTTTCCTTTATTGTTGTTCCTGTTATCAATTTTCTTATAACTTGTACTTCGGTTTTTCCTGATAATTCACTTAAATTTTTTAATGAATTATTTTCTGTTTCATCAAACCAAAAGTTCTTTTTTATTCTTCTTTTTCTCATAACTTTTCCTTTCATTTATTATAATTTTAAAATGGGGATTGGGGCATTGCCCCACAAAGTCGAATTTTTCTAGGGAGGAAAAATTCATTGCTTGTTAGGACTCTAACTGGTGTATAATTTCGTCTATTGGTATATAGTTTTTACACTTATCACATACAACTCCTATATCTTCTTTTGGCAAATCATCTTCTATTTCTTCATTTCCTTTTTCATAAGTTTCTCTATCAATTTTGCTAATAAAAAAACTATTTTCCTTTATAAAATTTTCTTTATCTTTCACATTTTCTTTTCCGTTTTCATCAATAATTTTTTCAATATATATAAATAATTCTTTTCTATTTTCTAAATCTTCTGTAAAAAAGTTTTCATCTTTTTTTACTACTTTTTGTAGCATTTTGAATAGTGCCTCTGAATGACTTTCTGCACTAATTTGTATTTCTATTTCTTTTATTCTTTTAACTAAAAATTTATATTTTTTCATAATTTATCTTGTCCTTTCTTTTTCAATTTTTTTAATTCCTTTTTTCAAACATAGATATTCATTTACATCTTTTCCATAAGTCATTGGTCTGTCAAAAACTTTATATTTTTTACTTAATACTTGCTGAAAAAAAGTGCTTGCATTTCTTCCTGCTAAATCTCTGTCTAGGTGTAAATGAACTTCATTTACACTAGGATTTTTTTCTAAAAACTCTGTTAATGAAACTGGAATTTTTGTTTTTTCTAAATCATATTTTGAAGAATAAATGCCACCTAATGAGAGCAAATTTTCTTCTTTCCAATTTCTATTTTCTAAACTTAAAAGAGTAGCAAATGATAGTAAATCAATGCTACTTTCAAATAAATGAACTATATTATTTTCTTTTTCTGCTTTTATTTTAAATGAATACTTTTTATTACTTCCTGTTGCCTCACGCATAAACCTTTCTTGATTCGTTGCTCTGCAAAAAGCATAACTTGGATTTTTATTATTATCATAGCCAATAAACACTACATTGTTCGTTCTTTCTTCTTGATACAACAACTTATTTTCAATGCAATATTGTATAATTTCTTTGTCTATTCCTCGACTTAATAAATAGTTAATTGCTCTATCATTATTACTTGCTTTTACTGGTATTTTTAATCTTCTTTCGTGATTTTTTTCTTGCTGTTCATACTTAACTGGAGCTTGTATTTTCATATTTCCTAATACTGTTTCTACTGCATTTATAAATGATAAATTTTTAACGATCATTAAATAATCTATTGCATTTTTTCCACCTACTCCTTTTGAAAACCAATACCACAAACCATTGCTAATTTTTAAACTATCGTGTTCTTTTGTTACATAGGTATTTCTACAAACTTCTTTTAACTGATTTGGCTCATAATTTTTTAAATAAGTAAGTAGATCCACTTGTCTTGCTTGTGCAACTATTTCTGGTGCAATGTATGGCATATCTTACACCTACCTTTCCCTTTCCTTATGCTTTTTTTCTTTTATAACTTCATCTTTATACTCTCTATATTCAACGCCTTTATAATCTTCATAATCTAAAACATACTCTTGATTTGAATATCTATTTTGTGCAATATCTATTGCCTCATCTAATGAATTAGCTTGTATATCTACAATTCTCTGTAAAGTTTCTTCAATTTCAATTTTATAAGTTTTCTGCATATTTTTTACCTCGCTTTCTCTTGTCTTTTTTGCTTGTCATACTCCATTGTCATTTTTTCTATTTTTTCATTTACTTTATCTTCTAATAAATCCCATATATTGCCGTCTGAATGTGTCCAATAATCATATAATTTGCCTACAACATTATCTGTTTTTAGCAACACTTTTATTTCTTGTCTACCTAGCATTGAACTATCAATAATATCTCTTATCTGTTCTTTAAAATTTATCTCATAAGCCTCTTGTATAATTTCTTCTGGTGTATAGTTTTTTATTAGATTTTGTTTATAATTAAATAATTCTTGGTCAATTTTTTTCATTAGCATTTCTTTTAAATCATCATAGCTCATACACATTTCTCCTTTCTAGTCATTATAAGGCAATATATTTTTTTCCATATAACTTTTATATGAATTTTCCGAATTATAATAACTTTTTTCTTGTGAATAATATTCATTATTAAAATCTGTATATTTTTTCATTGTTTCTTTTTCAATTCGCTTTATTTTCTTTTGCTCTTGAATTTCTTTACAATTTTCAAGCTCTAATTCTTGTAATTCTAATTGTAATCCTGCTGATTCGTTTTTATATTTCCTTATTTCTAATTTCTTCTTTTTATATTTTAGTTCCAATTCTTCTAGCTCTTTGTTTGCTTTAGCAATTTTTATATTTAATTTTCCTATTTTTTCTGTTATATCTGCTCTTTGCAAATTATCACTTCCTTTCATTTTAGGCAATAAAAAAGAAGCTGATGTTAATCAACTTCTAACTATTTTTTATATTTACCTTATCTCGATAACTTGTAAGTTGTCGCTTAGCTTTAAGTACTTTCACGTATTGAAGTGAATTTTACTATATCATTTTCATCAAAATAAACTTCAAATATATAAAACTTTCTATGACCACCTGTTATATGATTAGTTATTGTTCCTGCAGAATAACAATATACATCTTCATCTTTATCTGTTTTTTCTCCTAATAATTCCTCAATTCGCTCTCTTGATAATCCAATAAGACTTTTATTATCATTCATTTTTTTAATTTCTATATAAGTGTCATCTGGTCTTGCTCTTATATAATTAAACCATAAAGGTCCCGAGATAAAGAAAATACTCGCCCAAATAACTATAACTATATTTTTTATCTTTCTATATTTTCGTTCTTCTATTACTATTTTTCTCTTTATCAAAAATATTATTATAGCAGATAATATGATACCTACTATATATGGTAATAATATTACTAAAAAAGAATAACTGAACATTAAAACAACTAAAATAACACCCATTCTTATTACCTCTATAAATTACTATCTATCGAGATGATTATATCATAAGAATACTTAAATTTCTACGAAATTTAACAATTTTATTGCGTTCGACAAATTTCGCAAGTATATCTTATGTAAATTTGATATAATTGTATTAAGAGAGGAGCTGATTTTATGGATTCAAAAATATGCTTATTAGTTTTAAAAAATACTGCAAAACTTGAAAAGTTGATTTCACAAAATGCTTCATACGATAAAATACTAAAACAAAGCCAAAAACTTGACAAATACATTTTATTAGAAATGCAACATATAAACAAAGTAAGGAGTTAGTTATAGACTATCTCCTTATTCTGTTTTATATCTTTTACAGTAACCTCATTTGTTTGAAGAAAAGTAACATTTCTCTAGCACCTAATTTAAAAGTTTCTATTGTTTCAATAGTATCTATATCTCCCTCTATTTCTAAAACTTCTAAAACCAATTTTGATTCATTAGCTGTTAATTGTATTGCCTCTTTATCTTCTAAAAAAGCTCTTACATTTGGATTTTCTGCTTTTATTTTTTCTCTTTTTGTTTCTAGTTCTCTGTATTCTGTATTTTCTTTTAATAGCCTTACTCTATTAGTATTTAAGTAATCGTATAACTCGTCTGAACACTCGTCAAAAAACATTGTCTTATTTACTTCTGCACCTTTTTGTGCTTTATTATTTTGTTCTATTTTCTCCATTAGTGCCTCTGTTTCTTTTTCTATACTGCTTTTTACTATTTCATTCATTCTTATACAGTCATAAGCTCCCAATTTGTAATACATTTTGTTCCAGAAGTCATCATCATCTCCAGTTGCTAATTCAAATTTATTAAGCAAGTTTAGTATTTCATTTTGTTTTTTCTCATCTGTAACAACTTCTTTAATTTTTTCTGTTAGCTTTTCTTCAATAGCTAACGATTCAAGTTCTTTTTTCTGTTTTGACATCTCCTTTAAAATATTGTCTGCAAACTCATCTCCTTTTAGCTCATACAGTTCATCTAAAATGTTCCTTTCTAAAAATTTTTTCATAATACATTTACCTCCTATGGCTATATATTATGTTAAGTTTATATATAAAGGAAATGTGCAATATGAGAAATTTTTTCTTATTTATACTTTTGATTTTATCTTACATATTCTCTACTTTTACTTTTTGAATATTCTTCTATTTCTTCGTTTTCTTCATCATCAATATCTATTACTTCTTTTTCCTTTGTATCTCCTATTTTTAGTAGCTTATTTACTTCTTTTAATCTTGCTAAACTTTCTTGTAGTTCCTGTTCTTGTGCAAATGGAATTGATAATGTGTCTTTTGCATTTTTACATTGTAATTCTAAATTTTGTAACTTTTGCTCATTGTTTTCTAACATTTTCTCCATTGATTCTAAAACATTATTGATACGAGTTATTACACCTATTTTATCATTTCCCAATGTTGCCCTATAAGTTTGTATATTCTTTAATGCTACTTGAAATACTTTCTCAAATGTATTGAACTCTAAATACATTTTGAAACCTCTATAATCTCCTATATATACTCCTTTTGTATCTTTTACACTTTTACATAGTTCTAGTATTTTTTCACCTGCTTTTGCTCTTTCATTATACACTTGTTCATTTATTTTCATAGGAGAAAAATTATCTGCATTTATAGTTGTATTTTCTTTTAGATATTTATTATCTTGTTTTAAACTTTCTATTGTTTCGTTGCATTCTTTTATTTCTTGTGGGTATTTTCTATTTACCATTTCTTCTAAATCATATTTTTGACTCAAATAACTTTGTTTTAGCATTTTTAGTTTTGTTGTTTTTGCCTCTAACTCTGTTTTTTCTTTAATGTGTTCATTTCCGTGTTGCTAGTGCTTTTATTTCTGCATAGTCTAATGCTCTTTCGTCTATATCTTCCATACTTCTTATAGGTGTTTTAGAAGTCATTATTTGACTTGTAAATGTTTGTTTTTGCTCTATTAACTGATACATATATGCGTCAAAAGTTCCTTGCGTTACATAGTTATAAATATGAACTAATTCATTCATATTTCCCTGTCTTACTGCTCTACCTATTCTTTGTATTAGATTAGCACTTGTCCACGGACAGTCTAAATTATGAAGTGCTATAATTCTATCTTGCACATTCGTTCCGAGCTCCCATTTTGAAAGTGCTACCCATTAAAACTCTTATTTCTCCACTACGCACTTTGTCAAACAATTCTTCCTTTTTAGCCTCTGATGTTGCCTCGTGAATAAATGCAATTTCATTCTCTGGTATTCCTTTCTCAATTAGCTTTCTTTTCATATCTGTATATACATCTGTAAACTCTCTTTCTTTGCATTTCCATATTCCATTTACTAATTCCATTTCATAAGGATTATCATCTGCACCTAATGACTTTGGTGTAGATAAGTCGCAAAATACAAGCTGTGTAGATTTTTTATCTTTTGTTTTTTCCCATACTTCATATACATTTTTTACACAAGTATTCACTTTGCTATTTTCATCATCTGGTAACTGACTATTTATAAGTCTTTGATCCAGAGCTAATTTTCTTCCCTCGTTTGTTATTGCTAACATATTATCTTCCCAGACTTTAACAACACCTGCTCTAATTTTCTCTGCTCTTTCTCCTAAATCTGCTACCATATCTTTTTGTATTTGTGTTGCATTTACTGCTACATTATGCTTTTCAACTTCTGGTGTTGGCAATTTTAATGTTTCTGCTGTTTGAATGTCTGCTACTTCACGAAACATTGTCATTAGTTCTGGTATATTATGAAATTTTGCAAATCTTGTCTTTATTTGGAACTTGTCGCCCTCTGGTGCTAATGTCATTGCTGTAACAGTTTCTCCAAATGTACTTGCCCAACTATCAAAATGTTGTAAGTGATTTTTTACTAATGTATTGTATTGCAAGTATCTCTGCATTGTATATAATTCTGACATACTGTTGCTGACTGGTGTTCCTGTGGCAAACACAACGCCTTTTCCTCCGTGTTATTTCGTCCATATACTGACATTTCATAAACATATCGGAACTCTTTTGTGCGTCCCCACTTTGAACTCCTGCAATTTTTTTCATTTTACTTTGTAAAAATAGGTTTTTATAATAATGTGCCTCGTCTACAAATAGTCTATCAACTCCGTAGCTGTTCAAATGTAATTACATCATCTTTCTTATCTGCATTGTTTAGCTTTTCTAACTTTGCCTCTAGTGCTTTTTTTGTTCTTTCTAGTTCTCTTATAGTAAACCTTTCGCCCTCTAGTGCTTTTGTTTCTTCTATACCCTCTATTATTTCTTCTATTTGCGACTCTAAAAAATACCTCTGCCTTTCTATTGACATAGGTATTTTCTCGAACTGGCTGTGTCCTATCAAAATTGCGTCAAAATCTCCTGTTGCTATTTTAGACACAAACTTTTTTCTATTATTTTTTGAAAAGTCTTTCTTTGTTGTTACTAAAATATTTGCTGATGGGTATAATTGTAGGAACTCATTTGAAAATTGTTCAACTATATGGTTAGGAACTACAAAAATGCTTTTATTACATAGTCCTAATCGCTTGCTTTCCATTGCACTTGCTACCATTTCAAAAGTTTTTCCGAGCTCCGTACCTCGTGAGCAAGTAAGGTATTTCCATTATATAATATTCTTGCAATGGCATTAACTTGATGTTCTCGTAATTTTATTTCTGGATTCATACCATAAAATTTTAGATGACTTCCGTCATATTGCCTGTTTCTTATACTATTAAACTTTTCATTATATAATTTTACTAACTTTTCTCGTCTGTCTGGATCTTTGAAAATCCATTCTTCAAACTTCATTCTAATTTCATCTTGTTTTGCTTGTGCTATTGCTGTCTGTTGCTTATCTATAACACTTTTCTCATCATCTGTTCCAACATTTATTTTTTTATATATCTTTATATCGTTTAGATTTAAAGTAGTTTCAATTATTTTATATGCACTTGCTTTTTTTACGCCATAAGTTTTTGTTGCTTTAACTCCTTTGTCTACTGATTTTCCTGTAACATTCCAAGCTCCTGTAAATTCAGAGTAATGAACTTGTATCTTTTTCTTGTCCCAATAATCTGTATCTAGTAATTCATATATAAATTGCTCAATATATTCTGGTGGTATCCAAGTAGCTCCTAGTTTTACTGCTATTTCACTTGCTTTTATATCTTCTGGTATTACTTTCTCTAACTCTCTAACATTTACTTCAAATTCTGGATTTCCCTCTGCAATTCTTCTTGCAATATTAAGTTTTTCTCTTACATTTCCAGATAAATACTCATCTGCTGTTACATACTTTTTTTCTTCAGCAGGTGTATCTGGTATTCTAAATATTTGCCCCTCTAAATCTTTAACAAGTTCATCTTCTGTCTTATCTGTAATAGACTGCATATATTCCATATCAACTTTTGCTTTTTCTGTTAGAGAAACAATAAGTGCCTCATTACTTGTATCTACTTTTGTTATTTCTTTTTTGGCTTTTATTGTTTTCTTTGAAAACATATCTGCTTTTCTTTGGAAATTACCTTTTGAATCTGTTATTTCTAATGAGCATAATAAGTAATAGCTACTATCTTCGGAAAATGCTTGATTATTTCCTCTGCTGTTTATTCTTCCATACTTCTTTACAAAATTATCATATAACCTATTTAATCTTTCCTGTTCTATTTTTATTTCATTGTCGCTACTATCATCAACTTGTAGGTCTATAAGTTTTCTGGTGCAATCTCGTATTTCTACCATACCTTTTATTCTATTTTGTGTTGTTTCTGGCAAGTCTTTTTCAAACATTCTACTATTTTCTCTATAATATACTTTGCCGTCAATAACAGTATAGGAATAATTTTTTACTGTCGGATCTGCCTGTATAGATTTTTCTTCATCTTCTATTAGCTCGTCTAAATCGTATTCTTCTATTTCTGATTCTATATTTGAAATAGCATTAGATAGCATATAATCTAAATCGCTACCCTCTATCATTTTACACTCTGTTCGTTCTCCTCCATATTGTGAACTTTCCTTTGTCATTGTTCCCATTATCATATTAGGATTATCGACAAAATATTTATTCATTCTTATTCCATTTTCAGTTGTGTCAAGATTTACCCAGTCATCTTCTATATCTGTGATTTTATCTCTTTTCTTTAAGAATATAATATCTGATGTTACTTCTGTTCCTGCATTACTTTTGAATGTATTGTCTGGTAGTCTTATTGCTCCAATAAGTTCTGCTCGCTGTGATATATATTTCCTAACACTACTATTTTCTTTGTCCATTGTTCCTTTACTTGTAACAAGTGCTATTATTCCTCCGTGGGCGAACTTTATCTATTGTTTTTGCGAAAAAGTAATCGTGTAAAACAAATTTATTTTTGTTATATCTTCTATCATTAGGCTTTATTTTATTATCAAAAGGCACATTTCCTATTGCAACATCAAAAAAGTTATCTGGCATATTTGTTTTTTCAAAAGGTTGTATCGCAATAGTGGATTTTTGGTATAATTGCTGTGCTATTCTTCCAGAAATACTATCTACCTCTACTCCATACATTTTGCAACTGTCATTTAATTCTTCTGGTAGCATTCCTAAAAAGTTACCTACTCCGACAAGATGGCTCTAAAATATTTGCTTGTTTTAGTCCCATATTTTGTAATGCTTTATATATATTTCTTATAACAACTGGTGGTGTATAATATGCTGTTACACTTGAAGCTCTTGCATCTTTGTATTCATCTTCAGTAAGTAATTCTTTTAATTCTGCATACTCACTTGCCCAACTATCGTTTTTATCTTCAAATGCTGATTTTAAGCCACCCCACCCAACATACTTACTCAAAATTTGTTGTTCTTCTGGTGTTGCATATCTATTTTGTTCTTCGCATAATTTTAATACTTTTATAGCCTCTACATTGTTTCTATATTTTTCTTTTGCTGTTCCTACACCTAAATTATCATCTGTAATTCTAAAATTATTTCTTTCTTCAGTAGGTATTTCAGGGTGCAAGTCAAAATATTCAATATTTCTGTTCTTTTTGATTAGCTTTTCTGCTATAATTTCCTGCTCTTTTATATTTTCTATTTGTTCTTCTGGTGTTACTTCGTTTGGTTGTTCTTGTTGTTTCTCAAAGTTTTCTGCTAATGCCTGTGCTAAATGTCTAAAATAATCTACTACATCTCCATTATGAAAATCTATTTTGACTATCATATCTTTTATTCCTGCTTGTTCTTCTGGTGTAGTAGCTTTTATATTAGCAATGATATTTCCAACTTCAAAATAATGTGTATTATTTTCTGTTTTTATTTCAATAACCTGTTCTAAATCAATTCCTTTTTCTTCTATAAATGTATCTAGCCACTTATTGAAAGCACTTTCTACTTTTTCTTCTGTTTCTGGTACTTCTCTATCTTTTAAGTAATCATTCATAGGATTTTCAGCAACTTTTTCTAGTATATCTTTTATAGCTACTGTTCTCTGATCCAATGGGAATTGATTATCATACATTGTTATTATTTGATTATCTATATTTGAAATAGTAAATTCTTGAAAACCTATATAGATAATATCGCCTACCATAAATTTATAATTTCCTGTATCTGTTGTTTCTCCATCAAAAAAAGAAGTATAGTCTACTTCCTTTTCATTATATTGTTCTTTTAATTGTAAATTACTTCCCTTACTGCTATCTGCTCTGCTGTTGCTTGAATATTGTTCATCTGCCCTACCCATTCCATTTGGTTGGTTGCTTTCATTTCCTCTGTTATTCCATATTGCTGTTTCATTTTCTCTACTTCCTGTGCTATTCTGTTTATTACTGTTTTCTCTATTGCTCTCAAGTGGTCTGTTAGTTTGTTGCTCGCTACTAGCATTGTGTAAGTTCCCCTCTTGTTCTCTTTTAGGTGTTTCAATCTCATTTTGGCGAACTTGCCTAAATTCACTTTCTTGTTTGTTTTCTCTATCGTTAAGTCTGGTATTAGATAATTTCCTTTCATTGTGTAAGTTAGATTCATTCTCAACACTTCCTTTCTCATTTTCTTTATTGTAAATGCTTTGTTTTATTTTTTCCAATGTGTGATTTTTCTTTTTTTCTTGTTTTTGCACATTTATTACAGTTTTTGAAACTTCTAGTAATATTTCTTTTGAAAAATCCCTAGTTGCTGTTCCAAGTATAGACATTGTTTCAAAAGTATTAAACTTTTCTATTCCAGAAAAATTATCTTTTGGTATATACTCGTTTACATCTAACCCACATCTTGACATTGTTAAGCCTATCGTACTAAATAATAATATTTCTAAAAATTCATTTTCTAATTGTTCATTATCTAATTTTTCTAATTCACTATTAGCTGTTACAGATTTTAGTTCTTCTAAATAGTCTTGCATATTGTCTACTACACGATTATATACTGTCGATATTATTGCTAACGGCAAACTGCTTTTATCTTCCATTGTTCCGAATTTATCTTCTAATGCCTCTATAATATCATTCGTGTATTTTTCTTCTGCTTGCCATAGTTTGAATTTCCTGCCGTAAACATCACTATTAGTATCTGACACATCAAAAACAAATCGCAAGCCTAACTCTCCCTCTTTTTCTGTAATTAAAGCTATTCCTTTTGAGCCTTTATTGATCCACCTTTTTAGCTTTTTATTCCATATTGTTGTTTCTGCACAAGCAACTGCGTCTGGTCTTTGTGCATATATCAATATTTGTTCATCAAACCTATATTTATAATTAAAACTTGCTCTTTTTAAAAATGAAATCCAGTTGTCTGCATTTTTCCCTACATTTAATGTTGTTTCAAAATATAACTCTGTTATTTGTTTTTCTTTTTTAGTTAGTTCTTTTGCCAATTCTCTCCCTCCTCTCGTTTTTAATTTTTTTATTATTTATTACTCTATTTCTTCGCCTAAAAACAGGAATAATGCTTTTTTATTTTTTCTTATTGCTTTTCTTAAACTGACTAATGTTTTTATATCTGTTATTGTATAATTCGGCATTTTCTCTAAATCTTCAAATTGCATATTAAGTATTGCTTTTTCTGTATTTATTCCTATTTCAGCTAGTCTTTCTATCATCTTTTGTATTTGAGCTATATTGTACTTTGCCATTTTTCACTCCTTTTTAAGCAATAATGGTGGCTAGTTACCTGCCACCATTTTGCTTATATAATTTTTTATCTATTTTTTAATTTTATAACAACTAATACTGCAAGTCCTATTAGTGAAATAATAGAAATAGTTACAGCTAGTAAGATATTTCTTGTATCTCCGTGTTTTTGGAGTTTCTATTTTTTGATTTTCAAATTCAAAACTATATACTGTATTTTCTTCTTGAATTTCTGTACCATCTACAAAAACTCCTTTGTCATTTATCTCTACTTTTGCTACTCTGTTAGATAGTTCGTAGTTCTTTGGAGATTTTAATTCTTTGATATAGAATGTGCCATAACGCATATCTTCAAAAGTAACGAATCCGTCCTCTTTGTTTGCTTTTACTTCTTTAATTAGTTTTGTGCATTCGCTATCTTCATAAATTCCGAAAGTAAATTTGTCTTTTATAATTTCTTTTGTTTTGCTATTTACTTTTACTACTCTAATGTCTTTTAAAATAGGCATATCTTTCATCTCAATTTTTTGTGTTTCTTTATCTTCTGTTACTGTGAACTCTATTTCTTCTGCTTGTTCGTATCCATAAGGGCAAGTTGTTTCTTTTAAAATATAAGTTTTATTTTCCTCCAAGCCTATAACTTTATGAGGTTCTTTACTAGAAGTCCATTTGTCTATTGTTTCTCCTGTTTCTTTATCAATAACTTCTAGTTCTGCACCCTCTAATTCTTCGCCAGTAACTAGATCTGTTTTTATAACTTCCAATGTTTTGTCTATCATTACTACTTTTTGAGTTTCTTTGCTTTCTGTTACTGTAAATTCAATCTCTGTTGCTTTTACATATCCGTCAACTACAATTTCTTCGTGAAGTATATAGCTTTCTCCCTCGATTAAGTTACTAACTTTGTGTGGCTCTTTTGTTGATACCCATTTATCTACTATATTTTTTGTTTTTGTGCTTGTTACAACTAATGTTGCTCCCTCTAATTCTTCGCCTGCTATATTTACTTTTGATATTTCTACTACTTTGTCTATCATTTTTATTTCTTGTGTTTCTTTGTCTGTTGTTACTGTGAACTCTATTTTATTTGATATTACGAATGTGTCTGGAGCATAGTCCTCATATAATGTGTAAGTTTCTCCCTCTACTAAATTATTTATTGCGTGTTTTTCTTTAGTAGATGTCCAACTATCTATAACATTTCCATCTTTATCAACTACTTTTAGCTCTGCACCCTCAACTTCTTTTCCTCCAATATCTTCTTTTGACATTGTTACTTGTTTATCTATCATTACAACTTTTTGAATATCTGCTGTATTTTCTACTGTGAATTTTATTGAAGTTGCTTTTACAAAAGATTCTGGTGCTATTTCCTCTGTTAGTGTGTATTCTTTTCCTACTTGTAATCCCTCAATTTTATGACTTTTTTCACTAGATATCCAACTATCTATAACTTCGTTATTTTCATCTGTAACAGTTAGTTTTGCACCAACTAGCTCTTTTTCTCCTGTAATATCCGTTTTGCTAATTTCTATTGCTGTTGTTTTATTTTCAATGTCTTTTTCTACAATATATTCTTTTGTTACTGTATCTTTTTGTTCAAATACAATTTTGTGTTCTGTTTCGTCTAATACTGCTCCCTCTACTGTTGTCAATTCCTTTAGGTGATAGCGTCCCATTGGCAATTCTGTAAATGTCAATGTTCCATCAGCTTTTAGATTATATTTTCCTACTACTTTTCCTTTTTCATATATAGTTGATCCGTCTGCATAGTCTATTATTTTCTCATCCGTTACTAATTCAAAAGATATTTTTGTAAAATCAATATCTTTTATCATTGTTTTGTCCATATCTTCTCTTAATGCTACTTTTTTGTTTAGTTTTAGTGTTCCTGTTGGTTGACTATTCCTTGCTGTTACTGTAATCCAAGCGTCCCAATCTTTATCATAATTTAGTGTAGAGTTTCTATTATCTACTTTGAATGTTAGCTCTCCATCTAATTGTATGAAACCTGTTGGGATTTCTATTTCAGTTAGTTTGTAATTTCCTGCCTCTAACTTTGTTTCTGTTTTTGCAATTCCCTCGTTATTTGTAGTCCAAGTTTTGAAATATTTATCTCCTACTTTACATTCAACTTGTTCCCATTTGTTTGTATCTTCATTTTGTCTATATAATTCAAAAGTCGCATTAGAATAAGTTACAAATTTTCCTGTCTTTTTATCTTGTTTTTGCATTTTTATATATGCCTCAAATGGCAAATCATTTTCAACAAGTTCTTTTACTGGTGTTTTACTGTCTTTATCTATTGTTACATAGAATTGCTCAACTGTTGTTATCTCTGGAGATGGTGTATAAGTTTCATTTACTGTATATTCTCCATAAGCTAAAAGTCCAGAAATTCCGTGTCCATTAGTTCCTGTTCTAAATATTGAATATTCATCTGTCGCAAATTCGTTTAAATGTTTCTTTGCCTCATCAAAACTTCCGTAATAATCAACATATTTTGAAAGTATTGCTGTAAATTCTGCATTTGCTACTGTTTCTGCTGTTGCATTTTCATTTGTGCTAACTTTGATTACTTCAAAAGGTGCTTTTTCTACTGTATTTGTAACTGTTCCTGCTACTTCTATAACTTTTGTATTCATATCTCTGTATGAAAATGTATAATCATACACTTTTGTATCTGGCATATAACCTGTTGGCACTATGGTTTCTTTTGCATAATATTTTCCCATTGGTAAGCCTGTTAATTTTGTTCCATCTACACTTATTTTTGCAGGTGTATTATTGTTTGTTATTTTTATACTAGCAACTCCATATTCATTGAAAGTAAATGTAGCTATTTGTTCATCTTTATCAAAATATTTTATTGTTCCTGCAACATTTGTTATTCTTTCTTTGGCATATAAAGTATATCCAGTTCCTTTAAGTGTTGCGTCCCCGTGATGTGATTTTTTATCTGCTCTATTTTTATTTCCTGTTTCTTTATCTGTTTTTTCAATAACTAAATTTCCTGTTGGCTCTGTATTTTCTACTGTAACACTTCCAAATATAACATTAGTATTTTGATCCTTATATTTTAAAGTTATTTCTTTTTGTTCAGTATTCAATAAATACCCCTGTGGCACTTCAATTTCCTTAACTTTGTATTTTCCAAGTGGCAAATTAGATTTACTTGCAACTCCTATGCTATTTGTTGTAATTGTTGCTACTATATCTCCTTTTGTATGATGTTTTACTGTTTTTGCAACATTGTATATATCTTCATTAGCAATTATTTGAAATTTTGCTCCTTGTACTTTATCTCCATTTGTATTTGTTTTTGTTACTGTAATTTCTGCTGTTGGCTCTGTGTTTACTATTGCTTGCTCTGTTGTTTGATTAGGTTTTACATCTGCTGTATAAGTTTCTGTATTTAGTAAATAACCTGTTGGACTTGATTTTTCTTTTATATAGTAAGTTCCTTTTCTCAATTTTTCTAGCTTAATTTTTCCGTTTGTTACTGTTACATCACGATTAAATCCATTTTCTCCTGTTACATTAAATACTGCTCCGTCAATTAAATCTCCGTTTGTATTTAGTTTGCTTAATTCTAAATTTCCTAGAAGATTTATTTTTAAGTCTAGCAACATTGTTACTGGATCATTGTAGTTTAGGGCATATAATTGATTTTGTACTCCCTCTTGGAAAACAAAATATACTGTTGAGTCGTGGTCTGTTGTTTGTTCTTTTATTACTCCCCAACTTTTCATTGTGCTTTCTGATATTACATAGGTTTCTCTTGTGCAACTTTCATCTACTGTAATTGATAATGTGTTTTGCCCTTTTGTGTGTGCAACTCTTATTCCATCAACTGTTTTATCAAAACTTACATAATCAGCTAATACATTGTTTGAATCAGTTATTGTTTTAGTTTCTCCACACTCTACTGTTATTGTGTCATTTATAAAACTAGGTTGTTTTCTTATATTATTTATTTTTGAATTTACTTCGTTTTTAAAATTCACATACCCATTTTGAATATTTGAATCTCTAAATGTTGCATTAGATTGTCCCAATACTTCCCATATCATTTGTTGTGTGTAGACATAGTCCATTTTTCTTGATTTCATAGACTCTGCCATTATTCCACCATCTATAACATAATCTCCGTATTTTTCATACCATCCAAAATATGCTACTCGGCAAGCTTGTTTCATCTTTTCGTCTGTTGGCTTATTGTGTGTCGCTGTGTGTATTTCTCCTGTGGTACAATCTACTCCGTGTTCACAACAAAATACTGTTAATTTTTCTTTTGTTGTATAATTTACTAATCTTCTTAAAAGCATTCCTACGCTTGAATGATTATCACTTGTATAAATATTTGAATCCCATTGTCCTGCAACCCATTGTCCTGTTCCAGAACTTGAAACTGCAAATATAGGTTGTGCTGTACTAAATAATGTTATTAGCACAAACATAAATGCTAATATCTTTTTTAATTTATTTACTTGTTTTAACATTAAAATTCCTCCTAACTAAAAAAAGAACAAGCATTATACTTGTTCAATCGTTTTTTATATTTAATTTTTTATCTATAATAAAAGTTTATTGTCCATTTTTGACATTGTGGGCAAGTCCATACTTCATAGCCAGATGGACATTCTTTTAAATATTTTGTTTTATCTATTTCGCCACTTTCCCACTTTTTACCCCATTTTTCAATTTCTGTATTATAGTAACTATCTGCTTGTGCCTTTGTTTCAAACCATTTTCCTGTATTTCCTGCACTAATTTTGTGATTATTTCCTACACACTCTGTTTTTGGTGCTACTTTTACTTCCTTTTCTGTATAATTACTATTACTTTGGGAAGTAACTGGTGTCTGTTCTTTTTTGATATTTTCAGTTTGCTTTTTCTCTTTGCTTGTTGTAGTTTGTATATTTTGTGTTTTATTTTTAGTTGTACTTTCTTGTTTTTTTGTGTCTTTCTTTACCTCATTTTTAGCTTGTGTTCTACTCTCTGTACTTTGTGTTTTTGACTTATTATCACTTATTTGTGTAGTTTCTTGTTTTGCAATTTCTTGTTGTTCTTCCTTTTTTTCTTCTTGTTTTTGCATTTCTACATTTTCTGTTTGTATTTCTTCTCGATTTGAAACTTTTTCTTGCACTACATTCTCTTGATCTTGTATTGTATTTTCAAAATTTGTTACTTTTTCTCCATTTTCATTTACTGCTCCATAATAACTAAAACTTGAAATCATTGCCATAAATATAATTAAAATAATTTTTTTCATATTTCATTCCTCCCTTTGCCTTTATTTTAGTAGGTTTGTGGGAGTAAAACAAAGGTGTAATTTTTATTTTTTTTGCAAATTTGTATATTTATAAATATATTCTTTTCAGTTAGTATATAGCTAGTATTAAAAGGGGTTTGTAAGGGGGAATTTTATTAAAAATACTCCCTCGATTTTTTGGCATAATCCTAGCGTTCATAACTTCGCTTTTTTTCCTCCCTTTCGTTGTGTTCTTCAATACATTTTACAATAAAATCTTCTGCTTGCTTTTCTGTTTGAATATTTTTAGGGAGTATCTTTTGTATTCTTTCTTTGTTCAGCTTAAATTTTTCCACTTGATTAGGTTTTTGTTCTCCCATTATTTCTTCGATTTTATCTGCTGTCAGTTTTCCCTCTTGACTTAACATTTTTAAGTGCCTAGCTTGTGATACATTAGGAGTTTTCTCATCATAGTCATAAATGTTAAGTATTACATATTGTTCATCTTCTGTTAGATATGACAAGTCAACGGCTGGACTAAATGCTATTCTTTCTTCATCAACTAATTTCAATAATTCTGGTATTAGTTCAGTTAGTCGAATATATCTTTGAATATTTGTTGCACTTTCTCCAAGTTCTTCTGCTACTTTTTCTCTTGTTGTCTTATTTGGTAACTTCTGTCCGATTTGGTCAGAAGTTAAATCTTTTCTTTGTCCTTGATGTTTTTCTGCCTCTAATTTCATTTTATATGCAAATGCTTTTTCACTCGGTAATATCTTTGTTCTTTGCATATTGCTGTCTACCATTATTATTGTTGCCTCGTCATCACTTAAATCACGAATAATACAAGGCACTTCTTTTAAATTAGCAAGCTGACTTGCTCTTTTTCTTCTGTGTCCAGAAATAATTTCATAATTTCCGTCATCTCTTTGCCTTACTACTAATGGCATTATTATTCCACCTGTTTTTACGGTTTCTACCATATTTTCCATTTCTTTATCATCATTTACTTGAAATGGGTGATTTGGAAAGTCGAATAATTTTTCTAGTGGTATTGGAATTGCTTTCTCAATATTCAAAATGTCTTTTCCGTTGCACAGGCTCTAATATATCATCTAGTGTTGGCAATTTCATTTCTAGTTCTTTGTTTTTCAATTTTCAATACCTCCTTACAAAAATTATCATAGGCAATAGCTGGCTTGCTGTTCTTATCATAAGCAAATAGACTTTTTCCTGCCATTGTTCCCTCAACTGCTTTTACTCCCTGTGGAATAATCGTGTCATAGATTTTTATTTTGCTACCATAACTATTTTGAAGTGTTTGAAATGTTGTTTTTCCTACTTTCGTTTGCATATCTGCAAGAGTAATTAAAACACCATCAACTTTTAGACTAGGGTTTATTCTTTTTCGCACCTTATTTATCGTTTGAATTAGCTGTGTCATTCCGTTTGGCTGATAGATAATGTGCTTGCACTGGTATTATTACACTATCGCTACAAGCAAGTGCATTAAGTGTTATCATACTTAATGAAGGGCGACAATCTATAATGACATAGTCATATTTACTCTTTACTTCATCAATATAACCTTTTAGCATATACTCCCTGCTCATATTATTAACAAGTCCTACTTCTATCGCCTCTAAATCAATATTAGATGGTACTAAATCTACTCCCTCGCTATGATGTAATATTGCTTCATTTTCTTCTAATGGAATATCTTTTATTACTTTATCAAGCACAGTTCCTATTGTTTTTTCAAGTTCGTCTGGGTTTCTATACCCTAAACAAGTCGTAAGGTCGCCGTTGTGGCAATAGTTATTTACAATATTTTTTATTTTTTTCAAAAAATTTAATAACTGTGTCCTTTTTATGCAACATTTTCAACTTTAATTTTTAATGTTTCATCTGTAATAATCTTCTTAATCAATTCTTCATAAGTCAATTTTGCTCCGTTAGATTGAATTAAATTGACAGTATATATTGTTCCATTTATCTCTAACTTAAATTTACATTCATTATTATTCTTCTGTTCTTTTGACATCTTTTTTACTCCTCCTTTCTGTTTTTAAGCATAAAAAAATAGAGATACTAATTTCTTAATATCTCCCTAATTTGTTTATTATTTTTATTTTAATCATCTACAAAAATTGTAATTTGTTATTTACTACATTGGTTTAAGATTTTTATTAAGTCTATCTACCATCCAAGCAATTCTTCTTTTTCTTCCATCATCAGTCTTGGCATCAAAATAGGCTTTAGCATAAGTTTTCTTTACTGATGGAGGCATTGACTGAAAATTTGTATAAGCAAGTTCATATTCTTTTAATATAGTAGATAACTCTGAAATATGTTTCTCTGTTATTTCCATAGATTTTGGAGCATTCCATTGCCCATTATTTTTTGCTTCTTCTATTTTCTTTCTACCATATTCGGTCATAAGTCCTCGTTCCTCAAGACTTTTTGTTAATGTTTTGTTTTTTTCAGACCATTTACTGTTATCTCTACGCATAGAAAAATATTTTTTATAATTCTTATCATCTATTCTTTGCATTTGCCCATCAATCCACCCAAAACACAATGCTTCTTCAAGTGCCTCACTTGCTTTTATTGTTTTTATTCCTCCAGATTTTCCAAATAGAAGCCAAACACCATCTTTTGATAAACAATTTTCGGATAACCAATTTCTAAATTCTTCTCTACTAGCAAATTTGATTATATCTTTCATTGTATATACTCCTATTCAATAATTTGTAATTATAATAACTTTGATAATTCTTCTTTTACTTTTTCTAAATCACTTGAAGTTAGTACAGGAATTAAATTGTTTATTTCTTCTATACTTTTATCCCACCATTTTACTTTTTCCATTATCTCAATTAGTTCATCATCAAATCTCTTTTTAATAACATTACAAGGATTTCCAACTGCAATATGGTATGATGGAATATCTTTTGCAACAACAGAATTAGCACCAATTATTGCTCCATCTCCAATACGAACTCCTGGCATTATCGTTACATTTTGTCCTATCCATACATCATTTCCAATAATAGTATCCCCTTTAATAGGTAAATCATTTTGTGAAGGTGGAACTTGCTCCCAACCCTCTAATGTATAAAATGGAAATGTTGTTACTGCATTCATTTGATGATTAGCACCGTTCATTACAAATTCAACCCCAGAAGCTATTTGACAAAACTTTCCTATAATCAATTTATCATTATTAAACTCGTAATGATGTGTTATATGACTTTCAAATTCTGTATCTGCAATATAAGTAAAATCTCCAACTATAACATTTTTATTTTTAATAGTAGGTTTCACATATATTTCTTTATCATATCCAACTATTGGATGTATTGTATTTGGATTTGGCATTTTTCCATCTTTCATATTTTTAATTCTCCTTTACAGATTGTAATTTAACTATTTCTCTCTACAATGACATTCTGGATTTTCACAAGTACAATTAGGATTATAACCACTTGCACATTCTTCAGTACAAGTACATTTCCATCTTTTTAAAGTAGGAAATAATTTCGTACAATGTTCTTTCATTTCTTCATTAGTCATTCCTGCTTGTTCTCCATATTGAGAACACATTTCTATATATTCTTCCATTGTAACTTTATCTATAAATTCTCCATCTTCATAGCAATATTTACAATAATCATTATTGATACTTCCATCTTTATTTGTACCTAGTTGTTCATTTGAAGTTATAGGCATACCACAACTTTGACATATTTTATTTTCCATTTCTTTTCCCTCCAATTTGAAAAACAAATTACTATAATTTATTATGATTATATTATAAATGACAGATAATTTCAACTTTATTATCTGCCACACTTATTGTAATTTGTTATTTTTTAATGACAAGTTTCATTCCCATTAATTTTTTTTCTACTTCAACATTATACTTTAATTCGTATGATAAAGTTCCTGACATAAAGGCTTCTTTTATTCCCATAATTTCTTTTGATATTTGCTCTTTATTTTCATACCAACCTAAAAAAGTATTATTAACTCCAAAAATAGTATCATTACTTTCATCAATTCCAAATAAAGCATATTGTGGTGAATCTTTGCCACCTTTGTATTTATTTGATGATTGAATTTTATTGCAAGTTACTATAACATTTTCTATTGATGATATTATAGTAATTTTTCTATCACTATCTGCATCATCTAAATATTCAAATGTTAAATCTCCAGTTAAATCATCTAAACTTACATTAAATATTTTAGATAATTCTTTGCCTTGTTTTAAATCTGGACTAGATTCATCTAGTTCCCAATTACTTATCGTTTGTCTAGTGACTCCCATTTTTTCAGCAAGTTGTTCTTGTGAAAGTTTTGCACCTTTTCTTAAATTCATAATATTTTGACCTATATTCATATAATCACTCCTTTCACAAAACATTTTACTTTTTAATTGTTATTCAGTCTACCAAATTTCTTTGGAAGTTACGCAAATATTTTTAACATTTATATAAATTGTAATTTATCTTTTAAAATAACCTATAATAGTTCCCTTTTGTAAAATATGCCCATTCATTGCTTTCAAAAGTTTCTTTTTCATAATATTAGATGACAATTCTAAAGTGTTATCTAATGAATATATTGTATATTTATAATTGTGTTTTTGAAACATTGGTGGTTTTGCTCCTGCATATTTATGAAATCCATAGGCAATTCCTTGCATAACATTATCCATATTTCCAACATTTTCTGGAATTACAGAATTTGCCTTTATATTCCACGCAATCCAATGAGTAAAGTTCTTTATCGGATGACTTAAATCTTCTAAAATTATTACTAAACTTTTTGCTTTATCTGATAAATTTTTAATTCTAAATTCTGGAGATATATTTTTTCCATACCCAGTATATTCTACTGGAATCATATCCCCATTCTTAAAAGTTGTTTCAAATTCTAATTTGTCATATTCCATAAATACACCTAACTTTCAACTTGTAATTTATGAATTATAAAATTCTAAATATTTTTCTAAATTAGATATTATATATGCTCCATTATGATGTCCATCATAAATGTGGTTTTGAGATGTTACTTGTTTCTTTTCTAATATATCCTGCAAAACTTTACATCCTTCATAAAAATGTCCTTCATCTTGATTTCCTGCATCAAGATAAACTTTAAGTTCCTTTGAAATTTCATTATTTTTAGCAATCGTTATAGGATCGTATTTTTCCCACACAGATATATCCTTAAAATATGGAGTATCTTCTTTCTCTAAAGTTAGTTCTATTGCAGGCATATGTCCTCCAACTTTGCCAAACATTTCTTGATGTCTAAATGAATTATGAAGTGCTGCATATCCACCTGCTGAAACACCACCAATATATCTACCATTTTTTGTCTTTATTGTATTAAATATATTATCAATTAAAGGTACAACTTCCTCTATAAAATAATCTTCATACATTCCAACATTTATAATAATTCCACTATCTCCTGGACTTAATACTTCATTACTTATAGAAGATGAATTTACCCCTCTACTATTTTCAATTCTAGGGCAAACAATTATTAGTGGTTTTATTTTCCCACTTTCTATCATTTCATCTGCTATTCCTTTCATATTCAAATCAAATATAATATTTTCATTCCCACTTCTTCCGTGAAGAAAATATAATACTGGTAGTGGATTATTATTTTCTTCATATCCTTTTGGCAAATACACATTTATTCCCATATCTTTATTAAGTATATCACTATGAAAATTTATATTTTTAACATTAGATTCGTTCATTTTACATTCTTCCTTTCATATTATTACAACTCTAGCAATAAATTACTATAAATCTTTCAAACTACAAACTTGTAATTTCTAGCACTAATTGATTAGTGTATCTTCTATCTTTTTTATATTGCTAATAGTTTGTTCGTGATGACCATAGTATATTTTTGATATATTATGGCTTAATATTTTATTCCAACTATTATTTATCTTTTCATCATTAAATGTTATTGCAGATTTTAAATCGTATAAATCTCCTACAAAAACACTACCATTATCTAAAATTAGAGAAATACTATCTTCACTATGTCCTGGTGTATATATTATTTCTCCATCTATTCCTAAATCATTTAAAAACTCTCTACTTTGCTCACACGATATAATTACAGGCTCTGTATTTATAGGCTTAAACTGAATATTTTTATCTTTTTGCAAAATTGTGTCTGAACTATGAATATAATCTTTTTGAACATCTACTAATAATAGTTTTGTTCCCATATCAATTATATCTTGTGCTATTCCTATGTGGTCTGGGTGGTAATGTGTTATTAAAAGATAATCAATTTTTTCAATATTTAATTCTTTCATTTTTCTATAAAAGGCTTGTAGTGTTCCTGCCCAGTCTGTATCTACTAATATACTACCATTTTTACCTTTTATATAATAACAATTTGTATTTCCATATTTTAATAGTAGTATCATTTCCATTCCTTTCAAATTGTAATTTTATTCTTCTTTACCTAATGCAATTCCAATTAATTCTAGTAAAACTGATATAGTAATTAAAGTAACATAAACTTCACTGCTTAATTTTACTATTACTTGAAGTATGCAAGTAATAAATAATAAAATATTTCCAATAATTATTAACCATTTTTCTTTTTTCAATTTGCGTACCTCCTCTATATATTGTAATTTATCTTCTTCCTATATAACGAAAAACTCGATTTTTATATGTTCTATATTCTTCTCCAAAGGTATTTGCTAAATATGTTTCTTCTTGAATTATTTGGAAATGTAACATAATAATAGCAAATAATGAAAAAATTATTGTTAAAACATTACAATATAATAAACAAATCCCAATATACATTAAATCAAAACCCACGAATGCTGGATTTCTACTTATTTTATAAATTCCATTAGAAACAAATTCTGTATTATCTTCACTTGGAATACCAGCTCTCCAACTATTCTTCATTGTTATTATAGATATTAAAAATAATATATCTCCTAATATTCCAACTAAAAAGCCAATAAATCTAATGTTATTATTTAATATAGTTAAATCAAATATAATTGAAATTAATTGTATTGGAACAATTACAAGTGTTGCAATAGACATTAAAATTTCTACAACTCTAACATTTTGATTTTTGCCTTTTCCAAGCTGTCTTGTTTGAATTCCTTGTCTTTTTTGAATAATCATTTTACCAAAATATATACCATAAAATACTATCATTATCAATAATGCAAAAATTTCAAAAATCATTTTTACCTCTCTTTCAAATTGTAATTTGTATTATAAATCTAGTAATCTACCATTATCATTCCATTCGCCATACATTACACCTTTTTTTGTGTTTTCTATTAGTTTTTGTAATCTACTTTTATATAATTCTGGCTTATTTTTCTTTTTAATTTGTATCGTATCAATTCTTACTCTTTGATATAGTTCAGGAAATTTTTTAAAGTTTTCCCATACTTCCGAATCCTTTTTTAGTTCATTTAAAATATCTTCATCTATTTTAAATTCTTCTTTTGGTATTAGGTTTCTTCCTATCTCTGTCATTCGCCCCAATTTCTCCATTCGCATACATCTTGCTTTATTTAATTCAGACCATATACTATTTTTAGAACGAGGTACTAACTTTTGAACAGTAATACCATTATCTAGTTTTTTTGTTGTGCTATCTATCCAACCAAAGCACATTGCTTCTTCTACTGCATCTATATACCAAAATGTTCCATTGTCTATTGGTCTACCTCTTTTTACTTCTACCCAACATTCTTTTTCAATATCGTGATTTTTTATCAACCACTTACGAAGTTCATCTCGATTTTTTGCTTTCAATAAATTTGTAACTTCCATAATATCTCTACTTTCAAAATTTTAATTAAAGTTGTTTCCATATCATTTTATTATCTTTAAATTCATAGCATAGTTTGTTTTCATCTGCTAAATACGATAAATATGACTTTATTGTACTTCCTACTAAAACATATTGATTTCCATTCATAATCAAATTATATTCATCAAATATACATTTCAAAATTTCCTCAAAAGTCATTTCATTTTTACAAATCATATATATTTTATTCATAATTTCATTTACTTTACTTCTATTAAGTTCTATTAAATATGAAATATCTCTTGTAGCCTCACAATGAGATGGAATATACATTTCTCCATTTAAAGTTTTTAAATAATCTAAAGTATTAAGGAACCCTCTAACATCATATATAAAGAATAAATGATATTTTGTAATTGTTTCTTCACTAAATAAAGAATCTGCTAAAAAATATACATTATCACTTGTTTTAACTCCTATCATATCAAAAAAATGTCCTTTTAAAGCAAAATATTCTAATCCATTTGGTAGATTATTCTTTATTGGTGTAACAACGGATTCTTTTGCTAATAAAAATTTATTTCTTATATCCTTAAATGGATAACCACCATATAAAAAAGATGATTCTAAAATAGGAAACTCTGTAAACGATTTTTCAATATTGTAAGCATATATAGCACAATTAGTTCTATCTTGTATTACTTTATTACCTCCAATATGGTCTGCATTTGAATGAGTAGTTATAATTCCTTTAACATTCCAACCTTGCTCATCAATAATCTTTAATATTTTCTTTCCTGCATCTTTATCATTTCCTGTGTCTATAAGATACACATTACCATCATCAATTTTATATATACCAATATTAGTAGCATTCTTTATATAATAAGTTTTTTCTCCAACTTTTACTAATTCCATAAATAAAATCCTCCCTACAAATTACTATTTCTAAAAATGATTATATCACAATATTTTTTCACACACAATAAAATAAGAGATATTTCTATCTCCTATAACAAACTGCTATCTTTAAGTCCTAACTTAAAAGTTTCTATAAACTCAATATCTTGCATATCATCAGCTAATTTTAGATATTCACTTAATGCTTTTACTTCCTTTTTAGTAAAGTTCACTATTTCATTTCGTTCTATAAATTCCTTTACATTTGGGTATTCTTCTTTTATTTTACTCATTTTGTGTACTATATCTTTATATTGTTTTATATTCCAAAGATTTGCACCTAACATTTCTTTTATAAAGCACATACTCTTGTAAATCAAAGTATCTTGTAAATCTCCAGTATCATTTGCTATAAATTTTCTTTTATTATCTGCTATTTCTTTTTTTAGATATATTCTATCTAAAAAGCCTAATTTGTAATACTGTTTATTCCAAAAACTACTTTCTCCAGACATAGCACCCTCAAATCTGTCTAATTTTAGCCATAATTGTTTTTGCTTTTCCTTATCCTTTACTAACTCATACATTAAGTTTTCTAATTCTTTTTTAGCTTGTTTTGTTTCTTTTATTTCTTCTGGCTCTCCATACATTCTAATATATAAACATTCTAGTCCATCTCCTCTTGTTTCGTATATATCATTTAAAACTTGATTTTCAAACAGTTCATTTACTGTATATTCTTTTCTTTCCATTTTCTACCCTCCTATAATGATTTTCCTTGTCTTAATCCTATTTTAAACATTTCTTCTGCCTCTAACATATTTCTTGAATCATATAATTCTTTTATTTCTAAAATTGCTTTCATTTCTTCTTGTGTAAATTCTGCAATTTTATTATTATCATAGAAATCCATTACTTTTGGATATTTTCCTTTTATCTCTGCAAGTCTTTTTGTTGCTTTTATATAGTCATTGTTTGCTTTCAAGTTATTATATTTTTGTTTATCTATATAATCCCATATATCATCTACACTATTATAAATACTATCTTCATTAGAAATATTGTCTGTTATTTTTTCTTCTTTTATCTGCTTTTTTAAAGATATTGCATCTATAAAACCTGCTTTATAATATGGTTTATACCAAAAACACATTTCGCCCATTGCACATAATTCAAACTTATTCAACTTTCCATATAAGTTTTTAATGTCCTTTTTATCTTTTATAAATTTTTTCATAAAATTTACTAATTCATTTTCTGCTTTTTCTGTTTTTTCACTATTCTTTGGCTTTCCATATTTAGATATATAGTTTTTTTCCACCTCTCCCTCTCTTATTTCATACAAATTATCAAGTATTTTATTTTCACACTTTTTCATTTCTTCCCTCCTAATTATCGTTATAGCGTTATTTTATTGTATGTTTTTTAATTGGTCAACGCTGTGGCGATAATATTTATTTTTGCTTTTGTTATACTAATAAAAAGGAGAAAATTATGGATTTACAAGAGGCTATACGATTAAGAATTTTAAATTTATGCAAAGAAAATAATATCAATATAAACAAACTTTCTACATTGGCTGGAGTTCGTCAATCTACTATCAATAGCATAATAAATGGTCATAGTAAAAAAGTACAAGTTTTAACAATACTTCGTATTTGTTTAGGCTTAAATATGCAACTTGATGAATTTTTTAATGATAAATTATTTAAAGACTTAGATGATGAATAATACAAAATATTATTTATAACCTAAGTCTTTTATTTTTTTATCTTCCTAACTCTCTACTTTTCCACCTTTGTTTATATTGTTTCAATAAATTCTCAATAACATCTTCCATTTGTTTTGTACTATAACCTTTTGGAAAATAACCTTTTAAATTTTCTACCTTAAACTTTATCTGTTCCTTTTGATTTGGCTTTTGTTCTGTCATTATATTGAAAATTGTGTCCATATCTAGTTTGTTTTGTCTGCTTAACTCTTTCATTCTTATTGCTTGTGAATATGAGGGTGTGCAATCTTCACTTTCTATTGTTTCTAGTAAATCCTTTTGTTCTTGTTCTTTTAAATAAGATATTTCTACTGCTGGAGATAATGCCATTTTATTATCATCAACTAATTGTAACAGTGGTTTTATAAGTTCTGTTAGTCTTATATATCTATAAATATTGGTTTTACTGTTTCCTGTTTCATCTGCTATAATTTCTGCTGATGTTTTTCCACTTAACTTATTCCCAACTTGGAACGAAGTTAAATCATTTCTTTTTCCCTGATGTTTTATTGCTCCTAACTTCATTTTATAAGCAAATGCTTTTTCACTTGGTAATATATCACTTCTTTGTAGGTTACTATCTACAAGAGTAATTATTGCCATATTTTTATCCATATCACGAACTAAAACAGGAACTTCGGTTTTTCCTGCTTTTTCACAAGCGTATTTTCTTCTATGCCCACTCACTATTTCATATCCCCCTTTTTCTCTATTTCTCACTATTAACGGCTCTATAACTCCATATTCTTTTATACTTTCAATTAAATCTTCCATATCTTCATTGTCTTTTACTTGGTATGGGTTATCTTTAAATTCGTGTAATTCATTTATATTTACAATTTTTTCACTCATTTTATCTCACTTCCCTATTTTTATATTTTGTTTTTGTTTGTTGCAATTCTTCATTTCTTGCTTGTCTTTCTATTCTTATTACTTCTTTGATTTTTGGGTTATCTTCAATGATTTGATTTGCAACTTTTAAGCTATTTCTATAATCTTTTAGAATTGTAGTGCATTCATCTCTTTTGGTTTTATATTCTTTTATTAACTCACCATCTTTGCAATTTCTTAATTTGTTTCTGTATTTTTGCCTTATTCCAGTTACTTCTGCAATGTTCTTTTCAGTCTGTGAAATATAGTTTTTTACATCATCTGTTGTTTGTAGTTTTTCTTTTGCTATTAGTCTTATTTCATTAGAATATCTTTGCATTTTCCTTACTTCTTGTTTCATTTCTGGAGATAATGGCTTTCTAGTATTTTCTTTTGGTATTAGTCCTAACAAGTGATAAAGCAATAAAAAAAGAGCTTCAAGCCCTGTAATTTTACTTATATCTTTGAATTTTCCATTAAGCATACATACTTTGTTTTTCTTATATATTTTTCTAGGTTTTATAAATTCATAATACTGTTCTTGCACATAATAAGGATTATTAAATACTCTATCTGCAATATTTTTAGGTGTATATTTTTCTCCTAATTGATACATTCTTGTTGCTTTTTTATCATTTATTGAACGAATAGTAGCATATTTTCTATTTGGATCATCATTTATAATATAACCTTTTTTATACATTGCTTTCTTAAATTGTGCATAAGTTAAACACATTTCTAGTGTTTCATCTATTGCTTTTCTCATTAGATTATACTTTGTTGGCTCTCCTCTTTTTTCTGCAAAATATATATTTCTTGGTGTTCTTCCTTTTGGATTCTTAATTACTGTTAGATTATTTTCATTACATAATTCATCTGATAAACCTCTAAAACGATAATACGCTCCTTTGTTGCAATTAAACTTTTTCCCTGTAAACATATTAACACTGCACACTACAAAATGATTATGATATGTGCCTGTATTGAAATGTGTTGCAACTAATACTTGGTGTTCTGCCCACATTTTCCTTGCAAGTTTTACTCCAATTTCGTGTGCAAGTTCTGGAGAAACTTCGCCAGTTTTGAAACTTTGGTATGCGTGATATGCAATATTTCCTGTGCATTTTCCAAACTTTTCTTGTGTCATTTTCATTTCTTCAAAGGCTGTTTCTCTATTACAATTCACTCCAGTTACATACATAGTTTTTTCTTTTTCATCAACTGTTTTCTCATTGTTTTCTGCATATAATAATACTTGTTTTAAGTCACTAAAATTTGTTTTTTCTGGGTTAGCTGCATAATTAACTACTCGTGATAAACTGTCCTTAACTGCCCATATTTTCGTTGTTGCCATCTTCATCATCTCCATTACTTTTTGAATTATAAATCACTAAAAAATTGTGTTCTATAACTCCTAAACATTCTTCTATTTTGTCTATATCTAACTTAAAAATATCATTTTTTAATTGACATATTTGTAAATAAATTTGATAAAATTCTTTATCTGGTATTGGATAAATTTTTTGTTTTAGTCCTGTTTTTCTTAAATAATTTGATAAAGATAATTTACTTTTTTTTGCTTTTTGTTGTAGTTTTTTCTTCTCATTTTCACTAACTCTTATATGAATATCTACTATTTTTTCTTGCATAAAATTTCACTTCCTTTCAACTTTTCTAGCTGGGGTTATAGGGGTGCAAAACCCCTTTCAACGAATGTTGTCGGTTTTGGGTGGAACACAAAACCTATGCTCGCTACACTGATAGATAAATCTATCAATGCAGATTTTATAGACTAAAAAAGAAGTCTTTTTTGACTTCATTTCACACATTATTTTATCTACTTTCTCTTTCAAAATTTTTCTCTCTTGTATATTCTGGATACCTTATTTTTATTCCCTCATAAAAGTATGGTGCATAACTACAACAAAATATTTCACTCACATTATATTTATCGGAAACTTTTTCATTTTCAATATCTTTTTCACTATCATAATTACATCTATTCCATAAACTAAATGCCATTCTTGTTACTTTCTCACTTGTACTTGTTTGATATGCTCCATTTATTGAATCAATATTTATTTCTCCTGTTCTTAAATTAAATATTTTACTAAAATTATCTCTTGTTGTTTCACATATTCCTAATGTATAAACTATCGCTTTATAATACACATCTGTTTTTCCCATTTGTTCCATTTCTTTATATTTGTTATTCCAAAATTCTTTGTGTTTGCTATCTATAAATTTCATATTTTTAAATCCTCCTTAAATATTTTTTTGTGACAGTGTGACAATGATGACAACAGTGACAATGATTTTATGATAACGGTGTTGTCCTATATCTATTTTTAATGTCATCATTGTCATCGTTGTCACATTCCTTGATTTTCTGGTGTTTCTTCATTATCATTATTCTCATTAAAAAATTTTAACTTGTTGTCACACTTGTCACTGTTGTCATCATTTCTTAAAATAATTTGTCTGCCATTTCTACTTCTAACAATATCATAGGTTATTTTACTTTCTTTCAGTTTTGTATAATGATATTCATTCAATATTTTTGTAATAACTGTAGGTGCAATTTCTTTTTCTTCTAGTTCTTTTAGTAATTCAGTTGCACTACCTTTCCATTCTCTTTTATTTTGCATAAAGTCAATAATGTTTAATATAACTGGTGGTGTTTCTCTTATTTCTAGTTCTTTTTGATTTGCTCTATTTATAAGTTCCCAATCACAATTATTAAATCTTAAAACAAACTCTTGATATTCAACATCTCTACCAGTTATATATAAGGTTGCTGTACTCTCTGTTCGTGATTTCTTTTCTAGTATAAAGGTTGTATCACTACTTCCCATTATTCCATTTGTTCCAGAAACTCTATTGAAAACATCATTGTCGCCCTGTTTCCTTATATGGTGTACTGCTATTATTGCTATTTTGTTTTTGTCTGCAAAGTCTTTTAATATTGATATATCTCCATAATCACTAGCATACGAAATATCATTACTTGTATTTCTTATCTTTTGCAATGTATCAATTACTATTAGCCTTGTTTGTGGGTATTTCTTTATATAGCTTTCTAATTGCTCTATTAGTCCATTTGATATTTTATTTGTAGATATAGCAAAATGTAGTTTACTATTTGCTTCATTTGTTATTTTAAATAGTCTGTTTTGTATTCTTGCTAGTGTATCTTCTAAACATAAATATAAAACATCACTTTCTTGTGTTTGCAATTCCCATATAGGCTCGCCTTTTGAAACTTGTAAGCATATTTTAAGCATTAGCCAACTTTTCCCTATTTTAGACGCTCCACAAAATAAATGAAAACCAATAGGTATTATCTCATCTACTATAAACTCTGTTTCTTTTAGTGGGTTATATAATAATGTTTCTGCATCTATTGTTTCTAATTCTTTCATTTGCAAGTTTTCTCCTTTCCTTTTACTAGCTGAAGAAAAGTATATTGCTTTTCAGTTAGTAAAAAAATAAAGCCTATATCAATTTTTACATTAGATATAAGGCTATATATTTCATTTATATTCAATTTTTCTTTTTAGTTATATACATACTCATTATAAACTATTTCTTCGGCTCTATTCTTAATATTATTCATTCTAGCTACCCATTCTAATTGATGATTAGCTTTTAATTCTTCTGTAACATTTTCTTGTTTAGCTAGTTTTGTTATTATACTTTCTAAAAGAGAATTACATTTTTCGTCTATTGAGTGTAAATACTTATTTAATTTTCCGTCTAATAGTAAGTCTGTATATAAAGGTTTATTATATTGTTTTATATGTCTTAAATGTGCCTTTCCATATCTTCCAATAGCAAAGTTTGTATCTTTTGGTATTGATAGATTAGGAAAATAATAATCTCCTTTTAGTGTGTAAGTTATTCCTGTTCTTTCATCAACATATTCATTTTTTAATTCCATAATTATTACCACCTTTCAATTTTGATTTTACTTTATATTATAGGCTTTTTCAAATGTGCATTAGGAAGTTGTCATTGTTGTTTCATTTTTTCTTTATCACGATAGTAATATTCCCTTTTCTTTAAATTTCTGTTTTCTCTTTTACATTCCTTTGAACATAATAGTTCTTGAGCATTAACTGGCATAAATGTTTTACCACAAATTATACATTTTCTTTCTTCTGGTGCTTTTGCTTTTCTGTGTTCATTATAATATTTCATTCTTGTATTTTTTAGAGAAAGTTTTTTACATTCTTCACTGCAAGACTTCTGTTGAGCATATTGAGGATAAAAAGGCTTATTACATACATCACAAACTTTTTCTGCAAATAAATGCCCATTATTTTTTGCAAGTCTTTCTTCTTTTTTCTTTTGTTGGTATGCTTTTTGATAATCTTTTTTCCATTGTTTTTCTCGTTTTTCTTTTTCTTTTTTAGCCTGTTCATTTTTATTTTGAATTTCTTGCAATTCTTCATTTGTATATTCTAGTTCATATTTTCCTATAAAATTAAAATAAATATCTACTTGTTGGGTACGATTAGGCTTTTTTCCTTGTGCTTGATAAACAATAATCTTATCTATAAGTTCTCTTACTAATTCTTGAGTTATTTCAGTCGGATATTTATATTTTTTTATTAGTTCAACAAATTTCTTAACATTAACTTTTGGAGGTTGTTTTTCACTTTTTATATCATCTGTCAAAGTTTTTATTTTTGTTTCCACTTCTTTTTGTTCTTCATCATACTTTTTCATCAATGAAATATATTGCCTTTCTGGAAGTAATTGATTGATATAATTTTCATACAAACTAGAAATAAGTTTGTCTAGTTCTTCAAATCTTCGTTGTAAAACTCTTAAATCTGTTTTATCTTGTATAGGCTTTTTATTTTGATTACTATTCCATTTGTTTTTTAGTTCTTCAATAAAGGATTCTTCATCTTCAATTATTCGTTTAGATATAACCCTTAAATATTCTAGTAATATTTCCTTTAAATCATTATCATTGATATAGTGTGCCGTACAAGTTCCTCTTTTTCCTCTATAATTAACACAACAATACCCCATTATCGTTTTTTGTCTAACTTCTTGATACCTATATACTAATTTTTTATTACAGTCTGAACAAAATAATAATCCGTGAAAAGTAGCTTTATTTCTTATATCATCACTATCTCTTGTTTGAGGTGCAAATCTTCTATTTCTTTGAGCCTTATCCCATAATTCTTGTGATATTATAGGCTCGTGTGTATTAGGGAAAAAATATTGTTCTTCTTTAGTTGCTTTTCTTCTTTTATTAAGTTTGAAATTCGTGCTAATAGTTTTTCTTAAAATTGTATGTCCTAAATATTCTTGCCTATTTAAAATAACTACTATTGCACTAGCTTTCCATTTACAATATCCCTCTGGTGCTATATAACTTATTTGTTCTGGATGATATTTCATAGCAAACGCTGCAGGGGTTAGCACTTTTTCTTCTGTTAATATATCTGCTATTTCATACGCATTCATTCCGTTTGCTGTCATTTCAAATATACGCACAATAACTTTTGAAGCAATCGGATCAACATATAATGTTTGTTTATCTCCTAATTTTCTATAATATCCATAAGGAATTGAGCCACTACATCTTTTTCCCTCTTGCATTCTTGAAGAAAATATAGATTTTATTTTATTACTTGTATCTTTTGAATACCATTCGTTCATTATATTTAAAAATGGTGCAAAATCATTTTGAGATGGATTTTCACTTTCACTATCTACATTATTGTTAATTGCAATAAAGTGAACATCTTTTTTAGGAAATAACATATCAGTATAAAAGCC
This sequence comes from uncultured Clostridiaceae bacterium, assembly GCA_948356915.1. Taxonomy (GTDB): domain Bacteria; phylum Bacillota; class Clostridia; order TANB77; family CAG-508; genus UMGS1663. The sequence continues at coordinate 71,122 of CAOJCG010000007.1, forward strand.
TACTTGTAAATAATTTCTACCTAAACGGCTCATATCTTTTACAATAACAGTTCCTATTTTGTTATTTTCAATATCATCAAGCATTTCTTGAAATCCTGGTCTTTTAAAATTTCTTCCAGTATATCCGTCATCTGTATAATGTTTTATATTTACAAAGCCATTTTTTCTTGCATAATCTTCTAAAAAGTTCTTTTGATTAGAAATACTGTTTGACTCTCCTTGTAGTTCATCATCTCTTGATAATCTTTCATAAAGGGCTGTAATTCTATCTAAATCCTTTATTCTAGCCAACTAATTCTCACCTCCTCGTACACGGTTTTGGTATATATACCATCAATGTAATTTAAGTATATAATAAATATCTCCTTGTGGATCTGCGTCAACAAGCAATACCCTTTTCCCATTTTTTGCTAAACCTACTCCGTAAATTTAGTGCTGTTGTTGTTTTACCTACTCCACCCTTTTGATTTGCAATGGCAATTACTTTTGTCTTTGACATTTGTAGTTCCTCCTTTCCTTAAAATTTAGTCATTAAAAAATAATGACTATGTTACTTCGCTGTTATGTGAAAAAAACGAATTGTATTTCTACAACTCGTTTATCTACTATCTCTTAATTTTTGCTTGTCCTTAATTTCCTGCTTTTTTAATGCTGTATATAACCCTTTTGTTTGTTCTTCGCTATTTATCTTTGATATTTTTATATCTCGTTTTATAATAAATTCTTTTGGCATTTTAAATGTTCCAATAGCTCCTCCACCATCAAAAAAGTTATACCTTCCGTCTTTATCTTTTCCTAAATAAATTGATATAACATCACTTTTCATTGAATTAGTTAGTGGTAGTTCTATACTACAAAGCATTCCTGTTCTCATTTCTTCTAATATTTGTATTGAATCCTTTTCCTGCATTTTCTTTCCCTCCTTATTTTAATTTTTTTATTTATATGAATAAAATTTGTCGAATATTGTTTTAATGTTTCTCAAAACTTATTCTGTGAGTTTTTAAGAGTATTTTTATAGTCATCTTTGATTACTTTTTAATTTTAAGCAAAAAAATAAACGAATTGATTATTTCAATTCATTTATATAAATCTTGCAAACAGTTTATTTATCTAGCTTTCATCAATTTTATTTTTGAGGTCATCACTATATCTTAAAAATGATTTCCTATTATATGTCCACCTTCTATCATTTTTTGTACTAATTCTGGACTTGTATTTACATAGTGTGCAGTTATAAAAAATGCTGCTGGTACATTATTTTGTTTTAATACTTCTAATATTTTTTCTGTATTTCCTGCTTCATATCCTTCATCAAATGTTAAATATACCTTTTTTGACTCTCTATTTCCCATTGCTATTCCTTTTGCTTCATCTATTATTTGCTTATTTACTTTTCCTAAATCTGGTTGTTCATGATTATCGTTTCTTTTTATTCCCCAACCTATCTTTTTTGAACTAAGTTCTATATTTGCATTGCTTGTAGTTACTACTTTATTATTATCTAGTAGAATTATGCTAAATGTAAATGTAACTACTATTAAAGCTATTCCTGATGCTATTATATATTTATTTTTTAATTTTTTTATAATTTCTTTCATTGTTCCCTCCATTTATTCTCTATTTGTTTAATTTTATGATGTCTTTTTTATATTATTACTTTATTTTTTTAGTGGTTATAATATATTGTTGTTATATAATTATGTCTATTTATTTATAGCTATTATTTAACTTTAACTTATATGTTATTATTACTTTATACCTTTATTCCAAGTATTTGCAAGTTTCGACATTTTTTCTCATTTTTATTTATTTTTCCTATTGACTTTCTTTAGAATATCGTTTATCATATAATCTAGCTGGAAAAATTAGGTAATTTTTATGGAAACTCGTATTCCCTAATATTTTCTTTTTTAATATACAATTATGTATATTTATACGGAGGATAAAATCATGTTAAGTTTTGTATTATGTGATGATAATAAATCAAATTTAGATAGGCTCTCAAAAATATTAGATTCTATTTTTATGCAATATAATATTGATGCTAAAGTTACTTTCTCTTCACCTACTCCAGAAGATGTTTTAACTTATGTGAAGTCAAATACTGTTGATGTATTATTTTTAGATATAGACTTAAAATCTGAAATTTCAGGTATAGATTTAGGAAATACTATTAGAAAATTTAATAAAGACATTTATATAATTTTTACAAGTGCACATTTAGAGTACATTTTAGTCGCTTACAAATGTAAGACCTTTGACTTTATACCCAAGCCAATTTGTACAGAAAGAGTTGCTGAAACTATACTTAGGTTAATGGAAGATATAAATAGTGATAGTGAAAAAAACGTATTTATTCGACTTGATAATAGAAATACTATTATTAATGAAGCTAATGTAAATTTTATAAAAAAGGAAGGCATGAAATTGATTTTCTATACAAATACAAGAACTTATGAAACGTACAATTCATTTAGTAAAATATCTAATGAATTGCCTAGCAATTTTGTTAGATGTCACAAGTCATATATTGCTAATATTAATAGAATTAGTAATATAAAATCTGATAGTAATGAAATTATTTTTTGTGATAAAAGTAATATTAAATGTACTATTGGTCCCAAATATAAAAATAATTTAATGGAGGTTTTAAAAAACAATGGAAATTTTTCAAACAATTTGGACAGCGTTAACAACGGAGAATGTTAAACTAACTACTATTATAGGAATGCCTACTGTTTTCATAGAAATATATATTTCTATGCTTATATTTACTATAATTTTAAATATTGAGGCAACAAAAAAACAAAAAAGATTATATGTTTTAATAATGAGCTTATTAGTCATTCTTAACAGGTTATTTATACCTGCACCATATAATACATTTGTTAATGTACTTATATTATTTTTAGGTAATATACTTATTTTAAAATCTAATCTTTTTAAAGCAATTATATCTTTATTTATTCCTTTTATTACTACTATAATTGTTGAATCATTTATAGCTAGAATATATTATCTAATTCTTAAGGCTGATTATACAGATGGAATGAATGTACCTATAAAAAGATTAGTTATAAGTTGCTTTGTTTATTTAACTGACTACTTTATTTACTTATTAATAAAGCATTTTAAATTTAATTTTTCAATATTAGAAGTATTTAATAAAAAGAATAAACTTTTATTATCTCTTACAATAATATTTGGTATTATACTAATTGCTACTCAATTGTATACAACATTCTTTTACTCTAGTGTATTACCATTATTTATTATACTTTTAAGCATTTGTAGTTTATTAGCATATTTTCTAGTTAGTATGTATACTATATTTACTGTTTCAAAACTAGAAACAACTTCTACAAGCTTAGAAGAATCTAAGTTATATAATAAAACGTTACAAATACTTCATGATAATATTAGGGCATTTAAACATGATTTTTGGAATATAGTTCAAGGTATTGGTGGTTATGTTGGAAGAAATGATATGGAAGGTTTAAAAGAATATTATTCTAAATTAGTAGAAGATTGCCAACAAGTTAATAATTTAACTTCATTAAGTCCTAATGTTGTAAATAACCCTGCTATATATAATGTTTTAGCTAATAAATACCATATGGCAGATGAGCTTGGTATAAAAATAAATTTAGAAGTATTTATGGATTTAAATCAACTTAATATAAATTCATATGAATTTACTAGGATATTAGGAATACTTATGAATAATGCTATAGAAGCAAGTAAAGAATGTGATAAAAAAGTTATAAATGTTGCATTTAGAAAAGATAAGAGAAAACATATGCAATTACTTATTGTAGAAAATACCTATATGGATAAAAGTGTTGATACAGAAAAGATATATGAAAAAGGTTATTCTACTAAACAAGGTAATTCAGGTATTGGTTTATGGGAAGTACGCCAAATTATGAAAAAACATAATAATTTAAATTTATATACTACTAAAACTGATGAATATTTTTCACAACAATTTGAAATATATTATTAAAAAAGTAAAGGATACTGAGATTTTCTTCAGCATCCTTTTATTTTATATTTTACTTTTAATTAATCTTTTTTTATTAATGATGCAGGCATTTTAGGTTGATGATATATTCCCCATACCCAACAAGCTGTGTTTGTTGATTTAGCATACTTCTCTGCTATTTTAGCTAATAATTTTAACATAACAATTTCCTCCTTAGTTTTTTCTATATTAAAGTATTGCCGGCTAATACTTTAACTCCTTTTTACATACCTTCACTTATGTATACTTCATATCCATATTCATTTTTGGTTAATTTATATGCCATTCTTGTTATTGAAAATGTTTGAATAGCTGTTCCAAATATTAATAGGTTAGAAATTGTACTATTTGGTACTATTACTGCAAGTATCATATTAATTGCTAAAAATATATATGATAATGCTTTTTTTATGCTCCTTTCCTTTTTTGTAAGTATTGGTAAATTTATTGTATCTGCTGGTGCATATTTATTTATCATAATAATTCCTATAATTAAGTTTAATGCTATAAACATTAATTTTATATATATATTTAGTTCTAAACTTGAACTTAGGTAAGCATTTCCACAGTATATTAGGTTAGTTCCTATAAAACAGCCTATATGAGTTTTTAAATGAAAACCTCCTGATACACATTTATACGGTAGTAATATCCAAAATGCTATTAATGTTTGCCACCATAATCCTAATATGGCTCCTATTATAAATAATGAAAAAACTTTTGGTATTTCACCTATAATTAATTGTATTCCATACTTTATTGCTTCTGCTTGTTCATCACCTATTTCTGGCATTTCTTTTCTTATTCTATTTGTTAGGTATTCACAAAATTTGTCAATCATGTGCTCACCTCATTTCTTGTTATTTTTGTTCTAATCCAATAATACACCTTTTTATTTATTATTTTTAATTTTATTTATGAAATACTAAAAAACATATATGAAACTAATATTTTTCTATTTCATATATGTTTTTTCCACTTTTATAAATTAATATCTTCCATAATAACCCAACTACCATTTTTCTTTGGTAATGCCCTAAAAGTAAGTGTTTGCTTTGTAATTGGGTGAATAATGCTTAGTTCATATGCCCAAAGGCAAATTTGTTTTCCTCTTCCTCTTGTTCCATATTTTTGGTCTCCATATATACTATGTCCACTATTTGACATTTGAACTCTTATTTGATGGTGTCTCCCTGTATGTAGTTTTACTTTTAATAATGAAAGATTTATTTTTTCATCATATTTTAAAACTTGGTAATCTAATTTAGCAAGTTTTGAATTTTTTGTTCCTTTGGATACGACTTTGCTCATATTTAGCTTTTCATTTTTTAATAAATAATCTTCTAGTGTTCCTTCTTCGTTTTTCATTTTTCCATCTACAATAACAAGGTAATTTTTTTTAAATTCTTTTATCCTTACTTGTTCACTAAGCCTTGCTGCTGCTTTTGAAGTTTTAGCAAATATCATAACTCCTCCAACTGGTCTATCTAACCTATGCACTAACCCTAAGTATACTTCGCCTGGTTTATTGTATTTTTCTTTTATATATTGCTTAACTAAAGTTAGCATATCTATATCTCCTGTTTTGTCACCTTGTGAAGGAATATTTACTTTCTTTTCTACTACTATTATATGATTATCTTCATAAATTATATTTAACTTTTCCATTTTACTTATTTCTCCTAATTCAATTTTATAAAAATTAATTATATTTCTTTTATTTATAACATAATTAATAATTTTTGTAAATTTTATTATATTTTAAGTTTCTATATTTTTTGAAAAAATAGAAATAGTTATCCACAGATTTATA
>CAOJCG010000008.1 GCA_948356915.1 uncultured Clostridiaceae bacterium
AATTTATTATACACTCTCTCATAAAATGTGTCCATATATCTATTCTAACACCAAAATATATCTTTTCAAAGAATATCCAAAAATTCTTTTTATCACTATTAGTAAATAACATTAAACTTACTTCACTATCACATTTTTGTATTATATCTCTTATTTCGCTTTGACTTAATCCTTCTATATATTGAAGAAAACCTATTGGAACTCTTCTATTTTTAAATATATTCGTTCCTACAATTCTATCTACAATTAACATTTCTATATCCTGTTTTTTTAAAAACTTTTTAAAATTTAGTACTTCACTTACCTCTTCAATTTCTTTTAAATGTATCGAAATATTTTTTAATACACTTTGCTTATCTCTAATATCATCAAATATACTATTAAAAAATTCGTCATCTTTTTGAAAAGCTTTTTTTAAATCCATAATGTTTTTTATATATTTGCTTTTATTGTCTTCTGCAATTACAAAATTCACTTTTTTTATAAATTCTTCTATTTCTTCCTCAATATTCTCTCTAACATCTTCCTCTTGATGTCTATTAATATATTCTTCCAATAGTCCATTCTTTAATTTTTGAATATGACTTTCTTTAAAATTGTCTATTCCAAATACTTTCTGATTATCATTAATGAAATATATACTATTTATCCTAGGAAAAAATAATATATAAAAATGAAAATTTATATCTGATATATAATTTTCAAATAATGTGATTAAAGCTTTTCCTATTTTTTTAGAATTTAAAGATTTAACACCTTTTGATTGTACATCCCATAATTTATTACAATATTTATTTGTTCCAGTAACATCATTAAAACAATCAATAAAAAAAGTATCTATTTCATCACTATCTTCACGCATAGATAATAAGTACAAAAGAGATTTTGTTTCAAATTCTGTTGCTTTTTCATTATTACGCTCTGTATATAAAAATTTATACATTATTTTTCCCCTTTTTTAAATTTTCCCTCAATTTTATCTTTTGTAAATTATTAACTATCTATTTTTATTTCATATACTATACCATAAAATCCAATATTTTACAATATTCACTGTTTTTTATGTTTTAGAGAACAAATGTGTTGCTTTTTATATAAAAATGTAGTATTATTAGTAAAGAACTTTTCTATTAAATAGATAGTTCAAGAAGGCTTATTTTTATAAGCAGTTTATGATTGAGTATGTAGCTTATATACAGCTACAGTATTAATATTAGGAGGTTTTAATTTGAATATATACTCTCAAAACATTTATGAAGTAATTGAAAATAATATAAAAAAACATGTTTTAATTATATATAATATATCTGAAAATCATTATGTCGGATTAACAGTTCATACTACTAAATCTGATAATATAACATATATAGAATCTATAAATAGATTTATTGATATAAATGATTTACAAGAATATACTAAGCGAAATATCAAACGGATTAGTTTATGTTAAAGGTAAATTTTTAAAATTAAATAATAAAGACTTCTCTTGTATTTTGAAACTTTTAAAAGAATCCTTAATTCAAAAATTAAGTAAAGAAATTGATTATAAGAATATTGAAAAAATCAAATATTTAAAATGGTGTTATGATAAATTGTTATTAAACGACAATAATGCAAAAACATCTATTTTAAAACCTGGCTCTATATGTTGGGTTGATTTTGGACAAAATGTTGGTTCAGAATTAAGAAAATTAAGGCCTGCTATATTATGGCGATCTTCTGCTGATAAAAAAATGTGGACAGTAATTCCTTTAAGTAGTAAATGCCATAATGATAAGTATTATTTTCATTGTGATATTAATGGATTGCCCTGTAGTACTGCAAAATTAGAATCTATGGCTAATTTTAGTTATAAAAGATTACGAGAGCCCTTTTTCCATAATAAGAAAATAGCTCATTTATCTAAAGATGACTATTCAAATATTCTAGTATCACTAAAAAAATATTATACTTTTGAAGATTAATTTCAGCATTAGCATAAATAATATGTGGGAAAAAATAAAATAAAAAATAGACAAGAGAAGCACCAATTTGGTATGATGTTTTTGTTAGAAAACAAAGCCATACAAAGGAGGTGCTTCTCTATGATTAATAGCATAATACAAACAATCATAGAAAACAAGGAATTTTTAGAAAAAAGTTTAGAAAAAAGTATAAAAGCTAGTGAAATTAGTATGTTTAGTAGAGATTTAAGAAAAGTATTTGATGAAGCTGGAAGAAAAACACTTGTGGGAATATTAGAAATGGTAGATACACTTCTTTTTGAAGATTCAAGAAGAAAAATTGAATATGAAACGAAGGACTTAAGGAAAAGAACTCTTGTTACAGAGTATGGGAATATAGAATATATGCGAAGATATTACAGAAATAGACAAACTAAAGAATATATTTATCTCGCAGATGAAAAAATGGGAATAGAAAAAAATGAAAGAATATCCAAAGATGTACAAAGTAAAATATTAGAATTTGCTCATGACTTATCGTATAAAAAAACAGGAAAACGAGTTGTAGGAAACGATACACTTTCTCCCACAACGGTAATGCACAAAGTAAGGCAAGAAGAAATGAAAATAGAAACATTAGATGAAAAGAAAAATATAAAAAGATTGTATATAGAAGCAGATGAAGACCATGTATCAGAGCGTGGCAATAAAATAGGAATGCCAAAATTAATATATGTTCATGAAGGAAACTATACAAAGGGAAAAAGAAATATATTAAAGAATGTTCATTACATAGGATGTCTAGGAAAAAGTAGTGAAGATTTATGGTTAGAAGTAGCCGAATATATAGATAAGAAATATGATGTTAAAAGTATAGAGAGAGTATATATTTGTGGAGATGGAGCAGCATGGATTAAAGAAGGGTTAAATTGGATAGAAAAGTCCAAATTTGTATTAGATAGATTCCATTTGCTTAAGTATATAAATCAAGCCACAGTAGAGTTCCCACAATATAGGAACAAATTGTGGTATAACATAAATATATATGATCCAGTTAGTGTAAAAAATATATTTAAAGAAATAATAGATAAAACAAAAGATGGAAATCGAAAAGAAAAAGTGATATATAGCTATAGATATGTAATGAATCAATGGAAAGGAATAGAGATATATGAAACAGATGGAGAGTATTTAAAAGGCTGCAGTGCTGAAGGCCATATAAGCCATGTATATGCTGATAGAATGAGTTCAAGACCACGAACATGGTGTGATGATGGAATTGATAAAATGAGTAGATTAAGAGTATTTGTAAGCAATGGTGGTAAAATATATGAAGAATTAATAAAAAAGAAAAAAATTAATACAAAGTTGAAAAAATATGATAAAATAATACAAAGACATGTAAAGAAAGAGGCTGAAGAGCCAAGTCATTATGCATTTTCAGTAGTTAATACTGGAATGCATAGTAATATAAGTAAAATATTTAAGAAAATAATGTATGGATAATATCTATAATTGGTGTTTCCCACAAAAAGTTTATGCGATCAATTTCAGCAAAAATCTTGACTCTTACCTAAAAATATCTTATAATATAATTACATTTAGAGTTGCACATCGAAAGATGTGGAAGTTGTTTTTCAAAGACTAGGTTAACCTAGTCTTTGCTTTTTGTAATAATATTTCTTTATTTGCATATACTATAATTACATTTAATGTTGCACATTTAAATGTGATTAGTTCGTTTATAAACGCTTAAAATCCCTCAACTAAAGAGGGATTTTCTATTTTTAGCATTTTTTCGTAATATAACCTTTATAAATAACTTACTATATCTTCAAATGTATCATATTGACTTTCACTATTGATATGTCCTGCATTTGGTATTAAGACTTGTTCTGTCGCAATTGTATCTGCAAAATCTTTTTCTACTTCATATTTCACATATGGATCATTATCTGAATAGAAACATATTATTTTATCTGCATATTGTTTTACATCTTCTAAGTTATTAAAATACATTGTTCTATTTACTGTATCGTATTCTTCATTTATTCCTAAATAATTGTTAAATCCACATACAAATATTAATTTTTTAACTTTTAATTTATTCTCTACTAAAAATTTGCAAACAAATACTGGTGCAATACTATGTGCTATTATTGTTGTATTTTCATTAATTAGTCCTAAATCTAAATAGTATTTTAACAATTTACTCCAATTTTCATAATTTTGATAACCTACCCCTATTGGAAATTGTGGTACATATACTTGTTTTCCATCTGTTGATATAAAATCTTGTAACCAACTAAACCAATTTCCAAATGGACTTCCAAAACTTCCATGTATTATAAAATAATTTTCTTGCATTTTTAACACTCCTTATTTATTATATTTTCTTTCTTTGCTAATTTTACTGCATCTTCTATTTGTTCTTTCCCAACATCTCCCCAATTTAATAAGTTAATGGTTTCTTTAGGAGTTTTGAAAACTCTTTCATACAGTTTTCCATTATCTAAATCAGCCCTATTTTCAAATATTTTATCAATTTGAGCAATCATTCTTACTTGTGCATATGGTTTAACTCCGTTATCTTCTTCTACTAATTGATAACCTAACAAATGAATATTTTTTAATGTTATATTTGCCTCTTCTATAAATTCTCTTTTTAATGTATCTTCTATGGATTTGTCTTCCAATTCTGGTTTTCCACCTGTTAGTTTATATAATCCATCATCTATTCTTAAAAATATATTTCCATCTTCATTAAATACAATTCCATAAACTTGTTTTATTTCTATATCTTTTGGAACTATTCCTTTACACCATTTATAACTAATCATATTTTCCTACCTTTATTTTAAAATTTTCTTCATATTTTCAATATATTTGAATAATATTCCTTTTAATCCAATATCATTAGCACTTATTATATTTCTCTTAGTATCATCTATTAAAATTGATTTTTCTATATCTAAATTATATTGTTTTGACTACTTTCTTTACTCTTTTAATAAATTCTTCTTTATTTGATAATGCTTGTCTTAATTTATCTAAAGCATCTTCAAATTCTTTATATTCTAAATATACCTTTGCATAACCATTCTCTCCATATTTTTCTGTTAAATGTTGATAAACTCTTTCAATTTGTTCTTCTTGAGATAAGCCTATATAATTTCTCTTTCCATAAGAATATGACCTTTTAATAGTATTGTCTATATCAATAATTGTTCTATCTGCTGTACTTATTATTTTCCCATATATAGTTCTAGGTTCATGATTACTAGATGCTCTATGTTCCTCTATTGCTTCTTTAATTATACTTCTTTGTTCATCTGTAAACCACTGTTTTATTTTTTCATCTTTCATAAATATCTCAGCTGATATAATTTCATGTGTCTTTCTATCTATGAAATGACCTAAATCATGATATGAAGCTATTGTATAAACCATATCTAAATCAACATCATAGTCTTTTGCTAATTCTAAACTTCTTTTTATTACTGTTTTAATGTGATTTATTCCATGTCCTTCTTCATTTCTATTATATAATGGAAAAATTTCATTCTCTATATATTGAACTAATTCATTATTCATTAGTTAATTCCCTCCAAACTATAATCTACATTTCTTATTATTAAGTAGCTTAATAATTATTATCTTTATACTTTTTCATTTAATTTATATCACAAATTAACATTTTTTCATAGTATTTTGCCAATATTTACAAAACATATTTATCCTTACATTTGCTTAATTGCCACAAAATCTCCAATAGAAATAATATCAAGAGCGAACGATAGTGAGTTTATTTACTCTTGATATTATTTTTATTGGAGATTAGAATTTGTCTGCAAATGTATAAGACAAAAAAATAAGCATCAGCACATATCTACTGACACCCATTTAATAAAGATTCTCTATAACTCATTTAAATAAATTTGCTCTAATACTTGAAACATTTACCTTTATTTCATGTCTACTAATCAACACAACCTGTACCTGTTATGCTTACAGTAGATATAATCCCAATTTTTCTAGTATTTCAAACACTTTACTCAGTTTTCTAAAATTTAATTTATGTGTTTCCACTTACCACTTAAGCAACTACTTTAACTTTCACACCCAAATTTTGATGTTTTTCTTTACCAATTCTGCCTTTATCTTCAAAAGTTATAATCTCTGAAATCATATTAAAATCAAGTATTACCTGTCTTATTTTAGTTGTAGCACTGCAACGCACTCCACGTGGCTAGTAAAAGGAAACATATCGACTGGTTGAATTTCCTCTACTTTATAACTTTCCGCTAATAGTTTCATATCTCTTACCATAGTGGCTGGATTACAACTTATATATATTACTTTTTTAGGTTGAACTGCTAAGATGTTGTTTATTGTATTTTTATCTAAACCTTTTCTTGGTGGATCTATTATTATTACATCTGGATATACTTGCTTTTTTTCTATTAAATCTGAGAATACTTTTTCTACATCTCCCACATAAAATTCTACATTTTCTATCTTATTTATTTTCGCATTTTCTTTTGCGTCTTTTATTGCTTGTTCTACTATTTCTATTCCATAAACTTTTTTTACATATGATGATGCAAATATTCCAATTGTTCCTATTCCACAATATAGGTCAAATAATATATCTTCTTTATTTAAATTCGCAATATCGATTGCTATATTGTATAATATTTCTGCTTGTACAGGATTTACTTGATAAAATGACATTGGAGAAATTTTGAATGTGTAATCTCCTAATATGTCATAAATATATCCATCTCCATGTAATATTATATTATGATTTCCTAGTATTACATTAGTATTTTTGTCATTAATATTTTTTACTATAGTTTTCACATCATATTCTTTTACTAACATATCTACTAGTTGACTTTCATATGGTATTTTTTTATTATTCACTACTAGTATACACATTATTTCATGTGTACGCATTCCTACTTTTATTACTATATGCCTTAATATTCCTGTTTGTTCTTTTTCATTATATGGCTCTATTCCTTTTTGTTTTATAAATTTGTATATTGCAAATGCTATCTTTTCTGCTACTTCATTTTGTATGAAACATTTTTGCATGGGTATTATTTCGTGCGTTCTTTCTGCAAATACTCCTATTTGTGCTTTTCCCTCTCTATCTACTCCTACTGGATATTGTGCTTTATTTCTATAATGATACGGATTTCCCATTCCTATTGTTTTTTGCACTTTTATCTGATTCCCTTTAAATACTTTATTAACTAAATTTTGTATATTTTCTTGTTTTATATTTAAAGTCTCTTCATAATCTATATGTCTTAATTTGCAACCTCCACATCTTTTATAGGTAGTACAGTCTTCTTCTACCCTATATGGTGACTTTTTTATTATTTCTATTATTTTTCCATATGCATGTCTTTTTAATACTTTTACTATTAGTATTTTTATTTTTTCTTTTTTTATTGCTCCTGGAATGAATATTACCAAATCATCTATTTTTGCTATTCCTTCTCCTTCCATTCCATTATCTATAATATCTACTATATACTCTTCATTCTTTTTTATTTCCATAAGGACCTCCGTTTTTTTTCTTAATTATATCAATATATATTAATTTAGACAATATTATATTAATATTTTTATTTAGCCTTAATTGTAAATTTTGCTTTACAATTTACTTCTGTTACATACATAGCCTTTTCGTTTTTATCAATAGTTTTCTCATCATTTTCTGCATATTTTAATACTTGTTTTAAATCTGAAAATGTTGTTTTTTCTGGATTTTTTGTATAGCTTATTACTCGAGATATACTATCTTTAATTGCCCATATTTTCGTTGTTGCCACCCACATCACCATCTTTTTTGTAGTTATAAATATCTAAAAAATCACTTTGCATTTTTGTTATTTTCTCTCTTATTTCTTCATCACTCATATATGAAAATTCATTTTTTAGTTCAACAATTCCTGTATAAATTTTGTGAAGTTCTTCATCTGGTATTGAGTAAATTTCTTTTTGTAATCCTGCTTTTCTTAAATAAGATGACAAATTTAAGTTACTCTTTTAGCATTTCTTTGTAGCTTTTTCTTCTCATTTTCACTCACTCTAACATTAATTCCTATTGTTCTATTTCTCACAATTTTTCACTTCCTTTTTGATAAATTTTCGCTCCATTTTTTATAAAAACTTTCTAAAAAAGTTTTTAATTTCTTGTTAAATTTGTGTGTCCATTTTTTTGTTTTTCTATTTCATAAGGTAGGGGTTATAGGGGATGATTTTCCCCTCTCAGCGTAAGCTGTCGGTTTTGTGGCAATGCAAAACCTATGCTCGCCTACACTTATAGATATTAAATTTGGCAATACATTAGCTTTTGCACTCCTACTTGCTTTTTCTTATACATATATTAGTTCATTTAATATAATTTCTTCTGCTGTGCTTTTAAAATTGTTCATCATACTAATCCAATAAAGTTGGTCTGTATTTTTCATTTCTTCTATTAAATTATTTTCTTGTTTTAGTTGTTTAATTATAATGTCAATTCTCTTTTTTGCTGTTTCTTGAATCTCTTTTAAATGTTTATTCAAAGTTCCATTCACAAACATTATTGTATATTCAGCTTTCTTATTTTCTTTTAAAAATTTTAATCTCATTCTTCCATATTTGTTTAATATATTTTTTTCTTTTTCTAAAACTAAATTTGGAAGATAATAATCTCCAACTTTTGTATATTCAATTCCATATTTATTTTCCATTTTCAATTCCTCCATTTATAAAATTTTTTAACTAACTTTTTCTCGTTCTTTTACTCTAATTGCTCCAACAATTCTATTTACTTTTTTCTGTGGATATTTTTTATCATCTGTTACCAATTCCACTAATTTAAAAAGTTTTTCTCCATTATCATTTGTTTCATCTATTGTAAGATATTTTTTCTGATAGCCTTTCTTTTGTTCGTCTAATCTTGCTACTTCATAATAAGATACTTCGTAATAGTCATTTAATCGTTTAATATACTCTTGTAATTCTTGCTTGTCCATCATAACTGTTGTTCTAACTTCTTTATCTTTTTCATCTGCAATAGTCATATCAAACATTCCATTTTGCATTAACTTGTATATCTGGTTATTAAATGTTTTTCTTAACTTTAAATTTACTAATTTGTAATTACCTTTACTATCTTTTTCAACTGTAATACTTTCTAAAAACTTTGAAATAAATTCTTGTTTTTCTTCTTTATCTTTATTTTTCCATTCTGCCATTAGCATATCGTAAAATTTATTAGAACGGATTAGTTTTTCTTTTTCTACCTCTCTATCTGCCATTAATTGCTGTGGGCTAAAACTCTGTTTATTTAGGTCTATTGTTTCAATTCGTTTTTGTTCTAATAATTCTAACTTTTCGTCAATTGCTTTATATTCTTTTGAAAATTCTTCTACATCAACAATTTCTTTTAAATAGGCTTCCTTTATTCTGCTTTTTTGATTTCTTAATGTGTTTATTTCTTTATCAAGTTTATCTGTATTTTTTTCTTTTTTATCTGCAAAAACAGGATAGAAGTATTTTTTGACTGTCATATCATATTCTATTAAGTCCATTATCATTGGCATAACTTGTCCCTCTATTAAATCTTCACGAAGATACATTTTACAGTCTGAACAATGATAATACATATATTTTTTTCTTTTTACCACCCGTTCCTTTACTTCCCATTATTTTGCCACATTTAGGACATTTCATTTTTTGCATAAAAATATATATTCTATCTCTTCAATATGCTCTCTGATTTTTCTCTTTTTGTATTTGTACATCTTTAAACATTGCTCTAGTAATTATTGGCTCGACAACATTAGGATATATTACTGGCTCTCTTCCTTGTTCTTTTGCTACTCTTTTAAATCTTTCATAATCTCCCACATAGATTTTGTTATTGAGTATTTTTTCTATGGTAGAATCATCCCATTTTTTAGGCTCTAAAACCTTTTCTTCGTTTAGAATATTTGCTATTGTTTGATAACTTTTACCTTGTAAATACAGATTAAATATTCTAATAACAACATCTTTTGTAGTTTCATCTATTACCATTTTCTTTGTTGTATCCCTTTTGTAACCTAGTGGGCAAGTTCCGTGGAATATGACCTGACTTTATTGCACCTGTTAATCCAAATTTTGTTCTTTCTGATACTATTTCAATTTCTAGCTGTGATAAAACTGTCAACATTCTTACAAAGAATCTACCATTAGCTGAAGATGTATTTACATCATCTCTATCGCATACCAAATAACAATAATGTTCTTCTAACTCTGAAATTAGAACTTCTAAATCTCTTACAGACCTTGTAACTCTATCTAGTTTATAAGCTACAATATAATTAATTTTTCCTGCCCTCATATCTTCTAGCATTTGCTGAAAAGCTGGTCTTCCAGACATATTTTTTGCACTAATTCCTGCGTCTTTGTAAATTTTATAGATTTTATAATCTTTATATTTACAAAGTTGTTTTAGCTTTTCCTCTTGTTCTCCTAAACTAAATCCTTCTCTAACTTGATCTTCTGTACTAACACGAATATAAATTCCTACTACTTTCCTTTCTTCATTCATTTTTACATATCCTCCTTCCAAATTGCTAAGACTGTTAAGGCTTTGCCTGTTACAGTGTTAGTATGAATAGAAAGGCAACAAAAAAGTGCCACATAGCATAGTTTTAGCTATTAGCACTTTTAGAGTTTTTATATTTATTATTACTATCTCTTTAAATTCCTTTTAATAACACAAATAAACCAATATAGTATAATTTTTTAAAAACTCTAAAATGCTTTGCCGTTCTATGTTATGTATTTCCGCTGATATGTTCTTGTAATTTGGATAACGGATATTTTGTACTTAAATCATTTACATAGAAATAATCGTGTTCATTAAAGAATAGGTACAAGCTATCTTTAATAATTACTCTATGGGGCTCTACATACGCTAAATTGGTATGCTCAATAATTCTTAGACAACCATTTATTATTTGTGGCTGTTCCTTTCCTTTAAATTTTAAACGGCACGCCCATTCGATTTTAGAGAGTAATTCTTTACTCATATTGATTTCTTGTTTAATTATATGTAACATAATACCACAAAAACCTCCTTCTTTCAAGACTTTTGGTCAAAAAAAGACCGTTTCATTTTTGAAACGGTTTAAAGTTTTTGTGTTGTCAAATTCTTATAATCTTGAAATCAAGTTATATCAAGCATTATAGAGAGTTCGACAAAAACTCGTCTTGGTGCGGATGAGAGGACTTGAACCCCCACCCTTTCGGACTAGATCCTAAGTCTAGCGCGTCTGCCAGTTTCGCCACATCCGCAAGTGTGATTAAGTGATTAGCTTATCAACAATATCTATATTAGCACATTTTTATCTTATATGTCAATACTAATAAAAGAAAAATTTAAAAAAGTTTCGAAAAATGGTTACTGTTTATTGATAATAATAAAAATTGCACCATAGAAGTTACCAAAGATAGTAACTACTACGGTTAATACACATAATATTTCTAATTATGCATTTTAAGATATTTCTCAAAACTTCATAATTTTTAGATACTTTTTATTTATTTAATAAATTAATTAATTCTTCTTTATCTCTCATTCCAATAGCTTTGCCTACTGGTTCTCCATTTTTAAATACTATAAAAGTTGGTATACTCATTATTCCATATTTTATTGCTAAATTTTGCTCTTCATCTGTATTTACTTTATATACTTTTGCTTTTCCTTCCATTTCTTTTGCAAGCTCTTCTACTACTGGACTCATCATTTTACATGGACCACACCATGTTGCAAAAAAGTCTACTAGTACTGGTACCTCTGAATTTAATACCTCTTTTTCAAAATTCTCACTTGTAATTTTCATATTTTTTACCTCCATATTTATATATTTTTATATTTAAGTTGAATTTGGTAAAACTCTATATGTGTTACTACCAATTACCCCTTTTCAAAAACGACAATCTACTTTCTTTATTATTCATTATTAATTCTTCATTATTCATTATATGATTTTAATAGCTAAATTCATTTTTTCACACTCTTAATTACACTCATTCCTGCAACCATTCCTTCATACACAGCCTTCGCTATTTGCAAAATTCCACCTGTACAATCACCACAAGCATATAAGTTTGGTACATTTGTGCTCATATTTTCATTTACTAGTATATTTCCTTTTTCATCTATTCTTGCACCTATTTTTCTTGCCAAGTCACTACTACTTGCTGTTCCTATTGCTACAAATACTCCATCTATTTTCTTTATAGTATTATCTTCAAAATGTATCTCTTCTATACTCTCACCTCCTCGAAGTTCTTTTATTCTCTTTTCTTCTACACAAAATTCGTTACTTCTATTTTGTACTACTTCTTCTCCGTTTGTAAGTATTGTTACAGAGTTTGCTACTCTTTTTAATTCTTCTGCTTCATGTAGTGCATATTCTTTTGCTCCTAATACTGCTACATCTTTGCCTCTAAAGAAAAATGCATCACATGTGGCACAATAGCTTACTCCTTTTCCTTCATATTCCTTTATTCCATTTATTTTAGGTGTTTTTCTTGATGTTCCTGTTGCTATTATTACTGCTTTTGCTTTGTATTTACTATTTATTGTTTCTACAATAAAGCTATTTTCATAATCTATTTTTAGTACTTCATCTTCTTCAAATTCTACACCTAATTTCTTTGCTTGGTTTATTCCTATTTCTTGTAATTCTTCTCCTGTTAACGTAGTTTCTAACCCATAATAGTTGTCTATTTTAGTTACTTTTTGTAGTATTCCTATTCCTTTTGAAATTATTAATGTTTTTAAGTTTGACCTTGCTGTATATAAACTTGCAGATATCCCAGCAGGTCCGCTTCCTATTATAATTACATCATATTCCATGTTTAATATTACACCTTTCAATACACAAATCTAATTGAAAAATAATTGTATATTTAGCTAAGTAAATGAATTTTTAATTAATTATACATTGATCAAATTAAAATTCAATGATGCTAAATATTCCAATTACTTTTCAATCGTGGCTATTTTATAATATATCATATATAGTTTTAAAGCTATATCCATTATCTCTTAAATATTGTATTACGCTTGGAAGTGTTTCATACGTCAAAATTTTATCTGCTGCATCATGCATTAAAATTACCACACTTTGCTTGTTTCCTACTGTATCTATTACACTTTGAAGTAGCATTTCTTTTGTATGTGCTCCTTCTGCATCTTTAGATAACGAATTCCAGTCTAGTGAAACTATTCCATTTTGCCTTAAATACACTTTTGCTTCTCTTTTTATATTTTTGTAATAACCTCCGAACACTTCCTCCTGGGAACCTAAATACTCTTGAGTGATAATCTGGGTTTGCTAAAGCTTCTTGTATACAACTTTCCGTGTAATTATATTCATCTAATACTGTTTGGCTATTTGTGTATATGCTACTATATTTATGAGTATACCCATGATTTGCTATGTAATGCCCTTCTTCAAATTCCCTTTTTATTAAGTCTGGATTTGATTTTGCTCTATTTCCTAAAACAAAAAATGTCGCTTTTATATTTTCTTGTTTTAATAAATCTAATATAAATGGTGTAACAGATGCTGTTGGTCCATCATCAAATGTTAAGAATACTCTTTTTTCTTCTGACGAGTATATATTTTCTATAGCTGTCATTTGTTCTTCTGTTAAAGTGTTAGCATTTTTCAATCTTTTTGCTTCTTTTTCTTGCTCTAATCTTTTTTGTTCTTCTATTATTTCTTGTTCTTTTTGTAGTTCTTGCTCTAGCTTTTTATCTTTCATATATTTTGCGTATTTTATTCCACCATAAATAGATAATAGTATTATAACAAGTGCTATTAATACTACTATAAATATTTTCCATTTATTTATTTTTGGTTTAACTATTGTTAAATTATATGGATAATACATTTTTTCACCTTTTTTGACATTTTTCTTTTATTATTATATACAGTTTATTTATTTTTAACAAGAGAAAAAGTAAAAATAGTGCAATTTTATTAAAACTGCACTATTTTTACTTTACATTTTTTATGGAATAAAAAAACAATTTTCCTTTATTTATAATATATTTTAAGATTTACAATGTTTAACAACTTGGTATAGTCAAACCATTTTTGTTTTTATTTATCTTTAAAAATTCCTTTTGTTCCAAAAGTATCTATCCAACTATTCAGATATGTTTTATTTTTTGTTGCCTTTAACGCCTTTCTAAGCTTATATAAATTTGCTCCTTCTATATGCTTTGCAAAATAATATATATCATATGCGTCTCCATATTTTATTAATATATCTTCTAATTTTGCAATATTCGCTCCTTTTACAGTTTTTGCAAATTTTTCTACCTGATAAACATTATCACTATTTACACATTTTATAAAAGCATCTTCAAGTTTTTCGATATTAGCACCATTTACACTTGATGCAAAAGCATGTATATCATATATATAATTGCCATTTATAACTATATCTTCGAGTTTTGAAATGTTTATTCCTTTAGTATTAGTTTGTGCCCATGACAAACAAATTCTATCATTGTTTGAAGCAATTATGATGTCATCTATTTCTTTTATTTCATCTTCTTGCATAATATGTCCCTTTTCTTTACTCAGTATAAAAAATTCATACACAACATAAGCATTATCTTCACTATTTATAAGTGCTTTCTTTATCTTTTCATAATTTGAGCCTTTTACAAGTTTATAAAAGTCTAATATTGCTTGTTTATCTGTACTTGCAATTACTGCATCTTCAAGCTTTTCTATATTGATTACTTCTTTAGCATTGGTTATATATTTATAAATTTCATCAATATTATTTGAAGCAATAACAACCTGCTCTAATTTATTAAGTTGCTGCCTTGAAAGCTGTGGAAATTCTTGTACAAACTTTCTTACAAACTTTTCGTCGCCTAACTCTACTACTGCATCAACAAGTTCTTCTAACGTGTTACCATGTACGTACTTTCTAATATCTTCTGAAACCCGTACACTAAAGCTAAATTTTTTCGAAATGTTTAATTTTTCCATGTTATTTTCCTCCTAAAATAATTATTTTGTTAGAGTTACTTTTCTTACATATTTACAGTTTCGCATACAATATATCATCTTTACATAATTTTATCAATTGTTTTATGTTATTTTCTTTTCATGTTTCTTATTATTTTCTTAGTTTCTTCATCTACTCTATATGATTCAATAATCTTTTGCAGAGCTTTATTGTATGTCCAATCGTCTATTTTATTGTTTTTAAGTAATTCCATTGTCTTTTTAGGGAATTTTACAAATGCTACTTGAATTGTCCATGCTACTGCCATTTTTACATAGTAACCTTCATGTTTTACGTTATTTAGTATTTCTAGCACTTTATCTATATATTGTTCTGTTATATAAAAATCTAGCATCATTACTATTCCAAAGCGTAATTCAAATTCTTTTTCTGATTTTAAATATTTTTGTATAAAGTTCCACATATATTCCATATTTTTCTTTGTAATTTTAAATCCTGCTACTGATACATCACATACTGCCCAGCTATTTATTTTTGGAATAAATTTTTCTAAATATTTGCAAAAGTTTTGTATATCTGTTTTCCATAAGCCTAGTACCATTCCTTGTAGTAATATTTCTTCATATGAATTATCTAAAGCATTTTCTAAATATTCCTCTACATTTTCATTTTTTGCAATTTCTTTCGCAAAGTTCCTTAAAACTGGTACTCTAACTCCTATAATTTCATTACTATTAGGGCATAATCCTGTATGAAATTCCTTATATTTTTCATCTGCCATTTCTTCTATTTTTCTTCTTATCTCTTTATTAGTCATATTATTAATACTTCCTCTTTTACTTTTTCTTGTATTATAACAAAAAAATAATTTAAAGTCATTATTTTTTTGCTTTTTCATTATTAATGTTTGACTATATTAAATTAATTTTGTATAATATACATAATGTACAAATACTTTAAGGAGGTATATGCAATGATTATTGAGTTACCAAAACATAACCCTACTGGTATTACAATTATAAATGAACATATGAAAATTGAATATGGAACTTTGAAAATTAGATTTCCATATTCTCTCCGGAAATCAATGTATTCTCTTACTTATAAAATAAAAGGGAAACATAAATGTTTTTATTGTGGATGCGAAATATCTAATGGTAAAGCCACATTAGATCATTTATTTCCTCAATATTTAGGAGGACCTACTATTACCGATAATTTAGTACCTTCTTGCATGGTGTGCAATACTAGAAAGTCTAATATGACTCAAAATCAGTTCAAAGTTTTTCTTTCTTTATCTACAAAAGCTCGAAAGAGATATTTGAATGATTTACAAGCAAATTCCGAAGTTATTCGTAAAAGTGGTAATTTTGTGTTACCCAAAAAATGGTTAGAAGAAAAAGAAGTACTTCTTATTAATACTAATTCTTTATTATCTAAAGATTGTGTCTACAACAAATATAGGAACATTCAAGAATATTACAAAAAATACGGCCAATTTCAGGAACCTCTAATTATAGACAAAAATAACTTTTTATTGGATGGTTTTTACATATTAATGTATGCCAAAAATCATAATATTCAAAAGGTTCCAGTTATTACTTTAGAAAATGTAGAAGTGTATTTTTAAAAAATAGGCTATAAAAAATAAGAATAAAATTTTCTAAGCTCATTCTTCGCTAAGAAAATTTTATTCTTCCATAACCATCTTCTACTGAAACTCACCTTCTTCGTTTTACTACGCATAAGTTATCTGTAACTCACTAATAATGTTCGAACAGCTAACTTAACTATCGTGGATGACTTTTCTAAGAATATAAAAAAAGAGAAGCATAAAAATTAATAGATATAGATAACTTTTTTATAACATTTTAATTATATTTGTTAGTTTGAAAGTTATCTACAGCTATTAAATTTTTATGCTTCATTTTTTTACAGCTCTTTTTTTCTTTTTTTCTTATTTTTCCTTGCACAATTTATTATTTTCTGTTATTATATAAAAGTATTAAAAATATATGCCGATGTGGCGGAACTGGCAGACGCACACGACTCAAAATCGTGCGGGAAACCATGTGGGTTCGAGTCCCACCATCGGCACCAGTATGGATGTTTTTATGGGATTTAGCGTCCTATAGGAACATTTTTTGGGATAATGAAAACCCCGTGTTATACGTGGAGTTTTCATTATTCAACAAAACAAAAGCAGCCATTTTGCTGCTTTTGTTGGTAAAATTATTACTTCAGTTGAAAATAGAAACCATATTCTTTATAAGTTCTATCTCCTATTTTTACTTGTTTTTCTTTTACTATTTTTCCTCCAAGTTTTTTGTAAAAATTAATTGCATTTTCGTTATCACTAAGACACCATACAATCATATTGTTTTTATCAAGATTGCTTAATTCTTTGCATGTTTCTGTAAATAAAGCTGTTCCAATCCCTCTACCTATTTCAGCTGGTTTAATGTAAAGGCTAACTAACTCTGATTGGAATTCATCTTCATTTGGTGTTGTATTGTAGCAAGCATATCCTAATACTTCTTCTCCTCTTACTGCCACAAGTACTAAGTCTTTGTACTCTTCAAAGCTAGCTTCGTAGCGTTCTGCTTGCTCATCGTAGCTTAAAGAGTTAAGATAGTCTGATGAAATGATTAAGTCATATGCATTTTTCCAGCCATCTACTTTAATTCTTGCCATCTGTTTTTGGTCTTTAAACTCATTCTTCCGAATAATGTAGTCGTCTTTGGGCTCAAGAAGTAAAATTGCATTATGGATATTTGAAATGCCTTGAATGAGTTTATCTTCATCAATTGCATAACTCACTCTTCCTACAAGTTCATCTTTATATGGCCATGATATAGACTGCCCTACCAAGAACCTTGTTCTAGAAGTTCCATAGAAAAATATGAGTAAGTCTTTTTCAGTTCTTATTGTATGTTTTTTATACTTCATTCCCTTAATTTTGGTAAAATCCAAAATTGCAAAAAAACCTGCTTCTGGTTCCAAGTTTTGTGGAAAATCTACCATAGGAATTCCAGCTAAAAGTTTAGATATTTCCTTATAAACTACCTTTTTGTTCTCTTCTTTAGAACTTAAATTTTGCATTACAGAATTTATTATTCTTTCCCTATATTTAGGTTCTGCTGCCTCAATGCCATTAACAAGCGCTTTTAAAAGGTTATACCTGTAAACATACAATTCTCTTAGCTCATCAAAATAAGCATCATAAGCTTTGTACCTTTCCTCTGTTGCATTATATGCTCCTGCAAGTGCTTCCCCTGTTATGCTGGGAACTGAATCAAAGGCCTGGAAAGTTTTATTTACTATTCCATAAATTATAGCTTCATCTGCAACTACAAAGCCAGCTCTTGCATCTGCCATTTCATAACTTTTTGATAAGCCAAATAACGAAATTGTATTTTTAAATACTCCCTTTTTGTTAATTGTTGCAATTGGCATAGCTATATTATCCTTATCATAGGTAATATCCCTATATACCAAATCATCAATTACAAAAACCCCTCGCTTTTGGCACACTTCTGAAATTTGCCACAATAATTCTTCTTGTTTCTTTCCCATTACCTTTCCTGTTGGATTATTGGGGTTAGCGTTTAAAAATGCTACTACTCTTGGGACATACCCTAATCTTCTATGATGGGCTTGCTGCAGGCTTTCATTGATTTGGTCAATTCTATTAGCCAGCTTGATAGGATTTATTAAGAAGTCATCTTCCCTTTCAAGGTTTACTACTTCTACATCTGCCCCTGACCTTTCTGTTCTAATAGTGAAAAGACCATAACTTGGTCCAGTTACCAATACTACATCATAAGGCTTAGAAATTAAGCTTATAATTTGATTGTAAAGTATTGAAGTAGACGCAGAGAAAGTTATATTGTGTACAGAAAGTCCTTTTTCATCAATGTTATCACGATTATATGGCTCTGTATTTATAAATCCTTCTTTTTCCACATAATCTAATAATTGCTGTCTTATGCTATCAGCCCCTTCAGTATATGGATATCTATACATCAAAGCTTCTCTTGCATATTTTTCCATAGCTTTTGCCGCTGGTGGAAATGGTTTAAAACATATAGGGTTTCCTCCGCCTAGGTCTAAGTCTGGCAATGTAGCAATGTTTTCATCTCTTACTCCATAGCCATAAAACTGTATTGCATCTGCAATTTCTTGCACAGTTGGGTTAAACCGTTTTCCGTCATGCCTAACACCAATATCCGGCAAGCCAAACCTCCGGTTTCTTAAATCTGGGTTGTCTCTTAAAAATCTGTCAATTGCTCTTGATTTTGTCAGCATATATTTTACCTCCTATTATTAATCTACATAATATTATAGCATATCGATGGACAAATGTAAATATAAAAAAGTTTCAAAAAATGAAAATTCATTCATTTTTTGAAACTTTTTTATTATCCTTCATAACCTGGTTTCCCTAGTAGTTTAAACATATTTGTCTTATACTTTTCAACCCCCGGTTGGTCAAATGGATTTATTCCTAATAACTTTCCTGACACTGCGCATGCTAGTTCAAAGAAATATATTAAATGACCTATTGCTTCTTCATTTAATTTTTCTATGTTTATTACTATATTTGGTACTCCACCTTCTACATGTGCTTTTATTGTTCCTTCCATTGCTTTTCTATTTACGTAGTCTAGTGTTTTTCCTGTAATATAGTTTAAACCATCTAAATTGTCTTCATCTAAATTTATAGTTATTTCTGATTTTGTTTTTTCTACATTTAGTACTGTTTCAAATAAATTTCTTCTTCCTTCTTGTATATATTGCCCCATAGAGTGTAAGTCAGTTGTAAATTCTGCTCCTGATGGATATATTCCTTTCTTCTCTTTTCCTTCACTTTCTCCATATAGTTGTTTCCACCATTCTATAAAGAAGTGCATTTTTGGTTCATATGTTACTAATATTTCTATATTTTTTTCTTTTTGATATAGAATATTTCTTAAAACTGCATATTTATAACAATCATTATATTTTAAGTTTTTATCAGAGTATTTTTCTTCTGCAAATTTTGCTCCTTGCATTAATTTATCTATGTCTATTCCTGCTACTGCTATTGGCAGTAAACCAACTGGTGTTAATACTGAGTATCTCCCTCCTACACTATTTGGTATAACAAAAGTTTCATATCCTTCTTCTTCTGATAATTTCTTTAATGCTCCTTTTTTACTATCTGTTGTTACATATATTCTTTTTCTTGCCTCTTCTACTCCATATTTATTTTCTAGAAATTCTCTAAATACTCTAAATGCTATTGCTGGTTCTGTTGTTGTTCCTGATTTTGAAATTACATTTATTGAAATATCTCTATCCCCTATTAAATCAATAATATCTTCTAAATATGTTCCACTAATATTGTTACCTACATATAATACTTGTGGCACTTTTCTTTTCTCTTTTCCTAAATAATTTTGAAAGGTATGTGTTAAACTTTCAATTACTGCTCTTGCACCTAAGTATGAACCACCTATTCCTATAACTAATAAAATTTCAGAATCTTCTTTTATTTTTTTTGCACATTTTTGTATTCTTGCAAATTCTTCTTTATCATAATTTGAAGGCAAATTAAGCCACCCTAAAAATTCATTTTCATTATCTTTTTTACTATGTAATTCTTCATATATCTCTTCTACCTTTTTAGAATATTCCATAATTTCCTTTAAATTTATACCTGAATTTTCTATATTCAACTTAATATTTGGCATGTTTTTCCTCCTTAGTTAAACGATTTGTAAAGTTTTGGACACGTCCCAAACTTTACCTATCATTTTATAAATTATATTTTATATCATTAAAATATTTTATGCAACTATTTTATTGCTTTTTTATTTCTTTTGTAGGATAATATTTATGGTGATAATATGACGAGTTTTTTATTAAAAATTATAGGAATATTTACTATGCTTTGCGACCACAGTTGCGACGCTTTTATAGGGCATTTTTCTTTTTTGAACCTTATTGGAAGAATAGCATTTCCTATATTTGCATTTCAAATTGTACAAGGGTATATTCATACTCATAATGTGAAGAATTATGCTTTACGATTATTTGCTTTTGCATGTATTTCGCAAATTCCATTTATGCTATTTTTATCAACTTTTTACGATAGTTATTATTTAAATATATTTTTTACACTATTTTTAGGTGTTATTGTTTTATATGGTTTTGATAAAATTAAGAATAGATATTTAGGTGTTTTATTTGCTATATTAATTTGCGCTATTGGGCATTTTATACAAGTAGATTATGGTGCTTATGGTATAGCTGTTATATTTTTATTTTACGTTTTTAGTAAAATATTTCCTAATCAAAAAATTCTTATGTGCTTTAACTTTGCATTAGTAACTACTATAAAATATTTGCCAGATATAATTTCATATCCTAGTGTAGCATATGTATATGTCTCTTGTATTATCTTTACATGTATAGCATTAATACCAATTTGCATATACAATGGAAAGCAAGGCCTTAAAGTAAAATATTTATTTTATGCGTTTTACCCTGTACATTTATTAGTGCTTTATTTTATAGTACATTTTTTAACATTGTAATAATTTAATATATCCGTAGGGGCTTAATCAGTTAGGCATGCATATAAGGAATACCGAATTACGCCCATTTCATAATCTAATTTAAAATATAAATTTTAAAAAAACAGGGCGTAATTCGGTAAATTCTTTTAGGTATTCCTAACCGATTAAGCCCCTACGGATTTTTTAATTTCGCTAATATATATTTTTTACATACTCATATTTATTCCTCTAGCCACTACTTCTGACATATTCAATATTAACTCATCTATCTCTTTTGGCGTTACTATAAAATTAAAATCTTTTGGTAATAATGCCTCTTTTATTTGTTCGTAGTTGTCTTCTTCTTTTAACCTATTTAAGTAGTCATTTGACTTTGCTTCTTGTTGCAATTTTTCTATGAATAAGTCTAGTGCATCGTTTACTACTACTGCTGTTTCCACTACTGTTGGTATTCCTATTGCTATTACTGGTATACCGAGTGTACTTTCAGTTAACTCTTTTCTTGTGTTTCCTACTCCTGCT
Source organism: uncultured Clostridiaceae bacterium (assembly GCA_948356915.1). GTDB lineage: Bacteria > Bacillota > Clostridia > TANB77 > CAG-508 > UMGS1663. Next base: position 22,088 of record CAOJCG010000008.1, read on the forward strand.
CCTGGTACTATTCCTGTGTCTGATATTTGTATTGTACTACTTATTCTTTCCATACTTCTTGAGGCTAGTGCATCTATTACTATTAGTAATTTTGGTTTTATATTGTCTACTACTCCTTTTATTACTTCTAATGTTTCTATTCCTGTTGTTCCTAATACTCCTGGTGCTATGGCACTTACTGGTCTTGCGTTTTCATCTATATATTGTGGTAGGTAGTTTATTATATGTCTTGTTACTTCTATGTCTTTTACTACATTTGGACCTAATGCATCTGGTGTTACTTCTTCATTTCCAAGTCCTACTATTAATACATCTTCTTTACTTTGTATTTTATTTTCTACTAGTTTCTTAAGCTCATTTGCAAGAGTTTCTGATGCTTTTAAAGCTTCTTCTTCTGTTATAATGTTCATTTTTTGAATATCTATTGTTATATAATTTCCTTTAGTTTTACCTATTGCTTGTTCTCCTTGCTCATTTGTTATTTTTACTCTTGTTACTTTAATTTTATCTGTTATTTGTTCTTCTTCTGCTTTTATCCCCTCTACTTCATTTTCTATTCTATTTGCTTTTTTATACAAGTCTCTTCTTTCATCTGCTAAGTCTGTTCTAAAATTATACATAAAAAAATCCCTCCTTTTTTATTATTGTGGGATTTTATCTATTTTTTATTCATTTTCATTAAGATCAATATATTTTTGTATTTTAGTATTAGCAATATCTACATAGTATTGATTCTAGTCCTATATTTAAATCTATTTTTCCTATTTTATAGTTACTATCTAAATTTATTAACTCTTCAATTATGCTTCTTAGTTCTTGTTCTTTAAAGTAGCTTGATTGTGTTTTGTATTTTGATACTAGAAATGTTTGATTTGGCTTTAAGTTTAAGCTTTCTGTTACATTTTGATTATATTTTTCACATAATTTTATTATATATAATTTTTTAAAGTGATTATATAATGTTATTAGTATTTTCTGTATAGGCTCTTTATTATATATTAAGTTGTTTAGTACTTCTAATGCTTTTGCTATATTTTTCTTTCCTAAATTATCTGTTAGGTCAAATATTATACTTTCTATTTTTTTTATACAAAGCATATCTATTGTCTCTTTTGTTATCTTTCCATTTTCTCCTACATATTCTATTTGTTTTCTTATCTCATTTATTAAGTCTTGCATGTTACATCCGTGTACATTCTATTAAATATTTTATGTTAGAATCGTCAATAGCTACTTTATAGCTATTACATATTGCTTTTATTCTGCTTCCTATTTGCATAGGTTTTAATTCTTCAAAGTTACATATTTTTCCTAATTTTTCTATTGTTTTATATAATTCATTTTTGTCTGCTTCTTGCTCTATAAATATGATTGTTACTGTTTCATTTATTGTTTCAATATTTTCTTCTATGTATGTACTTATTTTATTTACTATTTCAGAATTTGCCTGCACTTTTTTTCTTCCATCTTTTTTAAATATTCCGTGTTTCTCTTGCTACTATTAACTTTTTCGCATATCCGAATGCTGGTGTTTCTATTTCTGATATTAATGTATTTATATTGTTTACATCTATTTTTATATAATTTATTCCTGGAATTAGCTCTCCAAATTTAGTTTTTATTTTTTTTAGGCATGACTCTAAAAGGAATGTTTCTTCCCCATATAATAAGTATATACTATTTATTTTTCCTTCTTTTAATTCCTTTTCTAAATTTTCTATTGTGACTTGCATAATAAACGTAAATTCCTTTCTTTTACGCTTTTATATTATCATTTTATATTATTAAATTCAAGTTATTTTAGGGATTTTATTTTATAGATTCTCTTTTGATTATAATTTGATTTTTGATGCAATATTCTTAAAAGTTCAATTTCATTTTTTTCAAATTTATAGAAAATAACATATTTTTGAATAAAAAATCTTCTTATTTGTTTATCTAACTCTGTTCTTTGATATAACTGGGGATTCTACAAATTTCTACATTTTCGCAAGTAACAGGCACAGTCCCCCGTGCCCTTACATTTTAAAATTGATTTTTTCTATATTAAAACTAAATAACAAAATAATTCTAACTTTCTCTATTCTTTCATTCTACTATTATATATAAAATTTATTACTATCTTTCTGTTACTTGCCATTTTAGTATTTGTTCCATTTTCTACTGTTGCTTCCATTAGTATAGTTTCTAGTTTTTCTTTAGCTATACTTTCTAAATATTCTTCTTATATTATCTATTTTTAATTTTCAATAAATATTATGCAAGGCAATTATTAGTTTTTTTATATCCATAATATTAACGTATTACACTTTATTTTATATATAGTACTATACGAAATCCATGTTCACTTTGTGGACCATAATTTCCAATGTCTCGTGAACACGCAGGATTAGTATAACTTGAACATCCACCTCTTATGCAATGATTTGTTTGTATTTCACTTATTGTATTAGAAACACAGCTTTCTTCTACCCATTCTGATAAATTTCCTGCTATGTCATATATATTATAAGCTCTATTATGGTCACTTGCTCCTGTTGTGAGCTTATAACATTTTCCATCTTCTTTTGTTGTATCTACTACCACATCTCCAAATGGATATTGTTTTACATCACTATGAAGAAATTCTGCTGCTCTTCCAGTATATGTGAATTCATCTCCACTTCTATAATTTCCCCATTTTCTAGAGTCTGTTAAGTTTTTGCTTTCTTTTTCTTCCATCTTTTTTATTACTACATCCCACTGTGTTCCTGTTATTAATCCACTTGCTACAATTTCATTTTTCTCATACATTTTTCTTGCATTCTTTTGTGATTGCTCCCAACTTATAAAATTCCATGGTATTCTTCCTGCTTTAACTTCGGCAGTTCCATCATAATCATATTTATCATTATCATATTTTAATGCCTCTGTATATTCTTCTGTTCCTACTGGAAGGCTCGCTTCATATCTTCCTACATAAAACCCACCATATTTCTCTATTTGTGTAATTTCAGCTGAATTAGTAGTTGGATCCCAATAACCATAGCATATTCCATCTACACCGCTTTGACCAGAAACATTTCCTTGCCCCCAACTTGTTTTATGGTATTCTCCTTTTGTACATGGTACCCAAACAAATTGATTTCCTAATAATTCATCTTCCAATTTATATTTTGTTTTTCCTTCTTCAGATGTTATTTCTAGTGCTCTTATTCCTGCTGGAACTTTTCCATCTGTTACATTTTTATATTTATTTTTATCTTTTTCATTATCACTTATTACTACTCCTGTATCTAGGTTTCCACCAACATAGAAAAAGCTATAAGGTATTGGTACTATATTATTTTTTCCATCACTTACTGCATATACCTTAGCTACTTTAACTGTTTTTTGTATTTCTTGTAGCTCTGGCATTGCATATTTAATTGGTGTTTGTGTATACCAGTTATCTGGTATCCTTACTAAAGTTCCCGCTTGTGTTTCTGGTGTATTTTCTGGCAATTCCGTTTCATCTATACCTAACTGCATATATAATTGATTTAAAGCTTGTTGTTCTTCTTCTATTGCTCCTAAATATTCATTTTTAGTTTCTTTGGCTCTTTTAAATATTCCATTATCTCCTATGCATAAGTTTATTGTTATTCCTGCTAATAAAATTAAAATTATTATTGTTATGACTAATGAAATTAATGTTATTGCTTTGTTATACATATGACCTTTATATATTTTACCTTCTATTCTTTTCTTTACTAATTTTCTCATTTTTTATTTTCTCCTTAGTTTTCTTTTTATTATTTTTTTACAAATTCATTATATTAAACCAGACGTTTAATGTCAATATTTATTTTTTTGTTTTTATGTCATAATATTTATGGTGATTATTTGATGATTAGAGAGAAAACAAAGTTAAAAAATTATACTCAAGAAAATATGGCTGAACTATTGAATATAAGTTTAATGCAATATGTTAGAATTGATAAAAAAGAATATTTGACTGATGCGGAAATTGGAGAATATAAACGAGGAATTGTTAACAATTCTATAAAAAGAATCAAATCCATTTAGTAGATTTTTGATCCAACTTTTGGATTTAATTCATTCTTAAATTTATTCTTAGTAACCTATTTTATTCCTTCTAATCTTTCCCTAGAAGCATTTAACATTTCTGTATATTTGGCAAGTTTTGCTTTTTCTTCTTCTATTTTTTGTGCTGGTGCTTTTGAGGTAAAGCCTGGGTTTGAAAGCATTTTTTCACATCTTGTAACTTCTGATTCTAATTTTTTTATTTCTTCTTGCAATCTTTTTGTTTCTTCTTCTTTATCTACTAAATCTCCAAATGGTATTATAACTTCCATTCCTTCGGTCATTATAGTTGAAGAATTCTCTTCTATTTCACCTCTTGCACTTCTTACTTCTATTTCATTTGCAAATCCTAATTTTTTTATTATCGCTTTACATGAATTAATCATATCCTTTAATCCTGTTGTTACAAATATTAATTTTGACTTTTTACTTGGGTGAACATTCATGTTTGTACGTAAGTTTCTTATTGATACTATTACTTCTTTTAATTGTTCTATTTGATTTTCTTCTTTTTCAAATTTTAATTCTTGTTTATATTTTGGCCATCTTGATACCATTAAATCTTTATCATTGTATCTAACTAAACTTTTATAAATTTTAGTTGTTACAAATGGCATAAATGGATGTAATAGTTTCATTGTGATTCCAAATACATAATCTAATACATAGCAAACTTTTACTTTTTCTTCATCATTGTCACTATATAGTCTTTCTTTTACCATTTCTATATACCAATCACAGAACTCATTCCATACAAAGTCATATATTTTTTGAAGTGCAACACCTAAGTCATAGTTATCTATATTTATTGAAACTTCTTTTACTAGTTTATTTAGCTTATTTATTATCCATTTATCTTCTATATTTAAGCTATTTTCTTTCCATGTTTTTGTTTCTTTAATATAGTTTTCTTCATGATATTTTATAATTTCTTCATCATTTACACTATTCATGGTTATAAACTTAGCAGCATTCCATATTTTATTTGCAAAGTTTGAAGCTTGGTCTAATTTTTCTGGCATATATCTTATATCGTTTCCTGCTGATATTCCTAGTATTAGTGAAAATCTTAGGGCATCTGTTCCATATTTTTCTATTATTTCTAGTGGGTCAATTCCATTGCCTAAGCTTTTTGACATTTTTCTTCCTTGTGCGTCTCTTACTATTCCATGTATTACAATATCTTTAAATGGTTCTACTCCTGTGTGTTCAATTCCAGAGAATATCATTCTTGCTACCCAGAAGAATATAATATCATATCCTGTAACTAATGTAGATGTTGGGTAGAAATATTTAAAGTCTTCTGTTTGCTCTGGCCAACCTAGTGTTGAAAATGGCCATAATGCTGAACTAAACCATGTGTCTAGTGTATCTTCATCTTGGTGCACAGCTCTACTTCCACATTTTGTACATTTTTCTGGTTTTTCATGAGCTACCATTACCTCTTTGCAATCATCACAATAATATGCTGGTATTCTATGTCCCCACCATAGTTGTCTTGAAATACACCAATCTTTTACATTATCCATCCATGCAAAATATGTTTTTTCATATTTTTGTGGTATAAATTTAACCTTTCCGCTTCTTATTGCTTCATTTGCTGGCTTTGCTAAAGGTTCCATTTTAACAAACCATTGCTCTGAAATATGTGGCTCTATTGTGCTGTGGCATCTGTAGCATTTTCCTACATTATGTGTATAGTCTTCTATTTTTACTAAGTCTCCGTTTTTTTCTAACATTTTAACTATTTGTTCTCTTGCCTCTAATAAGTCCATACCTTTTAGTTCAGGTACTAAGTTTCCCATTTTGAAGTTTTCGTCAAATACTTCTATTATTTCTAGGTTATGAGTTAAAGCTGCTTGATAGTCATTAGGGTCATGTGCTGGTGTTAGTTTTACAGCTCCTGTTCCAAATTCTTTTTCAACAAATGGGTCTGCTATTATTGGTATTTCTTTATTCATAATTGGAAGAATAACAGTTTTTCCTACTAAATCTTTGTATCTTTCATCTGAAGGGTGAACGGCAACACCTGTATCTCCAAGCATTGTTTCTGGCCTTGTTGTTGCTACTATGATGTACCTATCTTCATCTTTTACTTTATAACGTATATGCCATAAATGTGTAGGTTCTTCTTCGTATTCAACCTCTGCATCTGAAATAGATGTATTACAGTTTGGGCACCAGTTTATCATTTTCTTTCCTTTATAAATTAAGCCTTTCTCATATAATTTAACAAATACATATTTAACTGCTTTTGATAAACCTTCATCCATTGTGAATCTTTCTCTTGACCAGTCACATGAACATCCTAACTTTTTAATTTGATTTATAATAATTCCACCATATTCTTTCTTCCAATCCCAAGCTCTTTCTAAAAATCCTTCTCTTCCAATATCCTCTTTTGTGATACCTGCTTCTTTCATTTTTGCTACAATTTTAGCTTCTGTTGCTATAGCAGCATGGTCAGTACCTGGAACCCAAAGAGTGTTAAATCCTTGCATTCTTTTATATCTTATTAATATATCTTGAATTGTATCATCTAAAGCATGACCCATATGAAGTTTTCCTGTAATGTTTGGTGGTGGAATAACTATTGTATATGGTACTTTTGTTTTATCTTCTGATGGTTTAAAGTAACCTTTTTCCTCCCAATTTTTATAAATTTCCTCTTCAAAACTTTTTGGTTCGTATTTTCCTTCTAATTCATGTTTACTACACATATTCATCTATCCTTTCTTTTTTCAACTAAAAGGGACGTCCTTTTTTTAAAAATTTTTTCGAAAATCCCCCGTCCCTATTGGTTGATTTTTTTCGAAAAAGGGGCGTCCCTTTTGGTTGAATTCAAAAAACTCGCCCCTATAATAAGGGCGAGCATATTTTTCTCACGGTACCACCTTAATTTACAAGCATTTTCTCTTTTTTATTTTTTACATTTTTATGCTTGCAATCTTAATTAGCTTTTAACGCATGCTTATGCGAGAATAGTTACTTTTTTATTTTTCTCTATTCCAACTCCAAAGCTACCTTCAGTTTTCTTTTCTACAAGAAGCTCTCAGCGTACCCACTTCTTTTCTCTTTTATAGTTAGTTTAAACTTACTCCTCTTTTTCTTTGTTTTTATTTGTATACTATATATATTAACATAGTTTTTTATTTTATGCAACTGCAAATAATAAATTTTTAATATCTTTAGGCAATTAGCCCTACTATTATTCCTATTGTGGCCCCTACTATTACTTGTATTGGGGTATGACCTAGTACTTCTACTAGCTTTTCTTGCATTTGTATGTTTGTTAAACCTGGTGTTGATACTATTTTGTTTAATAGTTTGGCTTGTTTTCCTGCGGCTCTTCTTACTCCTGCTGCATCATACATTACTACTGCTGAAAATATTAGTGACATTGCAAATATTGGTGAGGTTATTCCATACTCTCTTCCTATCATTGTTGTTAATACCATTACTATTGCTGAATGTGAACTTGGCATTCCTCCTGCCCCTATTATTCTTTTAAAGTTTAATTTTTTTGTTGCGATTAATTCCCATATTACTTTAAATGATTGTATAAAAAACCATGTTAATAATGGTATTATTAGATATTTATATTGTTCATAAAAGTTCATTGTTCTCCCCTTTTTTCCCTTTTATTCCTCTGGCTTAAATTCTTCTTCTTTAAGCTCTCCTTCTTTTGAAAGTAGAATTGTTATTTTTTTCTCTGCATTTTCTAATATTTCATTGCATTTTTTTGATAGTTTCATTCCTTCTTCAAATTTTACAAGTGATTCTTCTAAGCTTAAGTCTCCTTTTTCTAATGTGTTTGCTATTTGTTCTAGCTTTTCCATTGTTTCTTCAAAATTCATTTCTTCCATACTTTTCCTTTTCTCCTGTTTTATAAATAGTATCATATACTATATTTCACTGAAATTACTAATAGGTTAATATTTTAGTAGTTTCTTTGAAGCACGGGTCGCTTGACAAGCGGAGACCCCTACATATATATTTTATTATTAGTATTATTTATTTTCAATTCATTTCTTTTTTTGTAAATGTACTATTTGATATATTTACATAGTAAAATGCTAATGCTTGTGTTGTTTCTGGGTCTCTTACTACTATTATTCTATTTCCTTCTGAGTCTGTTCCTTCGCTACTGAATTCTACATTTTCTGATTGTTTATAGTCTCTTTTTACTATTTGTATAGCTTTTTCTTCTTCAGTTTTTGAGTTATTTTCTGGTGCTTTATTTTCTCCTTCTTGTGTGTTTGATGTTATTTCGTTTTCTATTATTTCATTTTGCACTACTTCATTTTGTGTTTCATTGTTATCTACTTTATTTGTTAGGTTATCGTTTTCTTGCATATTTCTTATATTGTTAGTGTCTAGATTAGTACTTGGTACTGCTTTTTTTGCTTGGTCATATACTACTGCACATATTATTCCTGCTAGTATTATTGCAAATATTATTATTATCCATGTTACTTTTTTCATTTTATATCCTTTCTAAATTAGTTTGTTAGCATTTATAGTTGTATTTAATATTTTTAGTGCAATTTCTTCGAAGAACTGACGAGCTATGCTCGCCCCTACAATATTATAGGATAATTTGACTAATTTTGATATATTATATTTTTATTAGTTATTGAATGTATTATTTTTCTATGTATTTTATTCTTTTACATTATTTTGGCATTGTTTTTTCCGTCTGAGAATGTTAGTTCTATTTCGTCTCCTAGTTTTAGTGTTTTTGAGCTATTTATTACTTTTCCTTTATACTGTGTTACTGTGTAGCCTCTGGTTAGTGTTTTTAATGGGCTTAAGGCATCTAGTTTTGCTACTTTTTTTATCATTTTTGTTCTTTCGTCTTTTAGTTTGCTTTGTATTTTATATTCTAGATTTTTTACAAATTTATCTAATATCATGTATTGCTCATTTATTCTTTGCATAGGGTCTTTAAATACTTTGCTTGCCATACATTTTTGATATCTTAAGTTTATTAGTTCTAGTTTTTTTAGTAGTGCATTTTTATATCTGTTTTTGTATGTTAAAAGTTTTTGTTCTATCTCTTCTATTCTTGGCACTGCTAGTTCTGCAGCTGCTGAAGGTGTTGGTGCTCTTAGGTCACTAACAAAGTCTGATATTGTGAAGTCTGTTTCATGACCTACTGCTGATATTATTGGAAGCTTGGATGCATATATTGCTCTTGCTACAATTTCTTCGTTAAATGGCCATAGGTCTTCTAGTGAACCTCCTCCTCTTGCTATTATTATTACATCTGCTAACTTTTGCTCATTCATAGTTTCAATAGCTTTTACTATTTTTTCTGCAGCTCCTGCTCCTTGAACTGGTACTGGCAAAAGTTTTATATATACATTTGGGTTTCTTCTTGTAGCTACATTTATTATATCTCTTATTACTGCTCCTGTATTTGATGTAAGTACTCCTATACATTTTGGCATAAATGGTATTTTCTTTTTATGTGCTTCACTAAATAAACCTTCTTTTTCTAGTTTTGCTTTTAGCTCTTCATATTTCGCATGTAAGTCACCTATTCCTTCTTGTTTCATACCTTTTGCATATATTTGGTATACTCCATCTCTTTCGAATACACTAACTGTTCCTAAAATTATAACCTTCATTCCATCTTTTGGAATGAAGTTTAATTTATCAGTATATCCTTTGAACATAACACATTTTATTAGTGAATTTTCGTCTTTTAGCGTAAAATACATATGACCTGTATAGTGGTGCTTGAAGTTTGATATTTCTCCTTTTACCAATATATTGTTTAAAAATTCATCTTCTTCAAATTTTTCTTTTATATATGTATTTAGTTTGCTAACTGTTACCACATTGTATTCCATGTTTTTCTCCTAATTTTATGAAATATCTTTTTCTTTTACTATGCTTGCAAGTATTCCATTTATAAATTTTTTAGAGTTATCATCTCCATATTTTTTTGCGAGTTCTATTGCTTCATTAATAGCTACTTTATATGGTACTTCTGAATATAATATTTCATATATAGCAAGTTTTAATATTGATACATCTATTTTTGAAATCCTTTGTATTGTCCATTTTTCTTTTAAATTCTTTTCTATCAATTCTTTTATTTCTTCTATATTTTTTTGTATTCCATAAAAACTATTTTTTATATAATTTATTTGTTCTTCGCCTTCTATACTATTTGCCTCTATAAATATTTCAATTTGCTCTTCATCTATTTCTTTTTGAATTTCATTACTATATATTAGTTTAAATGTGTTTTCTCTAATTGCTGATCTATTCATGTTTTTCCCCTTTTTACATTTTATCTATAAATTTTTTTAGTTTATCTTTTACTGCTTCTTTATTAAGTTGAATATAGTTACCTACATATATTCCTAAGGCAATTAATATAATTCCTATTATTAATTCATAAAAGTGTGTAAGTAATATTAAAAACGCTACTATTCCACCTATTATAGCACCTCTATATTTCATTAAAAATTCTTTAAATTTTTCCATATGTTTACACCTCGTATTTATTCTATATTTTGAGTATTTTCAGTTTGTAATTCTCGTATGCTTATATTAACTTCTTTTACTTCTAAGTCTGATGTTTTCTTAATTGCTTCTTTTATTTTTGTTTGTAGATTTGTAGATAGTTCTTTAATTATTGCGTTTTCTTTTACACTTAATGTTACATATACTTTTAAGTTTCTTTCATTATCCATTATTATGGTACTGTTTATATCTTTTGCACTGTCAAAACCTCTTACTACACTATTTACTAATTCTTGCAAAGTTGTTTTTGATATTACTAGTTCTCCATCATCATTTTTTAGTAATATTCCTTCTTTAATTCCATTTATTTTTTTTTCTTCTGATGTAAAGAATATACATTTTATTGCAAGCATTATAAATATTACTGATAATGCTAATAATATATTTGATATTATTTTATCTGCTAAGGCAAATTTTACTAAAAAATATATGCTTTCTATATCTAACCACCCAAATATTAATAAGCACATCAATACTGATAATATTAATATTAAATTTGAAAATACTACTAAACCTATTTTATCTAAAATTTTCATTTGTTTCCTCCTACTAGTTAGGATATCTTCCTATATTTTTGTATTTAGGGTACGAAAAGTATATTCGTACCCTAATTTTTACTATTGCTCTGATACTTCTTTTTCTTCTACTGTTGTTGTTGCTACGCCTTGTACATGAACATTTACTTCTACAACTTTTAAACCTGTCATCGTTTCTACTGCTTTTTTTACTCTATTTTGAATTTCAAAAGCTACGTCTGGTATTCTAACACCATATTCTACTATAATGTTTACATCTATTTTTGTTTCTTTTTCTAAAACTTCAACTTTTATACCTTTTGCTAGGTTTTTCTTTCCACTTAATACTTCTGTAATTCCTCCTGCAAAACCTCCTGCCATTTCAGCAACTCCTGGTACTTCTGATACTGCAACACCTGCAATAACTGCTACTACGTCATCTGCTATTTTTATTTCATTATTGTCTGTGCTTTCTGATATTGTTACTTCCTCGATTTCATTTGTTATTTTATTTTCTTCTTCCATAATTAAACCTCCCTTAAAACTTCTTTTGTTATATTATTATCTTAAAGCTATAATAAGTATACCAATATATTGTTTTTTTTACAACTGTTTTTTAAAAAAATTTATTAATTTTTTGGAAGTTGGAGGTTGGAAATTATAAGTTGTATTTCTAGTATCGATAGTAATATTTGTTATTTTTTTACTTTTTTTATTTATTACCTTGTAATTATTGTTTTTTTATTGTATAATAATTTTATGTAACTATGTTTTAGTTTGTATTTAATAAAGGAGGGCTTGCAAATGCAGGAACGGAATTTAAAAGAAAACTTAATATTGAAAAATGGTGAATATTATTATGAAGGAAACTTAGTACTTGAAAACGGCGAGTACTATTTGAAGGGAGACCTTTTTATATCCGGTGGTACACTGATTATGACTAATGCCAATTTAGTTGTTGAAGGTGACTTGAAAGTTTTTCCAGCATTGAATGAAGATGGTAGCATTGCCTCTCCAATAAATGCTGCTACAATTGTAAATGGTAGTATTTACGCCAAATCTATTTCTATTTTTGCAGATATTGTAATCAAAAATGGTAATATTTGTAGTTTTAGCGATTTAGACTGCGAAAATATTTATTCTGCTAATGGCGACATTAATGTAGGTGGAAATGCTAATGTTTTTAATGTCTATTGCAGGAATTATTTAGTCGATGGTACCAATAATTCATATAATATTGAAGCCGACGAAAGTGTATATATTATGGAATATAGTAAAAACCTTGATATTACTGCTACTGAAGTGTTTTTAGGATATGGCGGAGATTTTAACTGTGGTGTTATTACTGCTCAGCACTTTGAGTTTGACGGTCATATTATCAATTGCTTACGTCGTTACCTTTTATAATAATTAATGATAAAAACAAGCTTTTGTTAAGCTTGTTTTTGTCATTTTATTCTAATACTTCCCCTGCATATATTTCATTTCCTCTTAAAAAGTCTCCTACTGGCATTTTCTTTGCATTTTCGCCTTGTATTTCTTCTACTTCTATTATACCTTCTTTTGCTTTAATAAATAGTCCTTTTTTATCATTTGAAAATAGTATTGTTCCTTCTATTACATCTTTTAGTTTAAATAAATATTCTTCTAGTTCTGGAAATTTCTCTATTAATTCTTTTTCAGTTTTTACTTTTACTTTCCAAAATTTTAGTTTTTTGCCATTAAAAAACGTATATGCTCCCATTATTGGGTTTAATCCTCTAACTAAATTATGAATTTGGCTTGCTGTTTTTTCTTCCCAATTAATTTTAGCCATCTCCTTATTTAGCATTGGTGCTAGGCAAAAGTCATCACCTTGCTTATTTCGTGGTGCTGTTCCTTGCTCAATTTGTTTTACAGTTTCTATTAAAAGTTCTCCACCAATTTTTGAAAGTCTATCCCATAGTTCGCCTGTTGTTTCATCTTCACCTATTTTAGTTTCTTTTGTTAGTATCATATCTCCTGTGTCCATTCCTATGTCCATATACATGGTTGTAACTCCTGTTGTTTTTTCTCCATTTATTACTGCCCATTGTATTGGTGCTGCTCCTCTATATTTAGGTAATAATGATGCATGAACATTTATACAGCCATATTTAGGTATTTCTAATATTTCTTTTGGAAGTATTTTTCCATAGGCTACTACTATTATTAAGTCTGGATTTAAGTTTTTTATTTCTTTTATAAATTCTTCATTTTTTCTTACTTTTTCAGGTTGATATATTTTTAAGCTTTTTTCTAGCGCATATTCTTTTACTGGACTTGCTACCATTTTCATTCCTCTACCTTTTGGTTTGTCTTGATTTGTAACAACTCCTATTATATTGTATTTTGCTTCATATAAGCATTTTAAAGATTCTCCCGCGAAATCTGGTGTTCCCATAAATAAAATTCTCATATTTTCCCTCATTTCTATTTCTTATTTATCATTGTAGGGGCGAGCATCGCTCGTCCGTTCTTCGAAGAAATTACCCCTAGTCTTTATAATTATTCTAGATACCTTGTTGACATTTTACATAAAGCATTATATAATAATTCCAACATATTATTTTATATAAGGAGGACATGCTTATGCATAAAAAATCAATCCGGTTGTTTATTTCAACTCTCTTATTGTCACTTACAGTTTTAGTAGGTGGGTGTGGAGACGCATCAAATGGGGTTGAGGACGCATCAAATAGTTTAACAATAAAAGACCCTGCTCCAACTTCTTTTAACTCTGAACCTTCACGTTTTTCTTCTGAAGAAGTAGTTGTTTCGGGTGATGGTTATTATCACTTTGATTCTTCATTTATTATAACTGACAACAAAACTGGAAAGCAATATTTGTATACTTTTCATCATAGTGGATATGCTGGTGGTGCTTCAATGGTTGAACTTGGTTCTACAAATGATGTTAATTAATATTACTTTACTAAGTGTCTAGAATATATTCTAGACACTTAGTTATTTTATTGTTCTTTTGGTTCTACATATTCTAATGTTCCTGGTATCATTTTTTCTACAAATGTTATTCCGTTTAGGTGGTCTATTTCGTGTGATAGGGCTTGGGCTAGTAGGTCTTTTGCTTTTATTTTTATTTTTTCTCCTTTTTCGTTTAGCGCTTCTACTATTACCTCGGCTGGTCTTATCATTTTTGCGTATTTGTTTGGAAAGCTTAGGCACCCTTCTTCTACTTCTTGCTCGCCTTTTTCTTTTATTATTACTGGATTTATTAGTTTTATTGGTCCTTTTTCGTCGTATAGGTCTATTACAATTACTCTTTTTAGTATTCCTACTTGTACTGCGGCTAAACCTACTCCATTGTATTTGTGCATTGTCTCTACCATGTCGTCTAGTAGCTGCCTTATTCTGTCATCTATTTGTTCTACTTCTCTTGATTTCTTTTTTAGTATTTCGTCTCCTTCTTCTCTTATTTGTCTGATTGCCATTTTTCTTTCTCTCCTTTTCTAATTTACTGCTATTTCTCGGGTCGCCGAAGGCGGCGACCCGAATTTCGTTTTCTACTACATCATATTATTTGGGTTTAGGTCTATTATTATTCTTGTGTCGGTGTTTTTTGTTTGTTCGTAGCCGAATGTTTAGTGCTTCTTGCAGTAATTTGTTTATTGGGTCGTTGTAGATGCATTTTATTATTATTCTCCACCTATATTTGTTTTTTATTTTGTCTATTGGGGCTGGTAGTGGTTTGTATAGTAGCAAACCTATTTTTTCGTTTATTATTTTTGTTTTTATATAGCTGTGCAGTTTTTCTGCTATTTGGGTTACGCTTTTTTCGTTTTGCCCGCTTATTCCAATTACTATTATATCGCAAAATGGTGGATATTTCAACTGTTTTCTTAAACCTATTTCTGTATTATAGAATTCTTTGTAGTCTTGCTTGCTTGCTAGTTCTATTGCCAAGCTATCTGGGTTGTAGGTTTGCACTATTACTTTTCCTGGTAATTTTTCTCTTCCCGCTCTTCCTGCTACTTGAGTTAGTATTTGGAAGGTTCTTTCGTTTGCTCTATAGTCTTCTATGTTTAGGGAGCTGTCTGCTGCCATTACTCCTACTAGTGTTACATTTGGAAAGTGGTGGCCTTTTACTATCATTTGTGTTCCTATTAGAATGTCTATATTTTCTTCTCTGAATTTATTTAATATTTGCTCGTGTGAATCTTTTTTTGTTACTGTGTCTATATCCATTCTGATGGTTGAGGCATTTGGAAATATTTTGTTTATTTCTTGTTCTAGTTTTTGCGTTCCTGTTCCAAAATATTTTATGTTTTTACTATTACATTCTGGGCATATAATTGCTCTTTTTTCTTCATAACCACAGTAATGACATTTTAATTTATCTTTTTTTAGGTGGTATGTCATTGTTATATTACAGTTTTTACATTTTATAGTATGTCCACAATCTCTACACATTATGAATGTTGAGTACCCTCTTCTATTTAAAAATAGAATTGTTTGATGTTTATTTTTTAGGTTTTCTTCAATTTCTTCATATAGTTTTGTACTTATCATTGACCTATTTCCATTTGCTAGTTCTTCTCTTAAGTCTACTATTTCTACTTGTGGAAGGTTTGATTCGTTTGCTCTTTTTGTTAATTCTATTAGTTCTATTTCTTCATTTAATGCTTTAGTATAACTTTTCATATCTGGTGTTGCACTTCCTAGTACTAGTGGAATTGAAGCTTTCCTTGCTATGTAACTTGCTACTTCTTTTGCATCATATCTAGGTGAACCTTCTGATTTGTATGAACTGTCATGTTCTTCATCTATAATTATTAAACCTAAATCGTGTATTGGTGCAAATATTGCTGAACGTGCTCCTATTATTATTTTGGCTTTGCCTTCATTTATTTTGTTCCATTCATCATAACGTTCTCCTAATGATAATTTACTGTGTAATACTGCTATTTGTTTTTCTCCAAACCTTGCTGTAAACCTATTTACCATTTGTGGCGTTAATGATATTTCTGGTACTAATACTATACTACTTCTTCCTTCTTTGTATACTTTTTCTATTAGTTGCAAATATATTTCTGTTTTTCCGTGAGCCTGTTACTCCAAATATTAGAAATTCTGAATTCATTTTGTCATCTATTGCTTCTTCTATTTTTTCGTAAGCCTTTTGTTGTTCTTCCGTAAGCTTTAGTTTACTTGAAGGTTTTATTTCTTTATTTATAAAAGGATTTCTTTCTATTTGCTTTTCATATATTTCTATATATCCATTTTTTTCTAGGGTTTTTATTACAGCTTTTGAAACTTCTGTAAATTCTTCTAAGTCCTTAATGTATATGTCATCATTATTAATTAGAAACTGTAACAGCCTAATTTGTTTTTCTGATTTTATTTTTCCATTTTCTATTTCATATTCCATTTCGTCTTTATCTTTTTTTAATATTACAAAATTACCTGTTTTTTCTTTTATTCTCTTTTCTATATTTTTTGTTTTTGTACCTGGTGGTAGCATTAATTTTATACTTTCAGATAAATTACAGAAATATCTTTTTGCTATCCATTTTGCAAGTTCTACTTTATTCTCAGTTAATGTACTTTCTTTACCAATTTTTGCAATATCTTTTGTTTTATACTCTGTTGTTTCTTTAAAACCTACAATAAAACCTTCTTCTAATTTTTTCATGTTTCCAAAGGGAACTAATACTCTACTTCCTATTTTTATATCATTTTGCATTTCATTTGGTACATTGTAGTCAAATGTTCTATCTAATTGTTTTGCACTATTATTTATTATAACCTCTGCTATCAAGTAAGTATGCCCCCTTTCAAAAATATTTTTTCTATACGTTAGTATATCAAAAAATAAAAAAATATCAAGCTAAGCTTAATATTTTAAATAAATTTGTATTTCTTTTCATAATTATTATAGCTCCCACAATAGTGGGAGCTAATAGGTTAAATTTTAAAGGTTTATTTAACAATTTCAGATAACTGTTGCTTTGTTTCTAATGCTGAAATTGCTGCTATTGCTAATTCTATGTTTTTGTCTTCTGGTTTACTTGTTGTAAAAAATTGTACTAACTTTCCTATAAAGTTGAAAGGAAATACAGTTTGGAATAGTAATGGAACTATAAACAATATAATTTCTGAAATTACAAATCCAGTTTTTACATATATAATAAAACCAATTATCTGAGCTGTTATAAATGCTGAATATATTGTAGCTCCACATGCTTTATTAATTCTTGAAAACCGTTTGGCTTCTTTGATTGTTGGAACTCTTTTTAACTTTTGGTATGCTGTAAACACCTTATGCTCTGCCCCATGATTCTTTAATAACTCTTTTCCTCCTTCTTTCCTTACTGCTATTACAGATATAAATATAAAGAGTACATATAAAAATGTTGGTATAAAATATAAAACTTTAATAGCAATTCCATTTATTATTAAAGGAATTATTATATATGCCTTTATTAAAGAAAGAGTTCCAAAGATTGCTAAAATAGCAATTATTGCTTTCATCATGTCTACATCCTGTTTAGCAAACTTAATATCAATTTTTCCATCTTTGCATCGGATTGCAGTTGCTGCTCTTTCATTTGTACAAAATGTTATCCGATCTTTTTGTGATCTCCCACCGTTTACTTTTAACATAGTTAAATACCTCCTAAAATTATTTCAATTATGTTACAAGTTATATTATATGCTGTTTTACATAATTTGTCAAGTTGTATTTATATTTATTCAAGTAATTTATAAAATTTCATAAATAATTTGACTTTTCTTTAATTTTATGTTAATATATATTTATAATAGATCATTTCAATTTTATGGAGGTAGTGCATTATGATGAACAAAATCGAAACAACAAAAGGAACTTGGAGAGTTTACGGATTATACTTTATTCCGACAGATGCAACTTACGACATCCTGAAGAAGGCTATCGAAACCGGAAATTTACGGCAGTCATACCTTCAGCAGGTAACTGGCTGGAACAGTCCAATCATTGTGGACAGGGCTAGTAAGGAGATGCATTTTTCCTAAGTTTCTAACGGAAAACAAGAGAGGAAAGCTTATTTAGTTTCCTCTCTTCCTCCATTTTATAGGTATTTACATATCTTTTAATAATTCTTTTCCATTTTTTATATATTCCCAACCTGAAAAAATTGTTGCTATTACTGATATTGTCATTATTATGGTAGTTATTAAGTTTAAAGCAAAATTAAATCCTGTTAATTTTGTTGTAAATATTGCTCCATATTGATTTATATCTACAAATGCTAGTATTATTGCTACCATTTGTGTTACTGTTTTTAGTTTGCCCCATATGTTTGCTGGTATTACCTTTCCGTTTGATTCAACTGCTATTAACCTATAGCCTGAAACTATGAATTCTCTGAATACTACTATTGATGGTATCCATGCTGGCAATTTTCCCATTTCTACTAGTATTATCATTGCTGTTACTACTAGTACTTTATCTGCTATTGGGTCTAAAAATTTTCCGAATGTCGTTATTTGGTTTCTTGAACGTGCTATGTATCCATCTAGTTTGTCTGTTATTGATGCGATGGCAAATATTAAGTCTAGTATTATACATGTTATTGGCACTTTTAATATTTCTCCTTGTATTCCGAAAAATGGTACTATTATCATTAGTGGTACTAGTATTATTCTAAATATTGTTAGTTTATTGGCTAAGTTCATTTTCTATCCCTCCATTATTTTGCTAGTTTTTTTATATTTTCCATTATTTCTTCTGTTATTTTATCTAGTACGTCTTTATCGTTTTTGTCATATGTGCTAAAGTCTAGTGGCTTTCCATAACGAATTGTTACTTTGTCAAATTTTCCTGTTCCCCCTGATATTCCAACTGGCATTACTTTTGCTCCTGAACGCATTGCGAAAAATGCTGCTCCATCTTTTACTTTTTCTCCTTTTTCTATTCCATTTCGGGTTCCTTCTGGGAATAGTGCTACACATTCACCATTTTTTAGTGCTTTTAGTACTGTTTTTATCGCGGTTATATCTTTTGAGTCTCTATTTACATATATTCCATCAAATACTACTCCTAGAAATGCAAAAAATGGGTTCTTTTTTAATTCTATTTTTGCCATGAATCGTACATGCCTTTTTGCTGTTACTACTATTAGTGGTGGGTCTAGGTATGTTCTGTGGTTTCCACAGTATATTAATGGTTCATCTAATGGTATGTTTTCCTGTCCTTCTATTTTTACTCTATGTATTATTTTGCAATATGCGTATATTGCTCCTCTTACTATTTTTCTTGCTATTTCTTTTAATATTTTTTTCATTGCTTTTCTCCTATTATCTAGATATTTTTATGTTTTGGCAAGCTTTTGCGTTGAGGACAGTTCCTAATCTAGCTACATTATTTTTGTTTTTCCTCTTGTAATTCTTCTCTATCTTGTTTCTGATTACGAACCGTCCCCATTGCTAGTCCTCATTGCTAGTTTCTTTTATTATTTTTAATATTTTATTTTTTACTTGTTCTATGCTAAGCTCTGTTGTGTCTATATATATTGCGTCTTCTGCTATTTTTAGGGCTCCTATTTCTTTTTCTTTGTCATTTTTGTCTCTTTTTTGTATATTTTTTAGTACTTCCTCATATGTCATTTCTATTCCTTTTTCTTGCATTTCTTTGTGTCTTCTTTTGGCTCTTATCTTTTCGTCTGCATCCATGTATATTTTTACATTTGCATTTGGAAATACTACTGTTGTTATATCTCTTCCTTCTATTATTACGTCTTTTCCTTCTGCTAGTTTTCTTTGTACTTTTACCATTTCGTAACGTACTTCTTTTATTGATGATATTTGTGATACTATTTTTGTTACTTCTTTACTTCTTATTTCTTTTGTTACTTCTTCGCCATTTAAAAATACTTTTTGCTCGCCGTTTTCGTTTTTCTATGCTTATGTGTATGTTTTTTAGTGAGTTTATTATTTTTTGTGTTTCTTCTAGTTTTATGTTGTTTCTTATCACGTATAGGGCTACACATCTGTATGTTGCTCCTGTGTCTATGTTTACTAAGCCTAATTCTTTTGATATTAGGTTTGTTATTGTTCCTTTTCCTGTTCCGGCTGGGCCGTCTATTGCTACTATGAATGACATGGTTTTTTTCTCCTTTTTTTGTTTGTTTTTTCTTCGTTGAATTTATTTGTGTGTTTTTATTTTCTACTTCTTTTTGCATTGGGGACAGTCTCTCTTGGAACATCTTCGATTACCCAAGGGGGGTGCTTTTTGTTTTTTACTTCTTGTCTTTCTCTACCCTTGTAAGTTATTTTTCTTGACTTCCGCATTGGGGACAGTTCCTAATCTAGCCAGATTATTTTTGTTCTCTACTTAAAGTGCTTCTCTATCTTGTTTCCGATTACGAACCGTCCCCAATGCTACCCTATCTTGTTTTTTTGGCACCCATTCAAGGACAGTCCTTAATAGCTAGCTTCTTATCTCTATTGATTTTGCTATTACGGTTATTTTTTGTACGGTCATTGTTGTTAGTTTTTCTATTTCTTTTGTGCATTTTGCTTTGAATTCTTTTAGCTCTTTTATTACATTGTGTCCATAGTAGACTGATACTTCCATGTATATGTGTGGCCCTTCTCCGTATGTTTTCTATTCTGGTTCTTATTATTTTTGATATTCCTTCTTCTTTTCTTGCTAAGTATTCTACTATTTGCCTGAATACTGTGTCTGATATTGTGAAGTTTCCTAGGTAACTGAAGGTTGGTCTTATTATTGATTTTTCTGATATATATGGTTTATTTCCATTTCCTTTTGATTTGAATATTTGTAATGGATCTAGTATGTAACCTGAAAAGTCTTTTTTTATTTCGAATGTTGGTACTGGTATTACATGCTTT
The DNA here is from genome assembly GCA_948356915.1 of uncultured Clostridiaceae bacterium. GTDB lineage: Bacteria > Bacillota > Clostridia > TANB77 > CAG-508 > UMGS1663. The sequence goes on from CAOJCG010000008.1 coordinate 43,081, forward strand.
CCTTGTGTTATTCTTATATTTCTTGCCGTTTCCATTTCATCTTTTGTGGCTACTTCTTGTATATATATTGTTTTTTGTATTTCTGGAAGTTCTAAGTTTTTTGCAATTTTTTCTACCATTCCGTCTGATGTTCCTAGTATTAGTATTGATTCTGGTTTGTATTTTTTTATTGCTTTTACCATTTCTTTTCTTTCTTTTTCATCTATAAAGATTGCATGTTTTACTGTTTCTATTTTTGTTGGTGCTTTTTTTGCAGATTCTCCTGCAACTACCTCATTTTCATTAACTAGCAGACCATCATCTATTATATATGATATATTGTTTTCTCCTGCTACCATTTGTGCCCTATAACTTTTACCTGTACCTGATGGCCCTACAAATGCGTATACCCTCATTCTCATATTTCCTTTCATTTATGTTCTATTTATTATATAAAAAATTTTATCATATATATTTTTATTTTACAAGTAAGAAATTATTACAACATTTCTTTACTGTTTTGTATTTAATAATTTTTGTTTCTGTATTTTATTAATTTATAGTCCTATTCTTCAAATATACTGTTTCCTAGAAATTCTTGTAGTAATGAATTTTTGGGTATATATTCTATATCTATTGGTTCAAAATATTTTAGAAATTTGCATAGTCTTTTTGCCTCTGAGTATTCTTCATCTTCTGGTGTTATTTGTTCGAATAATGGAAGCGCATAGTTTCTTAAAGCATTTATTTCATATATTAGTGAAGTATTAAACATTACATCTGCCTCTTCTTGATATGGGAATATATTTTTTTCTTCACCTGCTGTTATTGAACTCCATGCTGATAAAGTTCTTTTTGCATTATATCCTCTAAATTGGTTATCTCTTACTGTCCTTCTTATTATTCTTGTGTCTGTTGTGGATATTCTGTTGTAGTAGTCTATGTTTAGCACTGTTAGTGCACTTATATATATTTTAAATTTTTGCATAGTTGGTATTGCTGGTGTTAAGTTATCATTTAGGCAGTGTATTCCTTCCATTACTAATACTTCATCTTCTTCTAGTTTCATTGTGTTTCCTAAATATTCTTTGTGCCCTGTTTTGAAGTTAAAGGTTGGCATTTGTATTTCTTCTCCATTTAGCAATTTAGTTAAATCATTATTTAATAATTGTAAATCTACCGCTTCTAATGCTTCAAAATTTGGCTTTCCATCTTCATCTAGTGGTGTTTCTTCCCTTTCTACAAAGTAGTTATCTACTGAAATTGTTTTTGGTTTTATTCCATTTAGGTGTAATTGTATTCCTAATCTTTTTGCAAAAGTAGTTTTCCCTGAAGATGATGGCCCTGCTATTAGTATTATTCTTTTTTCTTTGTTTTTCGCTATTTCATCTGCTATTTGTGAAATTTTCTTTTCATGAAGGGCCTCTGCTATTAATATAAGTTCTTTTGATTTTCCCTCTCTTATTTTTTTATTTATTTGGTCTAAATTACATACCCCTAAAGCTTTATATATATCATCATATTCATTTAAAGTTCTTAATAATTTTTTTGTTTCTTCATATGGCATAATTTTATTTGGCTCTTTTTTACTTGGATATCTTATCAAAAATCCATTATTATATTTCATAATATCAAATAATTTTATAAAACCTGTTGAAATTGGCATAACTCCAAAAAAGTAGTTATAATATCCATTGCAGAAATATAAAGACATTGTATCTTTTTCTTTATCTTCTAACTGTGCTTTTCCTATGCTAGTATTTTCTCTTCTTAAAAACTCTATTGCTTTTTCTCTTGGTAATTCCTTTTTTTCTATTTTTAAATTTGCATCTATAATTTCTTGCATTTTCTTACGTACATTTTCTATCATTTCTTCAGTTGGCGTGGTATTTTTAAGTTCACATATCATACTACTTTTTAGTTGATAATTTACTGTAAGTAGTATTTCTGGGTATAACTGTTTAAAAGCCATAGACATTATAAATAAAAGACCTCTTGTATAAATTCTGGCTCCATCTCTATCTGTTATATCTAATAATTTTACTTTGTCATTATTTTGTAATTTATAGTTTAGATTTTTCACTTCATTATTAATCATACATGCAATTACATTATTGTCTTCTACCTTTTCTCTAAAGGCTTCTATCACACTATCATTCTTATTTGCATTAACTTCCATATTTTTATATATTATTTTCATATACAAATTTCCATCCTTTCACTTTTTAAAATAAAAGGCACCTTTAAATTCATTCCAAAGTTTTTTTCAATAATCCCCTACAATTTCTATATTGAAAAAATGATACCTTTTTTATAAATTTTAAATTTATTATACCTTATTTTATATAAATGTCAACAATGCATATTTTTTGCTTTTTTGGAAAAAATAAAAATAAAAAAGGATTGAAATATATGGATTTTAAAAAAGTTTTTAATGACTTATTTACTTGGCAATATCAAGAAGAATACAACTTTGAATTACCTGAAAATTATAGTGAAAATAAGGTTTCTACCTCTGAGGAAGATTCTAGTATTACACCTAAAAATATATTTCCCAGTGTAGAACTTAACCTTGAATATATTAAAACTAGATATAATGCTTTAATTAATAGTGACATTATTATAAGAGAGTTTAACCTCTTAGCTCGTGGTAAACAATATAAAGCTTTTTTACTTTTTATTGATGGAATGGTTGATACTGATTTAATTAATAATTATGTACTTAAGCCTTTAATGCTTAGAAACTCTGCTAATACTTTTGATAGTGATGAAGATAGAGTTATTTCAGAGGCTAAAACTAATAATATAACTGTTAGAAAAGTAAAAAAGTTTAATATACTTGAACACATTTCTAGTTCTTTGCTTCCTCAAAATAGTGTTTCCGAAAATGAAACTTTTGAAGAGCTTATAAATGGTATAAACTCTGGAAATTGTGCTTTATTTGTGGATACTTTAAATGTGGCTTTTAATATAGATGTAAAAGGTTTTAAACAAAGAAGTGTGGATTCTCCTCAAAATGAATTAGTTATAAAAGGTCCTCATGAGGCTTTTGTTGAAAATATAAGAACTAATACTTCTCTTATTAGAAGAATTGTTAATAATGAAAATTTGATTGTTGAAAATATAGAAGTTGGTAATATTACTAAAACCAAATGTGCTCTTATTTATATGAAAGATATTGCAAATTCTGACTTAGTTGCTGAGGTAGAATATAGACTTAACAACTTAAAGGTTGATTCCGTTCTTTCAGCTGGTGAGCTAGAACAATTAATTTCTGATAGTAACGATTTAGGACTTCCAAAAGCTTTATCTACTGAAAGACCCGACACTGCTTCTAGGCATTTACTTCAAGGTAGAGTTATTATTATTGTTAATGGTACCCCTTTTGCTTTAATTTTTCCTGCTACTCTAGTAGATTTTTTATCTACACCTGAAGATGTTAATTTAAAACCAGGATTTGCAAATTTTTTAAAAGGTATACGTTTTTTAGCAGCTGCAATAACCTTATTACTCCCTGGTATATATGTTGCAATAACTAGCTATCATCAGGAAATTTTTCCAACTGAACTCCTCTTTTCTATACTTGCTTCAAGGGAAAATGTACCTTTTCCTGTAATTGTAGAAATTCTTGCTATGGAAATAGCTTTTGAGCTTATTCGTGAAGCATCACTTAGAGTTCCTTCTCCTATTGGTTCTACTATTGGTATAGTTGGTGCATTAGTAATAGGTGAAGCTGCTGTTAGTGCTAGTATTGTTAGCCCTACTCTTATAATTATAGTAGCAATTACCGCAATTGCCTCATCTGCTATTCCAGACTTTTCATTTGGTTTTCATTTAAGGCTATTTAGATTTTTATTTATTTTACTTGGATATATGGCTGGATTTTTAGGAATTAGTTTAGGTTTATTTGTATATATTTCAATGTTAGCAAATATGAAATCATTTGGTTTAACCACTACAATACCTTTTGCACCTTATGTACGTTCTAAGGCAAGTAAATACTTCCTTGAACCTATTTGGAAAAGAGAGCATAGACCTGCTTATTTAGACCCTAAAATTTCGAAAACACAGGATAATATCAGTATGAAATGGAGATACTAATTTTTATTAACTAACACTGTAGTTTCTAAAGAATAGTAAAGAATGAATAATTTATGGTTAATTACACAAATCAGATTTAGTAATTACCCGTTTATTCATTCTTCACTATTCTTTAAATAAAAGTTATAATATTTCTTAATTTTTTCGAATATTACTTATTTTATTTAATCTTATATTTTTACCTATACAAATTAGGAATTTATATATACTTTTCTAATCTTCTAGCCATTTTTTATACGCACCTATTATCTTTTCAGCTTGCTTTTCTGGATCTCCCTCTGTAGTATCTATTACTAAGTCATAATTTGATAAATCTTGTTTTCTTACATTATATAGTTTGAAATATCTTTCGTTTTCTAAATTATATCTTGTTATTAAATCTTGTTTTTGTTCTTCTATGGTTTCAAAATTTTCTGTTGCTTTTCTTTTTTCATCGCCAAATGCTCTTTTGGCTGCCTCATCTATATCTACTGTTAAGTATACTTTAAATGATTCTGGCACAGCATACCATCCGAAGTCTAGCATCTATTACAAATTCTTCATGTGTTTTTGCATATTGGCTTGCGCTTCTTTCTATTGCTTGGTCTATTTCTGGATGTTTTTCTACATATTTGTTAAAGCTTGTTACATCCATATTATGCTCTTTTGCTAGTTTTCTAAAGTATTCACCATTTTTATATATTCCATAATTTAATTTTTCTGTTATTATTTTTGCTATTACAGTTTTTCCACTTGCTAGTTCTCCTGTTATTGATATAATTTTTTTCTTTTCCATAAAATACCCCTTTATATATTATTAAAGGGCATAATTCGGTAAATTCTTAAGTCATTTCCTACCGACTAGGCCCTATATAGTAGACAATTATTAATCATTCATTATTCCCTATTCATTCAGTCTTTTAAAAAATTTAATAATTAGTACAACCTTATAAATATTATTTTCAAAAAATTCAATTTTATTCTTCTGCTTCTATTTCAACTTTACCTTGTGCTATTTCATTTGCTGCTATTGTTACTGGCGATTCTTCTTTAGTGTCTACTAATTTTTCATGCCCTTCTGCTATTTGTCTTGCTCTTTTTGCTGTTGCTATAGCTAGTCTAAATTTGCTATCTGTTTTTTCTAATAGTTCTGCTTTTGTTGGTTTTACCATCATTTTTATCACTCTCCTTTTTATTTTCTATTTCTATTCTTTTTACCTATTATTCTATATTTTGTACTTGCTCTCTTATATCTTCTAGCTCTACTTTTATTTCTATTACTAAGTTTGTTATTTCTAATAAGTTAGATTTTGACCCTATTGTGTTTGTTTCTCTATTCATTTCTTGTATTAAAAAGTCCATTTTCTTACCTATATTTTCTTTTTCTTCTAACATTTGTCTAAATTGGTTTACATGACTTTTTAGTCTGGTTAATTCTTCTTCTACTGAACATTTATCTGCATATATAACTACTTCTGTTGCTAACCTTGTTTTATCTATTATGTCTGTTTTTAGTATTTCTTTTATCCTCTCTTCTAATTTTACTACATAATTTGCTACAAGTCCAGTAGAATATTCAGAAATTTTTAGTATTTTATTTTCTACGTTGTTAATTCTTCTTTCTAAATCCTCTTTTATTTTGTTTCCTTCATTTTCTTTCATTAGTACAAAGTTTTGTATTGCTTCTTTTAAACATTCTAATAGTTCTTTTTCTATTATATCTTCATTTTCATCAGAGTTTTTTATATTTAGAACTTCTGGTAGTTTTGTTATTTCTATTATTGGTATATCATAACTTAAATTATTTTCCTGTGCTACTTTTTTTAATTCTTCTATATATTTTTTTGTTAGTTCTTTATTTATTATTATTTCTTTTGCTTCATCACTATAGTTTTCAAAAGTAACAAATATATCAATTTTACCTCTGTATATGTTTTTTTGAACTTCTTTTTTTATCTTCTCTTCTAAATAACTTAAATAGCGTGGTACTCTTACTGATATATCTGTATATTTGTGATTTACACTTTTTATTTCAATGGTGTATATTCTGTTATTTTCCTCTTTTTTTGCTCTTCCAAAACCTGTCATACTTCTCATAGTTTATTTTACCTCATTTCTTTTTGTAGTTCTATAAATGTTATTTACTTGTTTTCTTATTTCTTTTTTATATTTTATATATGATAATATTGATTTTGTTATGTAATATATACTAAATGCTACTGCTATTATTGTTATAAAGTTTGTTAATTTAGTATTATATAATTTATAAATTTGCATGGTTATTAGTGTAGTAATAGATACTGCTAGCATTTCTATTCCTTGTATAGTATATTTTCCACTCTCTTTTTTATAGGCATATTCAAATATACCTATTGTACTTATTATAAATATCATACTACTCATTTTTAGAATTATTTCGAATTTTGCATTTTCTATTACCATATAAACTACATATATAAATATAAAATATACTAATATAACTATTGCAGATATTATATTATCAAATATTTTTTTATATAATTCATTCTTTTTTTCTTTAGGTATTATAGTTTCATTTTTTATTTCTTTTTGTATTTCTTCTAATTCAAATTCTTGTATTATCATTTCTTGTTTTTCATTTTTTACTTCTTTTGTATCTTTTTCTTCTTCAATATTTTTTGTAGTTTTATTTTCTTTGTTTTTTAATTTTTCTTTAGATAACTTTTTTTCCATAAATTAAGTCCTTTCATTTTCTTAATTTTCAAATTCGTATACTATATTACTTGCTATAGTTATTGGCGCTGTCTCTGTTCTTAATATTCTTTTTCCTAAGCTTATTGTTTTTGCTCCATTTTGTACTAATTTTTCTATTTCTTTTTCATCTATTCCGCCTTCTGGGCCTATTAATACTCCTATTTTTCTTATTCCTCTATTTTCTTGTAAAACTTGCTTTAGTGTTATTTCTCCTTCGTTTTCATATGCTACTATAAATAGTTCATACGCTTTTATTTCACTACACAAGTCAGACATTTTTATAATATTTTCTATTTTTGGTATTATATCTCTTTTACTTTGCTTTGCTGCTACTTCTGCTATTTTTTGCCATCTTTCTATTTTCTTTTTGCCATCTTTTTCGTTTAGTTTTACTATACTTCTTTCCATTGCAACTGGAATTATTTTTTTTACTCCTATTTCTGTTGTTTTTTGTATAATTAATTCCATTTTATCTGCCTTTGGTAATCCTTGATATATACTTATGTCTATATTGGTTTCTACACTTTTATCTAATTTACCGTATTATTTTACAAGTTACTTTTTCCTTATCATATTCTAGTATTTTTACAATATAATTTTGGATTATACCTTCTGATGTACATATTTGTATTTCATCTTCTTTTTTTAATCTTAGTACATTAATAATATGATTAACGTCTTCTCCTAATATTTCTATTATTTCACCTTTTATTTGATTATCTTTTACAAAAAATTTTTGCATTGCTTATTCCCTTTTTCTTTTTTTAATAATTATACCATATTTTAATTTATATGCAACTGTAAATTATTTTTATGTAGGGGCTATTTCAATTGCCTACAGACTTCAGAGAATAAACTTCTATGTTTCTTCGAAGAAATTCCATAAATTAGAAATATAGCAAAGCCGTTGAAGCACAGGCGATTGATAATCGCCCCTACATCTATTTAATATTATCTATGAATTGTAATCAATAATTATCTTAGCCTTAAAAACTTCCATAAAAAAACAGTTGTATTTATTTTTCCTTTATAGTATAATAATAATGTAATTAATTTACAATTAAACATGGGGGTGTAATTGGTTTCGACAGTATTTTAGAAGTATTAACCAGCGAGTAGTGGATGGTTGCTTTGGCCACTTAAAAAAAGCAAAAATAAATATAAACGCTGATAATAGAGAATTAGCATACGCTGCCTAGTTTGCAGCGACGTTTTACCGATTGAACCTACGCTTTCGGATAAGGCGACGAACTAGTAGGAAACAAAGCAATTTCTTGCTATGGAAATTGTGGGTATTTATATAGCTACTTTATAATAATGTTTGTTTGTTAATGTTATTATAAGGGAAATTTAATAACAAACTACACTTGTAGATATTAATATGGAAAAAATATTGGACAGGAGTTCGACTCTCCTCACCTCCACCACGATTATACCCTTTTCGGTATAGAATTTAATGTAAAAATAGTTAGGAACTAATACAGCCTAACTATTTTTATCTTTCAATCCAAGCATATACATTTTACAAATTGTATTAAAATTATTGTTAATCACTTTTATTTCTTTTTTATTAAATAATTCTTGATTTTTCTCAATTCTTTCTTTCAAAATATCTTCAATTATTTCTTCATTTTCTTTTTTCATATAATCCTCTCCTTGACTTTTTAGTTTTGAGAGTGTATATTATAATTGTATATGGTGTTTATAATATACACTTTTGAGATAGTTTCAGTTCCCGCTGAACTATCTCTTTTTATGTTTTTATTATATTACTACATTCGACTAAATGCAAGAAAAATCGTTCGTCAAATGTCGACATTAACATGACGCTCACAGCGTCATCTATTCTTTTATGAATATTAATTATAAAATATATAGATACTATTTTTAAGGAGTAATTTTATGATTATATTTAGAATAAAAGAGGTTCGAACAGAAAAACAAGTTAGTTTAAAGCATTTAAGCGAGCAAACAGATATATCTCGTGCTTATTTATATGATTTAGAAAATAATAGACGAACTAATCCATCTATTTTTATATTAAACACTATCGCTATAGCATTAGAAGTTAATGTTAAAGACTTATTTTATACTACTGCTGATATTGAAGATTTAAAACAAGAAATGTACAGAAGAATAGATATATATGGAATAAACTCTGAAAAAGTTTTAGAAATTAGTCAATTAATTGATTTATTAGTTGTTATAAAAATGAGAGAAGAGCTAGATGACTAGCTCTCTCATCTTTCTTATTATGTATTCATCTAATAACTGACTTTGTTTTAGTATTTCTTCATAGTCTACTTTTTCTTCTAGCATACTTTCTAATTTTCTTTTGTGATAGTTTATAATTATATCTAACATATTTATCACCTCTGAGTTTATTATAACATTATGTTTACGAAAAGTCTGTCGAAGCGTGTCGGACATAATAAAAAGACTATTGCTAGTCTTTATTGTTTATAATCATCTGCTATTTTTGATATACATTTTTTGCAATTTTCATTACTTCTATAGTTTCTGCTTAAATTATAATTCTGAGTTGCTACATTATAGGCATCTATTCCTAGATGATATAAATCTATTAAATATAATTCAATATATCCATCTTCTCTTATATTTACAAATAACCTTATTCCTTTATATCTCTTTTCCTTGTCTTTTAGTCGTTTTACTGGGATTAGTTCATTTATTATTGGCACATCTTCTATGTTTTTTATATTATTTGTTTCCATTATGATTCTTTTCAGTCTTAATGTTTCTTTAGATATTTCACTATAATTATTCTCTTCTAATTGAAAATCATTAAATATATTATAATTATCATAATACAACTTATCAAATAGCTGTTTTAATATTGTATAATATGTATTACCTTCATAACTTTTTATATAATTTGTAAACTTTTCTTCTGGTATCTTATTAGAATGCAAGTTCCCATTAAATATAAATTTTTCAAAATGAAAGGGAGATAAATCTATAACTTTACTACCTCTTCTAGTTATTTTATTTATCTCATGTTTAAATTGATTTCCTATATTATTAGCCTCAATTTTATCTAATCTACTTTGTAAAATATTCATCTATAATTTCCTCTTTTGGTATTTCTCTATTATGTCTTTCATCGGTCTCTACATAATTTTTTTTCCAACATTCATCTTCATGTGAAAGCCTAACTAATCCAAAATCATCTATTTCAAATAATTGATATAACAAATTATCTATAAATTCTTTTTTTACTATGTCATCCTCTAAATAATCTTCAATATTTTCTTCTAAAAAGCCAGATTTCTCAGCCACAAATACTTCAGGTATTACAGGACCATATGTCCACGCTTCTATTCTATCATTAAATAGATTTTCAGAATAATTAGAATAATCTACTTCTACACTGTCCTTGTTTTCTTTATTTTTCTTTATATATTGCCCCCAATAAGCAAACAAAAAATATAAAGATTTTTGTAATTTTATTGGAGATATTTCTCTCTTACTAGTATTTTTATCATATTCTAAATATTTTTTCTTAATATATAAGGCTAATTCTATTGCTTCTGATGGCTTTTTATTAAAAGTTTCAATTTTCATCATCTAAAATCCCCTCCTATAATAAATAATATGCTATTATTCATATATGTCAACTTTTATAACAAAGTTGTAATATAAAATTCATATGCTTGTAATATTTATTCTTCTATATTATATATTATGTATACAATTTTGTCAATATTTTTGTCGAACATTTTTTTGTTTTATTATTGTTTCCATATTTATATAATATTATTCAAGGAATTATAAAATGACTAAAAAACGTCTTTCTACAATGCATTTCAAGACGTTTTTATTTTTGTTTTATATACTTTTATGTCTTGATTTTACTAGATTTGAGCAAAAAAATAAGCAGAGTAAATTAATACTCTGCTATTATTTTATCTTAATTTTTGATTTACTATTTTTTGAATTGCATTGTAATCGTAACCTGCATTTTGTAATTTTTCTTTTCTTGAAGGGTTATTCCCCCATTTTCCTTCAATTACTTCATTTGCTATTTGCTCGTTAGATTTTTTAGCTACTGTTGTTTTCTTTCCTAGCAAGATTTCATTTACTTTAGCTTGTACTTCATTGTATAAAGAACCTAATGCTTGCTTTCTAGCTTCTCCATCTCCGTATTTTCCTTGTATTGTTTCATTTGCTAAATCTACTATTGATCTTGTTGTTTGAACTGTTTCGTTTTTTGCAATAGTTGCGTTTACGATTTCGCCAAGTGGGAAATTTGCACCAGGACAAGATGTATTGCATACTTCTTTATGTCCTTGTACAATTGATATATTATATATTCCTTTTAAATATGTAACTAATTCTTTTATGGCATTTTTTTGTATTTCTGACATTGTTTCTGAATTAAAGTCTCCTTCTGTGCATATTCCTATACTATCAGTATTTGAGCCATACGCATGAGCTCCTACCCACTCTAACGCACGACCTCTGTATACTTTTCCATCTTTACGTACATAGAAATGATATCCTATGCCTGCATATCCTCGTGAATTTTTATGATAATTATGTATTGTTTCAACTGTTTGTAAGACAGTTACTCCACTATGATGAAGTATTATTCTTTTTATTGTGTTTAAATCTCTTATAGTTTTGTTACTATTAAATTGTAAGTTTGTTTCTATTATTTCCATCTATTTATCCTCCTTATTTCTTAATTGTAACAATGCTTGTTTTAGTTTTTCTGGTAAAGGCAACCCCATTGCTCCTGCATTCTCTAAAATAGATAATGCTTCATTTACTGCAAAAAACATTATTACTATTTCTCGTATTGCTGGAATACCTAGCATATTTTCTGCTACTACTGATACAGCTACAATAACTAAAATAAGAACCTTCTTAGTCAAACCTTTAAATCCGATTCGACTAGAAAGTTCTTTATTGTAATATGCTTTTATTAAACCTGTTATATAATCTAAACACATTAAAATTATTAATGCCATAATCAGTTTATCCCAACCTCCTAATAGACTTACTATAAATCCTCCTATTGTGCCACATATGACACTTATCCAATTAAATATTTTATCCATATTTTTCTTTTCCTTTCTTATTTTTTACTTCGTTGCTCTACTTCTACTAGTTTTGTTAAATATTCTTTTTCCATAGTTTTTTCTCTCTTTCTTTTATAGTGTTAATACTTTTATTTTATATTGTATATTACTTGTATTTTTTACTGTTAATCTTAAAAAGTAATCTCTTCTTTCTATTTTATCTAAAAATGTACTTGCTATTGTTTGTTTTAAAAATTGAGTAAAGAAATATCCTGTGTAATTAGCAGTAAAAGCTCCTACAATTTCTGCATTAAAACCTTGTATTAATGTAACAATAACTATACTAAATTGTCCTAAGCTCAAATTAATATCATAAGTTGTATTTCCACTTAAGTTACCATTATATTCCTTAAAAGTGCCTTTGTTTAATAAATTATTTAAAGTTTCTCCATGATGTAATATCTTTGAACTATCTACATTTTCTTCTTTCTTCATAAACTCTTCATATACATCATTATCATTTAAAACATGTATCTTTTTGTCACCATCTACATTCTGCATCCAAACCTTCCTACGATTTTCAGTTGGCTCTGTTGGGCTTACTATTATTCCTTCTTGTTCTATATTAGTAAGTTGTTCATTTACTTCGTTTATTTGTGTATTGACTTCTTCTTGTAAATTATTTTTTATTTCTGCTATTTCATTATCTGTAAAATAATCAATACCTTTTATTGGAGTATATCCTGGGGATCCATCATCTCCTTTGTCGCCTTTATCTCCTGTTAAACCTTGCTCCCCTTGAATACCTTGTTTTCCTTGTGGACCTCTTAAATTTTCTAATTGTTCTGTTGTAAATTTATCATATGTAAATGCTTCTCCAGTATCTCCTTTATCTCCTTTTGGTAATACTAAGTTTAAAATTTGATTAGGACTTTCTCCTACAATACTTGCTGAAGCTTCTTCTCCCTTTTCTACAATCCCAATTGTTAATTTATTAGTATCTCCCTTCTCTCCTTTTTCTCCTTTTAAGAAGTCATTCATTATCGCAGTTGATGCGTCATCTGTTTTTTCATCTTCTACTATAATCTTAAATTCATCCACTATGTCTCATCCTCCTTAAAAGTATATTCTTCTGTTAAAGTAATACTTCCTATAAGCAATGTCTTAACAATTCCAGTAGCAGTTTTTATTTCTATATCATATCCATAAGTACCATATCCTAATTTTGCTGTATCGTCTGAATTAATAGTAACATAGTAATATCCATCATCTCTTAATTCAATTCCACTATTTAAAGTCTTTTGAAAAGCTATTCCCGTTGATTTAGAGTTTTTCTTAGCCGTTAAATATATTTTATCTGTGCTACTTAATTTCAAATCTTCTCCATTCTTATCTTGCAACTTAAATTTAAATACTTTAGTATCTCCCCTAGTAAATTCAAAATCCATACTATCCCTCCTTTTTATTAATATAATCAACTATTTTCTCTATATATGGCCATACTTTTTCTAAGTCATACTTTTCTATAAGTTGTTCAATATTAGTAGGTCTATTTCCATCTTGCTTATCTATTTTCTTTCTATTTGGTTTTTCTAACATATTTTCCTCCATATTAAAAGCACCTACTTTTAAGTAAGTGCTTCTATATTTTTAAATATTTTTATTAAAATTCGATATTACTTTATTATACACATTTTCAGTTATAATTCCATTTTTGTAAAATATATTAATATCCTCTAATTTTAGTATTTTTGTAAATAATAAATCCATGATGTATTTTTCATTATTTAATCTTTCTTTTGATTTTTTTATTGCTTTATCCCATCTTAACCTAAAAATTATAGAATATAGTATTGCGTATATAATAAAAAACAACCCTAAAAGTTGTGTATCTTCAATCCATGCCATAAAAAAAGTAGTAGTATCCCCCAAATAAGCATACTGAAAAGCCATCTTGTAACAAAATTATATTCTTCTATTGTAAAAAATTCTTCTTTTCCTTGTGCTACATATTTTGTTTTACAATTTGGGCAAGTTTTAATTAAATAATCAAAATTTATTGGATTAAGTCTTCTCATAAAAAAAATTTCACTATCTAGCTCTTTATTACAGTTTTTACAATTGTAAGAATAACCTATTGTATGTTTCATATAAATCACTCCCTTCGCTAAATTATGCTTATAATTATTATTTTAACATATAATTTTTGCAAAATTTGTCGAAATCAAGAGAATGTTAAAAATATTTGTTTTACCAAGTAACTCTTCCGTCTTTATATACTGTAAATCCTTTTAATTTTTCGTATATTTTTAATTTTTCATCTTTCTTTATGCTTAACTCATTTATATAATTAGCCAATTTGCTTTTTTCTGAAGAAGTTAATGTATATTGAGTTCCAAGTAATACTAATTTTTGATTATATTCTATATTCATATTATTTATATAATCATATACTTTTGTTTTCTTACTTCCACTTATAGTCTTTCCTGTTGTAGTTCCATCATCTTTTTTATCAGATTCAAAATCTTGTTGTTTATATTTTAAATATTGTTCAAAATTAATTCCTGTTTGTTTCATAATATCATATTCTGTATCATTACTGCTTTTTATATAGTTTTCATATATAGCCTTCTTTTCTTTCTCAGAATACTTAGAATCTAATAAAATTTGAATTTTATCTTTGGTCTTTAAATCTTGACTTTTCTTTAGTTCTCCATTAGAAACTTTTTCATTCTTTTTGTTATATACTTTTTGTCTATAATCAGAATAAGTTTCTGTTGATATATTAGTATTTTTATTTTTTTCTTCATCTGTTAAAATTGTCCACTCTCCATTGCTATTTTTGTAATATTCCTCATCTCCAATTTTAGAAGAATTTTTATTTTGACTACCGTTTTTATAATTGTTAAGGCCTTTTTCTGCTAACTGATTTATTTTTTCTTGTATTTCTCTTACTTTTTGCGTTTTTTCTTTATTTGATATATTACTCATTTGAACTTGTCTTTTTTCTTTATATAGGTCACTCATATCTTTAGAAATACTATCTAAATACTTAAGTTGTAATTCATCTTCATCAGTTGCAAAATTATCATTAGCAATTTGTGTCTGTTTTTCTAAAGTTTCATAGAATTTGCTTACATTTTTATTTTTAAGTACACTATCTGTTGTAAATTTATCTACAAATACATTTTGTTTTGCTTGTGGTGTTATCATAGGTAATATTATATCCCCTATACCTCCACTATATTGATCTATCAAATAATTAATCTTTTTAGGACTTTTATTAAGCTTATCTCCTAGCCATTTACTAAATTCATCTGTAGTTTCATCATATTGATTTTTTGGTAATTCCTTTTGAAGTCTACTAGAAACTAAATCGCTACCATACCAAGTTTTATTTATTCCAGCTTGTGCTATAGGAGCAAATATATTATCTTCAAGCGGATTATTGGGAGCTATTTGATTATTTATTGTTGAACCAAAACCATCCCAAGCATCATCTTGACCTTGTACAGTCTCTAATGTTCTTCTTGCTGCAGCGCCAAAAATACTTAAAACTCTTCCTTTAGGAATCCTTATAAATTTTCCATCATCACATTTAAATAAATAATATAAATCTTTTGTACTTTGTGGTAAATCTTTGTAATCATCATCATCATCTAATAACATATGATTAAAAATAGCAGGTATTATACTCATAATAGTAGCTTTGGCTAATAAATTAACATATCCTTTAGCTCCATTCTGTCCAGAAAAATTTCTAAATTGTTTATCTAATCCTTGAATAGATGCATTTAGGAAATTAGCTAAATTTCTATTTATTGCTTTTGTTATATCTCCACCACGTTTAAAATTAGTTGTTATTTCTGCTGCATTATATAATGCTTCATTTAAGCTCTTTCCATCTTCTAGAGTGGAAATAAATTCTGCAAGTCTAGGTAATTGTTCTACAACTTCATTAGCATTTCTTATTTTTTCTACAAATTTATTTGTCTTCTTAATTCCAGTTTCGTAATCAAAATAAGTATTACTCATTCCTCCATTAGCCATATAAGATTCATAATATTTCCCTTTAGTATATATTTCATTTAAAGCCTTACCATAGTTCTTAACAAATTTACTAGAATATTTTGAATTAAAAGCTCCATCTTGAAAATCTTTAAAAAAGTTCGTTACTATAAATAATGGATTACTAGATGTTAATAAACTTCTATGTATATTATTAACTTTTTGTAATGCCTTGACAGGAAGTGTTTTTTCTATTTTGCTAATTTCTGTTGGTTTTAAACTTTCATATAAATTATCATTTATTTTTAGTTTCAATTGTTTTCCATCTTCAAAATATAAATAATATTTATTGCCTTCTATGTCTGTATCTACCATAGTATCCATATCTAGTAACATAGTAGGAGATAATGATATATCTACACCTTCATCAACAATAGAATTCTTTAATGTTTTAGATAATTCTTTACCTAATTCATTTTGATTAATTAATCTTTTAATTCTTATAGCTTGCTGTGCCATTGTCTCTTTTATAGGTTGAATATCTGCATTTCCTCCAGTTGCTTTTTTTAATGGTGATGTTGTTCCTGTTTTTTCATTATTTCCAGTATATAAACTATCTTCTATATTTCTTGAAATAGCTATATAATTTGGATACATAGCTTCTATGTAGTCTATTGTATCTTGTGTCAACATTCCTGCTTCTTTTAAGTTATTCAAATTATTATGGTTAAATTCCTTAATATCTTTTGCATATTGTTTAAATTCTGGATATTTGGTCTCTAACTCTAATGCTATTGCAGTTGACTCTGTAGGTCCAATTTCTTCTCCAAATATAAATTTATTTCTACCGCTTCTATCAATATTATGTTTATGTAATAAATATTCACTAAATTCTTTTGTCAATTTACTGTCTTCTATAGGTTGCCATATATCATTTATAGATTTACCTATATTATTGCCTTGATTATCTGTTTGCGCAACTCCTACAACATATTGTCCTTCAGCAAATGAATTTAAATTTCTATCATACATAAACTTCAATTCTGGATTGTGTGCTTTTTCTGATAATTGGTCTATATAGTGTCCTTTATTTATAAATTTTTGTGCAAGTATATCTAAACTATCTTTTATTGCAAATTTATCATTAGCATATTTTTCTAATAATTTAGCTTTTTTCTTTTCTGTCAGTACTTCTGTTTTTCCTTCTTTTTCATATATTTTATTAAGAACTTCATAATCTGCATCTGTTAAGATTTCAGTATTATTTTTATTCTGTACTAGCAACCCTACAACTTTCATTGTCTTTTGTGACATAGGCAACTTAATATCTTCTAAATTAGTTCTTGTCCCTGTAGTTTTATAATTGTTATTTAAATGTTGTTTCCATTGTGAATTATTTGTAGGTTCTTGCATAGAATACTTTGTAGTACTATTGACATTTTTGTTTGTCGGTAGTATACTATTATTAGAAAGACTAGTACTTCGATTCAGGCTTGTTCCTGATATACTAGTCTTTTTTATTTGATTTATTTCATAGAAATGCTTATTCCCATTATTGTCTATTCCTATATTTACTAATCCTTCAAAACTGTTTCCATCTATTGTAAATTTGAACTTATAGTATTCCCACTTAGAATATTTAGAATTGCTCTTTGTTGGTAAATTTTGTGCAACTTTTTCTGATATTTTTAGGACATTTCTTAATTCAGGTGTTAGTTTCATTTTTTCTTCAAATTGATATTGTGTATTCCCTGGATTAGTATATTTATTAATACTTTTTCTATCTATTATAGTATTGTCATTATTACTTAAAGTAGTTTTTCCCATTAAATAATCTTGCATATACATCTTAGCTATTTTATTATAATCTTTTTGAGCAATACCATCAAAAATATGTTGGTCTGTATCTACTTTTATATATCTATCACCATTAGTATCTGTTTGAATACTATAGTAAGAATTGTTATTTAAGTTATTATTCTGTGTTCTATATGCTTCTTGCCATTTATTCGCTAAGTTTCTTACAAATAATGCCTCATTTGAATTACCAGTAATCTTATTTGCTAATTCTATTATTTTGTTATATATTTTTTTAAATATATTAGATTTCTCCATAGATAAGTTATTAATAAATTCTTGATTTCCAAATAATTGTCCTGAAATATCAGCTAACACTTCATCACTTACATCTTGCACTCCATAAGTTTCTTTTAAACTTTCTAATGCATTATTAAATTCAGTATTTTTACTTGCATAATCCATTACTAAATCTTTCATTTCTTGAGTTCCTATCGCATGAGTTGTTTCATGCATTAACAAAAACTCTCCAACGTTTTTAGCATTAGGATTTATTCTTATTTCTACTTCTCCATTATTCAAAGTAGTTATTTGTGCATTTACTGAATTTCCCTTTTGATTTTTTATATTATTATCTAGTCTTACATTATATCCTTTATCTGTAATTATTTTTTCAATAACACTACCTAAAGCTTTTGTTTCATTTGTATCTATCCAATATTTAGACATATCTTGCCTTAAATTATTTATTTTTGTATTTTCTGTTTCTACATATTGATAACTTCTTATTGGTAATTGTATTTGATTTGAGGTTTGATTTTGATACATTTTATTTTGTTGAGGTATAATTTGTTGTATTTGTATATTGCTATTGTTATTTATTTGCTCTTGCTGTAAATTTGATAAATTATTCTTATTATTTACATTATCTATTATATTTTGTGCTTCTTGTAATCTTTGTTGTGTGTTATAATCATAATTATTAGTTTTGCCTATACCACCTGTTATAGCATTTAATATTAATGTACTTAATATTGTTGTTACTGCAGTATCTCCCCAATCTTCTATTGAATATGTTGCCTCTGGATCTACTGTTCCTTTATCAATTGCTGTTCCTAGAACATCTGAAATAGTTTCTTCTAAAACTTCTCCTCCTAATTGATATCCTTTCTCTAATAAATACTTTCCTACTTTACTTTTTACTTTGTCTTTTATTCCTTTTTCTACAATATCATCTAATGCACCCCTACCAAAAATATTAACGCCACCTGTTAACATTTCTGTCGCTACTTCTATTGCACCTTTAGTATCTCCTATTTTTATTGCTTCGTTTAATGTAGCTCCTTTGTTTAATGCCTCTTGAGTAGATTGTCCTTTCGCACTAATCCCCATTGTTAGCAATCCTATATTAGGATTTTTAGTTATTGCTGTTACAGCAATAGATGGTACCATATTACCAACTGATTGAGTTGCATCTCCCATAAATTGTGTTGCTTTATCGTAATTTTGACCTTCTAGATACAAATTTTGATTTATCTTATCAATAGGCTCTGATATCTTTTTGTTTAGTTCTAAAGTTTTTTCACTAGCATTATCTGGCAATACCTTTCCTACAAGTTGCACTCCAGAGTCTAATATGTTTCTTGCTGTATTATTACTTAATGCATCTGAAAGAGCTGTTGTACCTAACGAAGTTATTTTCTCTATTGTATTAGAATCTTTATCATTTATGGTTTTTATGGCATTTCCTATCATATTTGGTAAATTTTTAATGTATTTATTATATGTTTGCATCGGGTTTAAAATTCCAGAAGTAGCCTCTAATAAATTAGTTGCTACTTCTACACCACTCTTATCATTTCCTTTTTGTAAATTATTTGCTGTATCTGTTAAACCTGCTTGAGCTATACCAGTTATTCCAGATAATATACCAGTTCCACCTTTCTTAGCTACATATCCTACTTTACTTAGTAAGTTATTTGATTTATTTATTGTTTTCTGTTTTATATTTTTTTCTTCATTTGTAGCTAGTCTTACTGTAGGTAATGCATAATTATTGGCCTTATTGTTAACTCCTGGTAAGTTAATATTTTGATTTACAAATAAATTACTATTACTTGTATCATTGCTTTTCTGTTCATTCATTATCTCTAAAAATCTATTTGCTCTTTCTTTTTCTTCATTTGACAACTTAAACTTTACAGCCATCTTTACCTCCTAATTTATTGGTTTTGCCAATACTTTACTACCTCTTGTGGTGAACTAAAATATTTTCCAGAATAACTATCATAAATACTTTTATTAACATTTGCTCCTTGAACAAATTTTATATTCTTAATAATGTCATCAATAGTTATATTTTGTGTTTGTTGATTATTATTTGTTTCTTGATTTACATTTAAGCTATTTGATTTACTTGAACTTGAAGAGCTCGAGCTAGAACTTCTTGAAGAACTGCTCGAGCTACTAGCTTTTTTTGATAATTCATATTGTTGCTGCCATTGACTATCTGCCACTTTATCTCTTTCAACTTGATAGTTATAATCTCTATCATTAATAGACTTGTTATAATCAAATTGTGCTTGATTAAATTGTCTTTCCCAATTAGCTTGTTCTAATGCTCTTTGATACTCCTTCTCCCAATTGCTTTGACTAAGAGCGTCTTGTTCTTTATTGTAAGCAAATTGGTCTTGTTGGAATTTAAGATTGTATGTATTATATAAATCATTAACCTTTTGTTTATACATCTCTAAAGCAGATTGGGCCATTTGTAAATCTCCATTTTGTCTTGCCTTAGTTATTTGTGCATCAAAATCAGCTTTAATAGTATTTGCATTATTAGTAGCCTCTGTCCTTGCATTTTGGTATGTATTATAATAATTAGCTTTAGTAGTTTCAGCTAATCCACTACCACCTAAGCCTTGCTCTGCTAAATTTTCTGCATTTACTCCATATGGATTAATTTGTTTTTGATAATCTGTATATAAAGCTTTATTAGTCTTAGCAACTTCTTCATCAGTCTTTTGCTTATTTCTTTCTATTTCATCAATTATTTGCCCAGTAGAAGTATTTATAATATTTTGTTGTTGTTTTAATTGTTCATCATATAACTGATTAACTTGATTATTTAAATTATTTATATCTTCATATCCTGTTTCCACTAAATACACCTCTTTCTTCCATTATTTCCTATCCAAACCACTGCTCTTTTAACTGTTCCATTTACTCCTACATATATTTTTGCTCTTTTTCTTCCATTTGAACCTACATATGTAGTTTTTTGATTTCCTTTCAATGTTACTGTACAAGTTTTTGAATTTGTATAATTTCCTGCTGTAGTTAAAATAAAAGTAGCAGTAAGTGTATTACCGCTACCATATAATTTATAAATATTATCTAACTCTGTATCATTAAAACTAATTGTATTATTCCCAGTAGATACTGATTTACTTTGTATCTGAGTATTACCTATTTTCATTGCTAAACTTAAAGTACTTCCTGAAGGATTAGTTATATTTACTACTGTACTATCTCCATGATTAAAATTATTAACACTTGATATTTTTCCAATATCTTTTGTTGTTCCATTTATTGCTGCACTTTCTGTCCATAACTGGCTATCTTTTCTTCTCACTCTAGTTTTTATTGAATAGGAAGTATTAGGACTAAGCCCACTTATCGTATAAGGACTACCACTAGTTCCTACCCAACTACCTCCATTTAATGAATATTGCACAGCATCACAAGTACTATCTGCCCCCCAATTAACTTTAATGTCATTTAATCCAGAACTTGATATACTATGGCTTGTTATCTTAGCATAACGTGGTATTGTATCCAAAGACCAACTTTGTTCTTTATTTATATTATCTGTACGTGAATAAATACCTCCATGCATTTTAACAGTAAGAGTTTGTGTATTATTTTGGTCAATTGTCATTGTTCCAGATGCTAATACAGCATTTGTATTAACTTGATGAGAATCACTACCAGTGTAAACTCTAGTTCCATTTATTTCAACAGTTTCATTATGATGATAATAATAAGATGAACTTCCACCTACAGCTGTAATAGAATATGCTATTGTTCTTGTATTATTGGCACTATTTATACTTTGTGTGTTCCAAGTAAATCTTAAAACACGTCCTTGATATCCTCCAGAATCTATACTTCCACTTGTAGCCATATATTACACCTCCTAAAAATATTGAAAATAAACTTCTCCATTTTCTAAACTAGATGGAACACTAGAACCAATAGTAATTTTAGTATTTGCACCACTCTTATAATTATTAGTTTTATTTTGAACTGAAGTAATGCTATTATTTATATTACTTATTGAAGTTTGTATATTTGTAATATTAGTTGTAGCCTCTTCTACTATTCTTTGTAGGTTATTAATTGTTCCATCAATGTTTGAGTCTTTGTTTTGCAAACTATTTATTATTCCATTTAATTCTGGTAGCAAAGTTTCATTTAAATATTCTTTTATCAAATTTCCTGCTTTATCAAAATCTTCTTTTAATTCATCTGCTGTTAGTGCTGGTTGATCTGGGTGACTTTGATGTATATTTAAATTTGATGTTAATTCAGTTAATGCCATAATTTCCTCCTATCTCTTAGCATATCCACCAATAAAAGCCTCTAAAACTGCACTATATAATCCAAAAGGCTTATCAATTTCATCACTATAAAATTTTAAAGATATGTTTAAGAATTTCTTTTCTTTTATTTTATAAACTATATAACTCTCATTTTTAGTTGTATATGCAAAATTACTATAATCAATATTATTATAATCAAATCCTGTTGCTGCCTTACTTGTTATATATCTTTCATCTCTCTTGTTTGTTCTTTCAGCAATTTTTATTTTTCCATTTGGTATTGTCTTTATTCTAGCAAGTCCACCTCGTTTATTAGTAGTTTTAAGCATATTAGAATAACCAAAAGAGTCCATTGGAGTAGTCCAATAAGAATTAATTATCTCTCCATCATCATTAGTTCCTTTAAAAATAAAAATAGAGCCATTTTCTGACCCAATGTATAAATTACCTTTATATTCTTTCAAAATACTTGGTTGGCTATTCTCGACGTTCCATAAATACCACTCATATTCAATTCCATTAATTCCTTGAAATTTCTGTCTAGAATCTGCTAAAAATATATATTTGTCAACTAAAATTAATAAATAACCTTGCCATTCAATCATTTGGCTATTGCTAAAATTACTAGCATTTATTAATTTGTTATCAATCAATGAACTTCTATGTGTTAATAATTGTTCTTGATCAATATTTCCTGTTATTCCCTCTAAGCCATATTTACTTAAAAAAACTATATCATCATTAAAGTTAGTACAAGTAGAATAACAACCTGTAGAAACATTACCTTGTTTTGAAGGATATATTCTTCCATATTCTTGGGAAGTTGTAGGTATGTGATAAAACACAGTAGCATTTTCTTGATTAGGCTCTTTAAATACCCACAGTATATTGTTACCTACAGTCATACTCTTTATTCTAGCTTCTGAGGTTCCATCTTGATAATAACTTAAATCTGATATATATGAAGGATTTTCTAACTCACTATGGAAAATAGCATTTTTAAAACTATTATTACCAGTAAAAAATACTCTATTATCAAATACTTGTGAAATGGTACATTTAGAAATTCTATCAGTGTATCCTGAAACTTCTTTACTAAATACTATTCTAACATTATCGACACCGCTTAAATCTGGTTTAGCAGGTGCTGTATTAAATGTTATTTTGCCCAATAGTAATGATACTGTGTAAGCAGTTGTTAACACATCATTTACATATACTTCATCTACACTTGTTATTTCTGTTGTATCTAAATAATAATCTTTACTAGTTCCATCTGCTACAAATCTATTAATTCTTTTAGGTTGCAATAAATTAACATCCTGGTACATTGTTCCACCGCCTGATGGACTTCTACTAATTGTTGTGGTTGGAATAAACGCATTATCTGATACCTTAGATAATTTTCCATCATATACTAAATAATTTAAACCATCATTTATATATACTTTATCATTAAAAATAAAAAACGATGTTCTTTCATCATTCATTGTTTCTGACAATATTTTAGGTTCTTCTGGAATACTAGGAAAATTATCCCATAAATAAAGTTTATTTCCTGCATGAACTAAAGCAGTTGTGTTATTATAAATATATAATCCATTTATATTTCCTTCAAACTGAGCGAGTTTACTATATCCGTGGTCTTGTTTGAATACAATTTCCTTCTGCTGAATAATCTTTATATACATTAAGTGCATCTGGACTTCTATTTAAATTTACTAAACTCTCATCATTTTTAAAATCTACTCCTGCTAAATCTGTGTATTGTCTCTTTACTGATGTAGCCATATTCTACCTCCTATAAATCCCCTTCTTCTACTTCTGCTGAAGATAATGTATCTCTTGTATCTAATCCTTGCATTCTTATTTGATATTCTTTATAAAAAGCTGTATAATCTGCTGAAGGGTCAACCTTTAGTATATCGTTTGCAACTAAATAAGGTAAAATTGCTTGCACATCTTGGTCTATCTCTAACTCAAAACTATCTTCAGTATTTAAGTTTATTTCTTCTGGATAAGCATAATATTCTATAATATATTTACCTTCATTTTGTTTAATATATATTTTCTTTCCTATTATGTCATATTGTGGGGATATTCTGTTATTATTAGAATCTAAAGCTATTAATCTTTTAAATTGATATAAATCTGTTGGCAAATTTGTTTCTTGTGTATTATCTGTAGTTTCTCCTATATTTATTGTTTTAGTTTTTAATATTTTCTTTATTTGTGAAAGATATTGATAATTTGGTGCATATACTAAATTTAGTCTAGTCTTTATATCTTCATCATCAGTCAAATATTGATTAGTAGGGCTATATTCTTCAATTAGCCCTAACATAATTTTTTTATTATCTCCTAAGTTCATATTGTCCTCCTAAAATTCTTTTATGCATTCCATGTCTTCTATTACTTCTTTTGTTGTTTTAGGTTCAAAATCTGGTAATATATATCCTTGACCCTCTACCCAAACAAGTCTTGTACCTTCTGGAACATTTACAATTAATTTAGAGTCTTCTTTTATTTTCATTCCATTATATTCTCTCTCATCTTTCTTTATAGTTGTGAATACAGTACCTTTAATTGTTTGGTGTACTTTTCCATCTTCTGTTTCATCTTCTATATCTGTATCTTTAGCAACTGTTATTCCTAAAAATAGTCCATAATGTGGCTTAATCATAAATCTTTCTACAGTTTGTTGTGGTTTTAGTTCTCTTTTTTTCATAGTTAATCTCCTCCCATTCTTAACAGATTCGAACTGTTATATTTCCTTTAGAATGATATAAAGGGGCAATTTGCCCCTTTGTTATGCTATTGCTTCTTGAATTGCATATGCCTGCTCTGGTCTTACAACTTTAGCTCCATATACATATAACCCTTTTACAATATCTCCAAAGCCTTTTTCTTTTTCTACAGCTTTTACTTGGTCTATTTGTCCAGCAAATGCTACAGCTTTCGAAGTTCTTATAAAGTTATATTTTACACCTTCTGCTGTTGGTAGTAAGTTTTCTATACATACCATTACATTGTTATATTTTCCTACAGCACCTTTTTTAGCTAACTCTACATTGTTTGTCAAAACTTCTGTTAGAGATTGTCTTAATGCTGAATAGAATTTTGGTGAAAATTCTCCATAAAGTTCATCTGTTGGTTTTACATTTTTTTCATATAATGCAACTAATCCATCTTCTACCGCTGCTACAACATTAGTTTTATTTGGTGTTATAGCTGTTGCACTTTTAGCAATAGTTTCATTCTCTACTCCTGCTTTTAGTATAGATGCAACATATTTATCTCCTTCTTCATGTAAACATCTTGCACATTCTTTAGAGTCATTTTCTAATACTCCTGGTATAGATTGTGCTTTATCTACATTGTCAAAATATCTGGCGAAATATTTGAATTGGTCTATAACTAATTCTTGGTCATTTCCATCGACATTTTCAATGTCGATATCTGTTCCAGGTACATATGTTCCTATTGTTGGTGCAACTGAACCTACTATTTTTAATTTATTTCCTGCTTTTACTAATTCTTTTTCAAATTCATAATCACAATGTGTTCTTAATCCTGTTAATGTTTCTAGAGCATTTTGTATTTTATTGCTCCATAATGTTGGTTTAAATACTGCTACTGACATAGCTCATTCCTCCTTTAATTTAAGGATTTTTTATACCATTGAAGTCTTGATTTATCTACTACTTGCATGATTTTAGGATTTCTTAAATCTTCAGCAGTTAGCTTATCAAAATCTTCTGGGCTATAATAATCCTTTATTTCGTTATTAGTTTGTGTTGTTTTAGCACTTCCTGGAGACCTTGGTTGAACTTTTTTACTTCCATGTACTTTACTGTACATTTCATAAATTTGAGATACTGGAGTATTTAAATTAAATTGTTCTCTAAATGAAGAAAAGTCCTTATCCTCAAGAACTTTGGTATCATATCCTTTAACTTTTAAACTCTCTATATCATTCATTTTCACTAATTCTCTACAAACATCATTAAAAATAGTCTTATCTCTAAGACTTCTATCCTTCTCTGGAATAGCAGCAATTCTATTAGCTTCTATTTCCATTTCTGATTTTCCAAGTTTAATAATGTCATTTGCATCAGCTTTAGCTAAAACAATTTCATCTCTTTCATTAAGAAATGGTTTATTTATTATTTCTGGAATTGTCATTCCTTGTTCTTTATAGAACTCTTTTGATTTTGTAATAACATCATCAATATTATCTGCCCCTAGTGCTGACTTCATAATACTTGTTAATTGTTCATATTTAGCTCTAGTTCCCGCCTCTTCACGTTCTCTTTTCACTCTATCTCTAATTAACCTTGCTTCAATTTTTTCTTCAGCAATTTTATTAGCTCTTTCCTCAATTCTTCTTTCAATTTCATCTTCACTAGGTTGTACTACTGTTTCAGCAGTTTCTTGAACTTCATCTACTCCTTCGCTAGCATCAGTTTCAATTTGTTCTTCATTTTCTGATGTTTCAGGTACATCATCTGTAACAACTAACTCGTTGTTTTCTTCGTCATCTATAAACATATAAACCTCCCGCTTTAAGTCCGTCGACTATAAATTCCTTGCTTAGCAGTTTAAAGCCTTGCACATGTTTTGGGCATAATAAAAAGGCATCTTATTTGACACCTTCTATTTTTTATTTAATAAAATTAGGTTAGGATTTACACCTAACATGAAAACATTTTACTTCCTTTACATCTCATTCTCATTTAGAATCTCACATTATATAACTTTGTCGACTAAGCTATATAACATTAGGAAGAAGTCCGTTGCCTTCGTCACTTGCTGATGCGTCTACTTATTTCGCCACTAATTTTATTTACCGTATTGGCTTAATTTTATTTATTTTCCTTCCTCTTTTTCTAATTTTTCAATGTTTTTTATTACTTTTTCTTCACAATTCTTGCAAATGTAGTGAATTTCATTATCTATCACTTTATCTACCCTCATTTCAAGCAACTGGCATTTGGGACAATTCATTTGTTCCACCTCCTAAACCATTTAATAATTCTTGTTGTGCAGCATTAGCTTGATTTTGTATATCATCTATTGAACTCATATCATTATCTTGATTTTTCATTGCTTGCTCTATTTGCCCTTGCATTGCTTGAGCTTGTAATTGCATCTTATCCATTATTCTTTGTTTTTCTTGCCTTTTCTTTAATAAATTTTGTAAATCATATTTAGGCATTACACTATCTTCTGGTAATACTTCTACATATTCTTCAAATGTTATTTTATTATTAGTCATAAGACTTTCAATACTTTGTTCTTGTGCAAATCTATCATATGGAGACTTCGGTGTAATATCAACTTTAATATTTGCATCTAGTTTATTTAGCAATTCATAAGAAAATGTTCCTGGTACTTCAACAGTTCCACCTTGTCCATCATCTTGCTCATACATAACTCTCATACCATCAATTTTATAAGCTTTCCACATATCATACCAAATTCTAGCAATATCTTCGATAAATGTTTTGTATGTATCTACTTGCTCATTTAAAGGTTGTTGCGTTGCTTGTTGAACTGCAAGTATTGCTTTACCACTTGCTTGTGTTGGGTCTACACTTCCTGTTGCGACATCTCCTGCTCCTTCTAAGTCTTTCGTATTATTAGTTAAGTCATCTTGTAAGTTTTTAGCATCTGGCGACATACTAGCTGGGTTTAAATATCCTACCGCTTTTCGTACATCTTCTAATCCAGCTCCACCTTTTAGTAGGATTTTACTTCCAACTTTTTCTAAAGCATTAGGGTTATCTATAAAATCTTTATTAGCAACAAGCTTAGGAAAAGCAGAAATTTTAACTGCTAAAGCTCTTCTAGTTGCTATTTTATTTATTTCAATTTGATTAGATATTACATTTCTTACAGCCCCTATTCCTCTGCTAGAACCTTTTACTTTTTCCCATACCATATGAGCTATTGGATATAATGTCATATCTGTATTTACATTAGTTTCTAGTTCTACATTCTTAACTGCCCTAGTATAATAAACTTTTCCATTTTGTTTATAATATTTTAATAGCACTAAACACATAGGATTTACTTCATCTGTAATTGTACTATATCCTGCTTGTTCTAATGTTTCTCCATCTTGTGTTATTAGTTCTATCTTTTCTTCGCTTATTCCTAATACTCGTGCTTCTTCTTTAACTTGTGTAACTGGCTTTCTATATGAAATTATAATATAAGGTTGTGACTGTATATCATCATCATTTTCATTGCCATAATATATATTGTTTTTATCAATTACCTCTGCTACTACTTCTTGATTTTCTGTATTAAAATAATTATGTAATATTCCTTCGTCATTAATACATGCATCCTTTACACATTCTCTTATCTTTGAGCCAACTTGTTGAAGTTCCCATACTTTGTTAGAATGTTTACTAAGCACCTTACATAGTTCTTCTAATAATTTGCCTTCATCTTGAGCATTATAAAAATTAGGATTATAAACTATTGCATATGCATTAGAATTAACTACTCCTAATTTGTACTTAACTATACTTTTAATAACATTTAATATTACAGGTGTTTCTTTTCCTATATTTAGATATTTAGCTTGATTTCCATAGTAATAATCATAATTTCTTTCAGTATCTGTGTAAATATTCTTTGTTCGATTGTACATTCTACCTTTTTCAAAATCTTTCCATACACTTGTTACTTCTTCATTATCTTTCATCTATATTTCTCACTTCCTTTTGACTTTTAGATGTGCCATCATAATTCTCTAAATTTTCAAAAACATCTTCCCAGTAATCTTTTTCTGCTTGTATTCTTTTTTGCTCTTTCTTTTCTTTTTTTATGCGTTTTACATATCTAATAGGATTAATATCCTTTTTACTTGTTTCTTGATTGCTATTCTTTTTAGAACCCAAATAAAAGCCGTATGCATAAACATACGACTGGCAATATACTATTTATTAGATTTATCATTCTTCTTACCTCTCTTTATAGGTTTCTTTTCTTCAACTTTTATTGCTCTTCAATATTTATTTTATATTTTTTAAATATTTTTTCTGTTTCATTTTTCATTTTTTTTTCACACTCAATTCTTATTTCTTTTCTTCTTTTAGCAATTTCCTCTTCTGCTGGATCTATGTCAAGTTTTTGGACACTTTTTTTGAGAATTTTTTTATATTTTTG
>CAOJCG010000009.1 GCA_948356915.1 uncultured Clostridiaceae bacterium
CTTCAACAGAGGAGCCTTCAACAGAGGAGCCTTCAACAGAGGAACCTTCAACAGAAGAGCCTTCAGAAGAAGTTACTTATAGAGTTGAATGGTATAACACCAAGGGTAATACTATTAAGAATCCAGAAACAAGAAGCGCAAAAGTAGGCGATAAGGTATCAGTAACAGATTCTGATAAAGTTGTGAAAGGATATATATTCGATAAGAATAATGCCAAAAATAACTTGGAAGATGTTGTAGCAAAAGATGGTTCAACAACTTTGAAATTATACTTTAAAAAGAAACCATCTAAAAATGAAACTGACAAGCCGAGCAATTCTTCTGATGAAAGCAATTCAAACAGCTCAAGTAAGTCCGAAAGCAGTTCATCTTCTTCCGCATCAGCAACAATAAACAATGCTATTAATACAGAAGACTGGAGAAAGAATTATTACCCATATCCAATACTTATATGCCCTAATGACCATGCACCATCTATGTCAGTAGATACATGGGAAAATCAGACGGCAAAAGTACCAAGAACAGGTGAAGAGAGAAAAAGTGCTTTACCATATATGGTATTAGCTTTAGCTTCAGGCTGTATGGCAATTATGCTTAGAAGTCGTAAGAAAAAAGAAATAGACAATTAATGAATTATAAAATTAAACTTTCTCTTCTATAATAGAAGAGAAAGTAGACCTAAAAGAAGATTTATAATTAATCTTAAAAATGCTAGCTCTAATAATGAGCTAGCATTTTTGTGTGCAAAAATATGATTGAAACAAAGAAAAATTAAAAATTGCAAGTGTTTAGATATTTATGTTCTAAATATTAAAGATAGGAATAATATTTTATTATAAGAAAGTAGAGGGGATTTTAAATTGGAAAATATTAAAGAAAGTGAGTTTTCTAAAAATATGATAAAAATAGTAAAAGGAAGCATTAGCGCTATAATATTGACTATAATATTGTTACTAATATTTGCAACACTTTTAACATATACTGAGATTAAAGAAAACACTATAAATCCAGTTATAATAGTAATTACAGGAATTAGTATTTTAGTTGGAAGTAGTATTAGTACATTAAAAATAAAGAAAAATGGATTAATAAATGGTTTTTTAGTTGGACTAATATATATTATAACTATATACTTAATATCAAGCCTCACAGGAACAGGTTTTAAAATTAATTTAAACAGCATGATTATGATATTAGTTAGTATAATAATGGGAATGATAGGTGGTATAATAGGGGTAAATTTAAAATAAAAATTTAATAAGTTATATTTATAAAAAATTCAATCAATTTATAAAAAATGGTTGAATTTTTTTGCGTTTTAATATATCATTATTAAATAGTAATGGAGGAACATATGATAACGTTAGAAGATATTAAGAAAAACGAAGAGGTACAAGAACTTATACTTAGTGCCCAAAAGCAAATGAAGGCAATAGGCTATACAGAACATTCGGTAAGGCATGTATCTATTGTTTCAAGTAGAGCAGGTAGAATTTTAGAAACTTTAGGGTACCCTAAAGAAAGGGTGGAATTAGCAAAAATAGCGGGTTATATGCACGATATAGGAAACTGTGTAAATAGAGTCGATCATGCCCATTCGGGTGCAATACTAGCATATCAAATATTAAAAGATATGAAAATGCCAGTTCAAGACAGAACAGAAATAATGATGGCAATAGGTAACCATGATGAACAAACAGGAACAGCAGTAAACGATATATCAGCAGCATTAATACTGGCAGACAAATCGGACGCTCATAGAGATAGAGTAGTAAACACAAATATGTCTACATTTGATAAACACGATAAAGTAAATTATGCAGTAACTAATTCAGAATTTAAAATTGATAGCGAAAATAGAATAGTAACTTTAGACTTAACCATAGATACAAATATATGTCCCGTTTTAGATTATTTCGAAATTTTTATGGATAGAACAATGATGAGTAAGTATGCAGCAAAATTTTTAAATATTTGGTTTGAACTAGTTATAAATGGAACAAAATTATTATAGAATTAAAAATGCAATATATTTTTAATTCTACATATTTTTATAAATATTACAATTAGTATAAAGTGGAGGAAATAGAAATGAAATTTGAAATTAATAAAACATTAAAAATATCTTTAATAATATTAATAATTATATTATTATCAATAATATCTTTTATGGGAGTTTACGTTTTAGATAAAGGAAGAATGGTAAATAAAGTTAATAATTACATACTAGGAATGGACTTAGAAGGTTCTAGAAGGATAGAATTAGCAGTAAATACTTCAAAACAAACCATAAAATATGATAAAGATGGTAAAGAAATTGCAAGTAATGACACTGAAACTGAAGTAGCAAGACAAGAAGAAAAAGCAGTTAATGAAGAAACAGCATTAACAAGTAGCAACTATAAAGCTGTAAAAAGAATATTACAAAAAAGACTAAAAACAATGGCAGTAAATGACTATGAAATTAGATTAAATGAAAATAATGGTAATATAACGATAAATATACCTGAAAATGATAATACAGATATGTTGGTGGCACAAATTGCTTATCAAGGTAAATTTGAAATTGTTGATAATGATACAAAAGAAGTATTAATGACAAACGAAGACTTAAAATCAGCAAAAGCAGGATATGGACAAACACAAACAGGAGCAACAGCAATATTTGTAAATATAGAATTTAATAAAGAGGGCACAGAGAAATTTAAAAATATAACTAATACTTATAGAGAAGTAAAACAAACAAATGAAGAAACAG
This sequence comes from uncultured Clostridiaceae bacterium, assembly GCA_948356915.1. Classification (GTDB taxonomy): domain Bacteria; phylum Bacillota; class Clostridia; order TANB77; family CAG-508; genus UMGS1663. The sequence continues at coordinate 2,759 of CAOJCG010000009.1, forward strand.
GTAAAGAAGAGACAACTAAAAAGCAAATAGCATTAAATATAGATGATTCAGCAATATTAACAACATACTTTGAAGAAGAAGTTTCAAATGGAATACTACAATTATCAGTAGGTACAAGTTCATCAAGTGCAACAAGAGAAGAACTACAAGAAAGTTTAACAAGAGCAAATAACTTAGCGACATTATTAAATAATGAGAAAATGCCAGTAGTTTACAAAATTAATCAAAACCAATATATAGCATCAGAAATAACAAACCAAAATATAGCAATATTTGTATCATTAAGCATTGTAATTATAACTATTTTAATGATATATACAATTATAAAATATAAAGAAAAAGGAATATTAGCATCAATATCATTAATAGGTTATATTGCAATACTAACATTAGTATTAAGATATACAAATGTAGTTATAACAGTAAATGGAATAATAGCAGTAGTATTATCTACAATACTAAATTATATATTAACATTAAAACTATTAAATAGTGAAAAAGAGACATTCAAAAAAGAAATTTTAAAATTTGTACTAACATTAGTACCAGTATTTGCAATTGCAGTGGTGTTTACATTTAATAACTGGTTACCTATATTTAGTTTTGGAATGATAATGTTCTGGGGAATGATAGTAAGCTTAATATATAATTTAAGCATTACAAGAGCATTATTAGGAAGCAAATAAAAACTAAGGAGGGAAAAATATAAAATGAAAAATAAAAAGATAATATATATAATTCTTGCATGTATTATACTTATAGGAGCAATTATAACAGGAATTAAAGGTTTAAATGTAGGGCTTAAATATTCACCAAATAAGCAAATAGAAATAAACATTGGAAAAGAATTTGAACAAAACAATATAAAACAAATAGTAAAACAAGTAATAGGAAATAAAGAAATACAAGTACAAAAAGTAGAATTATATGAAGAAATAGTTTCTATAATAGTAAGAGATATAACAGATGAACAAATAGAACAAATAAATACAAAAATAAATGAAGCATATGGAATATCAAATGAAGTAAAAGACTTAATTATAACTGAGAATGGAAAACTAAAAATAAGTGACATAGTAAAACCATACATTTTCCCAATAGCGATATCACTAATAATTATAATAGTATATGCAGGAATAAGGTTTAGAAAGATAAACATTTTCGAAGTATTAGCAAAAATAATAGGAATGAATATAATTGCTGAAGCTCTATATGTAAGTATATTAGCAATTACAAGGTTACAAGTAAATCACTTAAGCATTCCAATGGCTATTGCAATATATGTAGTAATAACATTTGCAGTATTTAATGAATTAGAAAATAAACAAGCAAAAATAGAAATTCAGCCAAAAAAGAAATAAGTATATAATACACAAAAATGGACATATTTAATATAATATATTAGATATGTCCATTTTTATTTTTGAATAGAAAAAAATCGCCCCTACAAAAGGATTATTTCTTAAATTACAGTATTATGTTTGAACCACATTTTGAGTGAACTACGTGGCGAAGCCACTTTTATTCAAAAAATAAGGAAATATTAAAAATGAGGAGAGAATTAAAAATGAATATATATAAATTATTTAAAAAATATAGAGATTGTAAGCCAGAAAATGATATAGACTACAAAAATGCAAGAATATTATTAGAAAGTAATAATCAATGTATATTACTAGATGTAAGAAGTGAACAAGAATATAAAGAAGGGCACTTAAATGGAAGTATAAATATACCAGTATATGATATAAATGAAGAAATTGAAAAAGTAATTCCAAATAGAAATAACCCAATAATAGTATACTGCCAAAGTGGGAGCAGGAGCAGAAAAGCGATAAATATACTCTCTAAAAAAGGATATGGAGAATTATACAATATAGAAGGTGGGCTAGATAATATAGAATAACTAAAAAAATAAAAGGAAAGAATTGGAACGTGGGAAAGATTTTGAACACGTTCCAATTCTTTCCTTTTATTTTTTTTAGGTTTTAATATTACTATTAGCTAAAATTTTGTAAGTTCTACAAATATTGCAATCTCTACATATATAAATACGTGCTCCAAAAATTAGTTTTAATGTGCTGATAAATTCATCTTCAAACCCAATAATATGAACTTCAATTCTTTTTGGTAAAAGGGTTAAAAGAGCATTTAAAGCATAATCATTTGAAGAAAAAGAGATATCGGATAAATATTTTGCTTCAAAAATACTATCACTAAGTGATATAATATTTCGAGTATTATCTAATAATATTGATTCACCGTTTGTATATATAAGATGCACTAAATCTGCCTCAGAATCTTTAGAATCTATATATAGTTTAAGTAAATTAATGAATTCAGTATATTCTTTTTCAACAATATATTTATTAACAGAATAGTCAACAACTTCATCAATTGTATCTAAATAATTATCAAGCCTAAAATTAACAAATCCATCTAATATCATAGCCTTATTTTCAGAAATGTATTTTAAAACATTGGGCCAAATTTCGTCTTTTCTAAACTTTAAAGAATCATCTTCATTTGAAGTGATATAATTATAACAATTTTCTTCAATCAGTTTCTTTTCAAAGTTATCAAAATAAAAATAATTAAAGTTTATACTTCTCTTTATTAAAAAAGGCTCAAAAAATACAAGTATACAATCAGAAATAATGTTAGATAATATATTAAGGAAATCACATTCTAATGTACCTGTATAATGAACAATAACATTTTCATATAACTTAAATTTTCTGCTTATATAATAAATGTTCTCAAAATCAGTAGATACCAAACTATTTAGTAGATAGTCTCTTATTTTTATATTATTAGTTTTTATACAAAAAGATTTCATATGCGAAAAAAATCCCCTTTCAAAAATAGTATCTACTAAAAAAACTTTAGATATACATATTTTATGAAAGAAGCTATAATTTGGAAACTTGTGCAAATTAAAAAATCAATTTTAGTAATAAATTCTATAATCAATTTCTGGAAAAATACAATCCTTTTCATATATAGCATTTAGGAATTCCTCATCAATGTCATCATTATTAATTTGCTCATATAGTTTATTAAATCTGCCAATATGGTCCTTTATCCTTTTTTTAGCATAGTCAACCATAGTTTTGTTAGTTATTATAAATAGCCAGTCACTACTTTGAGCAAGTAAAAGTTCCCTAGCACATTGATTTAATGCTTTTATTTTAATAGGATTTTGTTCATCAATAAATTTGTGCGTAATCTCAACCATTTTATTGCCAGCATTATGTAGGTGAATATGAGCATAGTCATTTTCTTCGTTTAGCCATACTTCACTATAACCATTTGCACCCCAACTAGAACGGCAAGGCATGCATACTTGAATTTCAGGAAATTTATCTATATATTCGCCAGGTGTAATAAGTTTAAAATCACTTTGATCAAAATGAATTTTTTTAAATAAAACATATAGCCAATATGGACCTTCATACCACCAATGACCATAAAGTTCAGCATCATAAGGACATAGAATAATAGGAGGTTTATCCATATTTGAAGAGGCTTTTTCAATTTGTTCTTTTCTAGAGTTTATAAAATGACTAGCTTGACTATTGGCAGAGTCTTTCGCCCACTGCAAATTATAAATATCTTTTTCCTCACTTTTTCCAGTTATTCTGTGGTACTTAATACCAGTGTGAACACGTACCCCATTAGAAGCAATATATGGTTTTATATAATCATAAGGTGCATCATAACCAATATCTCTATAAAATTCCCTATAATTGTAATCACCAGGGTAACCATTAATTGAACTCCATACCTGCCTTGAAGAAGATAAATCACGACCAAAACATACAACTCCATCAGGTGAAACTATTGGTGAATATGTACCATAAATAGGGGTAGGGTTTGCATATAAAATACCATGAGTTTCTGTAATAGCGTATTCAATTCCAAAATCTTTTAAATATTTATCAGCTTCAGGAACATAACCACATTCTGGAAGCCAAATACCACGAGGTTTTTTTCCAAAGTATTTTTCATAAGTTTGAACACCTACTGCAATTTGAGCTTTAACAGTTTGCTCAGTAACATATAAAATAGGGAAGTAGCCATGTGTTGCACCACATGTAATTATTTCTAATACACCTAAATCCTGAAAATGCTTAAAACCATTTATTAAATTACATTTATAAATATCTTTAAAAATATGCAAATCATTTGAATATCTATCAAAGTAATATTTAGAAAGTTCATTAATCTTTTCGTTATCAGAAGTTCTTTCAACCTCTTTTTTAGCAAGTTCAATATGTTTTTTCAAATACGCAATATATCTTTTTTGTAAAAGCTTATTATCAAGCATATTAAGAAGAGGGGGAGTAAGAGACATAGTAATTCTAAAGTCAACTTTTTCCTCCACTAATTTTTTGAAATTTAGAAGAAGAGGAATATAGGTTTCTGAAATAGCTTCAAAAAGCCACTGCTCCTCTAAATAATCTTCACTTTCTGGGTGATGTATAAAAGGCAAATGTGCATGAAGCACAAAGCTCACATATCCTTTTGATTCATTCATATGTTTCTCCTTTGTTATATCTTTTATTGTAGGGGTCGCTCTTTGAGCGACCCAATAATTATCATATATATTAATGTTTCATTAAAATAAATAGGTAAGTAGGTCGCCAAAATGGCGACCCCACAATTATATATTATGACGAAGGTAATCTTCTAAAACTCAACCTATCAAAATCAATATCTTCATTCTCATACATCGTTTTATAAAAATTCTGTACATCATATATTTTACCAACTTTTTTAAATAAAGATAAAGAAATATCTTTTTTAGAATTAGCATTTGTTTTTACATTTCTAAAATAAACATTATTATTTAAACTATCAAATAAAATATGGTCATTAGGAGCATCCATATTATTTGAAGAAGATATATATAAATAATTATCAATTTTAGCATATTTATTAATAGGTCTTCTACCAAGTTCTACTTTATAAGTACAATTACTATCTGGGACGTGTAAATACCAACTATTAGCAAAATCATTAATATCAACTTCAAAACTATAATGTAAAGTTTCATTATAAATAACTAAAACAGGTTTAGTATCATTAAAAAAATATTCACTATATTTATCAATATAATTTTGCTTATCCTCATCTGAAATATCCCAATACACGAAAAGTACACTAGGTGTTTGAACAAGTACTTTAACAATAGTTTCGTTATATCTATAAGGTAAATCATAATATTCTAAAATATGAGCACTGTTTTTAGTTTTCTTATTAGTAGAAGTACGATTAGTTTTAGAAACGCTCTTTTTAGATGTACTCTTTTTATTACCACTACTTAATGAAGCTTTTTTAGCAGCTTTAGAATTAATTGTTTTTTTATTAGAAGTAGATTTAAAAGTTTTAGTTACTTCACTAGAACTTTTTATATTGTCAATTGTTCTATTTTTGTTAGAAATTTTCGTATTATTAACAGATGCTTTTTCTACATTTTCTTTTTCATTTAAAATAGCCACATCTTTTGCTTTGTTAGGCATCAGTTTTCCTCCTTAGTAAATAATAAATTTAATCTTCATATATAGTATATCAAAACACAAATAAATTCAATAGAAATAAAAAAATAAAAAAAATTTAAAAAAGTATTGACAAACGAAATTTAAAAAGCTATAATAGAAAATGTCCTAAGGAACAGAAAAATAAAAATTAAAATGCAGGTGTCGTATAATGGCTATTACCTCAGCCTTCCAAGCTGATGACGAGGGTTCGATTCCCTCTACCTGCTCCAACAATGGGCACCACTGAGAGTAAAGTATTACCTCAATGTGGTGTTTTTTTTATTTATAATAATTAAGCTATATATATAACTTATTATATGTAAGTTTAGGCTTAATAAAAAATATATAAAAAATGTCAAAAAATGTTTACATTTATCAAAAAGTTGTATACAATAGTTCTAACTAAAAACAAAAGAAAACAAAAGCTGAAAGGAGCTATTAAAATATGAAAATATTAATGCTAACTTGGGAATATCCACCAAGAATAGTAGGAGGAATTGCAAGGGTAGTACATGATTTATCTAAAAGACTAATAAAAGATGGTCATGAAGTGACAGTAGTGACCTATAGAGAAGGAAATACACCATATTATGAAGATGATAAAGGTGTAAAAGTATATAGAGTTGACAACTATATGATAAAAGCAAACAATTTTATAGAATGGGTTATGCAATTAAATTTTAATATGGTAGCAAAGGCATCTGAAATAATTGCAAAAGAAGGGAAATTTGATGTCATACATGCACATGACTGGTTAGTAGCAAATAGTGCAAAAACATTAAAACATGCATATCAAATTCCAATAATATCAACAATACATGCAACAGAAAGTGGAAGAAATAGTGGAATACATGATGAAACACAAAGGTATATTAATGATACAGAATGGATGCTTACATATGAATCAACAGAAGTTATAGTAAATAGTAACTTTATGAAAGGTCATGTTCAGAATCTATTTGGTTTACCATTTGACAAAATAAATGTAGTACCAAATGGAATAAATATAACTAATTTTAATGGAATAGAACGAGACTACGAATTTAGAAGACAATATGCTTTAGATAATGAAAAAATAATATTGTATATGGGTCGCTTAGTATATGAAAAAGGAATACAACACTTAATTTCAGCCATGCCAAAAATATTGAATGGATATAATGATGCAAAACTTATAATAGCAGGAAAAGGTGGAATGTTAGAAGAGCTAAAATCACAAGCAGAGAGGATGGGAATAGGAAATAAAGTATACTTTACAGGGTACTTAAACTCAAAGCAAGTGCAAAAAATGTACAAATGTAGTGACATAGCAGTATTTCCAAGTACATACGAGCCATTTGGAATAGTAGCATTAGAAGCAATGCTAGCAGGAGTACCTACAGTAGTATCAGATGTAGGAGGACTAAATGAAATAGTAGAGCATAAAGTAAATGGAATGAAAAGTTATGCAGGAAATTCAAACTCGGTAGCAGATTCAATATTAACATTATTATATGACCATCAATTATGTAGTAGTATTGCAAAAAATGCAAAGTCAAAGGTAAAGCAAGAATATAACTGGAAAAAAATAGCACAAGACACACACTTTGTATATCAAAAGGCAATATGCCAAACAATGGCAGAAAAGCAAGCAAGGCAAATTGAGCAAGAACAAGCTCAAAAGACTAAAAAAGCTAAGAACACTGATAGCGAGATAACGAATTTGTTAGCGTTTAAGTCAAAACATGCGTATGCATAAGGTGCCCATTCCAATTGGGGACGTTTCCTAATGGGGTATCTGGCACTTTTGGGAATTGATTATAATAGAGATAATTACTAATTCTAAGATTTTTAAATATATACCTTGAATGAATAATAAATGATAATACATATTTTGAATATTTAATGTAGATAGTAATTTGTAAGTAATATATGAAAAAAATGAAAATGCTCTAAAGAATATTTAAATATTAATAAAAAATTATGAAAGGAGTACACAATATGAATGTGTATGATACAGCAAACAAATTAGCAAGTGAAATAAAAAGTTCCGAAGAATATAAGCAATACAAAGAAGCAAAACAAAAAATAGACAATAATCCAGACCTAAAACAAAAAATAGATGAATTTGAAAAGTTAAGATATGATGTACAAGTATTAGCTATTCAAGGAAAAGAAGCTGGAGAAGAAAAGAATAAAAAACTTCAAGAAATGTATACAATACTGATAGGGGAAAAAGAAATAAAAGAATACTTTGATTTAGAAGTAAAATTCAATGTAATGATAGCAGATGTAAATAAAATAATAGCAGAAGCAGTACAAGACGTACTACTATAAATGTCGAAAAAAGTCACAAAAAGTAAAATTGTGGCTTTTGTTTTGGAATTAGAAGTTGAAAAGCAAAAGTTAAAAATAGAAAAAGAGATTGTAGGGGTCGCCACCTTATCAAGCGACCCGATTCCAAAAATATCATTCTGTTTTTATATAATAACATGTGTTTGTGGGTCGCTTGATAAGGTGGCGACTCCTACAATACATATTAAGACAATTAAACAGTTTAATATATAAAATAAAAAAAGGAGGAAAATATGGAACACATATTTATTTTAATAGGATGTATAACAACAATAGCAATATTATACTTTGCACTAGGAGTTAATATAAAGAAAATAAAAAAAGCAGAAAAAAATGAAAAATTAGATGAATTAGTAAGTAGATTTCCAGAAAATGAAGAAATATGCAAAAGCATTTTAAAAAAATTAAAAAATGAAAAAGTTACAATAAAACAAAATGAAGACAAAGAAAATAAAACAAGCCTATATGTAGCAATTTCAAACACTATATTTATAGCAAATATAAAAGATACATATACTAGAATTCAAACAATAGCACATGAATGTATACACTCTACTCAAAGCAAGCGAATGCTACTTTTTAATTTTTACTATTCAAACATCTACTTACTATATTTTGTTATTTCAATAATACTTACAATATGTAAGGTTTTTACAAACTATAATCTACAAATAATAATTTTATTGCTAATGAGTGCAATATACTATATAATTAGGTCACTCCTAGAAACAGATGCAATGACAAGAGCAAGATACATAGCAGAAGATTACATGAAAGAATATATAAAAGAAAAAGAAATAGCTAACATAGAAGAAATACTAGAACTTACCAATACATATGATAAAATTAATAAAATAGGTATACCTACATATAATTTTTTATTAATAAATAGTAGTCTTATAAAAGTAATAATATATACCTTAATTGTTATAGTAATAAATTTTTTTAGTTAGAAGTATTGAAAAATAAAGTAAAAAATGTTACAATATTTACATAATTTAACATACTAATTACAACTAATAATTTAGGAGGTAAGAAAATGAAGAATGTAGAAGATATGCTAGAAAGAGTTACACAGTGGTTACGGCAAGAAGATAGGATACCAAAGATAGTATGTTATACAATGTTTATACTATTTGAGGTGGCATTAATTTTAGAAACAATAATACTACTACCTAATTATATTATAGCAACTATAGGAACTTATATAATAATAAGACTATTAGTCTTTTGCAAAGAAAAAGTAATTTTTAAGAAATTTAACAAGAAGTTAATGGAAATTCCAAAATGTACAATGATAATATTTTTTATATTAACAATAGCTACTTTTGTAATGGCACATTATACTTTTATAGCGGTAATACTAGTAGCAATTCAAGCTATTATATATCAGAATTTTAAAAATAGTATTAAGCTAAAAATACAAGAAAGTATAAAGCTAGTAGATGAAAATCTTAATAAAGACTTTTACAAAAGGGTATATGCCAAATATTTACCATGGAATACAAAAGAAATTGCTAAGTACAAAATAGAAGCATTCAATTTTTATGCAATAAAAGAAGGGCAGAATGTAGTAATTCGTTACCCAACTAGGCCATATTTAGTAGAGAAAAATAATACAGTACCTAAAAAATACTTAACAGAAAAAAACTCTTGTATAGAAAAAAGTATAAGCAAAGAGGATTTTACAAAATATTTTTCTTTAGAAAAGAAAGAACATGAGTAAATTGAATATTGAAGTGATTTTTATTATATCTAATGTGCTTTGCATCCCACAAGCTATTTTATGGGGAGAGTATTATAGGATAAAAAATAAAACAAATTATCTGTAAATAAAAACAGGAGTGTAATTACTCCTGTTTTTGATTTTTTTACAAATCCTTGCTAACACTAGCATATTTTTTCAATTTTTCTTGTACCAAATAATTTATAGAACCAGCAGGAAATCTACCATTTGCATCTTTCTTTCCAGCAGGTACACCAGTTAATATTTCAATACCTTCATCTATAGTAGAAATAGCATAAATATGAAATTTACCATTTTTTACATCTTCAATTATTTCATCAGAAAGGCTCAAATTGTTAACATTTTGAATAGGTATTATAACACCATTAGAACCATCTAAACCACGTAATTTACAAACTTGGTAAAAACCTTCTATTTTATCATTGACTCCACCAATAGGTTGTATTTCGCCTTTTTGATTTACAGAGCCAGTTACGGCTAAAGTTTGATTAATTGGTATTCCAGACAAACTTGAAAGTATGGCATATAACTCTGTACTTGAAGCACTATCACCATCTACACCATTATATAATTGTTCAAAACATATACTTGCTGTAAGAGATAGGGGAACTTCTTGTGCAAACATTTCACCTAAATAGCCAGTTAAAATTAAAACACCTTTTGAATGTGAAGAACCTGAAAGTTCAACTTCTCTTTCTATATTAACAACACCAGTTTTACCGTAAATATGTGTTAGCAGTTATTTTTACAGGTTTTCCAAAAGTATAATCTCCAATTGTCATTATTGTTAAACCATTAATTTGACCTTTTCTTGCTCCTTTAGTATCAATTAAAAGAGTATTTTGATCAATCATTTCCATATACCTAGAATCATATTTTTTAACTCTTTCAACCCTTTGTTTTAAAGCAATATCAATATATTCTGATGTTACTACTTTTTTTCTATCCATTTTAGCCCAAGTGGCAGCTTCACCAATAACTTGACCAATATCAGTAAACCTTGTAGATATTTTATCTCTGTCATCAGCAATTTTTGAAGCATACTCTACAACTTTGGCAACAGCACCTTTATCTAAATGAGGAAGTTCTTCTTGCTCACAAAAACCATGAATAAATTTTGCAAGTTTATTTACATTTTCAGTTGTAATAGGAGCATTTTCTTCAAATTCAACTTTTATTTTAAATAGTTTTCTAAAATCACTATCCATAGCCAAAAGTGTTTGATAAATTTGATCATTTCCTACAACTAAAACTTTAACATCTAATGGAATAGGTTCAGGTTTTAGAGAAACCATAACCATTGAAGAACGTTGGTCTGCTGTATTTTCTATAGAAATTTCCTTAATACGAAGAGCTTTTTTTAAGGCTTCATAACAAATTCCATTTGCAATTAGGTCTTTAGCTTGAAATATAATGTATCCACCATTTGCAATATGAAGAAGACCAGGCTTTAACATAGTGTAATCAGTTTTTAAAGCACCATAGTAATTTTCATACTCTAATTTACCAAATATATTATGATAAGAATAATTTGAATCCATAATAACTGGAGAACCTTCTAAATTACTATTATCTACAAATAAGTTAACGCGGTAGTTAAGCCATGGTTTAGGTGGTTCCTTAGCAGGACCTTGAGTAGCACCTGGGGCACCTTCTTCACCTACAAAAATTGAAATATTTTTTAATATATCTTGCTTAACATCTGTAAGGAATTTATTAATTTTTTTATTTCTTTTATATTTATTTTTTATATAGTTAATATGTGAGTTAACAGTAAGTAGGGCAATGTTTGCTTGCCATTCTTCAATTTTTTTATCAGAAGCTCTTTCAATTTCTTTTATCTTACCAATAGCTTCCATTACTTGCTCTTGAACAATTACAGATTTTTCTTCAAATTGTTTTTTAATAGTATCATCTAATTTTTCAAATTCTTCCTCTTCAATTGTTTTACCATCAATAATAGGCATCATATAAATACCATTTTGAGCAGATTTAACTTGGAAACCATGTTTTTCAGATTCTTCATTTAATTTATCTAATAGGTATGACCTTTTTTCCTCAAATTCCTGTTTAATTAAAGTTTTCTCTTTTTCAAAATCATCATTATTAAAAGTATTTTTTATATCTTTGCGAATATCTTTAATAAATAAATTCATATTTTCTTCAAACTCTTTACCTTGACCTGCTGGAAGAGAAACTGCAATAGGCTCATTAGGGTTTTCAAAATTATAAATATAACACCAATCAGAAGGAACTTTTTTCTTTTTAGAAATTTTATCTAAGTAGTTTTTGGCATACATAGTTTTACCAACGCCACTAGGACCTTCTAAATAGATGTTATAACCTTTAACATCTACATTAACGCCAAACTCTAAAGCTTTAATACCTCTATCTTGACCAATACCAGAGTCAATACCTTCAAGTTCAGAAGTATCTTCAAATTTAAATACATCTGGGTTACATATCCTTTTTAAATCTTTATAAGATAATTCATTTTTTTTCATTTGTTTTTTTCTCCTTTAATTTTTATATATTAATTTAATACATTGTAGGGGCGATTTCAATCGCCCGTGGCTTCAGCGAAATGGCTTAAACAAAATAATTTGAGCCATTTCTTCGAAGAGCGGGCGATTACTAACGCATAACTTATCTCTAACTCGCTGGCGCTCGAAGAGCTAAGAAAAAAATCGCCCCTACATAACATTTTAATTTTATAAATACTATAGTTCTAACGTCATCAAAATTGCGCTATCTACGCCATTATAATATTTCTTTCTCAAGCCAACCTGCTTAAAATCAAATTGTTCATATAAATGAATAGCAGGTTTATTATTTTCATTTACTTCTAATGTAATACTAATGCAGTTTTCTTCCTTTGCAATATTAATTAGTTCATTTAAAATAAACTTGGCAAATCCCATATTTCTTTTATCTTTTCTAGTTACAATATTCATAACATCAGCTATATCAAAAACAATTTTAATTCCACCATAGCAAACAATTTCATCAGCATAACGAGCTACTAAATAACTAGAATTATTATTTACAAGTTCTTCCTTAAATATTTCATAACTCCAAAAATTATCAAAATTTTCAGCCAAATTTTCCTTAATTTCATCCAAATCCGAAACATGCATGGTGTGAATTACCATTTTAGTTAAATCAAACATATCATTATCTCCTATTTATAGGTTGCATCATATATTGTAGGGGGGCGAAGCCTTTGGCGACCCAGTGGCGTCAGGGCACCTTGTTTTTTTAGCCTATTTTTCTCCTTCTAAAGCACGTTCAGCTTGAGATTTTCTTAAATATAGGGGAGAAAGAATATTAGAATCTCCATAAATTCCTTTATTATATTTATTAAAACCAGCTATTCCAATACTAACTGAAGTTTGATTATTAAGTTCATCTTCTACAAATAATGAGTTACGAAATTTGTCTAAAATTAAACTTTTATGACAAACAGCACCATCACCAACAAATAAAATACTAGATGAAGAATATTTATCTAAAAGGTTTAATACTTCATTAATATTTTTAGCACATAAATCCTCTAACTGAACAAATTCATCACTTTCATTTTTAAAAACACCACAATAAACATTATTATTTTTAGCATCAATTAAAGAACAGACAATAGTTGAATTACTTTCAATATTTGAACTTAGAGTATTATAAGCTAAGCCCTCTAATGAACTAACAGAAGTAACAGGTACATTTGTAACATCACAAAAAGCCTTAACAGTAGAAACCCCAATACGAACTCCTGTAAAGGAACCAGGTCCAACATTACAGCTAAATAAATCAAAATCAGTAAGTTTCATATTTGATTCATTTAAAATATTATCAATCATAGGCATTAGTCTTTGTGAATGTGTAAGACTATCATCAATATTTTTTTCAATAATTACATTATTATCTTCTAAAACAGCAACAGAACATATTTTAGAAGAAGTATCAATACTTAAAATTTTCAAAATAATTCCCTCTTTTCTTAGTCAATATTCTACATTAATATACAAAGTTTGTAAACATTTTTAGATAAAGAAAAGATTACAATAATGTTACAAATATTACACAAATATTATTTTTACATTACATTATAATAATTCGTTGAAAATATAGGTAAAATATGGTATTTTAATATAGTACAAAAAGGAGAATGATTATGGATATAGAAGATATAAATCAAGAGTTGTTAAACACTCTTTCTATAAAAGAAAAATCTAATTTAGTTGGTAGACTAGAAAGAAACCTAAGAATACAAAAAATATTATATGAAGATGAAAAAAAGAAACACACAAATGATTATGAAAGATAATTGGAGGCATCCTAAATGGATAAAAATAGTACAAATGAACTTACAATAGTAAGGTTAAGTATAATAGATAAAATTAAAAATTTCTTCAAAAAATTATTTTCTAAAAAAGCTAAAGTAGAAAACATAGAAGTACAAGAAAATAAAAAGGAAAACACTTTTATTAGTAATATAAAAATACAAGAAGATGATGAAGAAAAAAGACTATTAAAACTTCAAGCATTAATCGCAGATGATGTAGTAACAGAAGAAGAACTACCAGAAGAAGATGTAAAAGCACTGCACCAGCTATATGATAGACAAATACTGCAATTAAAAAAAGAAATAGATGATTATAGAGAAAAAATATTAAAACTTAGAATGAATATAAGTGAGTAAAATTTAAATAATGAAAAACAACCGATAGTAAAAAAAGTCGGTTGTTTTGTCATATTAATAGAACCTTTGTCGAAAGCCTTGAAAACTATAATTACATAATGTATGTTATAATAGCCTTTTACCTAGAAGCACAGGCAATTGATAATCGCCCCTACATCAGAAAATATCTTTTAGGCTATGAGTAATAACTAAATACTATATTTTCTCAATACACAATTGCCTATAATCAGGATTATCATGACTTTTCTTAAAAGTAATTTTAGTATAATTTTTAGGAAGAATACTTTCAATAATTTCACCCCACTCAATAAGGCAAATACCATTTTCGAAATATTCTTCTCCACCAATAGCATAAAACTCATCTACATCATCTAAACGGTAAACATCAAAATGATAAATATTCATATTCTCAGTATGGTGCTCATTTACAACAGTAAAAGTAGGGCTAGAAATTTCATCACCAACACCGAAAAATTCTAAGACGCCTTGCGTAAATTTAGTTTTACCGTGAGCCAAGCTCACCGCTTAAAACTATAATATCACCGTTTATTTAAACTTTTAGCAAAATTTTTAGCAAAATTAATTGTATCATTTTCATTTTTTGAAATAAATGTTTCCATATAAAAACTCCTAATTACTTAATATTATTATTTTATAGCAAATTGTATTATTTGTAAATAGAATTTAAAAAATTTGAAAATTAAGAAAGAATCAAATTTTTTATTTGAAGTGTAGCAAAAAGTAACAACATAACAAAGGAAAAAAAAGTGAAATAATAATTTGAAAATAATCAAAAAAGTTTGTTATATGTAAAAAAGTCATAAAATGTAATATATTTCCCTTGAAAAAAACTATAAAATGTAATAAAATAAAGCGAATGAAAATAAAAAGGGGAAGTAAATTTTGAAAAAAGTAAATATAGAAGAAGAACTAAAATATATAGATAAAGTAAATGAAATAAATAAAGGAAAAATATTAAAATATTATATATTAACAATGGGCTGCCAATTAAATGAAAATGATTCGGAAAAATTAAGTGGAATGCTAGAAAAGATGAATTACAAAAAGACATTAAATATGGAAGAAGCAGACTTAGTTTTATTTAACACTTGTTGTGTACGTGAAAATGCAGAAGAAAAATTATTTGGAAAAGTAGGAGAAGTAAAGAAACAAAAAGAAAATAAAGGAACAATAATAGCAATAGGTGGATGTATGATGCAAGAAGAACATATAGTAAAAAAACTAAAACAAAGTTACCCATATGTAGATATAATATTTGGAACACATACACTTCATAAATTACCACAAGACCTTTATAAAGCTTTAGAAGAAAATAAAAAAATAAGAGATGTAATAGATATAGATGGCCAGATAATAGAAGGTTTGCCAATTTCAAGAAATGATAATATAAAAGCATCAGTAACAATAATGAATGGATGTAATAATTTTTGTAGTTACTGTATAGTTCCATATGTACGTGGAAGAGAAAGAAGTAGAAGCCCAAAAGATATTATAGAAGAAGTATGTTCTTTAGCAAAAGAAGGATACAAAGAAATAACCTTATTAGGGCAAAATGTTAATTCATACTTAAGAGTAGAACGTGAAAAAAAGATAGAATTTGAAGAATATGAAGGAGTAAACTCATTTGCAACATTATTAAGAGCAGTAAATAAAATAGACGGAATAGAAAAGATACGTTTTGTATCACCACACCCAAAAGATTTCACAGACGATGTAATAGAAGCAATAAGAGATTGTGAAAAAGTAAGTAAAATAGTACACTTACCACTTCAATCAGGAAGTACAAATGTATTAAAAGCAATGAATAGAAAATACACAAAAGAACAATATTTAAGCTTGGTAGAAAAAATGGAAGAAATGGTACCAAATATAGTATTTTCAACCGACATAATAGTAGGCTTTCCAGGAGAAACAGAAGAAGATTTTGAGGATACTCTAGATGTTGTTAAAAAAGTACATTTTGAGCAAGTATTCATGTTTATATACTCAAGAAGAGTAGGAACACCAGGAGATAGAATGGAAAACCAAATACCAGAAGAAGTAAAACATAAACGTTTTGATAGATTAAAGGAATTAGTAGAAAGCCAAATAAAAGAAAATAATGATAAATACATAGGAACAATACAAAGAGTATTGGTAGAAGGTGTAAGCAAAACAAATAAAGAAATGTTAACAGCAAGAACTGATACAAATAAAGTAGTAGTATTTGAAGGAAATAAAGATTTAATAGGAAATATGATAGATTTAAAAATAGTATCAGAACATATGTGGTACCTAAAAGGTGAAATTTGTTAATAAATAAGGATGTCGAAAATGGAAAAAGGAAAAGAAGAATTAGAAAATATTATAATGGAAAACCAAATTCATTATTTTGATGAAAATATATTTTTTACAATAATTCCAGAATTAAAAGATTGTGAAGGTTTTGACCATAAACATCCACATCATTGCTATGATGTATGGGAACATACAAAAGTAGCAATGAGAAAATCAAAACCAGATTTACAAATAAGGTTAGCACTTCTTTTACATGACATAGGAAAACCACATTCATATCAAGAAGATGGAGAAATAAGACATTTTCATGGACATCCACAAGTATCAGCAGATATGTCGAGAAAAATTTTAGTTAGGCTAGGATATAATGAAAAAGAAGTAGAAGAAATATGCTATTTAATAGAAAATCATGATAATATAATTAACATAGATAATGTGAATAAAGATAATATAGAACTAACAAAAAAATTATTATACATTCAATATTGTGATGCATATGCACATGACCCTAAAAATATAGAAAAAAGAATTAAAAAGTTAGATGGAATAAAAGAAAAATTACAAGAAAAAATAAATGAATTACAAAAGAATGAAGAAATAAGATAAGGGAGAAATAAAACATGTCAGAAAGTGTAAATATAATAGAAAAAGCTTTAATGTTTGCAATAATTGCACATAGCTCGCAAGTAAGAAAAGGAAATCCAGAAGAACCAGCAATAGTTCACCCTATAGCAGTAGCAGAAATATTAAGATGTTATGGAGCTGACAAAAATGTAATTGCAGCATCATATTTGCATGATGTTACTGAAGACACTAAATTTGAATTAGAAGATATAAGAAAGAATTTTGGTGAAGATATAGCTCATCTAGTAGAGGTGGCATCAGAACCAGATAAAAGCAAACCTTGGGAAGAAAGAAAAAAACATAAAATAGAAACAACAAGAGAATTATCATTAAGAGAAAAATTAGTACCTACGGCTGATAAAATAAATAATATAGAAGATATATACAGAAAAAACAAAAAACTAGGATACAAAGACTTTTCAGCATTTAATAGAGGAGAAGAAAAACAAGAGTGGTATTTTAGAAACATATATAAAAGCTTAATTGCAAATGAAGATAGACAAAATCCACTATTTGTACGATTAGAAAATGCAATAAATAATGTATTTGAAAGAACAATGGAAGATTATTTTGAAGATGAACGAGTACTTTAAATGATAAATCAAATGCTGAATGTAGGGGCGATTAGTAATCGCCCGTGCTCCAGTGAAATTGCTAAAATAAACATATATTTATAGTAATTCCTTCGAAGAAACGGGCGATTAATAATCGCCCCTACAATTAAAATATATAAATTTAGACTAATTTCATAGAAAGGGCGACCCCTACAAATAAATTAGATTATAAGGAGAATTAAAACATGGCAGAAAAAGCAGAATTTTCACCTATGATGCAAGAATATTTAAAAACAAAAGAAGAATATAAAGATTGTATTTTGTTTTATCGTTTAGGCGATTTTTATGAGATGTTTTTTGATGATGCAATACGTGTGTCAAAAGAACTAGAACTAACTTTAACAGGTAAACTTTGTGGACAAGAAGAACGTGCTCCAATGTGTGGAGTTCCTTTTCATGCAGCAGATACATATATTTCAAGATTAATTGAAAAAGGTTACAAGGTTGCAATTTGTGAACAGTTAGAAGACCCTAAACAAGCTAAAGGTATAGTTAAAAGAGGTGTAATACGTGTAGTTACCCCAGGTACTGTTATGGAAAGCAATTTGTTAGATGAAAAAAAGAATAATTATATTATGAGTATATATAAAGCAGGTACATTCTTTGGAGTAAGTGTATGTGATGTTTCAACTGGAGATTTTAGAACAACAGAGATTACAGATAGCAATAATTTCCCAAAACTATTAGATGAAATATCAAGGTATAACCCAGCAGAAATAGTAGTAAATTCATTTATGTATGATTCTTTAGAAGAAATAAATAAAATTAAAGAACGCTTTGAAGTATTTATTTCAAAAATAAAAGAAGAAGCATTTAGTACAGAAATTCCTAAATTAGAAATAACAAATGAAAATAATGTTAGTATAGAAAATGTGGAAGATAAAAAAATTGCACTAGCTTCTATAAATGGTTTAATGTTTTATTTATTAGATACACAAAAAAATAGTTTAGAACACATAAACAAAATAGTACTGTATAATACAACTAAATATATGAGCTTAGATATGAATGCAAGAAGAAACCTAGAATTAACAGAAAAAATGAGAGATAAATCTAAAAAAGGAACACTTTTATGGGTATTAGATAAAACCTCAACATCAATGGGCGGAAGGCACTTAAGAAGATGGATAAATGACCCATTAATAGATGTTACAGAAATAAACAATAGGCTAGGAGCTGTAAAAGAACTAAAAGATAATATTATACTAAGGGGAGATATAACCGAGTTACTTAAAAAAGTATATGATATAGAAAGGCTAGCAGGAAGAATATCATATGGAAGTGCAACTGGTAGAGATTTAATTTCACTTAAAAATTCAGCAAAACAATTGCCAGAAATTAAAAAAATACTATCAAATGTAAAATCACCACTATTACAAGAATTATATTTAAAACTAGATGAATTAGCAGATATTCATAAATTAATAGAAGAAGCAATAGTTGATGAACCACCACTAAGTGTAAAAGAAGGCGGATTAATAAAATTAGGATATAATGAAGAAATTGACCATTTAAAGAAAGCAACAACAGAAGGAAAGACTTGGATAATAAAACTAGAAGCAGAAGAAAGAGAAAAAACAGGAATAAAAGGTTTAAAAGTAGGCTTTAATAGAGTATTTGGTTACTATATAGAAGTTACAAAATCTAATTTTGACCAAGTACCTGAAAGGTATATAAGAAAGCAAACCTTAGCAAATGCAGAAAGATATATAACAGAAGAACTAAAAAATTTAGAAAATCAAATATTAGGAGCAGAAGAAAAAGTTATAAATTTAGAATATAACGCATTTGTAGAAATAAGAGATGACATAGAAAGCAAAATAAAAAGAATACAAACTTCAGCAGAAGTAATAGCAATAATTGACGTTCTATGCTCATTTGCAACAGTAGCAGAGGACCTAAACTATGTAGAGCCAGTCGTGGATAACAGCGGAATAATAGATATAAAAGATGGACGTCATCCAGTAATAGAAAAAATGTTACCATCAGGAAGCTTTGTTCAAAATGATACATATTTAGATAAGAACGAAACAAGACTTGCAATGATAACAGGACCAAATATGGCAGGAAAGTCTACATATATGAGACAAGTAGCTTTGATAACATTAATGGCACAAATAGGATCATTCGTTCCAGCATCAAGTGCGCATATAGGTGTTGTAGATAAAATATTTACAAGAGTAGGAGCTTCAGATGACCTAAGTATGGGACAAAGCACATTTATGGTAGAAATGATGGAAGTAGCTACAATATTAAAAGAAGCAACTGGAAATAGTTTAGTAATACTAGATGAAATAGGAAGAGGAACATCAACATATGATGGACTTTCAATAGCATGGGCAGTAGCAGAATATATTGTAGATAAAGAAAAATGTGGAGCAAAAACACTATTTGCAACACATTATCACGAATTAATACAGTTAGAAGATAAACTAGAAGGAATAAAAAATTTCCAAGTAGCAGTAAAGGAAAAAGGAGAAGACGTAATATTCCTAAGAAAAATACTTCCAGGTGGAACC
This sequence comes from uncultured Clostridiaceae bacterium, assembly GCA_948356915.1. Classification (GTDB taxonomy): domain Bacteria; phylum Bacillota; class Clostridia; order TANB77; family CAG-508; genus UMGS1663. Next base: position 23,134 of record CAOJCG010000009.1, read on the forward strand.
GACGAAAGCTATGGAGTACACGTAGCACGTTTAGCAGGAGTGCCACAAAATGTAAGTAAAAGAGCAACTGAAATATTAAAAAGCTTAGAAAGAAAAAATATAATAAGCGAAAAAGCTATGCAAAAAGAAGAAAAAAAGCAAACAGCAGGACAACTAGATATGTTCAACTTCAAACTAGCAGAAATAGCAACTGAAATTGATAAAATTGATATAAACAGTTTAACACCTATTGATGCTTTAAATATTTTGGCTAAAATAAAAGAAAAGATGTCATAATTCAAAATGTACTCAATTGGCAGTTAGCAAATTGGGTACATTTAAAAATTTTGTCGAAAACTTTTTAGAAAGATTACATAAAAAATATTGACATACTAATAATAAAAATATAAAATATAAACATAGATTTAAATTAGGGAGGTAAAATATAATTCAATATTTTACATATAGAGGAGCAATTTATAATAACAAAAATAACAGGTTTATTATCTGTAAAAATTACGGGACTAACATTTTCTAAGTTCCTACGTCACTAAGAAAATCTAAGTTTCGCATATTTAATTTCTACGTCAAGTGCAAAGCACTTTCCTAGAACTTAAAAATTTTAATCTTTTACGAAATCCAAGAAAAACAAAAATTAGTAATTATAAAAAGAATAATACACACAAATATCAATAAAAATTAATTATTGATTCTATTTGTATGAAAGGGAAAATATGAATATGAATATATACAAAGCAGATATAGAATACTGTAATTACCTACATTACTATGAACCAAAAATTCCATATGTAGAAAATGAAAAAGAAAACAGGCCATTTGTTGGAACATTACTATGTGTTAATGGAAAGAATTTTTTTGCTCCATTAACATCTCCAAAGTCAAAGCATTTAACAATGAAAAATACACAAGATTTTCTAAAAATAGATGAAGGAAGATTGGGAGGAATAAATCTAAATAATATGATACCAATACCAAAAAGATACTTACATGTAATAAAAATTACAAAAATTAAAGATATGAAATATAGAAAAATGTTATTTATGCAAATGCAATGGATTGAAAAAAATAAACTAAGAATAAATAACAGAGCAAAAAATTTATATTACTTAGTAAATGAAAAGAAAGCAACAGAAAAGTTGATTCAGAGGTGTTGCAATTTTAAACTATTAGAAGCAAAATGCCAAGAACTTATGGAGAAAAATAATATTAAGGAAGAAGAAATTTTATATAAGTAGAAAGCTAATATTAAGTTTTAAAATTAAGTACAAGCTTGAGGCTTTATAATAAATATAATATAGATATTTGAAGTTAAAAATACTACTAATAAAAGCAAAAATACTTAGCCTTGCCAATTATTGGTTTTTATGCTAATATAAATATGAAATAAGCATATGTGAAAGGAATATAAAATGAAAAATATAAAAATAACAAGAAAAATAACACAAGGAATGTATGTACTAACAACAAAAGAAGGAGGTTGTATAGTAGATGCAGTATCACAAGTAAGTTCAGGAGAAGAACCTTTTATAGCAGTAGCAGTAATGAAAAGTAACTATACTAATGAGTTATTAAAGAAAAACAATAAATTTGCAATATCAATATTAAGCCAAGATGTAAATGCAGAAATAATAAGAACATTCGGTTTTAACACTGGAAGAAAAATAAATAAATTTAGAAATATCGAAACAACAAAAGTAAAAGAAATAGATGTTATAAAAGATTCAATAGGATATATTGTATGTGAAATAGTCGATACCATAGAAAATGATACACATACATTATTTATAGGAAAAGCAATAGAAGCGGATATATTTGAAGAAAAAGATCCAATGAGTTATGGCTACTATCAAGAACATAAAGAAGAATTATTAAAAGTAACAACCAAAAAAGGTAAAACAGCATGGATTTGCTCAGTATGTGGTTATATATATTATGGCGAAGAATTACCAGAAAACTTTGAGTGCCCTATATGTAAAGTAGGAAGAGAATATTTTAAAAAGCAATAATAGACTATATCATAATTATTGTTTATATAGTAATTCATTAATAGAAAAATTAAAGAAGAGGTAACAAAAATGGACGAAAAATTTCAAAAATATTTAAGTAAATTAACATGTAGAGGATGTTATAATCATTGCTCCTTAAATAACCCTAACTGTGGAAGAAGTAGAATTTTTATAAAAGAAGCAAAAGAAAAATTTGAAAAAGAGATGAAGAAATTTAAGGAATAAAAGTTTGCAAAATAAAAAGAAAGTTGGAAAACTTGTATGGAACGAATAATAAATATACCAGAATTTTTAGAAGAAATGTTAAATAAACAATATGGAGAGAAAATAACAAGTGAAATAATAGAAGGATATAAAATTAAAAGACCAGTTACTTTTAGGGTAAACACATTGAAAACAAGTATAGCAGAAATAGAAGATAAATTAAAAGAAAATCAAATTGAATTTGAAAATGTGCCATGGAGCAAAGAAGCATTTATAATAAAAAATAGTACTGAAAAAGAAATAGAAAATATGCAAATGTATACAAATGGTGAAATATACCTTCAAAGTTTATCATCAATGTTACCACCAATTATATTAAAACCAAAGCAAAACTATGATATATTAGATATGGCAGCAGCACCAGGAGGAAAAACTACACAGCTTGCAGCAATAACAAAAAACAATGCTCATATTACAGCTTGTGAAATGAATAATGTTAGGCTAGAAAGACTAAAATATAACATAAATAAACAAGGAGCAACTTCAGTATATATAATGCAAACAGATAGTAGAAGGATAGACGACTTTTTCTCATTTGATCAAATTCTATTAGACGCACCTTGCTCACGGAAGTGGAATACTAAATATAAACGACAAAAAAATAGAAAAAATATTTACAAAAAAATTAATAGAAAAAGTAACTATGTCTCAATTACAACTATTAAAAAAAGCAATAAAAATATTAAAACCAGGACATGAAATGGTATATTCAACATGTTCAATACTTTCATGTGAAAACGAAGAAATAGTAAGTAAAGCACTGCAAGGTAGCAATGCAAAAATAAATCCAATTGAATTTGAAGGAAAAGAAACTTTGCCGCTATTGCCAACAAAAATACAAGGAACACTTTGTGTTAAACCTACTGAAAATTATGAGGGTTTCTTTATTGCTAAAATAGAGAAAATGAAATTTTAAGGTAATTCGAAAACTACGCTTTGTAAATATTAAAAGAATATTATTTATTAGTTGTGAAGATGTATCAAAATAAATATAAAAGGGGAATTAAAAAATGAAAAATAGAAAACTAGAAATATTAATAATATCAATTGCTATTATTATTCAAACATTAGTATATATTGTTTGTGGAATAAATAAAAGCTACATACATATGGATGAGGCATATTCATTAGGTTTAGCAAGTTATGATAAAGTAGAAATTCAAGATAATAATGACTTTTATAACACATGGCATAATAAAGAATATTATGAAGATTATTTATCTGTTGGAGAAGAAGAAAAAGGAAAATATAATCAAGTATATGAAAACCAAAAAAATGATGTTCACCCACCACTTTATTACTTATTATTAAGGTTTGCAATGGGTTTTAGCCCAAATCATTTTTCAAAATGGTGTGGTATAATTTTAAATATAATAATTTATGGAATTATAACAATTATTGCATATAAAATTTTAAATGAATTGCTAAAAAATGAAAAATATGCAAAAGAAAAATCTATAGTACTTGCAACTATATCTTCTATAACAATGGCATCATTAACAAATGTAATATATATTAGAATGTACGCATTAGCTACTTTAAATATACTTATAATAGCATACTTACATATAAAATTATATAAAACAAAAAGCATTGATTTAAAACTATTAGCAGGAATTAGTATATTTACACTTTTAGGAGTATTAACACACTATTATTACATATTTTACATAGCAATGTTATACTTAATGTTTGGAATAAAATACATAAGAAATAAACAATATAAAGAATTTAGCTATTATACAGCTTCAATGTTAATAGCAGGAATTGTTTCCTTAATAATATTCCCATATTCAATAAAGCATATGTTTTTTGGATACAGAGGTCAAGGAGTTATAAGCAATTTAACCAACATTCCTAAATTTATAGAAAGTATTACTCAATATATAATGAAAATTAACTTTTTTGCATTTAATAATTTATTATTTATAATTATTATTGGAATAATAATATATAAAATATACAAAAAGAAAATATACAGTATAGAAAATAAAGAAGAAAAAGAGATATTCAAAATAATATGGCTACCAACTATATTTTATTTTGTAATAGCAGCAATAGCATCACCATGGATAGAATTAAGATATATGATGCCAATTTGTGGTTTATTATTTATAATAGTAATATATTACTTATATAAAACTATAAGTAATCAAAAATATAGAAATGTAATAATTGCTATATTACTTATAGTAATTTTAAAATCACCAACAATTTTTAAAATTGAGCCAGAAGTAATGTATAGTGATAAAAAGGAAATTGTTAAAAAACTAGAAAACGAATGGAATTTACCAACTATATTTATATTCAATTCACACAATAATAGATTTTTAGATGATATACTACTATTCTCAAAACTAAATGAATCTTATATAGCAAAAGACCTTGAGTTAACAGAGCAAAATATTAAAACTATATTTGAAAACAAAGAAACTTCAAGAGGAATTATAGTATTCATAAATGAAGGACAAGATAATGATACAATAATAGAAACAATAAAGAGAGCAACTAATTTACAAAAAAGTAATTACATAAAAAGGTTAAATGCATGTGATGTATATATTGTAAACTGAAATTAAAAAGGAATAAATTGAATTTTAGAATTTTGTTATTAAATAGAAAAAATCAAATTGTAGGGACACGGGGCACCGTGCCCTTCATTATAGTATAAGAAAAATCGACTTTTAAAAATACATTTCACGCTGTAGGGGTCTCCGCCTTATCAAGCGACCCGCATGGCGAAGCCACATTTATCCTATTAGCATATTAAATTTAAAACTTCATTTCTAAAGTTCAGTTATTTTTAAATTAAATTTATCTTCAAAAACTTTTTTCTTAGCAATATACTCTTTAGTCCTAAAACCCTTAACATCAATAACTTCAGTAGAATTATCCTTGTGAAAAACAATAAAATCAGCCTTATATTTTAATCCGGGAGCCAAAATGAAAGTAGGTTGCAAACAAAAACCATTAATTTCCTTAGCTTGTAATCTAAATTTTAGTTCACAATAATAATCAGCCTCTTTCTTGCTATCAAAAGTATGTCCATCAATAGATACTTTATTTGCTCTATATTTACTTTTTATTTTTTTTCCATCAGCATAATTTTTATAATCTTCAACGCTCCAATGCTCCATATCAGTACTCCTATAATAATTTTAATAAATTCATTATAAGCAAAAAAAATAAAAAGTGCAATAGCAATTTTTAATAATTATAATGACATTTTTATAAAATTAAAAAAAATTAGAAAAACATTTGAAATTTATAAAAAATTGTGATATTTTAAAGAAGAAGAAAATACAAAGAAATAAGGAGAGAAAAAACAAAAATGGAAAGAGAAGTAAATGAAGAAAAAAGAAACAAATTTATAGAAAATGCAGGTAAGAGAGTAAATAACGTATTACACGATATTCAAATATTAGAGCCAATGGCAAGAAGCAATACTTATGACTTTACAAAACAAGATATAGAAGAAATGTTTAGTGCAATGGAAGAAACATTAAAAGAAGCCAAAGAAGAATTCTATAAAAAATTTGAAGAAAAACAAAAAGCAGTAAAGAAAGTATTTTCATTTGGAAGTAAAAAGATAGATGTAGAGCCAGTAAAAGAAATTATAGATATAGAAGAGCAAGTTCAAAACATAGAAGAAGATATTAAAGAAATAGAAAGTACAGAAGAAACAGAACAAATAGAACAATAAAGAAAATTAAATAATATAAATAAAATTTAAAAGGGAGTAGCTTATAAACTACTAATCAACAATCGCGAAGCAAAAAATCTGGTTAGTAACCTATATGGTAAGCAAGACTTTTAAAGAAGGGGGTGCATTTAAAATGTAAAAAATTCTTTAAAAGTCTATTTTTTGTATATAATAAATATAAAGGAGAGTGTTAATTTGGGAAAACAATGGTTTAATAAAAGTATAGAAGAGGCATGCAAAGAGCTAGAAACAAATGTAGAAACAGGTTTAAATGAAAAACAAGTAGAAGAAAAGAAAAAAAAATATGGAGACAATAAGCTAGAAGAAAAGAAAAAGAAAAGTGTATTAATAAAGTTTTTAGAACAATTTAAAGACTTCATGATAATAGTACTAATAATAGCAGCACTTGTATCAGGAGGAGTTGGAATAGCACAAGGTGAAGGAATAACAGATACAATAATTATATTAATAGTAGTAATAGTAAACGCAATAATAGGAGTAGCACAAGAAAACAAAGCAGAGAAATCATTAGAAGCCTTGCAAAAATTAAGTAGCCATAGTGCAAAAGTTATAAGAAATGGGGTGCAAACTGTAATTGCCTCAAGTAAGCTAGTTCCAGGGGATATAGTAGTTTTAGAAACAGGAGACTATGTACCAGCAGATTTAAGACTAGTAGAAGCGGTAAACCTAAAATCACAAGAATCTTCATTAACAGGTGAATCAGTACCTGTAGAAAAGGATACTAGAGTAATACAAGAAAAAGAAATAGGCATAGGAGACAGAAACAACATGCTATTTTCCTCAAGTTTAATAACATATGGAAGAGGAAAAGGAATAGTAGTAGAAACTGGAATGAATACAGAAGTAGGTAAAATAGCAGGAATTTTAAGTGAAACTCAGGAAGTAGAAACACCTTTACAAAAAAAACTAAATCAACTAGGAAAAACACTAGGAATAGTAGCACTAGTAATTTGTGCAATAATATTTGTAATAGGAATACTATATGGCAAAAACCCAATAGATATGTTTATGACAGCAGTAAGCTTAGCAGTAGCAGCAATACCAGAAGGTTTGGCAGCAGTATCAACCATTGTTTTAGCAATAGGTGTGCAAAAAATGGTTAAGAAAAATGCAATAGTAAAAAAACTACCAGCAGTAGAAACACTAGGAAGTGCCACAGTAATATGTTCAGATAAAACAGGAACACTAACACAAAATAAAATGACAGTACAAAAAATATATACAGATAATGAACTAATGGACATAGAAACATTAGAAAAGGCAGAAACAGAAATAACCCAAATAGCAGACCTTGAAAGATTAGTTCATATAGCAATGCTTTGCAATGACACAAAAATAACAACAAATAACACTTTAGCAGGAGACCCAACAGAAACAGCATTAGTAGATATGGGGTTTAAACTAGCATTTGAACCATCAATATATGAACAATTTGAAAGAGTAGAAGAACTACCATTTGATTCAGAAAGAAAGCTAATGACAACAGTTCACCAAATAGGAAATAAATATTTAGTATACACAAAAGGTGGAGTAGATGAACTTTTAAATAGATGTAACTCATATATAATAGATGGAAAAATACAAGAAAATATAAATGAATATAAAAAGCAAATAGAACAAAAAAATGAAGAAATGGCAAAAGAAGCATTAAGAGTGTTAGCATTTGGATATAAAGAATTAGATCATAAACCAACAAAAGAAGAAATGAAAAACATAGAAGCAGACCTAATATATGTAGGAATGGCAGGAATGATAGATCCACCAAGAGAAGAAGCAAAAAAAGCAGTTGAAAAATGTAAAAAAGCAGGAATAAAAACTGTAATGATTACAGGAGACCATAAAATAACAGCAATAGCAATAGCCAAAAAACTAGGAATACTAGAAAAAGAAGAAGAAGCAATAACAGGTAGCGAACTTGAAAAAATGACTGATGAAGAGTTAGAACAAAATGTAAGAAAATATAGTGTATATGCAAGAGTAAGCCCAGAACACAAAGTAAGAATAGTAAAAGCATGGCAAAAAAACGGAGAAATAGTTGCAATGACAGGTGATGGAGTAAATGACAGCCCAGCCTTAAAAACAGCAGACATAGGTTGCTCAATGGGAATGGTAGGAACAGATGTAGCAAAAGAAGCATCAGATGTAATACTAACAGACGATAACTTTGCCACAGTAGTATCAGCAGTAGAAGAAGGAAGACGTATATATGATAACATACTAAAAGCAATTCAATTCTTACTATCAAGTAATGTAGGCGAAATAGTAGTATTATTTATAGCAATATTAATAACACCATGGCTTGGAAAAACATTTGGAATAGATATAAACCTAATAGAAGTATTACTTCCAGTGCACATTTTATGGATAAACCTAGTAACAGATTCACTTCCAGCCCTAGCACTAGCATTTGACCCAGCAGAAAAAGACATAATGGAGAGAAAACCAATAAATAGTAAAAAAGGAATATTTACAAAAGGAATGACATTTAGAGTGGTATATCAAGGCGTAATGATAGGTGTGCTTACACTATCTGCCTTTATAATAGGCTTAGCAACTCCAGAAGAAAGCTTGCCAACAATGCTAGAATACGAAGGAAAAATAATATCAGCTGTAGAAGTACCAAACATAAATGAACTAATTCAAAATGGAGCACAATTTGTATCAAAAGAAAAAGTAAAAGTAGAAATAGGTCAGGCAATGGCATTTACCGTATTAGCACTATCAGAACTAGTACACGTATTTAATATAAGAAACAACAAAAAATCAATATTTAAAACAGGAATAACCAGCAACAAAAAATTATTACTAGCAATAGGGGTATCTCTACTGCTAATGTTAATAATACTATTTATACCAGCATTAAGGCATATATTTAGTATACCAATACTTCCAATAGGAAATATAATAGAAATAATAGTTTTAGTATTTGCACCATTAGTAATAGTAGAAATATTCAAATTACTAAAAATAAATACAGCAAAAGATGAATAAAATAGTATTTTTGTAACGTTTTCATAGCTAAAATATAGTTTAAAGTTAGTATATTAGAATAAGCTAAAAACTGATGTAGGGGCGATTATTTTCTTAACTCTTCGATGGCTATTTGAAGAAATAATAGTTAAAAAAATAAAAAATTTTAAAAAAAGGGTTGTAAAAATTAACATAATATGATAAACTATAAATAGTTGCAATATTAATATGTTTTTTTACCATATCCTAAGGAGGATTAAACTATGAAGAGATCAAACAATGTAGCAAACGTGGCAACAGTAAAAGGCAGCGAACTTCCAAAGTGCTGGGTACGGAAGGGTAATGATTATGTGCTAACAGCACAAGGTGGCAAGGAAACGAAAAGGTACTTGCCGTGTGTGGGAATACAGTATGAAGAGGTATTAAAAAGCCTCGAAATACCTTACGAGGTAATAGAGTTACCTGATAAAAAGGATGCAAAAAAAATCAATCAGGTATGCAGGTACTGGAACCCGGTTTTATATGAGGAGGAGAAAATTACTCGTCCAGTATATAAGTTGGTGCAGAGTAGCAAAGACACATATATCAAGACTAACGAAGTATACACCGGAAAAGTTATGACACGCAGAGCTATTAATATGGCTATGAAAGTGAAAGAAACAGTTTCACAGGCGGTAGAACTCTATAAAGCTAATCAGAGAATAATTCGGAGAGGAGAGTTCTTGAGGAAGCAGCTGGGCACAAAGAGCGCAATGGTAATAACAGGCAATTTTGCTGAAGAAACAATTGCAGGCATAAAGGTTTTGGCAGGATATCATGCAGATGGAACTCCAAATGGATATTATGCAATATTCGATATGGAAAAACTGCAGAATGTTTCAGAAATTAAATTGAATGTCGCCAAAGAAGTGGCATCAAAAGTAATCGGCAAAGGAGGAAGAAACAGCCAGTACTGGGAGTATGAATTAGGTAAAAAAATTAAGGTTAATCCGATTTAAGGATAACCTATCTTAAGAAAAACAAATAGCAAGTTTTAAATTAAAACTTGCTATTTGTTTTTATATTTTAATTTAAAAATTTTTTAATAGAGAATTCTTTTTCATTTAGATATTCTAAAATTTCACTATCATTTCTAAAATTAAATTTCAATTTATAACTACAAAGCATTTGGTACTTTTGATGAAACCTTTTATTAATCTCATTTATTCCATATTTTCCATCACCAATAATAGGAAAACCTATATGGGAAAGGTGAGCACGTATTTGGTGAGTTCTACCTGTTTCAAGTTTAATATCTAAAATAGATGTATTATTTTTTTTATCTTCACTTATAACCTTATATGAAGTAATAATTTTTTCGTAACCTTTCTTTGGAATATCTGAAATATAAACCAAAGACTTTTTACTATCCTTAAACAAATATGCTTCCAACCTAGCTTGCTTTTTAGGTAAAATTCCATAAACAGTAGCAGTATAATATTTATCAATTTCTCTATTTTTAAACTTCTCAAGTAAAATTTGAAGAGCTTTCTCATTTTTAGCCATAAGAACAAGTCCGAGAAGTATTTCTATCCAGCCTGTGGCAAGGTTTAACAAAACCTTGAACATATTTTTCACATTCAGTAGTAAGGGAATTACTACCAGTAACTTCGATGCCAGATGGTTTATTAATAACAAGAATATTATCATCTTCAAAAACAATATCTAATACCATATTTCTGTCATAGGAACTACTAAATGTATCAGGAGTAAATAAAAACTCATCACTAATAAAAACTTTCACCTCATCAGAAGAATGAACAGTAACATTATTATTAACTCGGGAGCCATTAACCCTAATATCCTTCTTTCTAAGAGCCTTATATAAAGTACTCTGTTTTAAATAAGGAAATTTATATAATAAATAAGAATTTAAGTTTTTACCATCATAATCTTTTTCAACATTTAAAACTTGCATAAAAATCTCCTAACATAACAAAAATTAAAAAATAAAATTTAACTTTTGTATTCTTTATTATTTCAAATTATAAACTAATTTTATAATCTTGAATAATTATAAAAGAATTACGAAAAAAAATCAACTTCTCACAATATAAAATTATGTAAAACTATTGAAAAAACCAAGAAGAAATGTTATAATAAAATCAACTTGTTAACCAGTATTATACAATATGGAGGGAAAACGGATGAAAAAGAAAATAATTTTGTTTTTATCGTTTCTATTAATGGCTATGTTTTTAACAGGCTGTGCAACTACCAAAACAACTGCAAACGAATTAAAAAAGCTAAATGATATTGCAAAATAGTAACTGAAGGCCCAGGGTACAAACTACCTGATGGATACACGTTACATTCAGATCCAAAAGATACTAGCCGGATTAGTATAATTTGCCAAACAGAACAGGACGATACAATTACAGCAGAATATGTAATAGAAGGTAAAGAAGCACACTTAGACTCATTCGAGATTGAAAATATAGGGGCAGTAGGGATGGATGGAATGATGATATGTTTTGTTATAGGCTTGATAGTTGGAGTTGTAATTACAATGCTAGTTGCTATAAGTTAAGTGCTTAATTAAAAGTTAGTAGCTAAAAATAAGATATAATAAAAGATAGTAGTCAAAAAGCTGCTATCTTTTAATGTATAATTTATAAAGAATACAAACAACTAGAAAATTTTTAATAAAACTAATTGCAATTTAAAAACATATATGTTAGAATACTATATGTTAAGAAAAAACAAAGGAGAGTGTATAAAAAATGGTAGTAGTGAGAAACATAGTATTAGTAATATATTTAATAGTTTGTATAGCACTAATAATAGTAGCAACTATGCAAACAAAGGATAATGATGGTGCTTCAGGAACAATTACAGGTTCTTCAACAAATAATTTTTATGAAAAAAATAAAGGTAGAACAAAAGAAGGAAGAATAAAAAAATTAACAATAACACTAGGAATAGCTTTTGTAGTGTTAGCAATTGTATTAGGAATATTATATGTAATATAATGTGTAATTGAATAAAAATGTAGGGGCTTAATCGGTAAGGACTACCCGTTAGAATTACCGAATTATGCCCTTTTTAGTTAATAATGATGTGTTAAATTGGTCGCTCTCAGGAGGTTTGATTTATTTTTTTAAAATTTAATTCCTAGCCTCCCACTAAGAGTCTGTAAAATATTTCATTTCATTACATATTTAACAGACTCTAAGCGGTCCCAACTGCCTTGGGCGGAATATAGAATTTTAAAAAAATAAATCAAACCTCCTTCGCGCTACTCTATATGTTTAGGCTACTACTATTCACAAAAGTAAAAAATGATTTTGTTATACTATGGGTTATGCCCAAGGTTGAGAACGCTACAATAATATATTAAAAATGGAATTTGTACTATTCAAAAAAGGAGATTAACTATGGAAGATAAAGAAAAATTAATTTTAGATTTTATGTCAGAAGAAAGCTATGTGCCTATGAAGGCTAAAGAAATAGCTAGTATTTTGTGTGTTCCTAAAACAGAGTATAGGGGTTTTAGTGAAGTACTTAAAAAATTAGAGGAAGAATATAAAATTCAGAAAAATAGAAAATCTAAATATAGTTTAATTGATTCTAATAGATATATAACAGGTGTTTTTAGAGCAAATGAGAAAGGTTTTGGTTTTGTAAAAATCCAAGGAAGGGAAGAGGAAATATACATTTCTAAAAATCATACAAAAAATGCTCTAAATGGTGATACTGTTCTTATAGAAATATTAGAAAGCGAAAAAGAAAGTGGTCATAGTATAGAAGGTAGAATTATTAAAATATTAACTAGAGACAAAGATACAGTTGTAGGTGTTTTTGTAAATAGTAGAAACTATGGCTTTGTTGTTCCAGACGATAGAAGACTAGGAACTGACATTTTTATATCTAAAAAGAATTTTGAAAAAGCACGTAATGATAGTAAAGTATTGGTTAAAATAACTAAATATCCAGAAAACGGGAAAAATGCAGAAGGCAAAATAATAGAGGTATTAGGAAATATTAATGAAGCAGGTGTTGATATGCTTTCATTAATTAAAGACTACAAACTACCATATGAATTTCCAGAAGCAGTAGTAGAGGAAGCAAAAAGCTATAAAGAAGAGGATATTAAGAAAGATATTAAAGGCAGATTAGACTTACGTGATAAAGAAATTTTTACAATAGATGGGGAAGATGCAAAAGACTTAGATGATGCAGTTAATGTAAAAAAATTAGATAATGGTAACTATGAGTTAGGTGTTCATATAGCAGATGTAAGCCACTATGTAAAAGAAGGCTCTAAGTTAGATAAAGAAGCTATTATAAGAGGAACAAGTATATATATGTTAGATAGAGTAATACCAATGCTTCCACGAGAACTTTCAAATGGAATTTGTAGTTTAAACCAAAAAAAAGATAGACTAACACTTTCAGTTATAATGGAAATTAATAAAGAAGGACAAGTTGTATCTTCTGAAATTAAAAAAAGTGTTATAAAAGTTACTAGAAGAATGAGTTATAATGAAATTGCTACTATTTTAAAATATGTAAATAATGATAAAATGGAAGAAAGTGCAAATAATGAAAAAAGCAAAGAGAAAATAGAAAATGCAAATGAAGCAAAAGAAAAAATAAGCAAATTAGAAAAAGACTTAAAACTATTAAAAGAATGCAAACCATATTTTGAACATTTTAAACAAATGGAAGAGCTTGCAAAAATATTAAAACAAAGAAGAGAAAAACAAGGAAGCTTAAATTTGGATATTCCAGAAACAAAAATAGTTTTAGATAAAAATGGTTTTGCAATAGATGTAAAAAAATATGAACTTACATTTGCAAATGAAATAATAGAACAATTTATGCTTACAGCAAATGAAACAGTAGCTGAAACTTTCTACTGGCTAGAAGCACCTTTTATATATAGGGTACATGAAGAACCAGATGAAGACAAAATTTTAGAATTAAACAAATTCCTATATAATTTTGGTTATAAAATTAAAGGAAGCAAAGAGAATATCCATCCAAAAGCATTTGCAGAAGTATTAGAAGATATAAAAGGAAAAGAAGAAGAAAGAGTAATATCTACTTTAATATTAAGAACATTAAAAGTAGCAAGGTATGAAAGTGAAAATAAAGGGCACTTTGGAATAGCAAGTAAATATTACTGTCATTTCACTTCACCAATAAGAAGGTATCCAGACTTATTTATTCATAGGGTAATTTCAAAATATTTAGAAGACAACTATAATGTAAAAGAAGAAACACTTGAAAAATATAACGAACAAAGTACAAACTATGCAAACCAATCATCAGAAAGAGAAAAAGTAGCACAAAAAGTAGAAAGAGAAGCAAACGATATTAAAAAAGCAGAATTCATGCAAGACAAAATAGGGGAAGAATTTGAAGGAATAGTATCAAGCATAACATCATTTGGAATGTTCGTAGAACTAGAAAGTACAGTAGAAGGACTAATAAGGTTTGAAAACTTAGGCGACGAATATTTTATATATGACGAAAACAGAAAAACTTTAACAGGAGAAAAAACAAAAACAACATATAAAATAGGAGACAAAGTAAAAATAAGAGTAATTCATGCAGACAAAATAACAAGGCAGATTGATTTTGAAATAGCATAAGAATTATTTAAAACCCAACTACCCCCAAAAGGTCATCCCCCTAAAAAGACTAGGTTATTTTGGGGTAGTTGTGGGGTAGTTGAGTTAACTTATAAATTATATGTGCCTTTTCATATACATTTCTGCATCTTTCTTTTTCAAATCTTCACGCTTATCATAAAGCTTTTTACCTGTACCAATGCCAAGTTCAACCTTAACAAAACTACCTTTAAAATACAAACTAATAGGAACTAAAGTATAGCCTTTTTGTTTTATTAATCCAACTAATTTCCTAATTTCATTTTTATTTAAAAGTAATTTTCTATCTCTTAATGGGTCTTTATTAAAAATATTACCATGTTCATATGGGCTAATATGCATAGAATGAATAAAAACTTCCGCCTTTTGAATACTAGCATAACTATCTTTTAAATTAACTCTACCATTTCTAATAGATTTTATTTCAGTTCCTGTTAAAACAATACCAGCCTCAATAGTATCAATAATATTATAATTGTGCCTAGCAACAGGATTTTTAGCAATTAAATTAGACATATATGTACCTCGCTTTTTTTATAAATAGTATAACATAGAAAAATAAATATTAAAAGAACAATATACAATTATATTAAAAATTTAATTACAAAGAGCTATAAAAAAGAAGTTTGAGATATAATATTCATTTTATTGATGTATCTAATAATTTGAACTGATAACTCCTAATTATTTAGAAATAAGCAATAAGGTATTTACAAATATCTTATTTTTATATTATAATAATTTTATAAATAGTGGATACAATATGTAAAATTAGGGAGCACAAATGAGAAACAGAAAATTAATAGAAAAAAATAAAAAATGTAATATTAAAGAAAGTAGAGCTATAACATTAATTTCGCTAGTTATAACAATAATATTGTTAATAATATTAGCAGGTATAGCTATTAATTTAAGTATAGGAGAAAATGGATTATTTAATATAGCAAAACAAGCCAAAAAGCAATATATAAATAAAGAAGAATATGAACAAGAACAAATAGTAAACTTAGTTAATAGCATAGATAAAATAAGTAATAGTAGTGATAATAAAAATAATATAAAAAAAGGAAAACTATCAGAGATAATAGATGTTACAGATTATGGAAAAACAATTAATTACAGCGCAAATGGAGTAAATGACTGGAAAGTATTTTATAATGACGGAACAAATGTATATATTATAACTACTGATTATTTGGAAAATAGTTTAATACCAAATAATATAAGAATAGGTACTGGTGGAAACTATGGAGTATATTTTAAAAATGTAAATAATAAACAAGCAGCTGAAATATTAACAAATAAAAACAACTGGGAAGTATTTTCAACTGGAAAAGGTGCGAAAGAAGCATATCGGAGCACCAACTTTAGATATGTATATAGCAAGTTGGAATGAAAAAGGGTATAATAAAATTTATACAACAACAAATTCTATAGGAAATTTTGTGGGAAAGAGCGAAAATCCATCAACACTTGGAATAGAATTTAAAAATAATGAAGAAGGAGTAAATGATTCACTATATTCTCCGCACAATGAATTATGTTTTGCATATTGGATAGCCTCGCCTTCTGCTCGTGATATTAACCGACTGATATACATTAACATTGGTGAGGAAGATAATAGGCATATAGATGGAGGAACATGTAATGATTCTAATACACTTGGTTATGGAATTCGCCCAATAGTATGTTTAAATGATGTAGCTATAGGGAAAGTAGAAGATGAATTAGTAATAATAGAGTAATATTAAAGTATAAAAAATGTAGAGAAAACGTTAGTTTATTTCTACATTTTTTATATAAGGGAATATACTAATTTATATATATTTGTAAAGCAAATTTATAATATTTTATACAATTAATCATTATAAGAATTATTATTTTGCTTAGCATACATCCAAACAAGAGCAACAATAGCTATACCAACAATAGCCATTATAAGCCAAGTCCACATAGTACTATTCATACCAAGAAAAGTTCCTTCAGCTTCACTTACAGCACTTCTTGTAGTAGTTCTTGTAGCATTATAATTATTATTATCAGTACTTAGGCTTCCTGCTATACCATTTCCAGCATTTTGCATTGTATTACCAACATCATGGCTTGCGTTGCCCATAGCATTTTCACCATTAGATGTTATATTTCGCACTCCATCTACTAATCCTCTTCCAGCATCTTCTACTACATTTTCAGCTCCACCAACAACATCTCTAATACCATCTACAGCTTTCATATCATTATTGGCAAAAGTATATGAAAATGAGAATAGAGTGATAGCAATTATGGCGAATATTGATATATAAATTTTCTTTTTCATACTAACCTCCTTAAATATTTTAAATTTTTAGTTTATAAAATTTAAACTTTCAATAATTAGTATAAAAAAATATAAATAAAATATACGTTTAAAAAATAACTTGAAAAAATTTCTTGGGTTTAATATCGAAAATTGTAGAAATAATAAGAAAAACAAGAAAAAAAGATATATTTTCATATACCTTTAAAAAAATTAGCTATTTAACCTTATCAAAATAGCTATTGCTAATAAAATTAAAACAATACCTACAACAATTAATATAATATTTAAAATAGTAGAAAAACTTAATCCATCATTAGTAGAAGAAGCCATGGCATTACTTACTTTAGTAGATTGATCACTATAATTAGAAGAAGTTTCTGAATTATTACTATTAGTATAACTATTTGTATTTTTGTTTGTATTAGTATTTATTTCTTCATTTCTAGTAGAAATTATAGAACTATCTTCTACTAGATTCATATTAATATCAGTCGCAAAAGAAAAACTACATATTAATAATAGAATAATAAATACAAATGAAATTATCTTTAAAAAATTTGACATTATAAAACCTCCAAATTAAAAAAATATTTATATATAAATATTATGATACACAACAAACTATAAAAAGTCAATACGAAAAAATCAAAAAACAATTGACATAAATTCTACATAATGCTATAATATGAAAGAAAAAATTTATAGGTACAGTAATAATTTGCACATTACCAACAAGAAGGGAGATTTCAAAAATGAAAATGACAAATGGCATTAATTCGTGGAGGAATCAGTTAACAGATACTTTAAAAGGTAAAAAAGTAACAATTATAGGGCATGACAATATCGATGTAGATGCAGCATTATCAGGAATACTACTATCAAAATTATTAGACTTTTTAAATATCGAAAATGAGTTTCAAATTCTTGAAGAAGTAAAAGAAGATGAAACATATGATATCGTTAAAGGACTAATAGGCATTGATCTAAAAAAGTGGCAGGGAAAAGAAGAAGAAAATAGAAATCTATTTTTAGTAGATCATTATGAGACCATACATAAAGGAAATGTACTTGGAATAATTGATCATCATCCAACAAAGCAAGAAAAGGGTTATGACTTCATGTATGTGAAAAATTCATGTGCAACTGCGTATATGATTTATGAAATAATGCAAGCAGTAAACTTTCCTATAACAAAATTGGAAGCGAAGATGATTATTGTTGCAATGATGGTAGATACCATTTCATTTAGAAGCAGTAAAACAATTAAAGAAGAAGTAGAACAGGCAAAAAAACTTGCAAAACAATATGAATTAGACTATGACTACTTAGAAAAGCAAGGTTTATGCTTAACACCAGTAGATACACTTAATATACAGCAAATTGTTTCAAATGGGCAAAAGTGGTATAATTATTCTGGAAATAAAGTAGGGTCAGCATATTTACAATTATATGGAATGCCAGCAAAAGAGCAACTAAACGAATGGCTAAGTAACCTTAAAACAAAACTTAAAGAAACTAATAGCAATATGTTAGTATTAATCATTTTTGAAACACAAAGTAATATGACATATGAGTATCAAATAATGAATGACTGCATAAAAGAAATAGTAAGTAAAGGTATATTGTCAAGGGGTAAGAATATTATGCCGATAATTGAAGAAAGGTATTTGGAAAAAATGGACACAGAAGAAAAGTTAGAAGTATTAGTAAAAAAATTAGCAAAAGATAAAAAAACAATTGCTACAATGGAAAGCTGTACAGGAGGCGGTTTAGCAAGCGAAATAACAAATATATCAGGAGCTTCAGAAGTATTAAAGAAAAGTTATGTTACATACTGTAATGAGGCAAAAATAGAACTTGGAGTTCCAAAAGAAGTAATTGAAAAACATACTGTATATAGTGCAGAAACTGCGATAGCAATGGCAACAGCAGTAAGTAAAAAGGCACAAGCTAACATTGGAATTGGTATAACAGGGCAGTTAGGAAGAATAGACCCACAAAATCCAAGTGGTGAAGTTGGAAATGTATGGTATACTATAAACAATGAAGGAGAAATAACAGTTCATAAGCTTAAAGTAGAAGATATGCCACGAAAAGAGCAAAAAGCAGTTGTGATCAGAGAAATAGTAGAAACACTATATAAAAGTTAATATTTTATTATACAAAGCATTATTAAAAAGTACGAATAAAAATTGACAAAAATATTGACGAACATAAAATAACAGTTTATAATAATAATTAGTTATAATAAAAAACAAAAATGAGGAAAAGTAAAATAAAGGTTACTTGAAAAGAGAGAGTTTGCCACCGGCTGAAAGCAAACTTAAAGAAAACATATTTGAAAAACTACCTCAAAAGTTTCTAGCAAAACTAGACGTATTACTTGCGTTAAAAGTATAAATTAAGTAAAAAATTAGGATGGAACCGTGCTAATAAAGTAAGCACTCCTATGCTCAAAAAGCATAGTGAGTGCTCTTTTTATTGTAGGGGTCGCCGCCATCGGCGACCCGAGGAGCGTATACATATTTTTGACAAAAGAAGATTAAACAGAGCGGTGTAAGAAATTCTAAAATAAAAAATGAATAGTGAAGAGTGAATAATGAATAGTACACGCTTCGCGTGAAAGGAGAAAGAAAAAATGTTTAAAATTAAATTAGAAGGTGGAAAAACAATGGAAGTAGAGGAAAGCATGTATTGGCATACAACAGCCCATATATTAGCTCAAGCAGTAAAAAGGTTATTCCCAAATTACAAATTAACAATAGGACCAGCTATTGAAAATGGGTTCTACTACGACTTTGATGTAGAAAAACCATTTACAGAAGAAGATATAGCAAAATTAGAAGAAGAAATGAAAAAAATAATAAAAGAAGATTTAAAAATAGAAAGATTTGAGCTTCCAAGAGAAGAAGCAATAAAACTAATGGAAGATAAAGAAGAACCATACAAAGTAGAATTGATAAAAGAATTACCAGAAGGAGAAACAATATCTTTCTATAAACAAGGTGAATTTGTAGAACTTTGCCGTGGTCCACATCTTCCAAGTACAGGAAAAGTAAAAGCTATAAAATTAACATCAATGTCATCAGCATATTGGAGAGGAGACGCTAAAAATAAATCTCTTCAAAGAGTATATGGAATATCATTCCCAAAGGCAGTAGAGTTAGAAGAATATTTAACAAAACTAGAAGAAGCAAAACAAAGAGATCACAGAAAATTAGGAAAAGAACTAGGAATATTTATGACACATGACTTAGTAGGAAAAGGCTTACCAATGTACTTACCAAATGGATATATAGTATGGGAACTATTAGAAAATTATATAAAAGGAAAAGAAAAAAAATTAGGTTACAAACACGTTTTAACACCACCACTAGCAACAGTAGACCTTTACAAAACATCAGGACACTGGGATCACTATAAAGATGCAATGTTTCCAAAAATGGAAGTAGAAGGAGAAGAATTTGTACTTCGTCCAATGAACTGCCCACATCATATGATGGTATATGCAAATTCAATACACTCATATAGGGATCTACCAATAAGAATAGGAGAAATAGCAAGAGACTGTAGGTTTGAAGCAAGTGGAACATTAAAAGGAATAGAAAGAGTAAGAACATTTTGCCAAAACGATGCACATCTTTTTGTAACACCAGAGCAAATAGAAGAAGAATTCAAAACAGTAGTAAATTTAATACTAGAAGCATATAAAGACTTAAATATTACAGACTATCATTTTGAATTATCATTAAGAGATCCTGAAGATAAAGTAAAATATCATCCAGATGATGAAATGTGGAATAATGCAGAAAATAAATTAAGAAAAGTTTTAGATGACATAGGAATTCCATATGTAGAAAAAATAGGAGAAGCAGCATTTTATGGACCAAAATTAGATGTTCAAGTAAAACCAGCAGTAGGAAATGAATATACACTATCTACTTGTCAATTAGACTTCTGTTTGCCAGCAAAATTTAATTTAGCTTATATAGATAAAGATGGAGAAAAGAAAATGCCAGTAGTAATACATAGAGCAGTTTTTGGAAGTATAGATAGATTTATAGCATACTATTTAGAAGAAACAAAGGGAGCTTTGCCAACATGGCTAGCACCAGTTCAAGTAAAAATACTTCCAATTACAGATAAACAATTAGACTATGCAAAAGAAGTATATAATAAAATGTTAGAAAAAGGAATAAGAGTAGAACTAGATAGCAGACAAGAAAAATTAGGTTACAAAATACGTGAAGCACAAATGTCAAAAGTTCCATATATATTAGTAATAGGAGATAAAGAAATAGAGGCAAATTCAGTTGGAGTAAGAGCAAGAAGTGAAGGAGATATAGGTCAAATGCTAGTAGAAGACTTTATAACTCGTATAGAAAACGAAATAAAGAATTATAGCTTATAAAAGTATGTAAACTAATTTAAAAAATACTTGAAAAATGTGACAATTTGAGATATAATAGTACTATAATATTTTTAAGGAGGAAAATTTTATGCATTTTGGAACAACTGAACACCGGAGAGTAACAATTAAAGAAACAAAAAATAAGGAGGATCTTAAAAGAGAACTTAAAGAGTACAACAGACAATTGCAAGTTTATCCAATTATCGAAAATGATAAAATTGAAATTGAGAGAGATAGTGTTGTAGATGTTATTTACCTATCAATTTATAGTGAAAGCAATAAAATGATAGGTATAATAAAGCTTAAGTTAAGTTATGGCGAAAGAGTGGCAAATGCAGAAATCTCCATTCCAAATCCAGAATGGTGCAGGAGATATGGAACAGAAGCATTACACCAGTTTGTAAAAAGATGTAAGGAAACATCAATAATAATTCTAACTCTAGAAGAGAACACTATAGTATGTAGGTACAAAAATGAAAGACCTGAGGTATTTTTTGCAGGTACTACAGTTAATTTTATAAAGGTATAAAATCCAAAGCGCTACTTTGAAATTTAAAGTAGCGTTTTTTGATTAAAAGTGTATTTTTTTTACAAATATACTTGAAAAATACTAAAAAAAAATATAAAATGTTTTAAGTAATAAAAACATTTTATATTTTTATCATACTTTGGTTGTTTATGGCGAGAAAAATTAGAAATTAAAAATCAAAATAAAAAAGTATAGAGAACAGTTTAAATTAGCTATAGTTTAAAATTTAATATAGTATAAAAGAAAAAAATAGGAGGAGAAAAATGGCAGGAAAACATTCAGAAAGTAGAAGTAGTGGAAGAGAAAGAAACACAAAAACAATAAGACAAGAAAAAATAAAAAGGAAGAGCAAAAAAGGAAAAACACTAAAAATAATAGGAATACTATTGCTTATAATAATAATTATAATAGCAGGTATAGCAGTAGGAGGTTACTCATACATAGTTAGTAAATTAGATAAAATGCAACAAGTACAAATAAATGTAGATGAACTAAATGTAAACGAAGAACTTTCAGGATATAGAAATATAGCACTATTTGGAGTAGACAGTAGAGACTCAAACTTAGGAAAAGGCAACAGAAGTGACTGTATAATAATAGCAAGTATAAACGAAAAAACAAAAGATGTAAGGCTACTTTCAGTATACCGTGACACATATGTACAAATAGAAGGACACGGACTAGATAAAATAACACACGCATACTCATATGGAGAAGCACCACTTGCAATAAAAACATTAAATACAAATTTAGACTTAAACATAACAGAATTTGTAACAGTAAACTTTGACTTAGTTGCAGAAGCGGTAGATGCGCTAGGAGGAGTAGAGATAACAATAGAGCAATCAGAGCTTCAATACATAAATGATTATATAGATGGAACATCACAAAACACAGGAATAAAATCAACACACATAACTAAAGCAGGAAAACAAACTTTAGATGGAGTACAAGCAGTAGCATACTCAAGAATAAGATATACAGCAGGTGGAGACTATAAAAGAACAGAACGTATGAGAGATGTAATAGAAGCAATGCTTAGAAAATTAAAAACAAAAAGTATTGGGGAAATAAACAATCTAATGGACAAAATTCTTCCAAAAGTATACACAAATATTTCAGCATCAAGTATTATAGCAATGGTACCAGACCTATTAAAATATAATGTAACAGAAAGTATAGGTTGGCCATACAACACCAAAGGAATAACATTAGACAGGTGGTATGGAGTACCAGTAACACTAGAAAGCAATGTAAAACGATTGCATAAAGAATTATTTGAAAAAGAAGACTATGAAGTACCAGAAGATATAAAAGAAATAAGTAACAAAATAGTAAATAAAACAGGGTATAAAGAATAATAAAAAACAACAAAAGACATAATTGGTAGAAAATACCAATTATGTCTTTTGTTATGTAAAACAGCTACTGTTTTAAAACAAAAAACGACAATAAAAACTAATTTTTCCTTGACTATTATGTATTGTTGTTATACAATAACAACAATACTAGAAAATGAAAATTAAATATATGAGGTTAGAAATATAAGGGGGTTTAGTAATGAATGTACAAGTAAGCAATGAAGAAATTCTGAAAGAAAATGTAACATCAGTTACTAACAGCACAAAAAGAGCAAAAAGTATGAAATATGTAGCATATAAAATTATAAAAAGAACATTAGATATATTAGTTAGTATAATAGGAATTATACTATTAATGCCAATTACAACAGCAATATGGGTAGCAAACATTGTAGTAAAAGATAAAGGAACAGTATTTTTTAAACAAGAAAGAATAGGGAAAGATGGAGAATTTTTTAAACTTTATAAATATAGGTCAATGGTAGTAGAGGCAGATGACAAACTAAGTAAATACTTAGCAGAAAATGAAGAAGCAAGAGAAGAATACAAAAAATATAAAAAACTAAAAAATGACCCAAGAATAACAAAAGTAGGCAAATTTATAAGAAACACAAGTTTAGATGAATTCCCACAATTCATAAATGTGTTAAAAGGTCAAATGACACTAGTAGGTCCACGCCCATATTTACCACGTGAAATAAACGACATGGGAGAAAGCTTTAACGAAATAATAAAAGTAAAACCAGGTTTAACAGGTTTATGGCAAGTAAATGGAAGAAGCGAAACAACATTTGAAGATAGGCTAAGAATAGATAAAGAATATGTACAAAAAAAGGGATTGAAATTAGATACAAAAATTTTTATATGGACAATAGGAAAAGTATTTGTGAAAGAAGGAGCTAAATAGATATGCAAAATAATAATATATGTACACTAATAATGGCAGGGGGAAGAGGAACTAGGTTTTGGCCAAAATCAACAGAAGAAAGACCAAAACAATTTCTAAGCTTATTAGGAGAAAAAACAATGTTACAACTAACAGTTGAACGTTCACTAGAAATTACTCCTATAGAAAGAATATTTATAGTAACAGGAGAAAGTTATAAAAACTTAGTAAAAGAGCAACTACCAAATTTACCAGAAAAAAACATAATAATAGAACCTATACGGAAGAAATACAGCACCATGTATATTATTAGCAACACTATATATAAAACAAATATATGAAGATGCAAACATAGTAGTATTGCCATCTGACCATATGATAAAAGATATAGATAATTTTACACAGGTAATAAATAAAGCGAATAACTACATAAGAAACGAAAATAAGAATTCTATAGTAACAATAGGAATTACACCAACAAGACCAGAAACTGGCTATGGATATATAAAATATGCAGATAAAAGATATAAAGAAATAGTAAAAGTAGAAAGTTTTGTAGAAAAACCAAATATAGAAAAAGCAAAACAATATTTAAAAGAAGAAAAATACCTATGGAATGCAGGAATGTTCATTTTTAATGTAGATTATATGCTTAAGGAATTAGAAACAAACTACAAACAAGCATATGAAATATTATCAAATTTACCTAAAATCACTGATAATAATTATGAAACTAAACTAAAAGAAAAATATAAAGAATGTGAAGCAATATCAATAGACTATGCAGTAATGGAAAAAAGCAAAAACATTTATGTTATACCAAGTGAACTAGGCTGGGATGACATAGGAACATGGAAATGTCTAGAAAGATATATAGAGCAAGATGATAATGGAAATGTAGCAGTAGGAAACACATATGTAGAAAACGCAAAAAACAATATTATATATGCAGAAAACAAAAAGATAATTCTATTAGGAGTAGAAGACTTATTCTGTATAGATTCAAATGGAGTACTAATGATAGGAAAAAAAGACAAATTAGAAGAAGCACATAATTACAAAAATATTATATAAAGGTGGAACAAAATGAAAATAGCAATAGTTCACGATTGGTTAACAAACATGGGTGGAGCAGAACAAGTAGTAATAAATTTTAAGGAAATATATAAAGAAGCGCCAATATATACTACTTTTTATAATCCAAATAAATTAGATGATAAACTAAAAAATATAGAAGTAAAAACAAGCCACTTACAAAAAAAGAAAATGGTAGAAAATCATAAAAAATATTTTCCACTAATGCCAATGGCATTTGAGAAATTTGATTTAAATAAGTACGATGTTGTTCTAAGCAGTAGTAGCTCATGTGCAAAAGGAGTACTAACAAAGCCAGGAAGTGTGCACATATGTTACTGCCATACACCAATGCGTTATGCATGGGAAAAAAGAGATGAATATACAGAAGGTATGGGAAAACTAAAAAAGAAATTAGTAGAGATACTATGCCACTATATGAGAATATGGGATGTAGCTTCAAGTAATAGAGTAGACTACTTCATAGCAAATAGTACAGAAGTCCAAAAAAGAATAAAAAAACATTACAAAAGAGATTCAGTCGTTATAAACCCACCAGTAAGATGCAATATGTTCAATATATCAGAAACAGATGGAGACTACTACTTAGTACTATCACGCCTAGTAGGCTATAAAAGGTTTGACTTAGCAGTACAAGCATGTAGTGAACTAGGAAAAAAACTAGTAGTAATAGGAGAAGGACCAGAAAAAGAAAAACTAGAAAAACTATCAAACGAAAATGTAACATTCCTAGGAAGACAACCAGATGCAGTTGTAAAAAAATACATGTCAGAATGTAAAGCACTACTATTCCCAGGAGAAGAAGACTTCGGAATAGTACCAGTAGAAGCCCAAAGTTGTGGCAGACCAGTAATAGCATATGGAAAAGGTGGAGTACTAGATTCTGTAATAGATGGAAAAACAGGAGTGTTCTTTAAAAAACAAACCGTAGAAAGCCTAAAAGAAGCAATAAATAAATTTGAAACTATGAAGTTTGATAAAGAAGAAATAAGAAAACATGCTTTAGAGTTTGATGAGAGTGTGTTTCAGGAGAAGATTAGGAAATTTGTAGAAGAAAAAGTAGAGGAAAACAAATAAAAATGGAAAAGCAAACAATATATATCAATGGTAGATTTCTAACTCAAAAAATTACAGGAGTTCAAAGATATGCTATAGAAGTAGTGAAACAATTAGATAAAGAAGAAAATATAAATTTTATAATTTTATGTCCAAATGAGAAATTAGAAAATAAATTAGAATTGAAAAATGTAAAAATTGAAAAGATTGGAAAATTAAAAGGACAAGCTTGGGAACAAATATCATTACCATTATATATTATAAGAAATGGCAGAAAAAAGTTACTAAGTTTATGCAATTTAGCACCTATATTATATCCTAGTTACATAACAATACACGATATAGGCTTTAAAACACATGGAGAACATTTAGATTGGAAATTTAGAGAATGGTATAAAATTGTAACAAAGTTAAACATAAAAAGATATAAGCATATATTTACAGTAAGTAACTTTTCAAAAAATGAAATTATAGAAAATTATAATGTAAAACCAGAAAAGATAACAGTTACATATAATTCAGCCGAACATTTAAAAAGTGTAAAACCAGATGAAAAGATACTAAAAAAGCTTAATTTAGAAGGAAAAGAATTTTATTTTTCATTAGGAAGTAAAAGTCCTCATAAAAACCATAAATATATAGAAGAATTGGCTAAAAATAATGCAGATAAGATATTTGTAGTAACAGGAAAGAATAATAAAATATTTAAAGATAATTCAGAAGAGAATATTAAAAATATGATATATACAGGATATCTAACAGATGAAGAGATAGTAACACTATATAAAACTTGTAAAGCATTTATATTTCCATCTTTATATGAAGGCTTTGGAATACCACCGTTAGAGGCAATGACAGTAGGATGTGAAAATATTGTTGTTTCAAATATACCTGTACTTAAAGAAATTTATGGAGATAGTGTAAATTATATCAACACACACAACTCAAATTTTATTAAAATATTAGAAAGAGAAAAAAAAGACGTTGAAAAGACAATTGAAAAATACATATGGAAAAATACATCTAAAATATTAAAAAATGAAATATGTTAAGGAAGGAAAAATATGACAAGTTATGTATTAATAGATTCAGTTATTTTCATATTATCAAATATAATATTGGGAATATATGTGTTTAAAAATAAAAAGTTAGAATTAAAAGAAAAGATAGCATATACTATATTTTTCATAATATTAAATTCTTCTTTTAATATTATGCTAAAGCCTATACATGATTATAATAAAGTAATACCTAGAACATTTATATATAGACAAAAACTAATATGGAAATTTTCAATATTAGATATTATATGCATACTATATATTTTGGTAAATATTAAATTTTTATTTAAAAATATAAGAGAAAATAAATTTATTTTATCCCATATAATAAGGGCAGCAGGAATATATATAATAGGAACAATATCGTTCTTAATATTTAAAGGCTATTGGATAGATAATGGAAATAGATTTTTAATTGTATCTAAAGGCTGGGTATATTCTTTAGCAACAATAATATTTTCATTTAAGTATTTGAAAAAGAATATAAATTTAATATACCCATTTGCAATTATATTACTAAATGGAATGTTTTCAACTTTTTTTGTACCAATAAATGATATATGGGTTAGATATGGAAATAGAGCAATTATTATTGATCAAGAAGATGCATATACTGTTTCAAATTTATTAATAACATTTTTAATGATAAAATGTTTATATATAAAGGATAAAAATACAAAAGATAAAATATTAGATTGGATAATGCTTATTTTCTTTATATTTCAAAATATTTATTGTGTATATAAAACAAATTTGATAGTACTACCTTTAATTTTTATATTATATTTAATTATTACGAAAGGTAAAAATAAGATACTTGCACTATCTACGATGTTAGGTATACCAACAATGATTTTAATTTTTTGGAATAAATTGTATGCACTGATTACATCAAAAGCTATAAATACAAGATTTATTCAAATTTCTGACTATTTAAAATATATACAAGAAAAAGGAATATACCCATATATATTTGGCTCTGGGATAGCAACACCTTATTATTCTAATACAGATTCAGGAGATTCAGGAGAAAGAAAACTAATAGATTTACAAAATAATATAAATACAGAGCAATGGAGAACAGATATTCAAACTCCAATACTTTCAAACTTTAAAGAAACAGGAATTGTAGGAATATTATATTTTATAATTACAACAATTTATATATTATATATAACAATTAGTATGATTGTAAAGGTATTAAAAAATAAAAACATAGATAACTATATAAAAACAGAAACTTTTGGAATTGGTTTATTTTTATTTATAAATAGTATAATTGGTGTATATTTATATGGTGGAACTATTGCATATCCCATATTTTATGGATTTCTAATTTCAAAATTCACAATGAATTATAAAAAAATAATGAGTAGAGGAGAAAAAAATGAAAATATTGATAGTTAATACATTTTATTATCCTAATATGATTGGTGGTACAGAAAATAGCATAAAAATATTAGCAGAAACTCTTGTGAAAAATGGAAATGAAGTTGCTATATATTCAGTAGACGAAAAAGAAAATAAAAGTATAGAAAATATAAATGGTGTAAAAGTATATAGATATAAAATTCCAAAATACAATAAAATAATAAAAAAGTTTAAAGATATAAATAATAATTTAGCCCAAATACAAATAAGAGAAGTTATAGAAGATTTTAGACCAAATGTTATACATACTAATAATTTATATGGAATATCAAATATTATTTGGAAAACAGTTAAAAAGGAATATAATATACCAATAGTACATACATTAAGAGACTATTGGATGCTATATCCAATAGTCTCAAAAGAAAAATTATCTAAAATATTGTTTCAGCCATTTATGAGAAAAAGGACAAAATACGTAGATGTAGTTACTGCACCTTCAAAATATACATTAAATAAATTTATAGAAGCTGGATATTTTAGTGAAAGTAAGAAACAATGTATTTATAATGCGATTAATATTAATATAAAGGAAACAAAGGAAATAATACAAAAGAGAAATATGAATAGTAAAGAAGAAATTAGATTTATGTATGTAGGAATGCTTATAGAAAATAAAGGAATAAGAAATCTATTAGATGCATTTTCAAGAATTGAAAATGGAAATGTATCATTACATATATATGGAAAAGGTGAATTAGAAAATATAGTAAAACAAAAAGTTAAAGAGAATGACAAAATAAAATATTATGGACAACTTCCAATAGATAAGCTTAAAAATGAATGGTTAAAAAATGATGTATTAATTGTTCCATCAATATGGGAAGAACCTTTTGGAAGAGTAGTGATAGAGGCAAATCAATATGGACTTCCTGTAATAGGCGCTAATAGAGCAGGAATTTTAGAAACTATAACTAATATACAAACAGGAATATTATACCAATACGACAATATTGAAGAATTAGTAAAAACTATACAATATTTTGAAAATAGGGAGAATATAAAAAAATATTATAAACCAATAGAAGAAAATATAGAGAAATATTCAATAGAAAATCAAATAAAAGAATTTATGGAATTATATAGAAGTATGAAAGATACAACATATATTAATATTTTATAAGGGGAAGAAAAATGAAAAAAAAAGTAGTAATATATCCTACTATAAAAGAAATGGAAAATAGGTATATTAACAATTTATATAATACAATAAAAAATGATTATGAAGTACAAGGATATTATGGAGAAAATAGAAGTTTAAAGGAAAAGCTATCATATGATATCTATCATTTTAATTGGATAGAGTCTGCTAGTGGAAAATTGATACGATTAAAATATATGAATAAGAAAGCTTTAATTATATTGTTGAAAATGCTGAATAAAAAAATAATATGGACAGTACACAATAATATGCCACATGAATGTAAAGCACAAAAATTAACTATAAATTTTATGAATTTTATGGCAAAAAAAGCTGATAAAATTCATATTTTATGCAAAGAAACAATAAATAATGAATATCTACAAAAATATAAAGAAAAAGTTATTTATATACCTCATGGGGATTACATAGATAATTATGAAAAAGCTGATATTGATATATATGAAAGGTATAATATAAGCAAAGAAAAGAAGATAATGCTATTTATAGGACAAGTTAGAAAATATAAAAATATTGAACTATTAATAAATGCTTTTAGAAATTCAAAAATAGAAAACAATAATTATATACTACTTATATGTGGTAATTGCCCAGATGAACAATATAAAGATGAAATAAAAAAAATATCTGATAGTAATATTTACTTTGATTTCAATTTTATTAAAGATGAAGAAATAGAAAGTTATTTAGAATATTCAAAAATATTAGTAGCGCCATACAATAAAAAAAGTTCTCTAAATTCGGGAACATTATGGATGGCTATGTCATATAGAAAAACCATGATGTTACCTATAATAGGATGTGTTAAGGACATAGAAAATTACAAAGATATTCTTTATACATATGACTACAAAGATGAAGATGAACACTATAATTCATTATTAGATTGTTTTAAACGACTACAAGATGATATAGAAAATAATGATAGTACTTTGAACGAAAAAGGAGAACAATGTTACAAATATATAATTGAAAAACAATCATGGAAAGCAAATAAAGAAAAATGGATAGATTTATATAAATTTTAAAGGAGTAACTATTATGGAAAATAGTAAATTTGTTTTTTTAATATTGCATTATAAAGTAGTAGAAGAAACTATTGAGTGTATTGAATCAATATTAAAATTTTGTGATACATCTAATTTTGAGATAGTAGTAGTTGATAATTTTTCAAATAATAAAACATCAGAAATTCTAAAAGAAAAATATAATAACTATTCAAATATTCATATAATAATTTCTAAAGAAAATTTAGGCTTTGCAAATGGAAATAATATGGGATATAAATATATAAAAGAAAATTTAAAAGCAGATTTTATAATAATATTAAATAATGATACAAGCTTGATAACAACAGATTTTTGCAATGTAATTTATAATGAATATATTGAAAGTGATTTTGCTGTAATGGGACCAAGAATAATATTAGCTTGTAATAAAATTAATGAATATGCTTATGAATTACCAACAATAAAACAAACAAAGAAAATTGTAGCTAAATATAAAAGAATGTACTATTTTAACAAAATACACTTTACAAGAGTATATGCACTTTGTGAAAAAATATATAATATTTTTAATAACAAAATATTACATAGGAACAGAAGAAAAATTGATAAATCAAAAAGAAAAGAAGATGTATTAGTACAAGGGTGTTGTATAGTACTTTCAAAAAAATATATAGATAAATTTGATACAGCTTTCGATGACAGAACATTTTTATATAATGAAGAAGAATTATTATATATAAGATTAAAAAAGAATAATTTACTTTCTGTTTTTAATCCATATTTAATGATATTTCATAATGAGTCTGTAGCTATAAAAAAGACTAGTAAAGGTATGAGAGAAAAGAATATGCTTGTAGCAAAAAATAGAATAAAGTCAGGGAAGATATTACTATTAGAATTACAAAATATAGGACAAAATGAATTATTAGAAAGGATACAAATTTAGTGTTTGGAATTAGAAAAAAAATAGAAAGAATTAGATATAGAAAAAGGAATAAGCATAATTTTACTACGATAAAAGAGTGCATAGGAGACTTATCAACAATTAATGTAGGGAATGGAACATATGGAACAATTAATATAAAAAGGTTTGCTGGCGAAAATTCAAAATTATATATAGGTAATTATTGTTCTATAGCAAATGAAACTCTTTTTGTTTTAGGAGGAGAGCACGTATATGATAGGATTTCTACATATCCTTTTAAAGATAAATATTTGAATGAAGGGGAATCTAAAACAAAAGGAGATATTATAATAGAAGATGATGTTTGGATAGGATATGGTAGTACAATACTATCTGGGGTACGAATTGGGCAAGGTTCAATAGTAGGAGCACGATCTGTGGTAGCAAAAGATATACCACCATATGCAATTTATGCAGGAAATAAAATTATAAAATATAGATTTAGCGAACAAATTATAAAAAGATTATTAAAAGTTGATTTTGGAAAGCTAAGCAAAGAAAAAATAATAAATAATATGGAATATTTATATAAAAAAATTGATAATGAAGATATTGATGAAATAATAAATAAAGTAAATGGGTAGGAGAATAAGATATGAAAATAGTTCATTTATGTACAGGTTATCCAATAACATTTAATGGAGGAATAACAAACTATGTTAGAGCATTAGCAAGTATGCAAGTAAAAAATGGATATGATGTAACAGTTATTGGTGGAAAAGAAAAAGAAACAAAAAATTTACCATTTAAATATATTGAATATAACGATTTTTTTTTAAGGCCGTTCTCATTAAAAGAAAAAAAGGAAATATTTGCATATAAAAAAATAGAAAAAATAATTAGTACTTTAAAGCCAGATTTATTACATATACATATGATGTTAGACATTGATGAGAGAATATATAAGATATTAGAAAAATATAATATAAAGTACATTGTAAGTTTACATGATTACAGCTTTTTATGTCCTAGAATTCAGATGTTTACAAATGAAAGACCTTGTGAATGTGTTAGTGAAAAATGTACAAAATGTGCATATTATATTGAACAAAGATTTTGGCTAAAAAAAATATGTGATAAGTTAAAAATAAATAAGGAAATAGGTAGAAAAAGAAGTCCACAATTTTTAAAAATGTATGAAGAAAATAAAAAAACATTAGAAAATGCAGAGCTACTGTTGCCAGTATCAAAGAAAGTTCAAGAAATATATGAAAAATCTAATATAAAAAATAAATACAAAATTCTTCATATAGGAAATATAACAGCGGATAGTTTTGTTGAATATTCGAATAAAGAAATAGAAGATAAGACAAAAATTAAAATTGTTATGTTGGGAAGTTTTAAAAAGGTAAAAGGTGGAGAAGAATTTATAAAAATTGCTAACTCTTTAAATGAAACCTTTGAATTTTACTTTTTAGGAAGGGCAAATGAAAATGAAAAAATAATTATGAGAGAAAATGGTATTATCGATTGTGGAGAATATAAACAAGAAGAATTGCCAAAAAAATTAAAAAAATATGATTTTGGCTGTGTTTTATCAATATGGGAAGATAATGCACCTCAAGTAGTAATGGAACTGTTGAATAATAATATTCCAGTAATAGGTACATTAATGGGAGGAATACCAGATTTTATAGAGGATAACCAAAATGGCTTTTTATATAATCCATATTCTCAAGAATCTTTTGAAAACTTAATACAAAGACTAAATAAACTAAATATCGAAGAATGTGAAAGAATGAAACATAATATAAAGAGAACGTTGACACCAGAAGAACACTTTAAAGAGTTAGAAGCTGAATATATAAAAATATTAAAGGATATAGAAAAAAATGAAAAAATCAATAACTAAAAATTATATATATAACTTAATATATCAAATATTAATACTTATATTACCACTAATAACGACACCATATATATCAAGAGTACTAGGAGCAGAAAATATTGGAATATATAGTTATACAATTTCTATAGTAACATATTTTATATTATTTGGTTCATTAGGAATAGCGATGTATGGGCAAAGAGAAATTGCATATTTACAAGATAATAAACAAAAATACAGTAAAACATTTTGGGAGATTTTTATATTAAGATTTATAACAATGTTTATATCTATGTTAATATTTTATTTTACATTTGCTAAAAATGGTGATTATGCTATTTATTATAAAATATTATTGATAGAAATAATAGCTAATTGCTTAGATATTAGTTGGTTCTTTCAAGGATTAGAAGAATTTAAAAAAATTGTAATAAGAAATACAATAATAAAAATAGTAAGTATTATATGTATATTTATTTTTGTTAAAAATAGCGATCATTTAATTATATATTTTTTTATATATGTATTATCTATACTACTAGGAAATATAACTTTATGGCCATATTTACTAAAATTTTTAACACCAATAAAAGTAAAAGAACTAAACATAGGACAACATTTGAAACCTACAATAGCACTATTTATACCACAAATAGCAATACAAATATATACTGTTCTAGATAAAGTAATGATAGGAGCAATTATAACTGATAAATCGGAAGTAGGATATTATGAACAAAGTCAAAAAATAATAAAAATGTTACTTACAGTTGTAACATCATTAGGAACTGTAATGGTACCTAGAATAGCAAATACATTTATAAATGGAGACACAAAAAAAATACAAGAATATATGAAAAGGGCTTTCAATTTTGTATTTCTTATAGCTTTTCCTATGATGTTTGGAGTACTAGCAATATCTAATAATTTTGTGCCTATATTTTTTGGACAAGGATATGAAAAAGTAGCAATATTAATGAGCGTTATTAGTCCAATTTTACTAATAATAGGACTAAGTAATGTAATAGGAACTCAATACTTGTTACCAACTAAGAAACAAAAAGAATTTACTATTTCAGTTGCAATAGGAGCATTAGTAAATTTTACAATAAATATGTTATTAATAAAGAAATATGGGGCATTAGGAGCTTCAATAGGAACTGTAGTAGCAGAAATATGTGTTACAATGATGCAATTTATTTTTATAAGAAAAAGATTTAATATATTGGAAATATTAAAGATATCAATTAAATATCTAATAGCAGCAGTAATAATGTTTATAGGATGTATAATTATAGGAAATATTATAAAAAATAGTTTATAT
This sequence comes from uncultured Clostridiaceae bacterium, assembly GCA_948356915.1. Lineage (GTDB taxonomy): Bacteria > Bacillota > Clostridia > TANB77 > CAG-508 > UMGS1663. The sequence continues at coordinate 58,172 of CAOJCG010000009.1, forward strand.
GCCATAATTGCACAAGTTGTAGTAGGAATAGGAGTATATGGTATTATATTATTAATACTAAAAGATCAATTTGTATATGCAATATTGAAGAAAGTAAAAATTATAAAATAGGAGAAAATATGAAAAAATATGATTATCTGATAGTAGGCTCAGGCCTATTTGGTTCAATATTTGCCCACGAGGCAAATAAAAGGGGTAAAAAATGCTTAGTAATAGATAAACGCTCACACATAGGCGGAAATATCTATACAGAAAACATAGAAGGAATAAACGTACATAAATACGGTGCACATATATTCCATACAAGCAATAAAGAAGTATGGGAATATATCAATAACTTTGCAGAATTTAACCGTTACACAAATTCACCAGTAGCACGTTATAAAAATGAACTATATAACATGCCATTTAACATGAACACATTTAACAAACTATGGGGAGTAGTAACTCCAAAAGAAGCACAGGCAAAAATAGAAGAAGAGAAAAAAGAAGCGGGAATAATAGAGCCTAAAAACTTAGAAGAACAAGCAATTAGCTTAGTAGGAAAAACAATATATGAAAAATTAGTAAAAGGCTATACAGAAAAGCAATGGGGGCAAAGAGCAACTGAACTACCAAGCTTCATAATAAAAAGATTACCAGTTCGTTTTATATACGACAACAACTACTTTAATGATATATACCAAGGTATTCCAATAGGAGGATATACGCAAATAATAGAAAAAATGCTTGAAGGAATAGAAGTAAAACTAAATTGTGATTTCTTTGAACATAGAGAAGAACTAGAAAATATCGCAGAAAAAATAGTATTCACTGGTCCAATAGATCAATATTATAATTACAAATATGGTGAGTTAGAATATAGAAGCCTAAAATTCGAAACAGAAATATTAAATGAACAAAATTACCAAGGAAATGCAGTAGTAAACTATACAGAATATGAAGTTCCATATACAAGAATAATAGAACACAAACACTTTGAATTTGATACCACATCACCAAAAACAGTAATAACAAGAGAATATCCAGATAAATGGACATTAGGAAAAGAGCCATATTATTCAATAAATAATGATAAAAATAATAGTTTATATGAAAAATATGCAAACCTTGCTAAAAACGATAGAAAAGTAATATTTGGTGGAAGACTAGGACAATACAAATATTTTGATATGGACAAGGTAATACTAGAGGCATTAAATTGTGTAAAAGAAAATTTATAAAAAGTCGAAAAATGTAAAAAACTTTTCAAGAGAAATAATTGTAAAATATTGACAATTTACATAAGGTAATATAAAATATGAAATATAAATAAAAAGATAAAAGTTAAGTTTATTATTTCAATAGTAAATCATAATATATATTGTAAGGAGAATTATATATGAGTAAAGATGAGATAAATAGAGAAGATTTAAATACGAATTTTTTAAAGCAAACAATTATTAGACTAGACTATGATATGCTATTTGAAAAGGATATTGAAAAATTTATTGAAAAAATATATCAATATTTAATTGGAAAAGAATATAGAATGAATACTAATACTTTATCGAGTTTTAATGTAAATATAAATATGGATGAAGCTAACAATATTACAAACAATTTTAATACAGATAATGAAAACTATTCATCTTTTATAAATAAAGAAGGAAACATTACACTTGATATTACGAAACAATTTATAGCTATGAATATATATTATAATAAATTTGAAAAGTTTGAGCAAATATTAGAAATTTTTAATGAAGTAATAAAATATTTGAGAGACATAAGAATAGGTTTTTCATTTAATAGAATTGGTATCAGGAAAATTAATGCATTTGGAATAGAACATATATCAAAAATTAATAATTATATAGAAGAGACAACATTCAACTTTTCCTATAAAGATAGTAAAGAAAATAGTTCTAATTTAATTATAAAAAACTCAACTGAGGTTTTTACAATCGATGTATATAAGGTAAACAAAAATGTAAATGTAGCAAATGGAATTATGATTGATCAAAACAAAAAAGAAAATAGCATTTATCAAGTAGTATTAGATATAGACATTTATAATGATGAAATAGAAAAGAATAACATTGATTTAATAAAAATGAATAATACATTGTTTAAAATATATAAAGATTCAATTAAAGAAGACTTTTTGATTAAAATGAAAAAAACAGATTATACAGATAAGGAGATAAGAAAAATATGATTAATTATAATTTTAAACCCTTAGTAACTTCAATATCAGTATCAAGAACTGCAAGAAAAATAAACGAGAAATCTGCTAAAATAATATCAAAAACAGCTTCAGATGTAGAATATGGAAAGGTGATATCATATAAAGATAGAAGAAAATATGGAGACTATAGAAGGATTAAATAAATATATAGTAAGAGATAAATTGATACTAAAAATTTTTACAATAGGATATGAACCGATGGGCGAAAGTATAATTATTTTAATTATTGTAGATGGCGTTGTAAAATTTTCAGCTGTAATAGATTGCTTTAAAACAACAGAGATAAATAAAACTTTAGATATCTTACAAGAATATAATGTAGAAAAAGTAAATTTTATATGTATAACTCACCCAGATGTAGATCATTGCAAAGGATTTGAAAAAATATTGGAAAAAGCCAATAATAAAACAGTAATATTATATCCAGTATATATGATAAATGACCTTAATTATGATAAAGATGCAAAAATAGTTATAGATAAATTATCAGAATTTGTAATGAAAAGAAAGAATGACCCAGATAAGCCTATTTTGAAGTCATGTGTAGGTAGCTGTTTGGCTCCAATTAATTTTATATTTGAAAATGAAAAGAATGGATATAAATATCCTTTAATAATTAATACATATTCTCCAGTATCAGAAATTATTGAAAGACCAAATGCTTATAACTATTTGATAGAAGAATTTAAACGAACAAATTCACACAATAATTTTTCCATTATGTTATCATTAACATTAGGAGATTTTAAAAGTTTGTTTTGCGGAGATATTCAAAATGATAGTATAGATATTGTAAAGAGAGATTTAAATATGAATGATATGGATTTTTTTATTAATACCATCGATTTTTTTAAAATACCACATCATTGTTCTTGGGGCTCGAAAAATATGTTGAATCTTTTAAGTAATTGTTTTATTGCTAATTCAGTTACAACTATATATAACAGAGGAAAGAGTAAATTACCAAATAAAGAAATGCTTAAAAAATATATAAAAAAATCAGAAAAGACTTATTGTACAAGCAATATAGAAAATGAAAAAGAAAATATATACAAATATGGAATTGTGGAACTTACAGCAAATATATTTGAACGTACTATTAGAATAGAAGATAAAAAATATGATGAAGTAGAAGTAATGTGAAGATATTTCTTTACAGTAAGCACCATACGGTACATATTAGTATTACTGAAAAATAAAAATCAATTTATTATACATTATACAATAAATATACTAAAGTTAAGGTGAACTCATACCAATTTAAGTTGGGAAATTTAATAGGGGCATAGTTTAGTAATGAACTATGCTCTTACTTTTAAAAAAAAGTGGTTTTATGTTAAAAAATAAAACCACTATCTAAGTGGTTTTACAATTAAATCTATTTATTTTTTCCATCATCTAACTTCCTACAACTTTGCTCAGTATCTGCACTAATACATTTCTCAGGATTCTTAAAAGACAAATACCAACTCATTCCATTCCTATTTTTAGCAATCTCGTCATTTCTTTTTTGAAGCCCAGCAAAGGTAGTAGGAGGCGAAACAATAATTGGTTCACAAGGTACCCAATTAGCAGGAGTAGAACCACATGCCTCATCAGAAGTTTGAAGTGCCTCAATACATCTTAAAATTTCAGGAATACATCTACCTATATTTAGTGGGTAAACCAATATAAGTCTTACAATTCCCTTATCATCAATAATAAACACATTTCTTACAGTTTCAGTAGTGCTAACATCATTAGATATCATTCCATATTTTCTAGCAATAGCCCCATTTCTATCAGCAATTATAGGAAAAGGTACAACAATACCAGTTTTACAATAAATATCATAAACCCAAGCCAAATGAGAAGGGTTACTATCTACACTAAGACCTATTAAGCAAGTATTAAGTCTTTCAAAATATGTATTTGCTTTAGAAAAAGCTATCATTTCAGTTGTGCATACTGGGGTTACTCTATCTATGGTTTTCAGAAAAAGTTTGAAAAGTAGAGATAGAGTAACCCCAGTATGTTGAATTTTCAAACTCTCGAAAGTATTGATATAACTGACACACAAAAAAACAATAAACTAAAATATTTGAGAAAAACAGTGAAAAATTGATTAAAGTTGAAAATAGAAAATTCTTAAAAAAGGGTAATAAAAAATCAATGAAATGTGCTAAATATAAACAAAAAATGTGGTATGGATATATAGATAAAAAACTGTACCCATTTTTGACACATAAGACACTTTTGTCTATGTGTTTTTTTATACATTTTAAGGGGGTGATTTATATGTGAAAAATGAAAGACAACCTTCATATTATGCTATAATTCCAGCAACAATAAGGTATGATGAAAGATTAAAATATGCAGAAAGATTATTTTATGGAGAGGTAACAGCTTTAATTGGAAAAGAGGGATATTGTTTTGCAAGTAATAATTATTTTGCAGATTTATATAAAGTAATACCAGGAACAATATCTCGTTGGGTTTCGCATTTATCAAAATTAGGATATATAAAAGTAGAGTTAATAAGAGATAATAATAATGCAATAATAGAAAGAAGAATCTATATTACAGACATCAGTTGCAGGAGAGTAGTGCAAGATACCTATAAGCAAAATAGCACATACCCCTATAAGCAGAATTGCTCATACACTATGAGCCAAAAAGCTAAAGATAATAATATAAATATTAGGATAGATAGATTCTTTAATTATATTATAAATAATAAAGGCGAGTTTCCAAAAGAATTTAAAAATGAAGAGCAATATCAGGAATTTTATGAAATAATTGAAAGGTTTGAATTTAATTATACAGAAGATATAATAAACACTTTTAAAGAAGAAAATATTGAAAAACTAAAGATTATAATTTATGCGATAAAAGAAATTTTTATAAAAAACAAAGGAAAAATTTTGTTAAAAGCAACAAGAAATGATTTTTTGGATGTATATAATAGTTGCAAAGATTTTGAAAATTCGTACAAAGATACAGAAAATGAAATTAAAAGCTTTTTTGACTATTATTATATAAGTATTATAAGAAAATTAGGAGCTAAGTGATAGCTTTATTTTTTGACTTAAATGGAGGTTTTAAATGATTGAACCATATAATTTAGAAACAAATTCTAGTATGAATCTTATGTTAGGAGAAATGATGGAAAATACTTTTTTTTTCTAATCATTTTTATAACAATTTGGATTTTTACTAGTTTGGTAATTTGGCGAATTCGGAAGCCGTATAAAATCCGAAAAAGCAATAAAATTTGGTGTGAAGAATTTTATAATATGTATTTTAATACAAGTTTTTATACTAGCAATACCATTACTTATAGCTTTTTTAAGTGATGGAGGAAAATTTTTAAATGAAAATAGAAAATAAAAATATAAAAAGTAAATTAAAGAAAATGAAAATAACATCGTTAATTACAACAGCTTCAGTAATGTTAATGAATTTAAGATGTTATGCAGCTACAACAATAGGTACGCAAGAAGTAGAAACAGCTACACAAAATGTAAAAGATGCAGTTATTAAGTTAGCAATGCCAGTAGGATCTGTTCTTATGTTTGTTAGTATCGTTATTATTGCAATTAAATTAATTGTTAATGCTAATAATCCTAATAAAAGAAGTGAAGGAATTGAAGGTTTGGCTTGGGTAGCAGCAGGATTTATGCTTTTAAGTCTAGCATTGATTGTTTCAGAAATAATCCTAAGTGTATCTACTAATGGAAGTGGATCTATGATTGGAGGCTAGAAAATGCAAGTATATAATGTACCTTATAATTTCAATCATGAAGAGAAGGTTTTTGGTGGTTATGTAATATATTTAATATTTGGAGCATCAATGCTTGGAATATTCTTTATACCAATGATTAACATTTTTATAAAATCATTATTATTTATAATTTTAGCTACAATGTTTGTTATGTTTGCCTTTCTAAAAATTGATGAAACCAACGCAGATAAATACTTTATTTATATTTTAAATTTCTTCTTCAGAAAGAAAAAATATATTTTAGAGAAAGGTAAATGAAAATGGCAATTACAATAATTTTTATGTTAGCTAGTATTTGTTTAATAATACTGTTACCAATATATTTAAGAAAAAAGAATAGAATGTATAGTTTAAGAACTGAAGAAAAAGTCAATTTAAAAAATCAAAGGAAGAATATAAAAACAATATGGGGAATTGGAGAAATTAAAGATGGAATATTAACTGTGAACAATAGACATTCCATTATTATTGAACTAGGTAGTATAGAATATAGGCTTTTAAATGATATAGAGCAAAATAATATTGATAATAATTTAATAAAAATAGCAAAAACTTTTACTAACCAGACACAATTCTTCAGTACAATAGAAAAAATAGATACAACAGAAAAGATAGAAACAATTAGAAATAATATAGAAAAACAAAAGAATAGTAATATTAAAGAATATGGAGAAAGCATTATAGAATATTTAGAAAATATAATGCAGGAAGATAATCTATATGTTAGGAAAAATTATCTTATTATAACTTCTAATGAAGCTTATGAAAGGGCAGAAAGAGAACTAAAAGAATATTATGAAGATTTAAGATATAGTTTATCTAATATAAAAGTTACAACAAGGTTACTTCCTGATATTGATATAATTGAATTGTTACATAGAGAATTAAACAAAAATTCTAATGAACAAATAAGAGATATTATCAAGAAGGGAGGGCTAGATTTTTATGTTCAAGCAAAAAGTAAAGCATAGAAAAAATGAAAAAAAATATCATTAGAAAAAGCTAGAAAGAAAAAGCTAAAACAAAAAGAGCAAGATATTTTTGATAAAGTACCAGAGTTAATAGAGCTTATTATACCAGACTGTGTCGATGAGAAAAGAGATTACATAGTCCTTGGAGAGAATAGATATTCGAGAAGTTTTGTTATTTCGGCATATCCTAATAAAACATATTTAGGATGGCTAGACAGAATATTTAATTTACTTGGAGATATAAGTTTGAGTATTGTAAATAGACCTGCAAATGACGATAGCGTAATTAGGCAATTAAATAAAAAAGTAACAATACTAGAATCAGAAAGACAGACTTATGAAAATAAAGGAAATATTGATTTAATACACCCTTTAGAGAAAATGATTTATGACTATGATCAAATAAGAAGACAAGTACAAACAGCAAATGATAAATTGTTTTTTGTTACTATACTACTTAGAATCAATAGCACAAACTTAGAAGAACTGGATGCAAAAAGTAATTTACTTAAAAATGAGTTTGCAAAAATTTCAGCAAAACCAAGAACTCTTAATTTTAGACAATTAGAAGGACTAAAGGCAAATTTACCATTTAACGAATTAAATATATTCGATCATGAGAGAAATGTAACTTCAGATGGACTAGCTACAATGTTTCCAATCGCAAATTCTAATACAGAATCAAGTCCAAACGGAGTACCAATTCGGAAGAAATTACTTTACAGGACTACCTGTATATTTAGATACTTTTGATAAAAATTTAACAAATCCTCATGTTGTAATTTTAGGAATAACAGGAGCAGGAAAATCAGTAACAATGGACACACTTTCAGCAAGATCTCTAGTTACTAAAAACACACAATCAGCAATCTTAGATATTGAAGGAGAATATAAAAAGAGAACTGAGAATTTAGGTGGTAGAGTAATATCTATAAAACAAGGATTAGATGCAGGAATAAATATCTTTGATATAGATGTTGAACAAGAAGAAAATGGAATGGAGAAAATAAATATCTTAAATAAAGTGGCTGAAATAAGGGCAATTCTATCAGGAATTATAAAAAGTTATATGGATAGACCACTTAACGCTAAAGAATTAGTGGATATAGAAGAAAGTGTAATAGAAACATATAAAGCAAAAGGAATTACAACATTTAAAGAAAGTCTATATGAAAAAGAAGGTGGAAAAATAGGTAATAAATTAACTTTAGGTAAAATAAAAAAAGAAATGCCTACTTTAACTGATTTCCAGAAGATTCTTGCAAGTAAAAAGAATTCAAAGGAACTAGCAGAAATTTTGACTGGATTTTTAAGAGGAAAGAGTTTAGGAATGTTCGATTGCCAAAGCAATATTAATATAAATGATATTTGCATAGATTTTGATTTATCTAATATAACAGATGAGGTAACAAAGTTTTATGCAAGTTTAGTAATAACAACATGGATTACAGAAAAATATATGAGAAGATCAAGCTTATATGAAGAAAAGTCGATATATATAGATGAAGCATGGACTATGCTTAAATATGAAGAAACAGCAAATGAAGCCAAAGATAGTTTGATGCGATTATTTTTTGGAGCAGTATCAATAGGGGTTGCACCATTGTTTGTAAAGTTTTTATTATTATTAAATAATAATTTGGTACACATGATTGTAGGATATGCAAATGGAAGTTTAGATGAGTTACTTGGAAATAGTGTCATTACTAATATTCAAACAGGAAATGCAATAGCAACAGCAATTGTCATAGCTTTATTTGCTTATTTATTCTTTAAGCTAAATGTTAAATTTATAATAAGGCAATTTACAATACTTATATTTACACTTTTCACTCCAATAATTGCTATTATGTGGATGATTAATAAGCGAACAATAGGAGCTACTATTTGGTTTGGACAGATTCTAATTAATATTTTTATGCAATTCATATATGCTTTTTTATTTTTAGTATATATGCAATTTTTACCACAGTCAGGAGGATGGGCAACATCTATTTTATGGGCTATGATGATACTTCCCATTAACAATTTTAAAGGGAGGAGATAAAGTATAATGGTAGTTATTTTTACAGGTAGTAATGAAATAGATAAAATACTAGAAACAGAAATTAAAGGTTCAATGGTAGTAAGTTATGCAGATTTTATTATTGAAGATGATAAATTCAAAAGTCAAACAGTAATATTAGCAAGTAGTGCAATAGAAACTGATTTTAGAGAATATTTATATCAATTAAGAAGTAGAAACATAAGGGTAATCCTATTACTAAAAAATGAAAAAGAAGAAAATACAAAGATTGCTTTAGAAAATGGAATTTATGATTTAGTTTTTGGTAATTTTTATCCTAGTCAAATAAAAGAAATCTTAGATAATCCTAGAAACTTCTCGGATATATCTAAGATATATAGAAAACTATTTAATATTCAAATAAAGAAAAAAACAAAAAGAATTTAAAACATATAGTAAATGTTAAAAGTATCATTTAAGGAGGTGATGCTAGAAATAATAAGGAGGTGGCATAGTTATAATAAAAGTAAGGATTATAAAAATATCAATAATTGTATTTATAACAATACTTATAATATCTTCATATTTTTTAATAAAGGATTTTTTACAATACAAAGAAAATAAAGATTCTACTGCTGAATTAGTGGAAAATATAATTATAGAAAATAATGAAGAAGAAAGTATTTAAAACACTTATATGATGGGAAGTATAATGAAAATGGTTCAATTTTTACAATAAACGAAAAGCCATTTTTTGATGATATAACTGTTTTGTATGGACATAATATGAAAAATAGAACTATGTTTTCAGAACTAGATAGATATATGGACAGAAAATTTTTAGAGGAGCATAGCATCATAGAAATTTATACAGAAAATCAAAATTATAGGGCTATTATTTTTAGCTGCTATTCAATAGGAGTTAATATAGAAAAAAACAATATTAAGTTGTTAGATTTCAAAGGAGAGATAGAATACTATAAAAAGAAAAGTAAACATTCTATAAGTAATGTAGGTGAAGTAGAAAAAATACTAAAGCTATCAACTTGTTCATATCTTAATAATCGTACAATACCAACGAATCAGCGATATTACATTGTTGCAAAATTAGAAAAAATTAATTAAATATTATGAAATTTTCAACTCAAATTTTTTCTCAGATTGTAATTGAAAAAAAATTATATTATTCTCTTATGTAAGAGGTGATATAAATGAAAAGAAAAATATTTATTAGTTTTATAATTGCAATTATTTTAATAAGCATTGTCGAAGGATTATTGATATTTAATTTTAGTGATAATATTTCACTTAAAAAAAGTGAAGTAATCATAAAATATGGAAATACATATAATCCTAATTTAGAAGAATTAATAGATTTATCAGAAAATAGTTTTATTAATTCAGATAAATTTAGAATAGAAAATAATATTGAGAATGAAAAGGATAAAGCTTATCCAGCTGTGGGAGAGTATGAAATAAGTGTATGTTATAAAAAGAAAAATTTAAAGCAAAAGATTAAAATATTAGATACAATTGCATCAGAGTTATCTATAAAAGATGTTGAAATTCCAGCTAATACAGATTTAGCAACATATAACTTTAGAGAACTAATTAATGTATCAGACTTATCTGAAGTAAAAGATTATGAAATGAATCTTAATAATGTGAATGCAAGTTTAGGAGGAGAATATGTTGCAAAAGTGTCAGTAGAAGATATATATTCTAACAAAGTAGAAAAGGAATTTAAAATAACAATAAAGGAAAAAGAAAAGGAAAAGATTGTAGATAATTCAAATAGTGAAGAAAATAAGATAAATACTAGTGCTGCTAAAACAAACACAGATAAAAATACTAAAGATAATACAAATAAATCTAAAAGCAATAGCAATATAACAAATAATACAAATACTCCAAAAAAGACAGGAGAAAATGACAAACCTAAAAATAATGAAGCAACAACACAACAACCAAAAGAGACTGTAACAAGATGTACTAATAATAACAATCATGGAATGGATGTAGGAAACTCTAATAAATGGTATGCAACTGAAGAAGAAGCTATCGAAGATTATAAGAGTAAAAGAGCATATTGGGGAGAGTTATGGGAAAACTTTAAAATAGAAAAGGATGAATATTTAAAAAAATGTCCATATCGGTTATGAGGTTTGGAGTTGTATGTATTGTTCAAAATGGACTATTAATTTTTACTTTAGATAAATAAACAAAGTCAATATGAAAGTTTTAAAAATACCATAAATAATCAAATAAATACTATGAAAAGAAGACCATCTTTTGATGGAGCAAAATTTTCGTTGCCAATGCAACAACTTTTTTTGAAAAAGTGTTGTTATTATCTCGATTTATATTTTTGTTGTTTTTATTTTATAATTTATTTTTCGTTTAGTCAATTAAGCTACTAAACATTTTGGTAGCTTAATTCTATATATATCTAAAAAGTCTGTATTTAATCCTTTTTTCTTTAAGTTACTTTCAAATACTTCTAATGGTGTTTTATATCCTAATGCCTTTCTAGGCATATTATTTATCTTTCTTGCTATATTTAATATCTCTTCATCGCTTAACTTCTCTACCAATTTTCCCTTCTTGAAATATCTTCTTATCAATCTATTTTTATTCTCGTTACAACCTCGTTCATATGATGCATATGGATGTGTAAAATATACCTGAAATCTTTTATTATTCTTTCCTTTTACCGATTTCATCATTTCTTCTATTTTACTAAATTCTACTCCATTATCTAATAATAAACTTTCTATTATTTTACTTAATTCTGGTATTTCTTCTTCTAACTTATCTAATGTTTCTACTGTTGCTTGACCTGTTTTATTTTCACTTCTTCTTACAAATGTGAATTGGCTTGCTGTATTTACTAATGTTATTAATGTATTATGCGTCCTTTTTGCTACTCCTATTATGATATCTCCCTCAAAATGGGTATCTGTTTCTTTATTTTTTATTTTCTCTGGCATTACTTCTATTGATATTTCTTTCTTTTTTTCACTTATCTCTTTTGTTTGTGTATGTGGATTATTATCTTGTTTTTTATAGTATCCTCTTTTATGTGGTAAATCATTTATTGTTAATCCATATTTTCTTGCCTTTACTGCTCTATATATTGCGTTTGTTCCTATGCTTGCCTCTGCATCTTTTATTTTTCCTTCTTTACTTAAATTTGCTATTACATCTGGACTATAATCTATTGTTTTTTCTTTTAACAAAGCTACTACTGACCATCTTAAATTCTTATATCTATCTAATTTACATTTCTTTCTATTTTTTAACTTGTTTTCTTCAGCATTCTTTTGTGCTTTTTCTGATGAATAATATTTTATATTTATTTGTCCTTTTTCTTTATATGGTGATTTTGTACTATTCATATCCCAATATTCTATTACATTTTTATCTATTTCTCTTTTTATACTTGATCGGTCTTTATCTACAAATGCTCCTATGAAGCTATTATTGAATCCTGCTGTATGTAATATTTCTATACTTATTCTATCTTCTTTTATTAAATGTTTAAATTTCCCTTCTTGTTTTTCTTCATTTCTCTCTATTTTCTTTAAACATTCTTGATAAAACACCTTTCTCATTTGTCTACTTATTCCATGACTTCTTACAGATTTTATTAACTTTCTTAAATTTTTTTCACTTAATCCTAATTTTTCTTGATTATTTTCTAGTAATTCTTGCATTTGGCTCTTTGTTATGTTATTATTTTTTTGAACAGTATTCATTTGTATTAAAACTCCTTTATATTTTCTTGAACAAAAATATTATACGAGTTTTATCTACTCCTGTCTACTGTTCATTTACTTTTTTCTAAAATTTTTGTTGCATTGGCAACGAAAATTCGGAGTTCTTTAAAATACTATGATTATTAGAAATTTTGTGATAGAATATATTAGAATTTAGGAGTGATACGCAATGAAAATATTAACAGAAAAGGAATTAATGTGCTTAATAGACAAATTAGTTGAAGAAAAATTAGAAATAGATGAAAACTTTTTGAGATTCACTTATTATGAAGTTATGGTAAAAAATAAAGTAAGCAATCAACAAGAAGGTGAATTTTTAAGACTTGCAAAAAACAAATTAAATAATATGAGATATACAGTATATTTTCAAGATCAACAATTTATATATAATGAGGCTAAAATGAGAGTGCAGCCAAATGAATTATTAATAGCTATTAAGGAGAGATAAGAAGATGGAAAGAATCGAAGAAAAATATAAAAAACAATCAATTGAAAGATTTGAATTCATTAGTGAAGAAAACTTAAATAAATTAAGAAAGGATAATGTAAAAACACTAGGACAATTATCAAATAAAACAAGTACAGAATTAAAAAAAATACGGATTTGAGAATTTTGAAATAAAAGAAATTAATAGAGAACTACAATTTTTAGGATTAAGCTTAAAAAATAGTTTGTAGAAAATTTAGTTAAATAAAGCTATCAATTGATGATGAATAACATTCACAAAAGAAGAAAAGAAAAAAATGAATTGAAGAATGTTATGGAAAAAATATATAAAGAACCCAACAAATCTGAAACAGAAACAACAATAAATGTGTTGTATGCTGAAAATATGCTATCAGTATATACAAACAAAGTAAACTTGCAACGACAATTAAATAGATTATTAGGAGAGCCATCTAAAGAGTATAAGATAAAAAGAAGTATTACAGGAAGTGTGTGGGAAATATCCTTAAATGATAAAACAAGAATACAAAAATTATTACTGAAAGCAAATATATATGAATTATAAGAAAGTGAGTGAAAATTATGTCAGAATGGAAATGTGCGAAATGTGGAACACAGGATTTGAAAAAGACCAATTCCAAGCAACAGGAGGAAATTTAAAACTGGAACAGATGCAGGAATGAATATATTAGATTTTTTAATGAATTAGAATTTTAACTAGAGCGATAACTAGTAAGTTGTCGTTAGGGTTAAAATTTGTAATAGGAGATGTGTTTATGAAAAAG
>CAOJCG010000010.1 GCA_948356915.1 uncultured Clostridiaceae bacterium
CTTACCGAGCTGGATTTTTTGTTTTTTGGATTCCTATTTTAGGACACCCTCTTCTTTTTATCTGTATTCGTCAAATATTTTTTTTATAGACATAAAGCTATCACGTGCTGCAGTAATAAGTATAGAAAAAAAGGCTAAGGAAAGAGCAAATACTAGTATAAGAATAAGTGCAGTTACTTTCCAAAATACAAAAATTCCCCACAAACAACAAATAGAAATAGCAAAAAAAGCAAAAGACCATGTTAGGGAAATTAAGCCATTTATTCTTAGCAATTTAGCTTTATCAGATCCATCAATTTTCTTTTTACATACACCTACAAAATATTTGCAAGCGTCCTCAGTAGCCCATGTGAAACAAGGAAAAAAGAAAATTACTATGTAAATGAATGATAAAGGTATAGTTATAAAATTTGGCAAAATTATAGCAAGCCAAATGCTACTAATAGCAATGGCAAGAAGAAAAAATGACAAGGCTAGATTAAGATCTCCATAAGTTTTCCGTAATTTGTCTGAATCTGACATAATAATGTCTCCTTTCATAATAAACATAAACAATAAAGTTACATAAATGATATACAACAAATTAAACAAAAAGTCAATAAAATTTAACTTGTATTTTTTATAAAAATATTATATAGTAATAACAGAAAAAAATATGTGAAAGATTTAGGGTGCATAATAAATCTTTCACAATTAAGAAGGAGAAATATGCAAGGTTTAATAATAGGAAATATATCTAATTTATATAAAATAAAATGTGAAAATGAAATATATGAAGCGGTAGCAAGGGGGAAGTTCAAAAAGGAAGATGAACTTTCACCTGTTGTAGGAGACATAGTAGAAATAGAAGTAATAGACGAAAAAAAAGCAATTATAAGCCAAATATGTGATAGAAAAACATATATAAAAAGACCTAAAATTGCAAATATATCACAAATAGTATTTGTAATTTCCACAAAAAATCCAAAGCCAGACTTGCTTATGTTAGATAAACAAATTTGCTATGCAGAAAGTTTAAATATAAAGCCAATCATAGTATTAAATAAAATAGACTTATCAGATATTTATAAAGATATTGAAAAAGTATACAAAAAGGTGCGGATACAAAGTAATATTAACAAATGCTAAAGAAAAAGATGGAATAGAGGATTTGAAAAAAGAGTTAAAAGGCAAGATAAGTGCTTTTTCTGGAAATTCAGGAGTAGGAAAATCTACAATAATAAATGCATTATTTAATGAAGAAATAACAAAAGAAGGAGAAATAAGCGCAAAAAATAAAAAAGGAAAAAATACAACAACAGATATAAAAATGTATGAATTAGAAGAAAATACATATATAGCAGATACACCAGGATTTTCAAGTTTTGAAATTACAGAAATAGAAAGTAGTGATTTGGATAAATACTTTATCGACTTTAAAGAATATATAAAGAATTGCGAATTTGTAGGCTGTTCGCATTTAAAAGAAGAAAAATGTGGAATAAAAAAGGCTACCAAAAATGGAGAAATAGAACAAGAAAGATATGAAAGATTCTGCAAAATATATAATGAATTAAAAGAAAAGGAGGTACGAAGATGGTAGAAATAAGCACATCACTATTAAGCACGAACGAGGAAGAAATTATAAAAATAATTTATGATTTAGAGTTTGCTAAAACAGACTATTTCCATATAGACGTAATGGATGGGAAATTTGTACAAAATAATACTCTAGAAAAAATGAGAAAATACACACAAAATTTAAAAAATGTGAGTAACGTACCAATAGAAGTTCACCTAATGGTAAATAATGTAGAAGAATACGTAAAAGACTACATAGACCTAGAAGTAAACAGTATAACATTTCAAATAGAAGCATGTAAAAATGAAATGGAAGTATTAAAGCAAATATCATATATAAAACAAAATAACTGCAAAGTAGGTATAGCAATTAGTCCAAAAACTAATATAGAAAAAGTATATGAATTTATGCCATATATTCACAAAGTAATTATAATGACAGTAGAACCAGGAGAAGGAGGACAACAATTAATACCAGAAACAATACAAAAAATACAAGCCTTAAATAAATTTATATATGAAAATAGTTATGAAGTAGACATAGAAGTAGATGGAGGAATAAATGAGAAAAACGCAAAAGAAGTAACAAATGCAGGGGCAAACATACTAGTAGCAGGAAGCTATATAACAAATTCGAAAGACTATGCAAAAGCAATAAAAAGGTTAAAACAAAAGATGTAGAAATTAAGAAAGGATTTGGGACACGTCCGAAATCCTTTCTTAATTTCTACATCTTTTGTTTTATTCTTTTATTTCTTGATGAGCTTTTTCTGTTTCAATTTCTTTTCTATATACTGCATTTACAAATAATGTACCAATTCCGAAAAGTGCTACTAAGAAACCGAATATTCCACCAATGTATGGTATTTGGCTAATAACCCATATTGCTAATGCAGAAATTAAACTTGCTAAAACAAATTTTAATTTTCCACCCCATTTTAGAAGCTTTGTAAATAATGCTCCAAAGTAGATACTTGCAAAAGCAGTTCCAGAAATACATATTGTTATAAATAAGAATATAGCTGATACTGAAACTAAGCTAGCTACACTGCTAAATACAAGAAGTATTAAAGCAAATATTATAGCAAGTGGTGCCACTATACCAATACCTAAAGAAATGAAAGCTTTTTTAGTATCCATATTTGAAACTCTATTTACAAACTTAGGAGCCAACCATAAAGCAAGTAAAAGAACTACAAATGTATATACTAGGCCATTAATTGCATCAAAAATATAATCAAATACTTTTTGAGCAACGTTTTCTTCATGTACAGCTTCTTTATTATATTTTATTTCGCCACCAACTATACCCTCTGGAATATCAAGTTCAGTAGTACTAGAATATTCTAAGTTACCACCAATTAAATTTTCATTTTTAGAAAAAATATTATATGTAGCAGCATTAAGGTGAGCATCTCTTCTAACAAGACCATTTATGGTTATTGTATTAGCACTAACATTTAAATCTCTGCCTACATAAGCATTAGCATTTAAAGTAAATTTATTAGCAAATGAATATACATCACAAACATAACCACTAATATTAACCTCACTAGCCGCAACAAACAAACTACTATAAATATAGGCACTTTCTTCAAAAGTTACTTTATTAGCAAAAATAAATAAGTTACCCGCAATTTCTCCCTTAACAACAACTTCATTTCCAAAAGCATAAACATTGCCATCAACTAATTGGTCAATTTCAAGTTTATCAGAAGCAAGGTATAAATCATTATATATTATTTCAGGATCAGAAGTTGTACTTTCATTAGGAACTTCTTCATTAATAGGCTCTGTATCGTTTGGAACATTTTCTGAAATAGGCGTTATACTATTGCCATCCTCTGCTGTTCTAGGCTCAGGAGTTGCTAGGCTAAAACTAGAAACTAAAATAAATAGAGTAACTAGTATAAATAAAAATTTACATTTTCTCTTAAACATTTTATCCTCCTTATATTTTTAATACAATAAATATATAACTTAATTAGCCAAAAGTCAATAAAAGTATGGCAAGTGCTAAAAAACAATTTTACTAATACCAACAAATATTAACAAAATTCCAGAAACTATACCCCATATATTTTCAGGAATATTAAAAATATCTTTAATTTTTTTCCCTAAGTATCCACCAAATGAAAGGAAAAACAATTGGAAAGAAGCAACCAAAATAGGAAACAAAAATGTATTTAACCCCATTATACTGCTACCAATACCAATTCCAATAGAGTCTAATGAGAGTGCTATACCAAGGTATAAAGCTTCTTTTGCTTCTATTTGATTAGAATTATTAAAATCAGAATAACTAGGATCACGTATAATTTGAACAGTGACACCTAAAAATTTAATAAAGAAGCGGTATTCCTTCTTGTGTAATTTAGGAATGTTCAATTGTTCCTTAATAGATGAAATTATACAATTTCCGATTGTTTTTTAATAGTAAAGGAGAGTCAGAAGTTGTTGTAGGGGCACCGTTTGTGGGAATGCTTATTGGAAATGACACCACTGTGCCCATCTTTATTTTTGGTAATAGCTTGAACAATAATCCATACTCCCATTAAGCAAAGTAAAATTGAGCCAATTGAACAAGAAACATAAGAAGGAAAGACCTTGCAAATAGAAGAACCTAAAAAAACTGAAAAAGTAGTTACAATTATAGATATACAAAATAATATACATTTTGCACCAAAAGAAATCTTTGTATTTTTAAGCCCATAAGTAACACCAATACTTAAAGAATCTATACTAACGCATGTAGCAAGTAAAAAACAACTAAGTAACATAAATGAACACCTCTCATCTACATAATATTACTAAACAAAATAATTGGTGAGTAAAAAAGGACATAGATTGTAATAAAATAACATAAAGAGATATAAAAATAACAAAATTAATACTTTTCATTTATAGCTAAATGTATTAAAATACAAATATAGAAAATAATAACAAATAAGAAAGAAAAAAATAGGAGAAAACTATGGTAATAGAAATAATTAAATTTATAATACTTTCAAGTTTAATAGTACTAATATCTAAATATATATTAGTAAAACTACTAAGAAAATTAGCAGAAGCACTAAATTTATCAGCTAAAGTAGTAGGAGATATAGCAGGAGTTGCTACCTCAGTGCCTGAATTTTTAACTGTATCATTTTCAGCATTTGCAGGACTGGCTGGAACTAGTATTTATAATATAATTAGTTCTAATGTAATAAATTTAATACAATATATTGCAGCAGTAGTATTAAATAAGAATCAAAAATTATTAAATAGTAAAGGTATAAAAGTACAACTAGTGTTAGTAATGGCAACTATATTAATTCCAATATTAATGGTAATTTCAAAAATAGAATTTAATATAAACTTTACACTAGTATTTATCTTACTGTTTATATTGTTTTACTATATAAACTCAAATGTGCATAAATTGTACTTAAAAAAGCAAGATGAAAAAATATATAATGAAATAGAAAAAGAGAAAAAGTGGATTAAAGGAAAAATAAAAGTAATTATAAAATATTTAGTAGCATTATTATGTACAAGTGTAATACTATATTTTATAGGAGACAATTTAGGAGATGTGTTAGAAAACTTAAAAGTAGCATTTAATATACCAGAAGCCATAATAGGTATAGCATTAGGATTTATAACAAGCCTGCCAGAACTTATAACATTTTTCGAATCACAAAAACATTATAAAAAAGAAGACGCAAAAGAAGGAATTGTAGAAGCCACAAATAACCTACTTACATCCAATATGCTTAATCTATTCATAATTCAAACAATAGGAATAATAATAATAAACTTGGTATAAAAAGGAAAAAATTGAATATACTAGTAATAAATGCGCACGGTAGGGACGGTCCTTTTCGTTCCGAAATCGGAACGCAGGGGACACTCCTCTTATAGTATAGGAAAAATTGAATTTTGGGAATACATTCTATATTGTAGGGGGCACGCTTTGGGCGACCTGCGTGGAAAAGCTACTTTGGTTCTAAGAAAAGCATTATTAGAGAGGAAAACTAAGTATTTATTATAGGGGGCAATATTTATGGAAAATGACTATATAAAAGAAACAAAAATACCTCAAAAAACAGAGGAAGAAAAAGAAATTGAATTAGTAGTGAGTATAATGAAAGCTAAGAAAGAATTAGATGAAGCATGTAAAAACTTTGAATATGCACATGATGACCTAATAGACTATTACACATATGAAATAAAGGCAACCAGAGCAAAGTTTGACTATTTAGTAAAACAGGCGAAAAAGCAAGGTATAGCAATAGATATAATAAAACAGTTAGAAATAAAATTAAATACAGCAATATAGAAATATATAAGTAAAGTAAGTAATATTTGTCCAATATTATTCATAATATTAAATAAAGCAAATTGGGGATTTTTTAAGTAATGAAAATTATTATAAAGTCTAGCATTTGTAAAATTATATAGTAAGGATTTTCCTTTACTTTAGTGGGAGAGTCAAACTACGTAAAAAAGGTATGGTGATTAATATTGGAAACAAATACAATAATAACTTATTTAGCTTGTATATTTTTTTTACTTATAATAGGTAGAATATTTATCCTACCATTAAAAAGTATATTAAAATTAATAGGAAATGCCATATTAGGAGGGATATTAATATTTATAATAAACCTAATAGGAGCAGGTTTTAACTTTCATATAGGGCTTAATATAGGAACAGCTATAGTAGTTGGAATATTAGGAGTACCAGGAGCAGTATTACTAACATTTTTAAAATTTTTATAAAATCAATTGACATAAACTTAAAAATATAGTAATATAATGCCATGATACTGTAGTAAAAAGTTATTATCTACGAATGGAGGTAGTATATATGCGAAGACTAGATGGAATACGTACACTAATATGGGATTGTGATGGAACAATATGGAAACATGTAGAACATGAAGCAGAAATAGTTACTAAAGAACTTGGAATACCTTTAACAGAAAGATTCAGCGATGAATACTTTAAAATGATAGAGAACATTGAAAGTCATTTTGAACATCAAAAAGTAACGAAAACGGCATATATTGACCTAATACAAAAATGTATGCCAATACTTTTAGAAAATGGGATAAAAGCAGATGAGTTTTTTGATGAGTGGATGATGATAGAAACTAGTGAGCTAAATGAGGGAGCAAGAGAAACAATTGAGTATTTCTATAGTAAAGGCTACAAGAATATTGTATTAACAGATATGCCATATGTAAAGCAAGTCTCATTATTAGAAAAGTATGGTGTTTTACAATACATAAAGGAAGTTCATGCAGGAGATGATAACTATTTAAAGAGGCACCAAAAATCTACAAAAAGAGTTATCGAAAATGGACACGAAAAAGAGTACGTAATAATAGGTGATAGCATAAAAAATGACATTGCTTTTGCAAATAATTCAGGAATTAAATCTATTTGGTTTAACCCAGAATGCAAAAAAAATAGGTCAGAATATAAGCCAACAATGCAGGTAACTTCATTATATGAGGTTTGCAAAAGAATAAAACGGTAGATAAATAAGAGAGGAAGTGCACTTATAATGTACTTCTTCTTTTTTATATTATAGGAAAAATTAATTTCAAATGTAGGGGGAATAAAGAAATGTTACAAAAATGTTGCAATTATATTACAAATATGTTATAATAGTAATATATTCAAAAGAGAAGGTGAAAAATATGGAACTAATGATGATAATATATATACTAATATTTATAATATTTGCATTAATTGCATATTCAGTATTGCAATTAAGGTTAGCAGGTTTAAACGTAAGAGACTTTTGGAGCTTTATACAAGCAAACCAAATGTTAGATAAATTATATGCATTTTCAAAAAGATATGAAAAAATGAGTGCACAAGAACAAATAATATTCTTAATGGAAGCAGAGAAAGTATTTAGTGCATTTGACAAAGTGCCACAAATTATATGGGAAGAGGAATACGAAAAATATAAAGACGTATTAAATACATATAAAGATATAAAAGTTCTAAGATGGGCACAAAATTAAAAAACGATAACATAAAAAAATCCAAAATATAAAGTAAAAAACATTAGATTATATAAAGTCTAATGTTTTTTATATTCTAATGAAAACCAACTTTGTTCTATACTAGGAAATTACTCTATTTTGAGTCAAAATTGTAGGGGCGATTATTAATCGCTCGCGTGGCGAAGCCACTTTCTTATAGTATAGGAAAAATCAAATTTTACGCTGTAGAGGTACCGTTTGTGGGAATACCTCGTTGGCAATAACACCAATGTGCCCTTTTGTTCTAGTATAGGAAAACCAATTTTTGATTGTAGGGGAATAGTTTGTATATAATAAATGTTAAAAATGACCTAATCAATTCCATTTGTTTTCTGGCAAGTACATTAATGAATTTAAGAATAAAAAAAATTTAAAATAATATAATATTAAAAAGAAGAAAGTTGAAAGAGGAAATAATATGAAAATAAGATATTTTGATCATGCTGCGACAACATATGTTAGAGAAGAAGTACTAAATGCAATGCTACCATTTTTTGTGGTAGAATATGGTAATGCTTCTTCTATGTACAGTAAACGGAAGAGAAACTAAAAGAGCTGTACATTTAGCAAGAGAAAAAGTTGCAAAAGCAATTAATTGTAAGGCAAAAGAGATATATTTCACATCTTGTGGCAGTGAAAGTGACAATTTGGCAATAAAAGGAATTTGCTATAAAAATAGAGAAAAGAAAAATCATATTATAACTACAAAAATAGAGCACCCAGCGGTATTACATACTTGCAAAAGTTTAGAAAGACAAGGAGTAGAAGTAACTTATTTAAATGTAGATAAAAAAGGACAAATTTCTTTATATGAACTAGAAAATGCAATTAAAGAAAATACAATATTAATAAGTATAATGACGGCAAATAACGAAATAGGAACAATACAGCCAATAAAAGAAATAGGAAAAATTGCAAAAGCACACAATGTATTATTCCATACAGATAGTGTTCAAGCTATAGGAAACCTAAAAATAAATGTAGAAGAAATGAATATTGACTTGTTATCAATGTCAGCACACAAGTTTTATGGACCTAAAGGGGTAGGAGCATTATATGTAAGAGAAGGAATAGAATTTGAAAAATTACAAGATGGAGGACATCAAGAAAGAGATAAAAGGGCTGGGACAGAAAATGTAGCGGGAATAGTAGGCTTAGGAGAAGCAATAGAGATTTCCTATAAAAATTATGAAGAATATAATGAAAAATTAAAAAATTTAAGAGACTACTATATTGAACAAGTTGAAAAAAGAATCCCCAATGTAAGCCTAAATGGAGACAGAATAAATAGGCTTCCAGGCAATGCTAATATATCATTTGAAGGGGTTATATCAGAAGAACTATTATATAAACTAGATGAAAAAGGAATATGTGCTTCAGGAGGAAGTGCATGTAGTACAGGAAACCCACACCCATCACATGTACTAATGGCAATAGGAACAAATAGTAAAATGGCAAAAGGAGCATTAAGAGTAACATTTGGAATGGAAAATACAAAAGAAGATGTAGACTACTTAGTAGAAAATTTAAGTCAAATAGTTTCAGAATTAAGGAGATAGTATAGGAAAAATCGACTTCAAATGTAAATGTAGAGGCACGGGGGACCGTGCCTTTTATCCCAACCTAATATTATTAGTAATTAAAAGCTTATTTTTTTTTGTATACCTAATCCGTCTCCTTCACAAGTCAAAGTTTCAATTTTTTTCTTTTGGTTTTTACTTGTAGTAGTTACTTTTAAAGATTGGATAAAATCTAATTTTCTATTTTGATTTAGAGAATTGCTAGATTCTATTAATTTTGGTAAAGTATCATGTTTAGTAAATATATTTTTTATAAATAAAATTATTTTTTTTAAAATATTCATCTTTCTTCTTCCTCCTGTGCTACTATTTTACCAGAATCTCTGGATAAGTCGGTATTACCTTTTATTTGCTCACTAGTTTCCCATGGTCTAATTCCATTTGTAATTTTTAAATCTTCTTCATAGCATTCAAATTGATTAATAAATTCCTCTTGTGGCAATTCTATAAATTGTCCTTCTTCTTTACTTGCAAAGTAAAATTTTTTGCCTAATTCATCTGAATCAATATATGTAAATAAAACAGGCTTTTTTTCTTCATCATTTCTATTATATACCCTATTTACAACACATTTATTGAATTTTAAATTTTCGTTATCTAATAATATGCCACTTAAAATAGTCATACTCGAATTTTGGCATGTTGCAAATTCAGGGCAAGTTTGCTTAAGTAATAAAAATTGTGCATTGATATTGTGCTCTATTTGATTTGCGTAAAATGTATCTAACAGTTTTGATTGTTCTATTAAACTTTTTATTGGAAAATTACCATCTTTATCAGCAAGACCTACACTTGTAAATAAATTTCTTAAACTAAGTTCATCTAAACTTAAGGTGGCATCTTGAAGTTCATCATCATTTTTATGGCAATTATGGTCTACACCGTTTATATCAATATCACTTTTTCTTGCTTGCGCATAGCTTATGCAAAAATTATTTGGTTTTCCATTAAACCTATGGCTTGTTAAATTCCAAGTAGGGTCTAATATTGTATTACCCGTTACAACTTCGCCATTTGCAAGTGGAAGTTCAATGTTCTTAATTTTCAAAAAAGCATGATTTTCACTACTTACAAGTTCACTTTCTATACCAACTCTATTAAAAATGTAGTGCTCTACTTTGGCTATTCCATTACAAACGCCATATCCAGAACTAATTATTTTCCACAATGTTCTACAATCAGATTTATTAAATACCTCTGTATCAAAGTCAGGACTATAACTTATTTTTTTACCTATTGCATTATCTATTATGGCCATTTTTTGTGCTTTCGAATATTCAGGTTTTAGCTTTTTAACTATTGAAGAAATCCATTCTTCAGCTTCTTTATATTCACTTGCAGTTGAAATATATCGTACAGAATGATTTAAGGTGCTAATTACTTCTAAATCTGGGCAAATATCACAAAGTTTTAAGAATTTAGCTCTCTCATTTTCTGTAAATTCTTCAGCATTTATTGACAACAAATTATCTAAACCCTCATAGTCTTTTAAGTTTCTTTCTAAATCTAAAATAATTCGAGTAGTAGAATTATTTGTTTTCATACTAAGAGCTGTTTTATATTCTTCGGAAAAATTTGAAGTATCAATATTTTGTTTAGTTTCTTCTTTTAGTATAGCTAATATTTCTCTTTTTTCAGATAATGTTAAATTACAGCTATCTAAATATGTAATAAACTCTTTTTGCATTTCAGTATTTAGGTAATATATAATTTCATAAGGATGTATATTGTTTTCATAACAAAATTCTTTATGTTCTACAAAAAACTTAAGCAAAGTTTTAATATCAAATGTTTGTAATAAATCTAATTTATCATATTTGTAGAACCCTTTTTCTTTTAGTAATATGTCTAATTTATTGTTATTACTAAAAGCCTTTAATATATCAACTTTATCATAATTTTTAAATGGGTATATTTCAAAAAATTTGCTTTTATCTTCATCACTAGATAGCTCTTTAATTAAATTAGTAATTTGATAATTAGCTAAATGTAATATATTTGTAGTTAAATTTAAATCCATTAATACTTCTA
The DNA here is from genome assembly GCA_948356915.1 of uncultured Clostridiaceae bacterium. Taxonomy (GTDB): domain Bacteria; phylum Bacillota; class Clostridia; order TANB77; family CAG-508; genus UMGS1663. Next base: position 11,219 of record CAOJCG010000010.1, read on the forward strand.
ATTTAGTGCTATCATTTAAACTTGAAACAATATGTTCTAATTCATAAGTAGGAAGTTGACATTTTTCTATAAAAGTTTGGTCATTTAATAATTGCTTTTTACTAGTATCACTCATATTTTCTATAATATGAACTATTTCGTAGTTTTCAAAATTATTTGTAATAATATTATTATGCAATACTTTTAATAGAATATTTTCATCAGAAATAAGACTTAATATAACGGTTTTTGTAGAAGATGAAAGTTGTTGAAAATGTGTATAATCAAATAATTTTAGTTTTTCTTCATTACTTAAAAAACTATCAATTAAAGTAAGGAGTTCAACTAAATTAAATTCATATCTATTTAATATTTCAGAATCAGCAAATATGGATAATTTATCATCTGCTTGTTCCAATAATTTATTTAAATCTTGAGTGTCCATAAAATCTCCTCTTTTGTATTTTTATTTTCTATTATGTTTATATTATCATACAATTATAAAAAATGAAACTAGTAAAACAAAAAATATAAAAATATATAGATAAAAGTTAAAAGAATAAAATAATAAAAAATGCTAATACTACTTAAATAGAAGAGAAAAAGGAGAAAACTATTTAAGTGGAAAATTTAAAAAAGGCATTAATAGGAATAGTAGCAGGAATAATATGTGGTCTCTTTGCATCAGGAGGGGGGCTCATATTAGTTCCTGCTTTTATATATTTATTAGGAATAGAAGACAAAAAAGCAAGAGGAACAGCAATAATGTGCATATTACCTATGGTAATTACAAGCAGTATATTCTATTACAAGGATAAATTTATAAATTGGGAAATAGGGCTTATGTGTGCCATAGGTGGACTGATAGGTGGCGCAATAGGGGCAAAACTTTTGAAAAAAATGAAAACAAAATATATTAGGATATTATTTACAGTTTTTCTATTATATGTTGCAATTAAGATACTAATTACAGGGTAAAAAAGTATAACAATAATTTCAAGAATAGAAGTTAGAAATTGGAGGTCAAAATGTTACCAATTATTTTTGGAATAATAGCAGGAATTGTTACAGGGTTAGGAATGGGTGGAGGAACAATATTAATTTTACTTTTATCATTATTTATGAATTTAGATCAACATATAGCACAAGCTACTAATTTAGTATTTTTTATTCCAACATCACTTGCAGCAATTGCAATTAATATAAAACAAAAAAATGTTGATTTTAAACTAGCAGTAAATATATCTATATTTGGAATATTGGGTAGCATAATAGGAGTACTTATTTCAGAAAAAATACCTTCAGCACATTTGAAAAAATATTTTGCAGTATTCATACTCATAATTGCAATTCATGAAATTTATAAATTATATAAAGAGTATAGAATAGCAAGAAAAAAGACATACTAATTAAAAAGCAATAATTTTATAATAAATGTTATAAAATTATAAAATTTAAAAGGGAGGTAAGTGAATGAATATGAAATTTGTAAAAGGAATAGTAATAGGTGGAATTGCAACAGCTGGTGCTATGATGATGTATAAAGAAATGTCAGGAAGAAATAAAAGACATATGGTGAGAAAAGGAAAACAATTTGCTAAGAAAATGGGAATATTATAAAAAGGACACTATTAGGGGATACTTTCCCCTAATAGTGCTTTTTTACTGTAAGGTAATTGCTTAAAAATTTTTTTGCTTAGGAAAAATCAATATTTCAAAATTATATTAATAAATAATAATTGAGTGCTAGCAATAAGTAGGTATTTTTTTGCGATCACCTTATTTTTATTGATTGTTGGATAAATTTATAGTATAGTATAGAGAAGAAAGGAGAAGTTATGAAGAGAGGAGTAATAGTATTTTATGCTATTTTAAGTATAATAATTCTTATTATGACATTTTTCATAATAAGGAAAGAAAAATTTGATATTAGTATAGAACCAAATATGAATACAGATATTATATACTTGCCCAAAAATGAAGAATGCGAAAATAATAGTACTAGAGTAATTGAAAAAGTATCAATGGATATAAAAGAAGGGACATTAACGAAAACTGGTGTTACAATTATTATAACAGATGACAATGAGAAACCTTATGAATATTCTCAATGGTTTATGATAGAAAAGAAACAAAAAGACGAATGGATCCCCCTTAAACCAATTGATAAAAATCATGTTGACTATAATCTAGCATTAATTTATAAAGAAAACAAAAATTTAGAATATAAAATAGATTGGACGAAATTATATGGAAAATTAAAGAAAGGAAATTATAGATTAATAAAAAGGATCTACGATAATGAATATAAATATTTTGGGGTAGAATTTACAATTAATTGAAAAAACTATTTATACTAATAATGTTAATAGAGTTAAAATGTAACAGAAAAAATGGAAAAAAAATCCATTTTTATTTCCATTTATTTACATACAGATAAATGCTATGATAATATTTATTTATAGATATTTAAGCTTAATTCTATAAATAGAAAAGAAAGGAGGAAGAAACATTATGGAAAAAAAGTATAAGGCAAAAAAATTATTATATTATTAATTGTTTCTATACCATTATTAATAATAAATAATAATGGTAAAGCAATTAGTAGCGTAAAGACATATACACAAAAAGCTAGTATAGGAGGAGAAACTGTTAATGAGTTAACATCAGAAGAGTCAAATGTAGAGGAAAGAAAAATTGTAGAATATGATGCTACAACTGGTAAAACAACAGAAGTGGATATGAATGAAATAAGACAAAAAATAGCAACATCATATAATAAAAAGGGAGTTAACTTAGACAGAATAGAACCATATGATCCATATTTAACAAAGAATGGAATGAATAAATATAAATTATCTCCTACTGCATATAGCAGTGGATATATTAGAGTTAATGACACATCAGAGTTTCCTTATAGAGTAACTTGTAGAATAACAGTTGATGTATATGGAGTACAAAGAGGAGGATCAGGTTTTTTAGTAGGACCTAATATACTTTTAACAGCAGCACACTGTGTAATGAATCAAGAAGATAATGATAATTTATTTGCTAATTGGATAGCTTATCCAGGATATAATAATGGAACATATAAAGGAATATCTTCTGGGTGGTCAAGAATTTATTATTCACCTAATTGGAAAAATGGACATGCAAATCAAGACGATTGGTGTTTGTGCATATTAAATAATAGTATTGGATCACAAGTAGGGTGGTATGGAAGTATGAGTTATGGCTCAAGTTCAGACATGAAAAATCTTGAGGTTAAAGCACTAGGATATCCTGAGAGTCCAGGACATACAGAATATCAAATGTTTTCAACTGGAACTTTATCAAACATATCAAGTGGAAAGTTTGATATGTCTGCCCCTATATCAGAAGGAATGAGCGGTGGACCAATTGCACGTACTTCAGACTATTATGCGGTGGGTATAATAAAAGGATATTATACTTTTAGACCAGAAACTAGTATTGGTGTAAGGATAACAGAAGATATTATTAATTTAATAAGAGAAAATACATAACAAAAAATATTAAATTAATCAAATAGTAATTATTTATTAATTGCTAAATAGTAAAAGAATAAGACTCTATTAGTGGATATTTCCTAATAGAGTCTTATTTTTAATCTTTTTTAGAACTTCTTTTATCTTCTTTCATAACTTCTTTAATAGCACCTAAAGCACCTAATGCAGTAGTTGCGTCAAAAGGAATGAATACCTTATTTGCTTCTCCATTTGCTACATCTTTTAATGCTTCTAAAGATTTTAATTGTACTAACTTATCGTTAGGGTTTGCTTTCATCATTGCGTCATATACCATATGTATTTCTTCTGCTTTAGCTTCAGCAACTTTTTTAATAGCTTCTGCTTCACCAGTTGCTCTTCTTATTTTAGCTTCTTTATCAGCTTCTGCTTCTAATATAGCAGCTTCTTTTTTACCTTCAGCAAGTGTAATTGCAGATTGTCTTTCACCCTCAGCTTGAAGAATTAAAGCTCTTTTATTTCTTTCAGCATTCATTTGTTTTTCCATTGCGTCTCTAATGTCAGCTGGTGGAGTGATATCTTTTATTTCAACTCTGTCAATTTTACATCCCCATTGATCTGTAGCTTCATCAAGTATTACTCTTAACTTATCATTAATAGCATCTCTTGAACTAAATGTTTCATCTAAGTCCATTTTACCAACAATATCACGAATTGTAGTAATAGCTAGGTATTCAATACCTTTCTTTAAACTTTGAATTTCATAAACTGCTTTTGCAGGATCTGTAATTTTATAGAAAACTACAGTATCTATTGTAATTGTAACATTATCTTTTGTAATAACACCTTGTGGTGGTATATCCATAGTTTGTTGCTTTAAACTTACAACACTACGAACATGGTCAATAAATGGTATTATTATTGTAAGACCAGCATCAGCTATTTTATGAAATTTACCAAGCCTTTCAATAATATAAACTTCAGATTGTTTAACAACCTTGATAGTTTTAAATGCAATTAAAAATATAATAGCAAGCAAAACGATTAAAAATATAAATCCTTCCATAAAAATTTCCTCCTTTTTTATTTTAGATGTCAGAAGTCGGATGTCAGAGGTCGGAATACCTCTAATTGTAACTTACTGACATTTATTTTTTAGAGGTTGGAAGTTGTTTTTATAGGTTCGAAGTTGGAGGTTGGAGGTTGGAGATTAGGTAACTTATTCGAAGTATTTACCCAATATTCCAACTTCCAACTTCAAACTTCCAACTTCTATTTTCAACTTCTAACTTCCATTAAATAACTACTTTGTAACTTCTGAGCTAACAGCAATAGGCTTTACTACTGCCTTAACTCCATCTATCTTAATAATTTTAACTTCTGTTCCTTTTTCTATTTTAGCCTCATTTTCAGTTTTTGCAGACCACACTTCATTAGATATTTTTATTTGTCCTTCACCTAAAGTATTATTAATATCCTGAGTTACAATTCCTTTTTTACCAATTATAGAATATGCATTAGTTTCTAATTTTTTATCTTTTTTAGTAAATTTGTTTACAATTGGTTTTGTAAGTAAAAGTAATATTACAGAACTAATAATAAAAACAGTACATTGAAGTATAATGTTTTCAGGCGCAAATATACTAACAATCATAGAAAGAAGAGCACCTATGCCAAACCAAAAAACAAAAAAGCCGAACAGTTGCCATTTCAATAATAAAGCATAAACCACTAACTATAAGCCAAATTTGCCACATAATAAACCTCCTAAATTTATTCTAACAATATTATTATAGCATAAAATTAACAAAAAAGGAAGAGATTATAAAAAAATATAAGAATAGAGAAGGCCTTTGGGCCTTCTCTATTCTTTAAAATCTTTTTTTGCTTCTGCTACGCAATCAGCAATGTACTGACGGAGGTATTTCAACTTTTCTTCATACTCTCTGTCGGCAATTATCCAAGCGTCAAGAAACTGCGTGTCACAAGATGATTTGGGACATTTGGGACGTCGACCGATCAAGTTGCTAGCAGATGTTTCGCTTATGCTACCATTGGCATCGTGCTCTACCATTAAATTTTCGATAACATTCTGAACAACTTCGTTATTTTTAATGGACAGTTCCCGTTTCAAAACTTGAATGGCAATGGTTTGGTTTTTTCTACTCATAAAAGACCTCCTTAAAAACGTGTTTACAGGTTACTAGTATTATAACATCAATTAACATAAAAATCAACAGATTTTGAAAAAATATATTATAAATATGTAAAAGGAAGAAAATGGAAAAAATAACAGCTAAAAGAGTTACAAAGCAATAAAAAATAGGCAGTTTAAGTTGAAATCATACTATTATGTTATTTATATTACAAAATTTGTTGACTTTTACACAAATAGAGTATATACTGTGAGGCAGATGAAATATCGACAAAAGGAGAGAAATATTTTATGAAATTACTAAAAAACATACTTACAATTTTAGCACTAATTATAGCAATATTAGTAATAAATTCTTCATCAATTAATGCTAAAACATTAACTGTAAACACAGATACACTAAAGCTAAGAAAAGAGGCATCTACAGAGTCTACAATATTAGAATTATTAAATTATGGTGAAAAATTACAATATATTGAAGAGGCTGGAGAGTGGTATAAAGTAAAAATAAAAGGGATTACAGGGTATGTGCATAAGGACTATGTAAAAGTAAAAGAAGAAAATGCTAATACTAGTACAAATAATGTAGTAGAAAATACTGTTACAAATGAAAATAATACAACAGGCATAAATACTACAAATACAATAGCAAATAATGTGGTAACTAATACTACAGGAAATGATATTTCAGAAGGAGAAAATACAGCCTCAGTAAGTTCCCAGCCAGAAACTGCCGTGTTAAAAGAAATGAAAGTTTCTAAAGATAGTAATATATATATACTACCTTTAATTAATGCAAATATAATACAAAATATAAAAAAGGATAGCAAAATAACAATTATAACAAAAACTAATGGATGGGCATATGTTGAAACTGATAAAGTGACTGGTTGGATAAGACAAGATATATTAGTAAACATTAATGTAACTTCTAATAATGCAACAACTAATTCTAATAAAGATATAGACAAGCCCAAAAATGAACCACAAACATCTTCAGATACACAAGTAACAACAAAAACAATGTATGTGAATACAGCATCAATATATGTAAGAAAAGGACCTGGAACAGAGCATGAAATAATAGATTCACTAATACTAAATAATGGCGTTAAAGTAATAGCAGAAAATGGAGATTGGTATAAAGTAGAAGTAGATGGAAAAACAGGATATATTGCCAAAAGGTTATTATCTGATAAACAAGTAAGTACAACATCAAGGGGAGAAGTAAGTAGAGAAGAAGAAGTACAAGCAACACAAAACAGTACTACAAGTGATAACATAGTGCAAAAATCAAAAGGTGATGAAATAGTAGAATACGCCAAAAAATATTTAGGCTGTAAATATGTATATGGAGGTTCAGGACCAAATTCATTTGATTGCTCTGGCTTTACAATGTATGTACTAAAAAACTTTGGAGTAACTCTAAGTCATTCAGCAACAGCACAATCAAGAGTTGGAACACATGTAGCAAAAGAAAATTTGAGACCAGGCGATTTAGTATTTTTCACAGACTATGAAACAGGAAATGGTATAGGCCATTGTGGAATATATATAGGAGAAGGAAACTTCATACACGCATCATCAGGAACTGGATATTGTGTAAAAATATCAACACTAACATCAGGTAGTTATTTAAAAAGATATGAAACAGCAAGAAGAATAGTACAATAGAAGTAGCATTGGGGACTAGCTTTTGGGACGGATCATAATCGGAAAAAAGATAGAGAAGAATACAAGTAAAAAAAGAAATAATGTGGCTAGATTAGGAACTGTCCAAAAAGCGGAAAAAAAGAAATAATCTATCTATACTAGGAATCGTCCTAAACGCGAAAAAAAGAAATAATCTATCTATACTAGGAGCAGTCCTAAATAGCAAAAAACAAGAATACCTAACAAAAAAGGAGAAAATATGACAATATTTACAATAATGATTGCATATATATTAGGAATAATATGGGGGCTATATATTAAAAATATAGTCCCTTTGTTTTTTATAATAATTGCAATAATATTAATTAGAAAAATAGTAAATTCCAAAAATGTAAAACAATATAATAAAATAGAAAATAATAAAAATTCAAATAAGTATAAGAAAATCAAAAATTTAAACAAATACATAAAAATATTAATTCCAAATAAAAAATTAATTCTGATATTAATAACATTTACATTAAGTTTCACATATATTTGTGTTCTTGAAAAATCATTTAAAACAAAATATAAAAATATACAAGGAGAAATAAAAGTAGAGGGAGTAATTATAAGTAATGTAAAAGAAAAAGAATATAAAGATGAATATATAATAAAAGTGAAAAATATAAATTTAAACAAAAAATATAATAACACACATTTAAAATTATCAATAAAAAACAGTAAAAATAAATTAGAATATGGAGATAAAATTATATTTACAGGGGAATTTGAAGAACCTCAAGTGCAAAGAAATTATGGAGGATTTAACTACAAACAATACTTAAAAACTGGGAAGATATATGGTTTAGTCACAACTAATAAAATAGAAAAAGTAGAGAAAGGAAAATATAATAAATTACTAATTCTTATTAATAGAATAAACCAAAAAATAGTACATAATGCAAATCAAATTTTAGAAAAAGAAGAGGCAAGTCTCCTTACAGGAATTTTAATAGGGAATAAAGAAAACTTAAACAAAGATATACAAGAAAGTTTTAGGGCTAGCAATTTATCACACATGTTAGCAGTATCAGGTGCACATGTAACATATGTAATTTTAGGAATAACAATTATTTTAGAAAAAAGCAAAATAAACAAAAAAATTTCAAAAGTAATAACAATTATTATATTAATTATATTTATATTTTTAACAAGAACTACACCTTCTGTTACTAGGGCATGCATAATGACAATATACATAATTTTCGGAAGTTTAATATATAAAAAGCCAAATATTTTAGCAAGTATAAGTGCTTCTATACTTATAATATTAATTATAAATCCATACAAAATATTAGATGTAGGAATGCAACTCTCATATGGAGGAACATTAGGAATTATATTACTTAATAAAATATTAGAAGAAAAAATAAAAATATCAGAATTAAAAATTAAATTAATAAATAAACTTTTAGCTAACGTAAAACAAATGTTAATAGTTAGTATTTCAGCAAATCTAATAATATTTCCAATTATAGCAGTTCACTATAATACAATATCATTAACGTTTTTTATATCAAATATATTAGCAGGTCCAATTTTAGGAATTATAATAATATTAGGATTTATAACAATTTTCATATCATTTATATCTATTCAAATTTCAAAAATACCAGCAATAATATTATCAATATTTATTAGGCTACTAATACAAATAGCGAATTTCAGTAGTAGTTTGCCATTTTCAAAAATATATGTAAAAACACCAAGTATATTTACAATAATTTTATACTACGTAATTTTAATAATAATAATATATTTAATAAAATGTAGGGGTAGGGCTTGTCTTTACCCTAATAGAAATAGGAGAAGACTTGAAAAAAACATACTAAATAAATTAAAAAATAAGAAATTACAAAAAAGAATAATAGCAATAACATTAATAATAGTGTTAATTTTTCAAATTACAAAAATATTACCTTGGGCATTAAAAATATATTTTATAGATGTAGGGCAAGGTGATAGTACACTAATTGTAACACCAAACCACAAAACAATACTAATAGATGGAGGGGGAAGCGAAGCAAACGAAAGTTATGATGTAGGAAAAAATACGCTAATACCATATTTATTAGACAGAGGGATAACGAAATTAGACTATATTTTTATATCCCACTTTGACTCAGACCATGTTCGGACGGACTGTTAACTGTAATGGAAGAACTAAAAGTTAGAAATGCGATTATACCAAGACAGGGAAAAGAATCAGCAAATTATAATAGATTTTTAGAACTTGTAAAAGCAAAGAACATAAAAGTACATATATCAAAATTAGGAGAAAAAATTAGAATAGAAAAAAATATAAATATAGAAGTTTTATGGCCGACAGAAGAATTAATAACAAGTAACATATTAAATAATAATTCACTAGTAATGAAATTAAGCTACAATAATTTTTCTATGTTATTTACAGGAGATATTGAAAAGATAGCAGAAGAAGAAATAGTAAACAAATATATAAGAACAAACAAATTAAACGTAAAAATAATAAAAATTGCTCATCATGGTTCAAAAACCTCTAGCGTTCAGGAATTCTTAAATTTAGCAAAACCACAAATTGCCCTAATAGGAGTAGGAACAAATAATAACTTTGGCCATCCAAATGAAGATGTATTAAAAAGATTAGAAGACTTACGGCTCTGAAATATATAGAACAGATGAAATGGGAGAAATTTCAATTGTTGTAAATAGTAAAGGAAAAATGAAAATCAAAAATTTTATAGAACAAGAGAGAATTAATTTAAAAATATAAAACAAATATATGGTCAGCGTCGCCTCTGTACGCTTTCAAAAAATTTACAAAAACGAGAATAAGGAATAATAAAAGATATTAAGAAGAAACAAGAGAGTAAAAAATTTGCAATTACATATAATATATGATATAATAACATTTGAATGTAGTAAAATTTTAGAAAAAATACTAAAAAATGTATATATGTAAAAAAAGGAGAGTGAATATATATTTTAAACAAGAAGGTAAGAAACTGTACAAAAGATATAACTAAACTGTTAGCAATAGCAGTAGTTGGAACTACCATTGTTCTTGCAATAATGTTAATAAAATATAAAGTATTGTATAAAGTAACAATTTCTGGTGAAGAAGTGGGATATGTTACAAACAAAATAGAATTTGAAAAAATATTAAATGAACAAATAATAAACCCAAAAGATGAAAATATTGCATATGTAGATATAGAAGAACTTCCAAAATATAAATTAGTTTTAGCCAATAATTCTGAAATATCAAATGAAGAAGAGATATATAACAAAATAAGTGATATGGCGGTTATAACATATAAAATGTATGCAGTAGCAATAAATAACAAAAATTCTGTATATGTAGACACATTACAAGAAGCAGAAGAAGCAGTTAGCAAAATAAAAGAAGAATATGCAAATAAATTAGACCAAATACAGATTAGTGTAGATGAAATATATACAAAAAATATTGAGCAAGTAGAACAAACAGTAGAAGTTGCATCAGCAATACAAACAGCAGAGATAGAATTACAAGAAGCAGTAAAAGAAATGCAAAAGATAAAATCTGCAACACTAGATGGAGTATATTTTGCTGTAAAACCAGTAAGTGGAACAATTACTTCAAGATTTGGTGCAAATGAAAGTATACGTGACCATACACATAAAGGAATGGATATAGCAGCACCATATGGAACAAAAATAGTAGCAGCAGCAGATGGAAAAGTAACCTATTCAGGATGGATGGGAGGATATGGAAACCTAATAATAATAACACATGAAAATGGAATACAAACATATTATGGGCATTGTAGTAAATTGCTTGCAAAAGTAGGGGATGAAGTAAAAGCAGGAAATGAAATAGCAAAAGTAGGTTCAACAGGTTTCTCAACAGGAAACCATTTGCATTTTGAAATACGAAAAAATGGAAATCAAATAAATCCACAAAAATACTTATACAAATAAATTTACTAAAAAAGTATGTTTGTGGGGAAGATTAAAATCACTTGCATGGAGAAGCCACTTTTGTTATAGTATAGGAAAAATCGATTTCAAATGTAAGGGCACGGGGTACTGTGCCTTTTATGCGAATTTACTCTAAAACCTTATATAAAAACAAGCGAAGCCTAGATTTAAACATAAGCTTCGCTTTTAGAAAATAAAAGGGGATGTTTTCTTTATTCTAGCAAATTACACATGTAATTTGTATAGAAATAAACTATGCAGATTTTAAGTTTTCTTACAATTTACTGTTTAGAAAATATTAATTCTGCTTTTTTATTTAGCTAAGAACTAAAAGGGTAATATTAGTCTTCTTAGCTTATGCATATAATATACCAATAATATTTGTCCTTTTTGTGAACAGATGGCAAACTTCTTGAAAAGAAAAAATTAAGTTATTCTTAATGGCTAGCTTGTAACAGTTATTAAGCTTAGCAAATAAAATATAATAGGCACAAATTATATTTTTAAGGAGGTACTTAAGAACAATGGAAAATACATTAGATAATGTAGAATTAGAAAAAGAAGCCCAAGTAACTAAAATAGAATGTTCCCGGTAATGTAAAAAGAAGAATTTTAGATTTAGGCATAATAGAAGGAACAAAAATAAAACCAGTACTTAGAAGTCCACTAGGGGACCCTACTGCCTATGAAGTAAGAGGTACAGTTATTTCTTTAAGAAAAGAAGAAGCAGAGAAAATATATATAAAATAGATTACTGATAAAGAGTGAATACTAAAAAAAGTTGCCATAACATTGACTTGAAAATTAATATATGTTATAATATTATTATAAATAATATTGATTTTAAGGAGGATTTATCATGTTTAATACTGAAGAAGTTCGGTTTGAAAAGGAAGAATGCAAGTGGACTATTTGGGATACGATTAATGAAATAAGTGTTAATCGTAATATCAAAACGGCTAAAAAGAATAAGGAAAAGTATGCAAGTGTATACTATGTTAGGGAGAACGTAAAGAAAAAACTTATAAACACAGGCTATAGTGTTCGAAGATGTGCATGTTTGGGAATGAGCTGGGATGTGGTTATGTGGTAAATCAAAAATAGAGTGCAGTAAAATTATTATTTACTGTACTCTATTTTAGTACTTTTTTTTTATTTTAATGAATACAAATAAAATAGAAATAAAAAGGGAGGTTTACTATGGGATTAACAGCAAATTCTACCGGAAGTAATATTCTAAATAAAGATATAGAAGAACAAAAATGTGATTATACTATTGCAATAGCAGGAAATCCAAATGTAGGAAAGTCGACAATATTTAATAGCTTAACGCGGAATGCATCAACACACAGGAAATTGGCCAGGAAAAACAGTTAGTAATGCAAGGGGAATATGCAAATTTGATAATAAATCATTTTTATTAGTAGATATACCAGGAACATATTCAATAATGTCAAATTCAGAAGAAGAAGAAATTGCAAGAGATTACATATGTTTTGGCATGCCGAATACCACAGTAGTAATTGTAGATAGTACTTGCTTAGAAAGAAACTTAAATTTAGTATATCAAATAATGGAAATTACACCCAAAATAGTAGTATGTGTAAACTTACTAGATGAAGCCAAAAAGAAAAAAATTAATATAGACTTAGAAAAGTTAGAAAAGAGATTAGGTGTACCAGTAGTTGGAACTATCGCAAGGAAGAAAAAAACATTAGAAAAATTAATGAGGAAAATAGAAGAAGTATCATCTGGAAAAATAAAACCTTCACCAAATAAAATAGTATATGAAGAAAAAATAGAAGAACAAATAACCAAGCTTGAAAAGGTAATAACATGCAAAAATAACTATTTAAAAAGATGGATAGCTCTAAAATTATTAGATAGAGAAGAAAAAATTGTTAATTCTATACAAAAAAACTTAAAAGTAAACTTAAATTCAAAGAAAATAAAAACTAAAATATCAGAAGTAGAAGAAAAACTAAAAGAAACTGAAATTACAAAAGAAAATATAAGAGATAAAATAATAGCAAATATTGTAAAAAAAGCAGAAGAAGTAACAAAAGAAATAGTAACATACGAAACTGAAAAGTATAATAATAGAGATAGAAAAATAGACAAAATATTAACTTCTAAAACTTTTGGAATACCAATAATGATTATATTTTTAGGTATAATATTATGGCTAACAATAGTAGGAGCGAATTACCCATCACGTTTACTATCAAGTCTTTTTGAATTTCTACAAGTAAAATTAGTATACCTACTTGAATATATACAAACACCAATGTGGTTAAAGGGGATACTAGTAGATGGAATATATACAACAGTAACATGGATAATAGCAGTAATGCTTCCGCCAATGGCAATATTTTTTCCAATGTTTACATTATTAGAAGACTTAGGGTACTTACCACGTATAGCCTTCAACTTAGACAAATACTTTAAAAGGGCATGTAGCTCACGGAAAACAAGCACTAACCATGTGCATGGGGCTTGGTTGTAATGCAGCAGGAGTAGTAGGGTGTAGAATAATAGATTCACCAAGGGAAAAGCTAATATCAATATTAACAAATGCATTTATGCCATGTAATGGAAGGTTTCCATTTTTAATAACAGTATCAATGGTATTTATAGGAAGCTATTTTGCAGGAGCATTTTCTTCAATAATATCAGCGCTTTGTGTATTAGGAATAATTATACTAGGAGTGATAATGACGCTTCTTATATCAAAATTATTATCAAAAACAATATTAAAAGGAGTACCATCATCATTTATACTAGAATTACCACCATACCGAAAACCACAAATAGGAAAGGTTTTAATAAGGTCAATATTTGATAGAACACTATTTGTACTTCGGAAGAGCAATAGCAGTAGCGGCACCTGCTGGAATTATAATATGGTTATTTGCAAACATAAATATAGGAGGAACAAGTATACTAAATTTTGTAGCAAATTTCCTAAATCCATTTGCAAAACTAATGGGGCTAGATGGCTACATACTAACAGCATTTTTACTAGGACTACCAGCAAATGAAATAGTGCTTCCAATAATACTAATGAGCTATATGCAAAAAGGAATACTGGTAAACATGGAAGATACTTTCCAAATAGGAGAGATACTAAGACAAAACGGTTGGACTTTATTAACAGGAATAAATGTAATGATATTTACTTTACTTCACTTTCCATGTAGCACAACACTTCTTTCAATAAAAAAGGAAACAGGAAAATGGAAATGGGCTGTGTTAGGTTTCTTACTTCCAACTGTTTGTGGAATTATATTGTGTATGATTACTAATTTAATTTGGAATATATTTGTAATATAGAAAAAAACTTTGAAGATATAATAATAACTTAATAAATGAAACTATAAGAATTTTTTTAAGAGAAACCAAAAAATGAAGAATACCCCTTTTAATATAAGCATAAAATAAAATAGCTTATATTAAAAGGGTTTCTATATTCTAGAATTTTTAGTCCGAAAGGAGTAAAGCTCCGTAGATTTCTTAGCTGTAAGGAATGAAATGACTGTACATATAAGTTATACAGATGAAGATAGTTATCTATAATGAAGAGAAGGTTGTCTATATTTTAGGAATTTTAGATAGAGATTAAAGAATTAACCTAGAAGATAGTTATCTGTAACAAAGAGGAGGTTTTTATGTTTATAGTTTTTAATAAAGAAAAAATAAATGCATATATAATTTTATTAAGTACAGTATTAATACTATTTGGAATAGCATTTAGCGTGACTACAAAAGATGCAGTAGAAACAGCAGTCGCTACAAAAGAATTACCAATTTATAATGTAGCTACTGATGAAAAGAAGATTGCCTTTACCATGAACTGTGCATGGGAGGCAGATGATATTGATAAAATATTAGAAACACTTTCTAAACACAACAGTAAAATTACATTTTTTATGGTAGGGGATTTCGTCAAAAAATATCCAGATGCTGTAAAGAAAGTACATGAAGCGGGGCATGAAATACGGAAATCATTCAGATACACATCCACATGTAAATAATTTGAGTTTAGAAAAAAATAGAGAACAGATATTAAATTGTAGTGAAAAAATAGAGAGTATAACTGGTAAAAAAACAACACTTTATAGAGGACCATATGGAGAATATAATGATACAGTTATAAATGCAGCAAAATCTCAAAATCATAATACTATACAATGGAATTTAGATACATTAGATTATTCTGGTCTAACAGGAGAAGAAATGTGGAAAAGACTAGAAAGTAAATTATCTTCAGGAAGTATTATACTAAGTCATAATGGAACGAAACATACAGCAGACAGCCTAGACATGTTATTAACTAATATAGAAAATAAAGGATTCAAAGTAGTAACAGTTTCAGAATTAGTTTATAAGGAAAATTATTATATAGATGTTAATGGAACACAGAGATTGCAAAAGCAAGAGAATTAAAAATTACATAATTTTATAAAAATAATTGTTTTTTTTAAAATAAGCTGTTATAATAACTATGATACAATTGTTGAAGAAATAAAAAGCAGGCATAATTATGCAAAAAGAAAATAAGTATTTTGTACTCAATCCACCATTTTAACTAAAAGGAGGAAGAATATGGAGAAAAATTGGCATGAAATAATGAAAAGAGAACTTGATAGAGCAGGAACTGGAGCTAAATTAATAAAAGTAGATGAAACAAGAAAACCTAGTCAAGAATCTTTAAATAAATTGGAAATGGAAATTGCAGAAGCAATAGAAAATAATAAAGAAATGAGTCAAAGAAGCTATATTAATGCCAAAAACTGTTGATAAGAATAGTATAAAAATAAGAAAAAAGAAATTGATCTAATTAAATCAATTTCTTTTTTTCTTATAATATTAGTTGTATAATATTCCGAAAACAATAACAAATAAAAGTATTAATTGAAAATAAATAATGAATAATGGAAAGAAAATAGGCAATAATAGCAATATATGAATAAAAGGAGAAAGAAATTATGCCATTTATTGGGGTTATTGCAGATGAGAAGAATGAAAATTTTATAAGAAGAGAAATTGTAGAAAATTTAAAATTAAGAGAAAGTTCAGTTTTATTTATAAAAGAAAAAAGTATTGAAAATATTAAAAACATAAAATTTGGAACAATAATAATAGATAGAAAGTTTAAAAACATGGAAATGCTAAAAAAGATGTTATTAAATACTAATTATTTAGTAATTAATACAGATAGAATAAAAAGCATAGAAATGTTTAAAGAATATAATTTAAAAATATTTACTTTTGGTTTTAATTCTAAGGCATTAGTTACAGCATCTTCTGTTACAGAAGATGAAGTCTTAATTTGTGTGAAGAAGGAATTTGAAAGTATAGCTGGGAAGGTCATTGAGCCACAAGAAATAAAAATTAGCATTGATGAAGATGCGGAGAGTATTATGGCGGTGGCTTGCACTTTGTTAATATATGGGGTAGAGATGTAGGGGCGATTATCAATCGCCCGTGCTACAAAGAATTGGCTAAAATTAGAAGAATAAAGAAAAATTTAAAATATAATACATATTATGGGGGAATTCTTCGAAGATCGAGCGATTGCTAATCGCCCCTACATTAAATTTAAGCAAATAAAAATAAATAAAATTAACTTTTTATGTAGACAAAATTTAAAAAACGTAGTATAATAGAATTTGTAAAGGAAAAATATTCTAAAAGAGGAACAATATGAATAAAATACGAAGAGAGAAACAAAAGTAAGAGGAGGAAATTAAGTTGGATACAAATTATTCAGAGAATAATCAACTAGTATTAGTTGGAAAAGTAACAAGCGATAAAAGATTTAGTCATGAAATTTATGGAGAAAAATTTTACATATTTGATTTAAGTGTACCACGTTTAAGTGGAAATGCAGATATTATACCTATAACAATATCTGAAAGATTATTAATAGAAGAAAGCTTAGATGTAGGAAAGAATGTAATAATAGAAGGACAATTCAGATCATATAACAGTTATGAAAATGAAAGAAATAAATTAGTTCTTACAGTTTTTGCAAAAGAAATAAAATTTGCAAACGAAGAAGGTGAAGAGTTTAAGCCAAGCAAAGAAAACGTATCAAATGAAGTTACACTAACAGGTTATATTTGTAAAAAACCAATATATAGAAAAACACCATTTGGTAGAGAAATAGCAGATTTATTACTAGCAGTAAACAGAGCATATAATAAATCAGACTATATTCCATGTATAGCATGGGGAAGAAATGCTAGATTTTGTGAAAACGTACCAGTAGGAACAGAAGTAAAAATAGTAGGAAGGGTTCAATCAAGACAATACGAGAAAAAATATGAAGATGGAACATCAGAAATAAAAGTAGCCTACGAAGTATCAATAGCAAGCTTAGAAGTAATAGACCAAGCAGGAAACACAAGTGAAGTAGAAGAACTACAAGAAAATAAAGAAGCTATATAATTAAAATAAAGAAAGTAAAGGTCCATGTGCTAACAACTAGGTTGGTATGTGTGACCTTTAAACAAGCAGTAGGAACTAGCAATGGGGACTGACCTAATTAGCGGAAAGAAGTAAAGAATAATAAAGTATATAAAAGTATAACAAAGAAATAGAAAAATAAAGAATTAAACAAGGAGAAACAATGAAACTACCAAATAATAGAACAATAGCAGACTGTTGGTTGCCAACATTTGAAAATGTATCAAGAGAATTTATAATAGATAGTTTAGATAAAATACTATTTAGCGACGAGATACCAAATTTCAAGTTTGATTTTAGAGAAAGAGAAGCAATAGAATTTATAGAAAATATAATAAAACAATATACAAATAGCTTTAAAGATAGTGAATATAAAGAAGAAATACAAGCAAGATATGAAAAAATATTTGATATAATAAAACAAAAAACAAATGAAAATAGTAAACAACCAGTAATGGTAGTAAAAGACTATAAAAAATTCTTTGAATATCTAAGGCAAGCATATGAAAGACACATAGAATTATATTTTCAAAGAAGGAAAGATTCCACAGGTTTTAATAGATGGGAAAAGAATAACTTTTTTGAACTAATTTGGCTACGTACTACACCACAAGACTTCAATGATCCAGAAGAATTTTTAAAAAAACAAGCAGAAATGATGAAAGATAGAACATTTAAAAAATATGATGAAGAAACATATTTAGGAAAACTACAATGCTTAAATAACCATATAATCACTATAAAAAATGGAATAGCCAGAACCTGGGATGAAAACTTCAGACAAATGGAAATAACAATTTATGATAAAGAACATTATAATAATAGAGAACTTTGGAATAGGCCACATTACGCACTTCCAGTAATAAGGTATGGAATATATGAAAAAGATAATAGAAAAATATGTACAATAGGCTCTATTCAAGATAAAAACAATAATATGGTACAAGATTCATTAAGAAGGAAAATAGATAGACAAAAATACAAAGTAAATAAAGATATAGCAGAGGAAGACACTTATAAAGTTGAACCTAAAAATATAATAGCTTTAAGTATATTCATAAATCTTTTGCATAGAGAGGGAATAACCAATATAGAAGTGCCAAGTATGTATGTTTTAGACTATGAATATCACACAAAAAGAAATAAATATTTATTAAAACAATTTAAAAGTGAATGGACTAAAGAAGACTTATGGGAAAGACAAAAAAGAGAAAAATATCCAGAACAATATAAAGAATCATATAGGTGTTTCTTAAAAACATTTAGAAAGCAAGACCTAATTAGTGAAATAAAAACAGAAAGATTACTATTAACAGCTAGAAGGTTACTTAATCATTACCAAAAAGCAAATATAACTGCTTATCCTGAAGAAGTGGATAACTATATGCATGTGCAAATACCAGTTGTAAAACATGAAAACGAGATAAATGGGGATATACTAAAAGAATTTTATAATTTAGTACAAGCATTAGACATGGAAAA
This sequence comes from uncultured Clostridiaceae bacterium, assembly GCA_948356915.1. Taxonomy (GTDB): domain Bacteria; phylum Bacillota; class Clostridia; order TANB77; family CAG-508; genus UMGS1663. Next base: position 30,428 of record CAOJCG010000010.1, read on the forward strand.
GCAAAACAGAATAGATTCACAAGAGACACCAGTAGTAATGCATAATAATGAAGTGGATCGCGAATAGATAGAGGAGTTTTTTACAGCCACATTTGACAAAAATTAAAAATATGTTATAATAATACAAAATAATAAGTAGAAAGTACTCAAAAATAATTTAAGGAGGAAAAATGAATGAAAGAGTGTAAACACAGTGTAGTAATTGTAACAGATAATGATAATTGTTATTAAATAGATGCAATATGTATGTTTTGTGGAAAAACATTTGGGACTAATAGAGAATTATATGGGGAACGGTCAATTGTAGATGCTAGTGAGTATTGTCTTCATTTTGGAAAAAATTATATAATATCATATGTCAAAAAACTATATGATAGAATTATATGTTCAAGTTCTAATTTATCTTCTTTTGAAATTGCTAATAAGATAAAGGAAGGTCTAAAAGAAGAATATGGTGAAACAATAAAGAAATTAGAAAATATAGAAAGAAAAATACGAGAAGATGGAGAAACTATTGATTAGAGATACATGAATCTTTGAAAAATAAAGAGTATTTTACCACTAAATTGGTAGAATATTCTTTATTTTAGAATAATTTTAATTTTTAAAAATTAACTAAAAAACATATTAAGACTTTTTGAAAGCTAAAAATAGTTGAAAAATAAATAAAAATATAGTAAAATAAACAATAAATTAAAAAGAAGCAAGAGATTTGGGGTTAGGGTGTCCAACCTCCAACTTCCAACCTCCAACTTCTACTTAAAGAAAGCGAGAAATAAAAATGTTAGAAATAATAAAAGACACCCTAATAGATGGAGTACGTCTACTTCCATTTCTATTTATTACATACCTAATAATGGAATACTTAGAACACAAAACAGGGGAAAAAACAAAAAATATAATACAAAAATCAGGGAAACTAGGACCTTTATGGGGAGCTATTTTAGGAGTATTCCCACAATGTGGTTTTTCAGCAGCGGCAAGTAACTTATATGCTGGAAGGGTAATTACACTAGGAACATTAATAGCAATATTCCTATCAACCTCAGACGAAATGCTTCCAGTACTAATTTCTGAAAATGCAAGTATAGGGTTAATACTAAAAATACTTGCAATAAAACTAGTTATAGGAATTATAGCAGGTTTTCTAATAGACTTTGTAGGACAAGCTATAAACAAAAAGAAAAAACAAGTAGAAAAAAAGAAAGAAGAAATAGAAGAAGAGATAGGCCATATATGTAAACACGAACATTGCCATTGTGAAGAAGGTGGAATAATAAAATCTTCAATAACACATACTTTAAATATATTACTATTTATTATAATAATAACATTCATACTAAATGTAATAATACATTTCTTCGGAGAAGAAAACCTATCAAACCTAATACTAAATATGCCTATAATAGGACCAATAATAGCAGGAATAGTAGGGATAATTCCAAACTGTGCAGGTTCTGTAATACTAACACAGTTATACTTAGGAAATGTAATAAGCATAGGTTCTATGATAGGAGGCTTATTAGTAGGTTCAGGAATTGGAATATTGATATTATTTAGAGTAAATAAAAATCTAAAAGAAAATTTAAAAATATTAGGTCTATTATATGCAATAGGGGTAGTTTGTGGAATAGTGATAGACCTAATAATAAAATAGAAACTACTGTAGGGGCAGACCTTGTGTCTACCTTCTTTTCGTAGAATGGTTATAAAAAAGGGTAGACACAAGGCCTACCCCTACAATAAAAAATAATTTTTTATATTCCTAATATATTTTTAGCCCTTTTAACATCTTCACTGCTTGCAGTTTTACATCCTTCTAAAGGATACTCTAAATCAAGCTTTTCCCATTTAAACTTACCTAAATTATGATAAGGAAGAACTTCAACTTTTTCAACTGTTCTTAAACTAGAAATAAAATTTTTAAGTTCAAGCAAATCTTGCTCATCATCAGTAATTCCAGGTACTAAAACTTGCCTAATCCATAAAGGTTTATTATTATCACTTAAATATTTTGCAAAGTTAAGTTCTTTTTTATTTGAAACACCAGTTAATTCTATACATTTTTCATCATTTATACATTTAATATCTAATAAAAATAAATCTGTTAAATCTATTAATTTTTTTATATCGCAAGTTAAATCAAAAGAGCCAGAAGTATCAATACAAGTATGAATACTATGTTCTTTTAATTTAGTAAATAATTCTATTAAAAATTTAGCTTGAAGTAGAGGTTCACCACCACTAACAGTAACCCCACCATTAGGCATAATATAATTTTTATATCTTAAAATTTTCTCTAATATTTCATCTACTGAATATTCTTGTCCACCATGTAAATCCCATGTATCTCTATTTTGACAATATTTACATTTTAAAGAGCAACCTTGCATAAAAATAACAAAGCGAACACCAGGTCCATCAACTGCTCCTAAACTTTCAAATGAATGAATACGTGCTTTCATAATTTCCTCCTAATAAATTATGCTTTAATTGTACTATAAAAAAATACAAAATTCAACAAAAATAAAATATATTACTTAGTTCGTGCTACTGCATAAAACAAACTTGTAAATTATAAGAATAAAATATTGACAATTAAAAACGAATGTTCTATAATAAACGAAACTTTGAAATAGGATGTGATAATTATGGATGAAGAAAATATTATTGCACCAGTAAACGAAGAATTAAATGTAGTAGAATATGGAACAGAAAATATTAAAAATTTAATTTATACAATTAGAGGAAAGCAAGTAATGTTAGATAGTGATGTAGCTAGGTTATATAAGTATGAAACGAAGAACGTTAATAAAGCTATGAAAAGAAACCTTGATAGATTCCCAGAAGATTTTTGTTTTCAATTAACAGAAGAAGAACTTAAACAGATGTGGTTCCATTTTGGAACCACATCTGAAAAAGAAAATATTAAATATAGAAGTGAAAAATATCTACCATATGTATATACAGAACAAGGAATATCAATGCTTTCAGGCTTACTTAAGAATGAAGTTGCAGTTCAAGTAAGTATAAATATTATGAGAGCATTTGTAGAAATGCGAAAGTTTATACTAAATAATGCACAATTATTTGAAAGACTAACAACAATGGAATACAAAATATTGGAACATGATAAGAAATTTGATGAAGTATTTGACGAACTAAAAAGAAATAAAAATGAAGAATTCAAACAACAAATTTTCTTTAACGGACAAATATACGATAGCTATAGCCTAATAATAGACATCATAAAAACAGCTCAAGATAAAATATTAATTATAGATAATTACATAGATGATACAATATTAAAAATGCTTACAAAGAAAAACAAAAACGTAGAAGCAGTAATATTAACATCAGAAAAGAGCAATATAACAAAACTAGATATACAAAAATTTAATAAAGAATATCCTACTTTAAAAGTAGCCAAAACAGATAAATTCCACGATAGATTTATAGTCATTGATAACAAAGAATTATACCACTGCCAGTGCTTCACTAAAAGATGCTGGCAAGAAATGTTTCGCAATTTCTAAAATAGAAGACATGGAATATTTAGAGAAAATAAGTAGAATATCTTGATTCTTTACATAAATTATGTTAATATATATTATATTTATAAATGTAATCTAAAAACAATAATTTGTTATAAGGAGGTAGCTATATGAATGGCCAAAATTTAGAAACAGTATTTGAATTACTCATGGATTCAGAAAAAATTTTTGAATTAGGTGGTGAACGGAGATTATATGGATTTCTGTTTGAGTACAGAGGTGGAGGTAGAGAATATATAGGAGTAAGAGGAAGGATACCATATACACTTGCAAAAAAAATTAATTGTGATCCATTAAATAAAATGAAAATTTGTATTAATGGAGGTAGTGCAGGCTGGAAACTTCTTGAATGCCTTAAACATGATGAAAAAGACTATGTATCTGATGAAGAAGCAAGGCAATTAATTGATGATGGAAAAGGCGACGAAATGTATATTGAATATTATCACATATGGACTATTGAAGGATTAAAGCATGTAATTAACTGTATTAGGGAATACGGTAAAATTAACAAATGGGCCATAGGAAACGAGTAAGGAGGTATTTAAGCATGAAAGGAAAGCGGATTAAAAAGGTAATATTACTTACATTAGGATGTACTTTAGGAATAATAATAATGAATTGTTTAAACTTAGTTACATTCAGTATAGGACCTGTCATATTCATTTACTTTCTTGGAGCATTTTCATACGCAATTTCAGATGAAAAATCAACAAAAAAAGAAGATAGCGAAAATGAAAGTAAAGATAACACAAAGCAAAGGGATAAGAAGGAAGATGGCCATAGTAGATTTCACAGAAGCGATATGAGACCAAGTATAAATTGTTGCAATAGCGATTCATATGGCTGTGTATGTGTAAGATGTGGAAGATGCGGAAGAAAGTTCTAAAAAATTTAAAGGTGACAAATTGTCACCTTTAAATTTTTTTATATTATAAATTATATTAGTTTCTTCGAAGAAGTTACCCAACCTCCAACTCTAGAATTTTTCATGTATAGTCCTATTAATAACATCAAGTTGTTGCTCTCTAGTTAATTTTATAAAGTTTACAGCATAACCTGAAACACGAATTGTTAGTTGTGGGTATTTTTCTGGGTGTTCCATTGCGTCTTCTAGTAATGCTCTATCAAATACGTTTACATTAATGTGATGTCCTGTTTGTTTGAAATATCCATCTAATAAACTTACTAAGTTATCTACCTGAGTATCTAACTCTTTTCCAAGTGTTCCTGGTGTAATTGAGAATGTGTATGAAATTCCGTCTTCAGAATATTCATATGGTAATTTTGCAATTGTATTCATTACGGCAACTGCTCCATTTGTATCTCTACCATGTAATGGGTTTGCACCTGGTCCAAATGGAACTCCTGCACGTCTTCCATCTGGTGTATTTCCTGTTGCTTTTCCATAAACTACGTTTGATGTAATAGTAAGTACTGATAATGTGTGTTTTGAATTTCTGTAAGTAACATGTTTTTGTAACTTACGTAAGAATGTCTTTACAACATCTACAGCAATTTCATCAACACGGTCATCATCATTTCCGTATTTTGGGAAATCTCCTTCTATTTCGTAGTCAACTGCTAAGCCTGTTTCATCACGAATAACTTTTACTTTTGCATATTTTATTGCAGAAAGTGAATCAGCTACAACTGAAAGCCCAGCAATTCCACATGCCATTGTTCTTAATATTTCTTTATCATGTAGAGCCATCTCTAATGCTTCATATGAATATTTGTCATGCATATAGTGAATAGCATTTAATGCTTTAATATAAATTTTTGCTACATAATCCATCATATTATCAAATTTTTCAGTAACTTCTTCATAATTTAAGTATTCAGAAGTTATAGGTTCAAACTTAGGTGTAATTTGTTTTCCACTATTTTCATCTCTACCACCATTAATAGCATAAAGTAAAGCTTTTGCTAAGTTAGCTCTTGCACCAAAGAATTGCATTTGTTTACCAATTTTCATTGCAGATACACAACAAGCAATTCCATAGTCATCTCCAACAGTAGTTCTCATTAAGTCATCATTTTCATATTGAATAGAAGATGTTTGAATTGATATTTTTGATGTGTATTTTTTGAAGTTTTCCGGTAAATCTTTTGACCATAAAACTGTTAAGTTTGGCTCTGGAGCAGGTCCTAAGTTAACTAATGTATGAAGAACTCTATAAGAGTTTTTAGTAACTAAAGTTCTTCCATCAACGCCCATACCACCAATGCTTTCTGTTACCCAAACAGGGTCTCCACTAAATAATTCATTATATTCTGGAGCACGTAAGAAACGAATCATACGTAATTTCATAACAAAGTGATCCATTAATTCTTGTGCCTCAGCTTCAGTTAAACTTCCATTTTTTAAATCTCTTTCAATATAAATATCTAAGAAAGTAGAAGTTCTACCTAAACTCATAGCAGCACCATTTTGATCTTTTGTTGCAGCTAAGTACCCAAAGTATAACCATTGAACAGCTTCTTTAGCATTTGAAGCTGGAACTGATATATCAAAACCATATTTTGCAGCCATTTTCTTTAAATCTTCTAATGCAATAATTTGGTCATGAATTTCTTCACGTTCGCGAATTACATTTTCAGTAAATTCATCTACATCTAATACTTCTAAATCTTTCTTTTTCTCACTAATTAAAGCGTCCACTCCATATAAAGCAATACGTCTGTAATCACCAATAATTCTTCCACGTCCATATCCATCAGGAAGACCTGTTATTAAGTGTGAGCTTCTAGCAAGCCTAATATCAGGGGTGTATACACTAAATACACCATCATTATGAGTTCTTCTTAAATTATTATAAATGTAGTCAGTTTCTTCATCCACTTTATAACCATAAGATTCACAAGATTTTTCAACTATTTTAATACCACCATTTGGCATAATTGCTCTCTTTAGTGGTGCGTCTGTTTGAAGACCTACTATTTGTTCTAATTCTTTATTAATATAACCTGCATCATATGCATTTACGCTAGATGGAGTTTTAGTATCAACATCTAATACACCATTTTCTCTTTCTTTTTTATAAAGCTCTAAAACTTCATTCCATAGTTTAGTAGTCCTTTCAGTAGCATTTGCTAAAAAAGAATCATCTCCTTCATATGGAGTGTAATTTGCCTGAATGAAACCTCTAACATCAATTTCTTTAGTCCATTCACCAATTTTATTAAAATTTTCCCATTGTTTAAAGTCCATGGATAAAAACCTCCTTTAAATATTATTCTATCACTTTTAATACTAACATAGTTTAAGTCTATTTTCAACAATTTTTAAATTAAATATGGTAGAGTTTTTATTAAATAAATTTTTACTAAACGATGTTAACAATTTTAGTATGAAAGTATAAAACAAATATAAAAAAAATCAATAAAAAAGTTTACAATTATGTTAATCTGTAGTATAATATTATTATTCATAAATTATTAATCATATTAGAATATATATGAAAAGGAGGGCAGTTGTTGTTTAGTATTTGATTCAAAAAAAGGAGGAAAACTTTATGAATGATCAAAAATTAAAAAATATGGAACGGACAATTATTTTAGATGCTTGTGCTTTAGAATCACAAGAAGCGATGGAAATAATTGAAAAGGCCGAAAAGGTTATTGTTCTTACAGGTACTATTAAAGAGCTAGACAAGAATAAGGGCAATGAAGGGCAATATGGAATAAATGTACGTTATATTGGTAAAAAAATAAGACAAGACACTGAAAGTAAAAAATATATTTGCATATCAAAGTATGAAAATTACAGGTATAATGATGATAATATTATTGATTATTGTACTTGGCATAATGAAGCAACTATATTGACCTGTGATAATTACTTATGTGCTAAGGCGAAGGCACATAACATTCCATATATTTTCCCAAAAATAAGTAAGCAATGTAAAACAAATAAAAAAAATGAGGAAGAAAAAAGTAGGAAAAATAGTTGCAATGTAAAAGGTGTTACGTACAAGAATGGAAAATTGCTAATTTTAAGACAAAGTTTACTCGATCCAAACTTTAAAATAATTATAATTAGGTATGGAAAAGTTATAAAATTTAGTTTGGAGCGGAATATAGAGTTAAATATTGGCGATACCATTATACGAGTAAAAGAAGGCAATGGAACTGTAAATTTAGCAGTATTTGAAATAACAGACATTGAAAGTAGGAACTATGCAGAGTATAAAGAAACAAAATCATTGCAAGAGCCTATAATAGGAAGGTTAAAAAAGGAAAAATGGCCAGTAGAAGTGAAAAAACAAATATGCTTTTTACTAGATATTGGAGATTATGAGGAGGGGGAGAAAGACCAAGAAGAACTATATATAAGAAATGGAAAGGTATACCCAAATCAGCAGATAGGTAAAGCATATATATGTTTAGAACGAAATGGAAATTTTATAAGAAGACAAGACTGCAAGGAAGGAGATATTGTATACTTAGTTAAGAAGAACAAAAAGGGTGTTACACTATATGTATATAGAATTGTAAAAAAATTAAATATGTATAGTGTAAATAGAATAGACAGTTATAGTATAAAAACTGTAAATGAAATTTACAGTATAAATTCTTCGGAGAAAATAAAAGATAAAATACGTGAATTCTATATACGTAATATTAGATACTAAACAGAAACTATCAATGCACAGGAATTGCTATTCCTGTGCATTTTTCCTAGCGCTAGGCAGTGCTCCTAAATATCCTCTTCCAAAATAGAACCGCAAAATTTTATAAGCAAGTTTTAGCTGTTTAGGGGAACATTTTCTTAGAAGAGCATTAAACTCAGAATTCAAATATAATTCTGAACTATTAGAAGTTCCATTTAATATTTTACCTTCTGAAACATTTAAAATTTCACATATTTGAGATAACCTTTCTAAATTGATATGAACTTTACCAGTTTCAACCTTACTAAGATAAGCAATAGAAACACCCATTTTTTCTACTAATTGTTCTTGAGTTAAGCCTTTTTGTTTTCTAATTTCTTTTAAACGCTTTCCAATGACATTAAAATCTATTGCCATTATTACCACCATTCCTTTTATATATACTATAAGAACATTTCTAATATATTTATTAATATACATTAGAAATATTAGATTAATAACATTTACAATAATAAAGGATTGTAAATTATTAACCTTTTTAGTAAATATAGCATGTATAAAGTAAAGTTTACAGATAGTTATAGGTCAATATAGAACTATAATTCAATAATACTTACTGAGCTTCAGTTAAATCTTGCCAATATTTTTTTGGCATATACTGCATTTGAAGCCTTGAATTACTTCTTTCTTTTATAGCAATTGTTTTAAAAAATGCTGTCCATAATTCTTGATATTTTTTTTCAGCTTCCGAAATGTTTGGGAGAACAATACAAGAACTATCAACAATTTTATATTCCTTAGTATTATATAAAAAAGCAATATTTCTATTTTTATCATGTATAATAAAGTTTTGAGTAGGTAATCTTTTTATAAAATGATGACCTAAATTTTCTAGTATATTATTATCTGGATGAATAGGTGCATAAAATAAATTACTACCAACTTCAGAAAAACGAAGCAAACCTTTAAAGCGATGAGCTTCTCCTAACATTCTTTTTCGCATAGAACATACATTAAAAACGAAATCTAAAGAAAGCATGGTATTTATTTTAGGTCCAATTAAAAATCCATTTAAAATATATTTTAATATATTTATTTCTTTTTCTTTACCATTTGAAAGAAATGCATAATAACTATTATATAAAGTATCATAAGAGATATTTTTATACATTCCATTAAAAATTCTTTTTGCTTTTGTATTATCTGTTTTTATTTCTTCTATAGAATCTAAAAAATTAATTTCTAGTTCATTTTTAGAAACAATCCTTGAAGGGATTACTTTTTTTATATAACAATCAAAAACCATACTAAGAAGGCCTTCAAAAGTACCATCGTATATATAAATTTTATTTATAACATTCCAGTTAAACATTTTTGTTTGTCCTCCTTTGTAGGTAAAAGTTTATCAAAACTATAAGAAAGCTCTTGAGCCTTTGGCAAAGTGTCAAATAATGAAGTTTGTATATAATTAGATTGAGATGTAGATATTCTTTCTAAAAAAAGTAAATTCTCAGAAATAAAGTTCTGATTAAAGCTTTTAATAGGGTCAAAATATTTTCCATCACATGTAATAAAATAACGAGCACGTTTAAGTACAATACCAAGCTTCTTTAGGTTCTCAAAATTCAAATTAAATTCCCTTCTAGCAGTAATAATACGTTTTGCCGAAATAACACCAATACCAGGAACTTTTAAAAGAGTATTATAGTCTGCTCTATTTATTTCAACAGGGAAGTTTTCTAAATGACGAAGAGCCCAGTCACACTTAGGATCTAACAATGTATGAAAATTAGGATGGCTTTCATCTAATAAGTCATCAATTTTAAAACCATAAAAACGTAAAAGCCAGTCTGCTTGGTATAGCCTATTTTCACGAAGAAGAGGAGGTGACTCCAAAGCAGGCAAGTTTTTATCATTATTAACAGAAACATAAGCTGAATAATACACACGCTTTAAATTTAGGCTATTATATAAACTTTCAGATAGCTTCATAATTTTTAAGTCTGTTTCGGGAGTTGCACCTACAATTAATTGAGTTGTTTGCCCAGCAGGTACAAATTTTTCTTTATATATTGACTTTTCTTGTTTAGAAATTGCAATATTTTGGGAAATATACTTCATTGGAGTAACAATACCAGCCTTTTCTTTTTGAGGAGCTAGTAATTTCAAACTATCATTAGAAGGAAGCTCAATATTAATACTAGTTCTATCAACCAAAACACCTAATTTATCAATAAGTTCTTTACTTGAACCGTGGAATAGTTTTTACATGAATGTAGCCGATTAAATTTATATTCTTTTCTTAAAATGAGCACAGTTTCGTATAATCTTTCCATAGTAAAGTCAGGGTTTTTTATAACGGCAGAACTTAAAAATAACCCTTCTATATAATTACGCTTATAAAACTGAATTGTTAAATCAGCAATTTCCCTTGGGGTAAAAGTAGCTCTTTTAACAGTATTGCTGCACCTATTAATACAATACTTGCAATCATAAATACAAGCGTTACTCATCAAAATTTTAAGAAGAGAAATACACCTGCCATCTGCGCCCCAACTATGGCAAATGCCAGAAACATCTCCATTTCCAATTCCACCTTTTGTATTTGTACGCCTGCTTCCAGAAGAGCTACAAGAAGCATCATATTTAGCAGAATCAGCAAGTATTGTAAGTTTTTCTAATAAATCCATAAAATCATCCTCTTTCTTGTATATAAAAAATACATTTCTACTTTTATTTTTTACCGTTCAAATGTTTGTATATATAATATAACACAGCACCTAAAATTTGTCAAACAAAAATTCGCAAAAATATTGACTTTTTTATTTTAATAGAATATAATGCTAAGCATGGAGGAGAAATAGATGATGAATAATAATGAAATAGAAGACAAAAATAAAGAAAACAAACAACAAGCATTATGGGAAAATTTAAAAGAAACAGATAGTTTAAGAGAAGTACAACAATATATAAAAGCAGTAAATACAGTAAGAGGTTTTGAAGAACAACCTATTGAAGAAAGAATGTTATTATTAACAGAAGAAATAGGAGAACTTGCAAAATCAATAAGAAAAAATGCAACAAATATGAGTACAGATGTAAACAAGCAATATAGCTATGACTCAATAGAAAGCGAAGTATCAGACTGCTTATATGTACTAGCGTCTGTATGTAATAGGTTAGATATAGATATGTTCAAGTGCTTAAAAGAAAAGGAAAAAGAAAACATACATAGAGTGTGGAAGAAATAAAAGCAATAATAAAATGCTGTAGGGGCTTAATCGGTTAGGTATACCAGTAAGAATTTACCGAATTACGCCCTAAATGTATATTTTAAAATTATATCAATATTTAATTTGTGCAAAGGGCATAATTGGGTATTCCTTATATGTATACCTAACCGATTAAGCCCCTACATATTTAATAATAAAGAATAGATAGCGAGGGTAATCAAAATGAAAATAAACATAGTTATGGTAGAACCAGAAATACCACAAAATACAGGAAATATAGCAAGAACATGCGCAGCCACAGGGGCGAAACTACACTTAGTAGAACCACTAGGCTTTGAAATAACAGACAAAACCTTAAAAAGAGCAGGTTTAGATTATTGGGACAAGTTAGAAATAGAAAATCATAAATCTTTTAAAAGCTTTTTAGAAAAATATAAGCCAGAAGAAAATAACATGTTTTTTGTAACAACAAAAGGTCAAACATGTTATTCAGAAGCAAACTATACTAATTTAGAAGAAGTATTCTTATTATTTGGAAAAGAAACAAAAGGGCTTCCAGAAGATATTCTGCAAAAATATATAGAAAAAACAATAAGAATACCAATGCTTCCAACTTTAAGAAGTTTAAATTTATCAAATTCTGTAGCAATTGCAGTATATGAAGTTTTAAGACAAAATGAGTTTGATAAATTAGAAGAAACTAGTCAGTATTTTAATTAAAGAAATAAGCAAATACTAAAGAGCCAATGTAAGTTAACATTTGGCTCTTTTGTATCTTGCACTGATAAATTACTCTTCTAATACCAAAAGGTATTCGTTAGGGCAATCATCCCACTGTGTACAAAAACATATGTCAGAAGCATTAATATAAACGATATGATATACATAACCAGTATATTTGATATCATTTAGATATTCTACCTCAGCGATTACAGTGGTTTTAGGAAACTTATCAGTAGCGTTCCAAGAAAGAACATGTGATTCGCTGAATTGTTCATATTCGTCTGCTGTTTGAGTTAATTTTTTAAATGCTGATAAATTGAATAATATTTTACTACCCCGTATTTCTTCGCCCATTTTAGAAAGTACATCCAAAGGACAAGTGTTAACAGGTACATCAATTATGTTTATCATAAAAGGCCCTCCTTAATTAAAGATTGGTATTTAATATAATTACTTTGCGACTTTTTATATTATATATTAAATTACATAATATGTCAACCATGATGTCAATAATAATAAAATTATTATTGACACATAATCTGAAAATGTATATAATTAGCTTAAATAAAGAAAAAATAATATAAAGAAGATAAAACAAAGAAAGATATAAAGGAGAAAAAATATGGAAATAGATATGATAGTAGATAATAGACAAGATTATATACAAGAAATTCGCAGAGGTATTAGAAATTTCAACAAAGAAAAAAATAAAACAGGATATTTTTCTAAAGAATGTCCAAAAGGCTATAATGAGCCATTTGGTTTTTATGCAATAAAAGACAATAAATTAGTAGGAGGAATGATTGTACATAAAAAGATGCAATGGATAGATGTAGAAATTCTATATATAGAAAAAGAATACAGAAATCAACATATTGCAACTCAGTTAATAGAAAAAGCTACAAATTATTGTAAAGAAAATGATTTAGTAGGAATACATCTTTGTACACTAGATTTTCAAGCAAAGGGATTCTACGAAAAACAAAATTTTCAATTAATTGCAGAAATAAAAGATTGGCCTAGAAATCATACTAGATATGAATTCATTAAGTATGTAAAATAATATTTTAGAATTTATAGATTAGGGGAAAGTTATGAAATGTAGTAATATACAAACAAAGCTAATAGAAATAGCGAATGATGTAGAAAAAAAGTTTAATGAATATTTTGATATATTTAGTGAATTTAATATAGAAGGAAGCCCATATATAATTGGTGGGTTCTTAAGAAGTATATTACTAGATAGAACAACTAAAGATTTAGACATAATTGTATGTAATGGGAATAAAGAAAATATATTAGAAAATATAAGAAAAAATAATTTAGAGTATAAGATAAATCATTTTAATGGATACAAAATATTATATAATGGCAAAGAAATTGACATTTGGAATGTAAATAATCTGATAGATGGAATAGAGTATAATATAGAAGCATTATTTTATGATATAAAAGAAAAGAAATTTATAGATTTAGGATTTACAGACTCAATAGAAAACAATAAATTGATAGAGATAAATGAAAAAAATCGCTCTGATCAGTATCTGCAAAGAAGAGAAAAAATATGCAAAGAGTGGAATACATTAAAAAGTTTTTTACTAAAAGATACATATATTCAAGATCATTTAGAAAGATAAATTAGATAAAGAAGTTGCTTATTTTAAATATATTTGTTATTATATAATTAAACAAACACGAAAGGAAGAGATAATATGGGATTAATAAAAGCAGGTAGTGAAGCTATAAAAACAACTTTATCAGACCAATGGAAGGAGTATTTTTATTGCGATAGCTTAGAATCTAATGTTCTAGTAGTAAAAGGAAAGAAGAGAGTAACAGAGGGAAGCTCAAATACAAAAAGTACAGATAATATAATTTCAAATGGCTCAGTCATAGCAGTAAATGAAGGACAGTGTATGATAATTGTAGAACAAGGAAAAGTAGTTGACCTTTGTGCAGAAGCTGGAGAATTTATATATAATAATGAAACAGAGCCAAGCATTTTTGTAGGAGGCTTAGGAAAAGGAATAGTAAATACATTTAAAACAATAGGTAAACGTTTTACTACTGGTGGAGGAGTAGCAAATGATCAAAGAGTATACTACTTTAACACAAAAGAAATAGTTGGAAACAAATATGGAACACCAAGCCCAGTACCTTTTAGAGTAGTAGACCAAAATATAGGTTTAGATGTAGATATAGCTATTCGTTGTAATGGAGAATATTCATATAAAATAGTAGACCCAATGTTATTCTACACAAATGTATGTGGAAATGTACAAGATAAATATATAAAAGAGACAATAGAAAGCCAATTAAAAACAGAACTTTTAACAGCGCTTCAACCAGCATTTGCAAAAGTTTCAGAAATGGGAGTAAGGTATAGTAGTCTTCCAGGACATACAATGGAATTTGCAGAAGCACTAAATGAAGTATTATCACGTAAATGGCAAGAAACAAGAGGAATAGAAATAGTTTCAATAGGAGTAAATTCAGTAAATGCATCAGAAGAAGATGAAAATATGATAAAAGAACTTCAAAGAAGAGCAGTTATAGGAAACCCAAAAATGGCAGCAGCAACAATAGTAGAAGCACAAGCAGAAGCAATGAAAAATGCAGCATCAAATACAGCTACAGGTCCAATGTTTGCATTTGCAGGAATGAATATGGCAAGTAAAGCAGGAGGAATAGATGCAAATACTTTATTTGCAATGGAGCAAGAAGAAAAAGAAAATAAAAGTGCAGAAGTAGATGGAGCTATTTCAAAGTCTACCGAACAAGAAAATAAAACAGAAAGTAAACAAACAACTTCAAATGAATGGACATGTAAATGTGGAGAAAAAAATACAGGAAAATTCTGTACAGAATGTGGAAGTAAAAGACCTGCAACATATAAATGTGATAAATGTGGTTGGGAACCAAAAGATAAAACAGTTAAACCAAAATTCTGTGCAAACTGTGGTGATGTATTTGACGAAAATGATGAAGAGTAAGAACTAAAACATAAAAGTTTTTTAAAAAGAAATAATAAAAATATGTATTTTATATAATACAAAAATTAAATTGTAAAAACAATATATTATAATTTGAAAAGAAATAAAATGGATGAAAGATAACATCCATTTTATTTCTTTTTTTCCTTGGGAATAACAATATTTTTCTTTTCCTTATTCTCCTTAGGTTTCTCAATATCAATATGGTCATACACAGGAGAGATATTCAAATCATTTCCACCAGAAACTACCTCTATTTTTTTGTGTTTTTTCTCTTCCATAACACACCTCATTTCTACCATAAGCACCACCTCCATATACTAATCTCACAGCATAACTGTGGCTATGTAAAAGGAGGCAACACGCACACATTGCTTATTCTCATTTTCTATAATCATAGTCTACTATATAAATTAATAAAAAACAAGTAAGAAAGATAAAATAATTGAAAATATTATAATAGAATGCTATAATACTTTTAATACAAAAAAGAGAAAAGAGGAATAAAAAATGTACAAACAAT
Organism: uncultured Clostridiaceae bacterium; assembly: GCA_948356915.1. Taxonomy (GTDB): domain Bacteria; phylum Bacillota; class Clostridia; order TANB77; family CAG-508; genus UMGS1663. The sequence continues at coordinate 46,070 of CAOJCG010000010.1, forward strand.
TTGGAATAAGTGAAAAAATAGAAAATTTATGCACAAAATCTGAGAAAGATGTGGAAAATGTATTTAAAGAAATAGATGAAATATGTGAATATAATACACTAAAAGTGTTAAAAGCATTTCAAGATAACCACATATCAGAAATACACTTTGGAAGTACAACCGGGTATGGATATTCAGACATAGGAAGAGAGGCAATAGAAAAAGTATATAGTGAAATTTTTAAAGCAGAAGATAGCTTAGTAAGAAGTCAATTCATTTCAGGAACACATGCACTAACAGTAGCACTATTTGCGTTCCTAAGACCAGGAGATACACTACTTAGCATTACAGGTTTGCCATATGATACACTTCATGAAGTAATAGGAATTAGAGAAAATGCAAGCTCACTAAAATCTTACAATGTAAACTATGAACAAATAGATTTAGTAAATAATGACTTTGATTACGAGAGGATACAAAAAAGATTACAAGAAAGCAAAGTGAAATTAATAGAAATACAACGTTCAAAAGGATATAGTACAAGAAAAAGTATAACAATAGAGCAACTAGAAAAAGTAATAAAAGCAATAAGAGAAGTTGACAAAGAAGTAATAATAATGGTAGATAACTGCTACTGTGAATTTGTTACTAAAGTAGAACCAATAGAAATAGGAGCAGACGTAGTAGTAGGCTCATTAATTAAAAATTTAGGTGGAGGTTTAGCACCGAATGGTGCATACATAGTAGGAAGAAAAGACCTAATAGAACTTGCAGGAGAAAGGCTAACCGCACCAGGAGAAGGAAAAGAAGTAGGACCAACATTAGGAATAAATAAATCAATATTGCAAGGGCTATTCTTCGCACCAAGTGTAGTATCATCAAGCTTAAAAACAGCAGTACTAGCAAGTAAAATGTTAGAAACTATTGGCTATAAAACAGAGCCAAAATATGATGCAAAAAGAGCTGACATAGTACAAACAATAGAATTTGGAGAACCAGAAAAACTAATAAAATATTGTCAAGGGATACAAATGGGTTCACCAATAGAATCAAGCTCAGTACCAGAACCATGGGACATGCCAGGTTATACCGATAAAGTAATAATGGCAGCAGGAGCATTTACACAAGGTTCATCAATAGAACTTTCATGCGACGGTCCAATCCGCCCACCATATGTAGCATTTATGCAAGGAGGGCTTACATATGAGTATGGAAAATTAGGAGTATTAAAAGCAATACAGATGCTAGAAAAATAAGAAAATAAAGTATATAACATTTATTTGTTATATGCTTTATTTTTTTGCTGTCATATGATAAAATCAAAAAAGATAAATTGAAAAAATAGGAGCAAAAAATGAAATTTCTTAAAACAATAATATCAAGTCTAAAACATACAAAAATATTAACACTAATATTTTTTGTATTGAGTATATTACTAAACTATTTAACAACATACATACCAGTAATAATACAATATTTTATAGATGTAATATTAAAGCAAAATACACAAAATGAAATATTAGATAAAATAGTTAATATATCTGAAGGAAGAGTTAGTTTTATTTTAACAATATGTATAACCTTAATAATAGTACAACTGGCTATTATAATATTTACATATTTAAGAAATATTACGAAAACAAAAATAATACAAGAATTTGGTGCAAATTTAAAGCTAAAATTATTTAAACATATACAAAGTTTAACATACCAAGATTTTTACAATAACTCACTAGCAGACTTAGTTCAGAATTCTAGTGATGATGTAAATAATATTGTTAATTTTATAGATACACAATTAACATATATATTAGATATAGTACTAATAATTATATTTGCAATAGGTCAATTAATAAATATAGATTTTAGGCTATCTAGTATAATGATATTCTTATCATTCTTTATTATAATTAGTTCAATAATATATTGCAAAAAGTCAAAAGTTATAATTAAGAATAGAATAGAAATGCAAAGAAAACTATACTCTAAGATGAATGATAATTTTAATAATGCAAAATTTATAAAATTAAATAATTTACAAGAAAAAGAAGAAAAAGAATTTGGAAAAATATTAGATAAAAGTATTGAATTTCATAAACAAATGGTAAAAATGGATACAAGCTATAAGTTAGGAGTAGAAAATATAGTGAAATTTGGACCTCCTTGTATATTCATTTTAGGTGCTTATTTATATATGCTAGGAAGTATAACAATAGGTTCAATATATGTTACTTTAAGTTACTCAAATAGAGTAACAAAATCTTTTACAGATATTGCAACTATAATTGAAGCACTAAACTTATTTAGGGAATCATATAGTAGGCTAGAAAATCTTTTAAACTTAACAACAGAAGATGAAAAGAGTAAAAAACAAATTATATTAGAAAATAAAACAATAACTTTTAAAAATGCAAGTATTAAAGTAAATGGAACTACAATACTAGAGAATATAAACTTTGAGATAAAAGAAAATGAAAAAGTAATGGTTGTAGGAAGTACAGGAAGCGGAAAGTCAATATTATTAAAAGCTTTAGTAGGTTTTTATGAGTATACTGGAAGCATAAAAATAGGAAATACTGAAATTAGAGACCTAAATAAAAGCATAATTAGAGAAAATATATGTCTGTTACTTCAAGATTCTTACTTATTTTCAAGAACAATAGCAGAAAATATAAAAATATTAGTACCATATATGCCAAATGAAGAAATGATAAATATATCTAAGTTTTTTGCATTAGATGACGACGTTCAAAAACTAAAAGATGGATATGAAAGCAAAATAGGTAAAAAAGGAATTGCTCTCTCAAAAGGGCAAAGACAAAGACTAGTTTTAGTAAGAGCCTTCACAAAAACAAAACCAATTATGATATTTGATGATTCATTTAGTGCAATAGATAGAATTAATAAAAAACAAATATTAAATAATTTAATGAACTTAGAAGATTTATTTACAAAAATTATAATAACACATGATATAGGTTTAGCACCAAATTTTGATAAGGTAATATACTTGAATAACAAAAGTGCTACAATAGGAACTCATAAACAATTGTTAGAAAATGAAACTTATAAAAAAATATATGAATTAAATCAAGATAAAATAGAGGAAGAATATGTATGAACAAACAAACTTTAAAAGAAATGTTTAATTTTACAAAAAATAAAAAAGAAACAATTATAATAGGAATTATTTTAGTTTTACAATTACTACTTTATGCACTATCATATCCATTTATAACGCAAACAGTAATAGATAAGGCTATACCAGAAGGAAATATGAAATTGGTAATAGCACTATCAATAATTCTAATTATAATTGTAATAATCAGATTTTTTACAGATAGATATACTGAAATAAGAAGACACAATTGTTATTATTCTAATAATAATGAAATAAAGAATAAAGTATTTAAAAGTATTCAAGAAACTAAAATAAGTGAACTAGACAAAGTTCAAGCAGGTAACTTGTTTGAAATAGTAGGACCACAAGCAATGGAAGCTGCACACCTATTTGTATGGAACCTTGTAGGAATTATTAGCGTAAGACTTGCATTAACAGTTACAATAGCTATTATATTATTAATATTAAATTTTAAATTAGGAATGATAATACTAGCAATATTTACATTATCATATATAATTTTAACACCATTCTATTTCAAGACAACAAAGATATATAGAAACTTACAAAAAATAGTAATAGATTTACAAGGAAATATAAATGAGTATATAGAAAGCTATGGAACAACAAAAACATTAAAATTAGAAGAAATAAATTTAGAACATATAAATACAACATTAAATAAATGTAAAAAAGAAATAATAAAATCAAATAAAATAATAGCAATGCATAATGGGTTATTTTCATTATTAACATTTGCAAGTGTTATAACTATTTTAATAATAGGTGGAAATGAACTAAGCTTAGGTATAGGAATGGCATCAACTATTATGCTTATGGTAGACTATGTAGATGATATAAATAGACATATGAAACATTTGCTAGAGCATGTACATGATTTAAATAATAGATACAATTGCTTTTTAAATGTATTGAAAATATCCAAAATGCCAAAAGAACAAAATGAAGGAACAAGAAATTTAGATAGTATAGAAAAAATAGAATTTAAAGATGTAAGCCTAAGTTATGATGGTGTAAATACAATACTAGATAAAATCAGTTTTGTAGCAGAAAAGCCAAAACAAATTGCAATAGTAGGTAAAAGCGGAACAGGTAAAACATCACTTGTAAACTTATTACCAAGGTTTTATGATATATATAGTGGAAGCATTTTTATAAATGATATTGATTATAAAGAATATAAATTAGAAGAATTAAGAAATAATATTGCCTATGTATTCCAAGAGCCAGTAATATTTGAAAAAACAATATTAGAAAATATAAAATTTGGAAATAAAGCAAATGTAACAGAAAAGAAAATAAAACAAGTATGTAAAAAAATTGGACTAGATGAAAAAATTAGTAAATTGCCAAAAGGATATAATACAATTATAAATGCAAAAACAGATTTACTATCATATGGAGAAAAACAACTATTAAGCTTTGCAAGAGCAATATTAAAAGATGCAAACTTAATAATATTAGATGAGGTAACTTCAAATTTAGACTTAGAATTTGAAGAATATATAATGAATGCAACAAAGGAAATACTAGGTGGAAAAATATCATTTGTAATAGCACATCGTTTAAATACAATAAAAAACTCTGATTTAATTCTATTTTTGGAAGATAAGAAGATAGCAGAATTAGGGACACATGAGGAATTAATCGCAAAAAGAGGAAAGTATTATGAATTGTATAATAGTAAAGAAGAAATAACAACTAAATAGGAAAAGGGGAGAAGTATAAAATGTATGATTATGTTATACAGTTGAGTTTTCAAAAGGAAATTAGGCAAAAAATTCAAAATATAAAAGAAATACTAAAAAAGAATAAAGTAATTGACAAAGAAAGAGATTGGAAACCACATATTACAATTGATTTGTATAATTGCAGTAATGAAATAGAATTTATTTCAAAATTGGATTTGATTGTAAAAAAAATAAGAGCATTTAATATAAAATTTGATAATTTAAATAATTTTAATGAAGAAACACTATATATAGAACCTTTTAATAAACAAAAATTATATGAGATTAAATCACTTTTTGATAGTGAATTAGAAATATATAGGCTAGAACATAGAAAGAAAAGAATATATAGACCACATATAACTTTATGCACTAATGACAATTTAACTAAGGCTAAGAAAATAGCTAATGAGATATTTGAACCATTTGAAGCTAATATTAAATATTTATGGGTATACAATCAAAATATGGATTTAATTAAAGAATATGAACTGATATAAGTATAAATAAAAAAGGAGAGAAAGCATGCAAAAACCAATAATGATAATAGGAGCAATGGAGCCAGAAATAGATTTTTTAGTAGATAAGTTAGAAAATCTAAAGAAAAGCAAATTAAATATATATAATGTATATGAAGGTAATATTGAAGGAAAAGAAGTAGTAATAGCACAATCAGAAGTAGGAATAATAAATTCTTCTGTACTTACTACTCTAGCAATAGAAAAGTACAAGCCTTCAATAATTATAAATGAAGGAACAGCAGGAGGAATAGGAAGAAACATTCACAAAGGCGACATTGTAATAGGTTCAGAATGTTTTAATATAATGTCAGCAAAAACACCATACAAAGAAGAAGGTGAAGGAAGTAATTCATTAGAATGGGACTATATAACGTTTGTAAATGGCGGAAAAGATGAAAAGAAAACTGTAAAAGCAGATGAGAAATTAGTACAATTTATAGAAAGTGTAAAGGAAAAATATAAAAAAGGAAATGTATATACTGGTGTAATAGGAAGCGGAGATATATGGAACTGTGAAAAGGACAAGATAATGTATTTAAGTGAAAAACATGGAGTTCTTTGTGAAGAAATGGAAGGAATAGCAGTATACAGAGTTGCTAAAAATTATAATGTGCCAGTAGTAGGAGTTAGAGTAATATCAGATAATGAAATATTAGGCGAAGAATATGATAGAAATTTAGGTGTAGAATGTCAAAAATTTGTATATGAAATTGTAAAAAGAATATGTACTATTTAAAAATATGTGCTATAATAAAAATGTGAAACAAAATTGATGAAAAACAATAAAAATGTTTCACATTTTTAAGGAGGTAGAAAATGGAAGATAAAATTGAAATCATAAATCTTCTACAAAATAAACAAATGCTAGAACGTGAATTAAACTCATTAGAGTATGGGTCAATTGAAATAAGACAGAATGATTCAAATAAATATATATATGTACATTTACGAGAAGATGGAATACATCTTACAAAATATATTGGAGAATATTCGGAAGAGTTATATAATTTAATTTTAAATAATAGTATTAAGGCTAAACAATTAAAAAAGCAAATAAGAGAAATATCAAAGCAACTAAAAAATCTAAATTATATAGAAGAAAAATTGGATTCAAAAGTTGAGTTAAATATAGACTTTGCAAAAAGACATTTAGTAGAAACAATTTATAAACAAGCAGTATTAGAAGGAGTAACAACTACATATGCAGATACAGAAAATATTATAGAAGGTGGAAAAGTAAATAATACGACATCAGAAGATATACTGAAAATACTAAATTTAAAACATGCATGGGAATTTATAATAAATAAGAATGTCATTTTAGAACAAACAAATTTTAACTTGTTATGTGAAATAAATAAAATAGTAGAAGAAGGTTTTTACTATACAGCAGGGAAAATAAGAAATGTTCCTGTAAGTATAGGGGGGACTAAATGGAAACCAAGCTTGCCAATAGAAAGTGTTATAAAAGAAGAACTAGAAGAAATATTAAATAGTCAATTAAAAGACATAGATAAAGCAATTGAACTTTTATTATACACAATGAAAAAACAAATATTTATTGACGGAAATAAGAGAACATCAGTTATATTTATAAATCACTACCTTATTTCAAGAGGAAAAGGATTAGTAAGTATTCCAACACAATTAACGGAAGAATTTAAAGAGTTACTTATAGCTTATTATGAAGACAAAGATGAATTAGAAATAAGAAAATTTATAAAAGATAAATGTTATACAGAATTATAAAAGCACGCTAGGGACGGTCCTTTCCGTTCCGATTTCGGAACGGAAAGGACCGTCCCTAGCGTGCGGAAAGGGAAAGTGTACATGAGAATTATAGTAATTGGTCGGAGGACCAGCGGGGATGATGGCTGCTATATCAGCAGCAAAAACTGGAAATGAAGTTATATTATTAGAAAAAAATAATATGTTGGGAAAAAAGTTGTTGATAACTGGAAAGGGAAGATGTAATATTACTAGTTCTTTACAAATAGATGAGTTTATAAAAAATATTCCTGGAAATGGTAGGTTTTTATACAGTAGCTTTGAAAATTTTACAAATATTGATATAATAAATATGCTAAAGGAAAATGGAGTAGAAGTAAAAGAAGAAAGGGGAAACAGAATATTTCCTGTTTCAGATAAATCAATAGATGTAAGAGATGCATTTGCAAGAGAACTTCAAAAAAATAAAGTAAAAATAAAAATGGGAGTAGAGGTAAAAAGTATATTACAAAAAGATGAAAAAGTTATAGGTGTTAAACTTGCAAATGGAGAAATAGAAAAAGCAGATAAAATAATATTAGCTACAGGAGGAAAGAGTTACCCAACTACAGGCTCAACAGGTGATGGTTATAATATGGCAAAAGAATTAGGACATACAATTAATAGAATAAAACCATCTTTAGTTCCGTTAACAGCAATAAATGATGAAAATATAGAAATAAAGGAAATAAAGAAATCTCAATATAAAACTTCATTAAACCTATGCAAAAATCTACAAGGACTAAGTTTAAGAAATGTTAGAATAGAAATAATAGACAAAAACAAAAATAAGAAAATATATGAAGACTTTGGAGAAATGTTATTTACACATTTCGGAGTATCAGGTCCTACAATATTAAGTGCAAGTAGTCATTTATTAAGATACAAAAACATAGAAGAATTATTAAAAAATGGAAAAATAATATTAAAAATAGACTTAAAACCTGCACTATCAGAACAAAAGCTAAATGCTAGAATATTAAGAGACTTTGAAACAAACAAAAACAAAGAAATAAAAAATAGCTTAAATGAATTACTGCCACAAAAACTAATTATGCCAATAATCAATCTATTAAATATAGATGAAAACAAAAAAGTAAATTCAATTACAAAAGAAGAAAGAATAGAATTAGTAAAACTATTAAAAAACTTCCAAATAGTAATTTCAGGCTTTAGAGGAATAGAAGAAGCAATAATAACAGCAGGAGGAATAAGTATAAAAGAGATAGATCCAAAAACAATGCAATCCAAACTAGTAAAAGGCTTGTATTTCGCAGGAGAAATAATAGATGTAGATGCATACACAGGAGGTTTTAACCTTCAAATAGCATATTCAACAGGGTATACCGCAGGAATTAACGAATAAGATAATTAGCAAGTTGACAAAATTATGAAAAAAACATATAATGTTTACATATTAAATGTAGAAAGTTCTAAAATAATTTTTAGGAGGTAAAAAAATGAGCAAAGAGAAGAAAATAAAGGCTGTACGGAAATCAATATTAGAAAATACTTATCCATTAATATTTGATTGGCGGGATTATAATAGAGAGGGTAATTGTTACAGCTATGCAATTGGTTCAAATTTTGAAGACAAAGATATGGAAGGATACATATATAATTTAGGAACTATGTCTGGTTTATACCCAGCAAAAAGTATTATAGAAGCTAAGAAAGCTTTTGTAGCGGATATGGAAACAATAGGAATATATGCAAGAGAAAGCTCATTTAAAGAACAAATATCTATTGAAAAACAAGAATGGAAGATTGCATTCTTTTATGATTGTTTTTGTGAAGAAGGATATTATGATTTTCATTTTATGAGACAAGATAAAGACATGCAGTGGTCTCATAAAGAATTTTTAAGAGGGCCAATTAGGTGTTGGGGAAATCATAACCCTAAATTTTATAAAACAGAACTAGAGTTTATAGCTTTTTATATTTTGAAGGTACTAAAAGATAAATAAAATAGGGCTGTAAAAAAGTATGCCAAAAGGGACAGGAAAAATTGACACTCATCGAGGTGTGAATTTCCCCTGTCCCTTTTGGCATACTTTTTTACAGCCCTATTTTATTTCTTGTCGAAAAATGAAAGAATTTTTGAATGAGAAAAAGTTGTAAATAACTAAAATTTATGATAACATAATGTAAGTTGAATTCAAATAACTTAATTTCTAAAAGAAGTTCAAAAAAATAAATTTATAAGTAAAACTTGACTAAAACAAATAGAAACATTATAATAGGAGGTAGAAAATGGTAGTATTTACATATGAAGACTATTTGAAATATTACTCTATAAATAAATTAGAAGAAGAAAATATAAAATATATTTTAGAAGAAAGTACTATAATTAAGGAACATGATAAATTAATAAAAACAATACTAACGCAAGAAGAAATAAGTAAAATCTTAAAAAGATATTTAAACTTGAATGTAACAAAAGAAAATTTAGAAATATGGGGTAATAAATATATAACCAAAAATTACAATGAAAGAGAAAGTGATATAGTATATAAAATAAAAGAAAAGAGCATATTTTTTTTAATAGAACATCAGTCAAAAATAGATAAAAATATGCCATTCAGAATACTAGAGTATAGTATAGAAATAATGAGAGAAGAATTAAAAAGGTTAAAAGGACAAAAATATAAAGGAAATTTTAAATATCCACAAGTAATACCAATAGTGATATATACAGGAAGTAGAAAATGGGATATATCAGAAAGTTTAAATGAGAGGCAAGAACATCTAGAAGGATATAATAAAGAAAACTTTAAATATAATTTGATAGATATAAACAATTATACAAAAGAAGAATTACTAAAAGAAAATACAATGTTTTCAAAAGTAGCAGTATTAGAAAAATGTAAAACATCAGAAGAAATAATATTAACGCTAAATGAAATAATAGAAATAAGCAAAGAAGATAGAGAAGAGCTATATAGAATAATAAACTATATATTTAGACCTAAAATTGGTAATACAGAAACAGAAAAAATATTAAATAAATTAAAAGAAAAGGAGGAAAATAGTATGGTAGCAGAAGTATTAGAAAGAGAATTTAGAAAAAATTATGTACTTGGAAGAAAAGAGGAAAAATTAAAAATAGCAAAAGAGATGAAAAAAGAAAATATAGATATTGATGCAATTATAAGAATGACAAAATTAAGTAGGAAACAAATAGAAAGTCTATAAAAAACTAAATATGAAGAAAAATTATAATTAGACAAATAACAAAAGAATTAGGGAAAACATAAATATTGAGATATTATAAAAGAATAGAACCAATCGAAAAGAGATAGAAAGTTTGTAATGAACTAGATTAAATAAGTAAAAATAAAAGGTACAGAAGTTTCGTTCTGTACCTTTTCTATGTGCTATTACCTAATAATTAGCAACATCCACAACCATTGTTGTTACCACAACAACAGAATATTAATATTAATATAACTATAATCCAGATGCAATCGCAACCACCGAATCCGCATCCGCAACCTCTATTTTCTGGCATAAAAATTCCCCCCTTTCATAATGTATGGCTTAAATTCTTAAAAAGCCTTTTAAAATTAAAACGCGTTTTAAAAGGAAAACTAGCAGCAACCATTGTTACAACAAGCTCTGTTACTTCCGAAAGCCACAGAATAGTAATAAGAAAAGAATAATGAACCAAAGGATTTCACTATTATTACAGCAACAATTTCCCATTTTAAGTACCTCCCATATATAGATTTTTTTGTTCTTTCGTATGGTATATATTATTCGAAATTAGAAAAAGTGTTACAAAATAAATTTTAAAAAAGGCTATGCAAAATAAACATTTTAGTGATATAATTTGAACCACAAGAGTTAATAAAGTAATAAAACGGAGGAAAAAATGGGAAACATAGTATTATTAGATGATTTAACAATAAACAAAATAGCGGCAGGTGAGGTTATAGAAAGGCCAGCATCTGTTGTAAAAGAACTAGTAGAAAATAGCATAGATGCAGGAGCAACTAGTATAAATGTAGAAATAAAAAACGGAGGAATTTCATATATACGTGTAACAGATAATGGAAAAGGAATTGTGCAAGATGATATGGAAATTGCATTTGAACGTCATGCAACAAGTAAAATAAGGTCAGCAGATGATTTAGAAACAGTAAAATCAATGGGTTTTAGAGGAGAAGCTTTAGCTAGTATCGCAGCTATTGCAAAAGTAGAAATGAAGTCTAAAACAGAAGATGGTAGTGCAGGTTATGAAATAGTAGTAGAAGGCGGAGATGTGATATCTAAACAAGAAACAGGTTGCCCAAAAGGTACTACAATAACAATTGAGAATTTATTCTATAATACTCCAGTTAGATATAAATTCTTAAAAAAAGATTTTACTGAAGCAGGATATATAGAAGATGTAATAACAAGAATTGCATTGGTAAATCCTAATATAGCAATAAAATTAATAAGTGCAGGAAAAACCGTTATTCAAACATCAGGAAATGGTGACCTAAAAGGTGTAATATATAATATATATGGCAAAGAAATTGCAGAAAATATATTAGATGTAGAATATCAATATGAAGACATAAAAGTAAAAGGAGTAATAGGAAAACCAGTAGTGGCACGTTCAAATAGGTCAAACCAAATGTTTTTTGTAAATAAAAGATATATAAAAGACAAAACCTTAACAAGTAGTGCAGAACAAGCATTTAAAGGGATGATAACAATTGGAAAATTTGGATTTCTGGTATTAAATTTAGAAGTAAATCCACAAAAAGTAGATGTAAATGTTCATCCAGCAAAACTAGAGGTAAGGTTTGAAGAAGAAGCAAAAGTATTTAAGGCAGTGTTTCATGCGATAAGGGATGCATTACTTAAGGGTGACTTGGTTTCAAATCCTGAAAAAGAATATGGTAATGATGAAATACAAGAAGAAAATAATGGAGGTTTATTCCATAAAAAACAAGAGAATAAAGAGGAAGAACAAAAAGATAATTTAATAGCACAAATTTATGCTCAAAGAACAAATATAGCCAATAAAGAGGAAATAAAAAGTGACTATGAAAGCATAATAAAGAAAATGAGTGAAATGCAAAAGAGTGTAAGTGCATATAAAAGTGCTATAGGAGTACAAGAAGAAAATACAGAATATAAAATAGAGCAAGAAGGCAATAGAATAAATGAGAATCCTAATGAAAGTTTGGAAAATACACAAATAATAAATATAAATCAAAGTATACCAGAAGAACAAGTAGAAGAGAAAGAAGAACTTGAAAAAACTCAAGTAGTAAACATGCAAGAAATAATAGAAAAAGCAAAAGAATTAGAAAACATGAAAATGGAGCCAGAAGGAAACTTTGAAGAAATGTATACCTCAGTATTTGGAAGCATGCCAGTAAAAGAAGAAAAAGTAGAAGAAAAACAAGAAAGCGTACTAGAGAATGCGAAAATAACAACAGGAGAAGCAATATCAATATTTCAAGATAAAGAAAATGATAAATACACGCCAAAATATAAATTTATAGGTATAGCTTTTTCAACATATATAATAATAGAATTAGATAAAGAACTATATATAATAGACCAACACGCAGCACATGAAAGAATAATGTATGAAAGAATAAAAGAAAATTATTATAATGAAACAGAAAAAGACTCACAATTAATGCTACTTCCAGACATAATAACATTAACACATAAAGAAATGGACATAGCAAAAGATAATATTGAAATGTTTCAAAAAGCAGGATTTACATTAGAAGAATTTGGAGAAAATACAATTAAATTAACAGGAGTTCCAAATGTATGTATAGAATTAGATACAAAAGAATTATTCTTAGAGACCCTAGATGAAATAAACACAGTAGCAAGAACAGCAAAACAAGAAATAGAAGAAAGATTTATAGCAACAGTAGCATGCAAAGCAGCAGTTAAAGCCAATATGGCATTAACAAAAGAAGAAGTAGATAGCCTAATGGAAAAACTACTAAAATTACCAAATCCATTTACATGCCCACATGGAAGGCCAACAGCAATAAGAATGAGTAAAACAGATATTGAAAAGAAATTTGAAAGAAGAAAATAAAGGAGAATAGTAAATTATGAACATATTTATAATGTTAGCATTACTTTTAGCAAATGCAATAGCAATTACATTAATATACCAATTTGTAAAAAAACTCCCAAAAATGAACAAAATAATATTTATAGCAGCAAGTTTTGCAATTGTATACCTATTGGTTTCAATAATGTATTGGATAAGTGGATTTGGTATAGAAAAAAATATAAATGAAGCAGCAAAAGACTTTATAATATTTGCATTTGTACCAGTGAATGTTATAATATTTATACCATTTATTGCAAATAAATATAATAAATTAATGCTAAAAAAAATAAAAAAAGAAGATTTTATAAAAACAATAGTAATAGTAAGCATACTAGCTTTAATTGTATTAACAATTGAATGTTTATATTTTAAAGGAATGAAGAAAAATATAAAACAAGTAAATGAAACAGTAACAAAACAAACACAGCAAAATGAAGATAAACAAAGTGAATTAAGCACAAACAAAATAGAAAATACTACAATAAATAGCATAATTGAGAATGAACAAACCAATAGTATAAAAAATGAAAAAATAAATAACATAAGTAATAACATAATAGAAAACAAAATAACAAATAATATAGTAAATAGCATAAAAAACAATATAATACAAAATTAAACATCAAACAAATTAATATAAAAAGAGAGAGCAATTAATAAGTAAAATATAAACATAAAGAATAATGACATATATGTAGGGGCACGAGGCATCGTGCCTATGCTTCAAAGAACATACTAAAAAGTATTAAAATAACAAAAAATAAAAATTCGATAATAATGGAGAAATATTATGCAAAAACAAAAAGTAATTGTAATAGGAGGGCCAACAGCTTCAGGAAAAACAAAATTATCAATAGAACTTGCTAAAAAAATAAATGGAGAAATAGTATCAGCAGATTCAATGCAAATATATAAAGAAATGAACATAGGAACAGCAAAGCCAGATAGTGAAGAAATGCAAGGAATTAAGCATTATATGTTAGATATTGTAAGTCCAGATATAAGGTTTAGTGTTGCACAGTACAAAACAGAAGCAAAGCAAGCAATAAAGGAAATTTTAAATAAAGGCAAAGTCCCAATAGTAATAGGTGGAACAGGCCTTTATATAGAAACATTAATATATGAAATAGAATTTCCACAAATTGAGATAGATTTAGAATACAGAAAAAAATTAGAAGAAACAGCAAAGAAAAAAGGACTAGAATATTTGTATAATAAAGCGGTAAAAATAGATAAAAGTGCTATGGAAAAAATAAGTAAAAATGATAAAAAAAGAATTTTAAGAGTACTTGAACTATATCATCAAACAGGAAAAACAAAAAGCAAGTTAGAAGAAAATTCAAGGAAAGAACCAGAATATGACTATAGATTTTTTGCAATTGATATGGATAGAGAAATTTTATATGACAGAATTAATAAAAGAGTAGATATAATGTTAGAAAGTCGGATTAATTGAAGAAGTACAAGCTATATGTGATAAATACAAAGAATTTCCAACTGCAATGCAAGGCTTGGGTTATAAAGAAGTGGTAGAATATTTAAAAGGAAATGCAAGCTATGAAGAAATGGCAGAAAAAATAAAGAAAGAAACAAGAAGATATGCAAAAAGACAATTAACATGGTTTAGAAAATATGAAAACATAAAATGGATAGATGGGCAAGGAGATATAGAAAAAAATATTGATATAATTATAAATAACTACGAAAATTAAAAAAAGGAATGATAATTAAAGTGAAAAAAAAGAAAAAAGGAATAAATATTAATTATGTAATATTTGCAATAATAGTCATAGCTATTATAATATATGCCATATACTCAATAGTTAATTTAGCAGTAAAACCAACAGATAGCTTTTTAGTAGAAAATGGGAAAATATCATTTGAAGAAACAACTTATGGATATATAATTAGAGATGAAACTGTTATAAAAGGTGAAAACTACAAAAATGGAATATCTGAAATTAAGGCAGAAGGAGAAAAAGTGGCAAAGTCAGAAGCAATATATAGGTATTATACTAAAGGAGAAGAAGAATTACTGCAAAAAATAAATAATTTAGATATAAAAATATCAGAAGTAATGGAAAAAGAAAACGATATATATACTGCCGACATAAGGAATTTAGATACTCAAATACACAAGAAAATATATGAAGTAAACGATGTAAATGATGTACAAAAGATAAGAGAATATAGAAATGAATTGAATTCAATAATTACAAGAAAAGCAAAAATAGCAGGAGAAAAGAGCCCATCAGGTTCATATTTAAAAGAGCTTATACAAGAAAGAAGTAAATATGAAAATGAATTAAATAATGGATCTGAATATATAAATGCTGTAAGGTCAGGAGTACTTTCTTACAGAGTAGATGGATTAGAACAAACTTTAACAACATCATCGCTAGCAACTATAAACAAACATATGTTAGAAGGACTGAATCTGAAAACAGGGCAAATAGTGCCAACAAGTAACGAAAGTGGAAAAATAGTGGATAATTTTTACTGTTATATAGCATGTATACTAAAAAATGAAAACATAGAAGCTGCAAATGTAAAAGTGGGAAGTGACTTAAAAATTAGACTATCAAATTTAAAAGAAATTACAGCAAAAGTAGAATATATATCAGAAGAAGACAACAATGAAAGCTTAGTAATACTTAAAATAGATAAATATGTAGAAGAATTGATAAACTATAGAAAAATATCATTAGATATATTGTGGTGGAGCGAAAGTGGACTGAAGATTCCAAATGAAGTAATAAAATACGAAGACAATGGACTAGCATATATAATAAGAAAAAGAGTAGGGTATACTGATAATATATATGTTAAAATATTAAAACAAAGTGAAAAATACTCAATTATAGAAAATTATACATATAAAGAATTAGAAGAAAAAGGAGTATCAGAAGAAAAAATTAAAAATAGAAAAACAATATCATTATACGATGAACTTAAAACTTAATATTACAGAGATATTACGAAAATATTAAAATATGGTTACATACAAAAAAAGTATTGACAATTAACTAAAAAAGATAGATACTATTTGTAGTATAAAACTAAGGACGATAAATTTTAGGAGGTTTAAAATGTCAGGAGCTATAATGAATAAAGTATTAGATTTATTTGGAGTTGATACAGCAGAAGAAGATTATGATGATGAAGTATATGAAGAAGAAATAGAACAAGAAGATGATATAGAAGAAAATAGAAATTTTTGGAATAGACGTTCAAATAAAGTGGTAAATATGCCACAAACAAATCAAATAAGAATGGTTATATCACAACCAACAACATTTGAACAATCAGAAGCAATATGTGACTTACTAAAAGAAAAAAGAAGCGTAATAGTAAACTTAGAATATGTAAATAAAGATGTTGCAAGACGTATTGTAGACGTTATTAGTGGAGCAGTGCACGCTTTAGACGGACATATACAAAAAGTATCTAATTCAATATTTTTAATTGCACCATATAACTATGATATAACAAATGATATGGCAAGAGAAGAAATAAAAAATAAATTATCTGTATCATGGCTAAAAAATACACAAATGTAGTAAATACATAAATTGGAGGAATAAATATGATTACACCATTAGACATTGAAAATAAAAAATTCGCAAAACAAATGATGAATGGATACAGTGTAGAAGAAGTAGATGAATTCTTAGACGATTTAACTGTAGATTATGAAAAAGCATATAAAGAAAACACAGAACTAAAGAACAGAGTTGAAGAGTTAGAAGCAAGTTTAGCACACTACAAAACAATAGAAGGCACACTTCAAAGCACATTAGTAATGGCACAAAACACAGCAGAAGAAGTAAAAAATGTTGCAAAACAGCAAGCAGAACAAATAATAAAAGAAGCAGAAGGAAATGCCAGAAAATCAGTAGATGATTTAGGTCAAGAAATACTAATGAAGAAAAAAGAATTAGAAGACATCAAAAAACAATTTGATGTATACAAAGCAAAAATGGAAGCACTATTAATTTCTCAACTAGAACTATTAAAAGATATGAACAACGAAGATATGTAAAATGTAAGGCACTTTTTTAAAAGTGCCTTTAACTAGATTTAGAATAAATAATAAGTATATAAGATAAAAAGTATTTTTTATAAAAATTAATATAAATTGATTAATAAAGTAACGAAAGGAAATAATACAAAAATGCGAAAATGCTTAAAATCAAATAAAGGTATAACATTAATAACATTAACCACAACCATAGTTGTAATGTTAATAATATCAGTATCAATAACAATTAATATAAATCCATATATACAAAAAAAGAATAAAACAAATTTAGAAACAGATATATTAAAACTAAAAGAAGAAATATCATATTATTATAGTAAAAACAAAACATTACCAATAATTAATAAATATACAAATATATTGCAATTAGAAAAAAATATTAACGATAATGAAAACTATTATGTAATAGACTTATCTAAAATAAAAAATGTTAATTTAAATTATGGAGAAGATTATTACAAAATAAATAGTGAAGAAGAAAATGTAAATAGATTTCTAGACATATATATAATAAATGAACAATCACACACAATATACTATCCTAAAGGAGTAGAATATAACAACCAAATGTATTATACAACAATGAACTTAGAACAAGTAAAAATAGAAGATATAAGAATATCTAAAATAGAGATAACAGGGGATAAACAAGGAAAAGTAGGAGAACAAATAATATTAGATGCAAGAATAATACCAGAATTTGTAGAAAATACAGGAGTAATATGGAGTAGCAATGATGAAAGTTTGGCAACAGTTAACGAAAACGGAAAAGTAACACTAATAAAAGAAGGAAAAGTAACAATTACAGCAGTTTCTAAAGATGATAATTCTGTTTCAGAAAATTATGAAATTAATATAAAACAATAAAAGCTTAGAATAATTTGAATGTATAATTTAAAATTATTCTAATATAGTATTCTTAATTACTTTTAATAATTGTTACTATTCACAGCTAAATATATTTTTAAGATGTAGGGACAGAACCATCCATTGCTCTATTTCCAACGAATTTACTTAATTATAACATTGATTTTTGTGTAATTGCGTAGAAAGAGCAGACAGTTACTAGTTGCCACCCTACATATATACTGAATATTTAACATTAGATGTCAATTGTAACTAATAATTACAAAATAAATAAAAAATAAAAAAATGACTTGCATAAGAACAAAAAGTGTGCTAATATAATATAGTATTAGAGATAGGGGTATAGTGTTAATGGTAGCACATCGGTCTCCAAAACCGCCTGTGTGGGTTCGAATCCTACTACCCCTGCCAAATTAGTTGCTCATAAGTTAACTATTTTTATAAATAGTTATAATTGGATATAAAAAATTATATATAAATAGATAAATATTATTAAATAGGAATATATGAACAGTTATAAGAAGGTATAAAAAGTGTGAAATAGGAATGAAAAGAACTCAAAAACGGCTCTTTAGTGTTCAAGTGTCTATACTTATACCAATTTAAAAGAACTGTTTTTTATTCTACTTATTTTTTTAGTAAAATATATTAATAATGATTAGACTAATTATAGGAGAAATTCATGTATATAACAAAGATTGATAATAAATCAATATTAAAAAGAAACTTAAGTAAAAGAGCTTGTACTGTTGACGATATTAATATGTTAGTAGACTTTCAAAATTCTGTAGTGGATTATATAGGAAATAAAGTAATCTGGGGGATGTATGATTATGCTTATCTACTTAAAACAATTAATAATGATGGTTATATAGAACTGTATTATGATAAAGATGTTTTTGTTGGCTTTTTAATGCTAATAGCAAATGACTTAGAAGAATTTGAAAAACATGGTATCAATAGCATTAAGTTCGAAGAAACAGCTATATATGGTGGCGTAATGCTTTCTCCAAAATATTGGGGTAATGGTTTGCAAAAGCAAATGACTGAAAGATTAGAAAAGTTAGCACTAGAAAAGGACTACAAATATATGTTAGCGACTGTATCTCCTGAAAATAGCTACAGTTATGATAATTTAATAGATAGTGGATATAAAGTTGTAGGAGAAAAAGATATGAGTAAAGGCTTTAGATATATATTGGTAAAAAATTTAATTTGACTTTAATGTTTTTTCTGTACCGACCATTTGACGACCAAAGTTTTAGACAAGTATGAATTAATATGATAGATATAAACAAATATAATAAATTGATATATATTAGTGAACGGAGTAAAAAATGGACAAGATAAAAGAAATAATAAAAAAAGTATGCACAAAAGAAATAACATCATACATAATATTTGGAATACTGACAACAGTAGTAAATATCATAGTTTCATACATATTAAAAGCAATATTTAAAGTAGAAGGTAATATTGCAAGCACAATAGGAATAATATGCTCAATACTATTTGCATATTTTACAAATAGAAAATGGGTATTTAAATCAAAAGCAAATAAAGTAAAAGAAAAATGGATGGAATTCGGAAAATTCATATTAGGTAGAGCATTTACAATGGTAATAGAAATAATAGGGGTATTTCTATTAAATGATGTTATACATATGTTCTATGGAGTATTTAGTGATAATATAGCATACTTAATAAACAAATGTATAATTACAGTGATAGTAATTATATTGAATTTCTTTATTAGCAAATTCTTTGCATTTAAGAAGTAAAATTGAAGGGAAATAAATTGAGTCCTTCAATAAAAAAATGTAGAGGCACCACTGTGCCCTAATAAATATATAAATTATAAAAAAACAAAAATCAAATAGGGGCGTAAAATAAAGGAGGGAATCTTTATGTTAGGCTCTTTTTTGAAGCCGTTTAATTATATAATTTTTAGTCTAATAATTTTAATATTAATAATTTCATGTTTCTTTACTCCAATAATATCAGGAGAAATTTTAATAGATTATGATTTAAATGTAATAGAAAATATGCAAATAAGTGGGGCACGGTTTTGTATGGCCTTCGCCAGGATACACAAAAATAAATTCATATTTTGGAAAAAGAGTATCACCAACCGCAGGAGCCTCAAGCTATCATAAAGGAATCGATATAGGAGCACCAGAAGGAAGTAAATTAATAGCAGTAGTAGATGGAATAATAACATATACAGGTTTTCTAGGTGGTGGTGGATACACAATAACACTATCAAAAGACAACATGAAAATAACATATTGCCATGTATCACCAACTTACATAGTAGAAACTGGAGATGAAGTTTTACAAGGACAAGTAATACGGTTTTGTTGGTCCAAAAAATGTATATGGAGTAGTGCGGAAATCAATATAAAGACAGTAACCGGAAACCCAACAAATGGAGCCACAACAGGAGCACATTTACATTTAGGAATACGTGTAGATGGAGAATATGTTAATCCACTAAACTATTATTAAAATAAAATGGGCTGAATTTTTTTACAGCCCATCTATACATTACTATAAATTTTTATAGCCCGAGTCATATCCTACATCATAACCAAGCTCATATCCAATAGCATACCAATATTCACAAATGCAAGTAATTACACTCCGAAATTCATGATATTCTTTTACTTGAGAATCTTCATATCCAGAGATATATCCAGAACAAAGACCATCAAGAAAGCTATGTGTAACTTTATCTTGACAATGAGTATATAAGGTAGTACTTGAAAAAGGCTCAATAATGTTTTGCATAAAAAGTCCTCTCTTTCATAATATTAATTGAGTTATAAAGTAATGCTATTTAAATTATATAGTACTATTATAACATGTTATGTTAATAAAAACAATGTCAATTATAAAATTTAGCATATTTAAAAATAAAATAGATAAAATATTGCATATATAATGATAATAATATAAAATAATATAAAAACAAGAATGAAATTTTCTAATTCTTCCATACCACTTTAAGTAAACTCAATATTGTTTAGGAGGAATTTTATAAAAACATAGAAAAGGAGAAGGTTATTTTGAAAGTTACAGATATAAATGAATTAAAAAGAATTTCTAATGAATTAAGAAAAAATATAATAGAGCAAGTATATATTGCAAAATCAGGTCACCCAGGAGGTTCTCTATCATGTGCAGATATACTAACGGTATTATATTTTAATCAAATGAACATAGATGAGAAAAATCCAAAAGCACCTTTAAGGGATAGATTTGTTTTATCAAAAGGCCACTGTTCACCAGCATTATATGCTGTTCTTTCAGAAAAAGGATATTTTAAAAAAGAAAAATTAAAAGAATTTAGAAACATAAGTGGTAATTTACAAGGGCACCCAGATATGAACAAAATACCAGGAGTAGATATGACAACAGGTTCACTAGGACAAGGATTGTCGGCCGCTAATGGAATGGCACTAACTTCAAAACTAAACCATGATGGTTATAGAGTATACTGTCTTTTAGGAGATGGAGAAATAGAAGAAGGTCAAGTATGGGAAGCAGCAATGACATCATACAAATATAAGTTAGATAACTTATGTGTAATAGTAGATAACAACAATTTACAAATAGATGGAAACATAGAAAAAGTAAAAGGACTAGACAATATAGAAGGAAAATTTAAAGCCTTTGGATTTAATACAATAACCATAGATGGTAACAACATAGAACAAATAATAAATGCCTTAGAAACAGCAAAACTAACAAAAGGAAAACCAACAGCAATAATAGCAAAAACAATAAAAGGAAAAGGTATATCATTTATGGAAAACGAGGCAAACTGGCACGGAAAAGCACCAAACGAAGAAGAATATAATAAAGCAATTGAAGAATTAGAATAGGTAGCAATGGGGACGGTTCGTAATCGGAAACAAGATAGAGAAGAAGCATAAGCACAAAAAAAGAAATAATCTGGCTAGATTAGGAACTGTCCCCATTGCGGAAAACAGTAGTATCTAAAAAAAGGAGAAAAAACAATGAACAAAACCATAAAAAAAGCAACTCGCCAAAGCTATGGCGAAGCCCTAGCAAAGCTAGGAAAAGAAAATAAAAACATAGTAGTGCTAGATGCAGACCTCTCAACAGCAACAAAAACAAACATATTTGCAAAAGAAAATCCAGAAAGATTTTTTGAAATGGGAATATCAGAACAAGACATGATGAGTACAGCAGCAGGATTTGCTACTTGCCGGAAAAATTCCATATGCAAGTACATTTGCCGTATTTGCAGCAGGAAGAGCCTATGATCAAATACGAAATAGCATATGTTATCCAAATTTAAACGTAAAAATTTGTAGCACACACGCAGGAATAACAGTAGGAGAAGATGGAGCAACACACCAAATGTTAGAAGATATCTCAATGATGAGAACACTTCCAAATATGACAGTAATGTCAGTATCAGATGATACACAAACAAAATGGGCAGTAGAAGAAATATCAAAAATAAAAGGACCAGTATATTTGAGGTTGTCAAGAATGGAAACACCTATAATATATAACGAAACACAAAAATTTGAAATAGGAAAAGCAGTTCAAATAGGAGAAGGAACAGAGACCAGCATAATAGCAACAGGAGACGTAGTATGTGAAGCAATAAAAGCAAAAGAAGAATTAGAAAAACAAGGAATAAAAGTAAGAGTAATAGACATGCACACAATAAAACCAATAGATAAAGAAATGATAGTAAAATGTGCAAAAGAAACAAAGAAAATAATAACACTAGAAGATCATAGCATCATAGGAGGGCTAGGCTCAGCAGTATGTGAAGTACTATCAGAAGAATACCCATATAAAGTAACAAGAATGGGAATAAACGACCAATTTGGAAAATCTGGAAAAGCAGAAGAACTATTAAAATATTTTAAATTAACAAGTGAGGATATAATAAAAAAAGTTTTAGAATAAATAGAAAAATTATAAGAATATAGTTTTTTAAATAAGAAACTATGCATTGTCCCTTCCATATCAAAATGACATGGAGGGGACAACTTTTTATATAAACAAAATTTTCGACAAAACTTCCAAAAGTTTGCTATTGCAACTTTTGGAAGTTTATGTTAATATAATTTTGTTTAGTATTTTATTTTAAATCTAATTAAACTTTTAGGAAAATCTTTCCTAAAATATTTCCAAATTAATTAAAAATTAAAAATAAAGGAGTTGATATTATCGAGCTATTAGAATTAAAAAATGATTACACTTTTAAGCGTGTTTTTGGTTTTACAGGCAATGAAGCAATTACTATGGACTTATTAAACTGTATATTAAAAGAACCTGTTTCTAATATTGTCCTTGACTGTAATTCTATTATTGAAAGAGAATTATTCGACGATAAAATTGGGATACTTGATATTAGAGCCAAAATTAATAATTCTATTGATTGTGATATTGAAATGCAAGTAGTTGATAAGAAAAATATTGAGAAGAGAATTTTATACTATTTGAGCAAAATGTACAGTAAAGGTATTAAAAAAGGAAAAAAATATGTTGAAGCCAATAAATGTATAGCTATTTTATTCACAGATTTTGAAATAAAAAATCTTGAAAATATACAAAAATACATAACAAAATGGAATTTTAGAGAAGAAGAATATAAAGATATTTTTAAGTTTCTATATTTTTTGAAAAAATAGAAATAGTTATCCACAGATTTATA
>CAOJCG010000011.1 GCA_948356915.1 uncultured Clostridiaceae bacterium
GGGTGAAATATTCGTTTACAAACTTTCAAGGTGATTTTATCATATATTAAATACATATGTAAATTAATTCTCCTTAAATCTATTATGTAACCAGCTCTTTTTTATCCAATATTAAATAAATTAAAATGTTTATACAAAATTAGCAATACTTACACAAATTTATTTTTCAATTAAATTTTTTTAAAGATATTCCTACAAATATACATACCCCAACTAATGATACAAAATTAGATATATTCATAAGCCATGTTCCTGTATATTTAACTTCTATTTTCCCTTCCTCTAATATTGGAACATTTACTCCTACAAAGCCATTATCTGTTTCGAAGGTTTGTAGTTTTATTGCTTCATTTCCTGTTTTTAGTATTACATTATAACCTAAATAATATATATATGGCAGTTCTATTCCGTGTTTCTTCTAATACATATTTAACATCAAAACTCATTTTAACTCCATTTTTTACTTCATTTTCTATTTGGCAAGAACTATTTTCATTTAATGCTATTACATTTTGCCCTCTTGTTTCTATATAACTTCTGTTTTCAAACGCTTTTGTTGGTAAATATTCAAAACTTGCTAAACCTGCATGTACTCTACCAGTATTCTCATTTACTTCCACTGCTGGCCATAGTTTTGATTCATCGTAATTTTCTAGTGTTCTTAAGTGACTTTTTAATGGAATGGTTAGTACCGTAATAGCAACTAATAATATTATAATTTCTTTTATTTCAATTTTTTTACTTAAAGTAACTATATTTATAGCAGATATTATACTAAAGAAAAAGCTTGAAAATTCTAAAAGTCTAAAAGTAAATTGTATCATTTTTAGTATACTTGGCATGTATTCAAATGGAAATATTTTTAATGTCATAATAACACTTGCTATTCCTGATATTAGCATAAATAAATAAATTTTATAATATTCTTTCTCTTTTATTTTCTTAACTGCAAGTGGTGTTAGAAGTAAACTAATTATAGTTATTATTCCTATTTCATATATCATATAGTCTGTGCTTTTTGTAAAAAATAATCTATAAAAATCTAGTTTATATGCTACTAAAACTTCCGTTCTTTCCATTCTTCCTGGTTTGAACACTTCATAATTAGCCGTTATTTTATGTTCTAATAATGGTACCCAGAAGAATGCTGTTATTACTAATATTAATAAAATATTTATAATAAGTAGTTTTATAATTCTTTTATCTTTTAATTTTTTTATATTTATTAGTACATATATGAAAGCAAATATTGCTGTATACATTGTAATTACAGTATGTGTTAGTATTAAACCTATAGCACCTATTGATAATATCAATTCTTTATTTCTGAATATAAAAAATTGTTTTTTTTGCATAGGCGATTTTTTTCTTAGCTCTTCAAGCGAGTAGCGAGTTAGAGATAAGTTATGCGCTAGTAATCGCTCGTGTTCTATGTCAATTGAGCCTGGCTCATTTTCAGAGTCTTCAAATATATTATATAATCCTAGAAATACTAGTGGTAAGAATGTAAATGAGGTTAATTCAGCAATAGCATTTCTTATATACATATCAGTTAGCCTATATGGTGCCAAAACATAGAAAATAGCTGAAAGTATTGCTATATTAGTATTCTTAGTTATTTTTTTAGCACATATATACATGAAATATCCTGATAAAAATACATTTGCAAACATAAACAATTTAATACAACCAGCAAAAGAAGCTCCTATAAGTTTAAAAATTAATGGTAAAAAAGCTGTTAATGGGCTATAAAAAATATTCCATGAGTAACCAAAGCCATTGCAAAAATTAGACATTATTTTAGTTTGTCCTTCTTGCAGACTTTGATATGTTCCCATTAACCTACATATATGTTGAATCCCATCATCATAAGTCATGTCAATATTTTTGCTCATTAGTGGAACACATACAAATATGCTTGCTATTAATATGATTATTACACTATAATATTTTTCATTTTTTAATAAATCTTTAATTTTTTGCATCGTTTTCTCCTTTTTTGTGAAGTTGAAGGTTGAATTTTGGAAATTGGAGGTTGGAAGTTGGATATCTGAATTTTTAAGTTAAATATTTAAAACTATAAATTAAAAATTTCAGAAATATCAGCACATCTATTATCCAGAATAGTAGCATATATATTATAAAGAATAATAGTGCATATATTATTCAGATTAATAGTATATATATTGTTAAGAATAGTAGTATATATCTCATATAGAGTAGCGCGAAGGAGGTTTGATTTATTTTTTTAAAATTGAATATTCCGTTAAGGCGGTGGGGACCGCTTACTCTAAGTTAAATATGTAGTGAAATGAAATGTAACGGAATATTTTACTTAGAGTTGAGTTAAGAGGCTAGGAATTAAATTTTTAAAAAATAAATCAAACCTCCTGGGAGCGGACAGCTTAACACTATAACTATCTTTTTTTATTTTCTCTATAACAATATATTACAAATATTATAAATGACACCAAAGATACTATATATGAAACATACGTAACAACCGTCCCCTTATATTCTACCTTTATTTTTGCTTTTTCCATGTCTTGTGTTATCTTACACCCCACAAATCCATTCTCCGTTTCTATCACTTCTAACTTTATATTATCTTCTAATGTTATTTCATAACCTGGATAATAAAAAAACGGAAATTCAATTATTGTACCTTCAGCAACATCTTTTAATACCGCACTACTACTCAAATTCTGTTTATTTTCTTCTTCTATTTGTGCACTTCCCTCTAATACATACATTCTATCTTCTTTTTCTTGCAAATAAGTTCGCTGCAACCTAAGAGCCTTTACTGGCAAATATTCTCTATTTATACTAAAATGATGAATATATGGGTCTTTTAACACTTGTGTTTCTCTATTCATATCTTGTGTTTCATCTTGTGTTTCATATTGTAGTAATATTGGCATTGTATATACTACCATAGTTATTATTAATAATGTCAATATAATTATCCTTGTTATATTTTTACTAAATAGTGTTTTTAATAAAACATATATATTTACTCCTATTACAAATGATATAAAAAATGCAAAAAATGTAAGCATTCTCCATGGATATTGTAATTTACATAGAAAATCTGGTAATGCAAACCATGGGCAATATTTAGTTGAAGCATATAGTGATATAAATGAAAATAACAATGCTATTATATAGAAGTCTTTATATTTTTTATTTACATTTTTATATGCAAATATGCTTAAACACATAAGTACAAATATTGGTATTCCTATTATATATGTTGTTTGATTTTCTTCTCCTATATCTTTAAAAAATTCTCCTATATTTAGCGTATTTTTATAAACATAGTTTCCATTTGTACTCATTATTTGACTGTCAAATATTGCATAATCTGCTGATGTTTTTGCTTCTAGCATTGGCATTATAAAGAATAATGAAATTAATAATATAAATATTCCATTTATTATTATTTTCTTTATTACTTGTTTTTCTTTCAATTTTGTTATATTAAATAATATATATATTAAGCAAAATATAGCTGTATAGAATGTTGTTATTGTATGTGTTAGAGTTAAGAGCGTTGCTCCTATTGCTATATAATAATGCTTTTTTCCATCTTCATTAAATAGACTATACATTCCTATAAATAAAAGTGGTATAAACACAAATGAAGCAAATTCTCCTATGGCAAATCTTTTATAAACATCTCCTAGTTTGTATGGTACCATTAAATATATTAATGCTGATAAAATAGCTACTTCCCTCTTTTTTGTTATGCTATATACACATTTGTACATTGTTATTCCTGATAAAACTATACAAAGCCCTGCAAATACTTTTAGTGCCATTGCATATGTTGGTGTAAATAGTTTTATCAAAAGTGGAATATATGTAACAATTGGGTTATAGAACAAATTCATTGCATAGCCTCCGCCCGTTTGCAAAAGTATGGTGCTATTATTGGTGGTATCTCTCCTATTTTTAATGAATTGTTAGTTCCTATCATTCTTAGTAAATGTAAAAATCCATCATGAGTTTCTCTTATTTGTATTAGGCTAAGTGGTATACTTAAAATAACTCCAATTATTATAATTATGGCATAATGCAAATATTTATTTTCTTTTATTTCATTTATAACTTTATTTATTTTTTCCATTGTTTTTCCCTCTTTTATTTTTTTGTATTATATCATTAATGGTATTATTTTAAAAGTATTTTTGTAAAAAGATGTACAATTCGTGTAAATCGTAAAATTTGCTCAAAAGATAATTGCTTAAAATTATTGCAATATATGTAAACCTATGTTATAATTCTGCTAGAAACTATAATTTTTTGTATCCATAGAAAGGAGATTTACTTTATGGAAGGACGGAATAATTTTGAGAGAATTGACAAAGTTAACTACTATTTAGACATTGCTGAAGCAGTAGTTCAGAGAGGAACTTGCCTTAGAAATAATTATGGATGTATAATTGTAAAAAACGACGAAATTATTTCTACTGGCTATACAGGTAGCCCTCGTGGAAGGAAAAACTGCTGTGATTTAGGTACTTGCCGCAGAATAAAGTATAATACTTCAAGCGGTGGAGGATATGACAAATGCCGAAGTGTTCATGCTGAGCAGAATGCTATGATAAGTGCAAGAAGAGCAGACATGATTGGTAGTACCTTGTATTTGGTTGGCATTAATGCTCGAAATGGCGCATATGTTACAGATAAGGAAAAAAAGAAATATACTCAACCTTGTTCTGAGTGTAAACGCATGATCATTAATGCAGGTATTGAAACTGTTGTAATGCGTGATACAAAAGAGGAATATAGAGTAGTACAGGTTGAGGAATGGATTAAAAACGATGATACTTTAGATTTATAATCCAAATGTAATGTGTAAATTTAAAAGGCATTTGCAAATTGCAAATGCCTTTTAAATTGTGATATTACAGAGAAGAAATGATATAACCTAAATACAAAATTAATGTATAATAATGCTCCATTAATATATCTAAGTTTTTTTTGTTATATAGTTTATCAAAAGTTTCATTAATTAATCTAGAATTATATCTTCCATAAATTTCTGATATTGTTGCAATACCACAAATAATTTGAATTATTATATGACGTTTATCCTCTTTTCCATTGACTGACAAATTGTTGTTCTTATCTAGAACAATTTGTAAGCTCTTTATGTTTTCGCAAAACATATTGTATGTACCTTCAAGTAATATTTGTTCATCTCGAAATTCATCAGAGACATTCAAAAATACATCTCTCCGAAAAATAAATTTTCTTACATAAATTGCACAGAGATCATTTACTTTCATATTTAACCCTCCAAATATTCATCTAAAAAGAAATCTTTAAAAAACGGTTACTTTTATATTTTAACATGTTTTACATAAAATTTCAATGATTTTTCCAATATTTTTCTATTCAACAAAAAAACAGCATTTGTTGCTGCTTCTTACTTTTTATATTTTAGTTTTCTTTTTTTGCTACTACTTCTTTTCCATTATAGTAACCACATGTTGGGCATACTCTATGTTGCATCATCATTTCGTGACAATGTGGGCATGCTACTAAATTTCTGTTTTCTAATTTCCATGTTGATCTTTTTAAGCCTGTTCTTGCTTTTGACCATCTTCTTTTTGGTTGTGCCATTTTTTATTCCCCCCTTGTAATATTCTATTTATGTATGTATATCTATTTTCATAGTTATTCATTTTTTGATACCTTAAAATTATACTAAAGTTTGTTTTTATTGTCAATAGATATGACAAATTTTAGAAAATTTCTTCATAGTTTGTTATAATTTTATTCCAATTATATTCTTCTTCTATTCTCTCTTTTGATAATTTTTCATATTTTTCTTTTTCTTCTTCTGTTATCTTTTCTATTTTATTTATTACATTTTTTAGGTTTCCTTCTTCTTTATTCCAATATATTGCTCCTGCTTTTGCAACTTCCTTATTAAAGCCTACATCTAATAATAAGTTTAATTTTGTTGTAACTAATGCTTCTAATAGTGAAGGGTTTGTTCCTCCTACTTCATGCCCATGTATATATGCATATGCATTTGTTCTTATTTGTGTTAATAGTTCTTTATCATATACTGTTCCTACAAATTTTATTCTCTCATCTTTGTCAAAGTTTGTTTTTTCTTTTAGTTCTTCATAAAATTTATTTTTTTCTACATTTGTAATAATTACTAAGTCTTTTTTTGTGTTTGATTTTATAAATTCTTTTATCATTGTTTCATAATTGTTTTCTGGAACAAACCTTCCTACTATTAAATAGTAATTGTTTCTTTTTATGTTTTTTTGGGTGCACCAATTTACTAATTTATTAATGGTATTAGTTTTAGTTAGTTCTGAGCCATATGCTATAAATTTAGTATTTGGTTTATATTTTTTGTACTCTTCTTTTATATATTTTTCAATATTTATAGAATCACATATAAGTAGGTCTGCATGTTTTGCCATTTGTTTTTCGCATATTTTGAAAAATTTCTTTAAAATAGCATTCCACTTATCTCTTTTCCATTCTAAACCATCTGGGTTTACATACACTTTTGCACCTAATTTATGAAACCTTTTTACATATATATTTATAAATAACCCTACGCCAGTTCCTAATATATATATGGTCGCATTTTTTATATTATTCTTTTTTATGTATTTTATTGTTCGTTCTAATGCTGCTAAATCATAGTATTCTGCCTTTGCTGCACCTATATTAGGCACTTTTACATTAAAGCACCTACTTTCATTATATTCAAATTCATTATTGCTCTTTGAAAGACATGCAACATGATATTTTATATTTTTACTTATTTTTCTAGCTGTCAAATTTTCTACAAAAGTTTCAAACCCACCATAGTTTGCTGGTATTCCATTAGAGCCAATTATAAATACATTTTTTTCGTCCATTTAATTTTCTCCATTCTTTAGAATTTATTTAATACTATTGCTATAAACATTTTTAAGTTAATATAGTTATCATTTGTTCTAAATTTCTTATTTTGTAATAACCATCTTTTTGCTCTTATATCAAAATTATAGTTTATTAAGTTGTTTGCTAATTGATTTGCTTCTATTGTTATTTCTTCTGGATACCCACTTTTTAATTCTCTGGCTATTTGTGCTCTCATTCTGATATTTCTTTTAAATGCCATTTTATATTGTTTTTTTATCTTTTTCAGTTTTGCATCTTTATATCCTATTAAATTTTTCTCATGTTGCCTATATTTAATGTATGAGTTTTCGTCTATAATTACATTTCCACCTACTGCATAGCATACTCTAGTTATCCAAGAGTCATGCATTACTATGAATTCTGGTTTATGTTTTTTTAACAAATTACGTAAATTATTATTAAATACTTGTGTACAGCCAGTAGCAAAGTTCTTTACCATTTCTCCCTCTAAGCAGAAATTACCTTGTACTTTTCTAAATTCTATTTCATTCAAATTTTCATCTACTACTTGCAAGGCAGATATATAAAGTGTTGGTTCATTTTCTTTGCCATTCATTTTATTTATTGCAGAAATTATCTTTTTAGAATCCCATACATCGTCTTGATCTGCAAATGCATAATAGTCTGCTTCGTTTGAATTATATATTAAGTCCATAAAACTTCTAGCTGGCCCTAAGTTTTCTCCTTTATACATAGTTACATTATTATTTTGTTTTATTATTTCATTTATAATGTTTATTGTTCCGTCTGTTGAACCATCGTCTCTTATCATTAGTGATATTTCTACATCTTCTTGATTTAAAATGCTTTCTATTTGTTCTTTCAAAAATCTTTCTCCATTGTATGTTGACATTAATACTTCTACTTTTTTATTCATTTTTCTTTCCCCCTAGTTTTTACTAGTTCTCTCCTTACTTAATTTATTTTTTATTTTTAATATAGTTAATGCTACTATAATTCCTGTTAAAACTCCTAGTGAATCTATACAAATATCTCTAAATTCACAGCTTCTCCCTTGTATAAATAATTGATGTATTTCATCTGTTACAGCATATAATGTTCCAAATAACCAGCTATATAATATTCTTTTGTTTCTAACCTTTTTAAATTGTAGGGGCGAGCATTGCTCGTCTTTATAACATGTATTATTCTCTATTTTACATGTAAGTGCAAAGTTCATAGTTAGAAAACCTAATAATGTATATATCGAAAAATGTGCCATCTTTCTTACGATTGGTTGTAATACTTCATTTGCAATATGCTCCTTTTGGTGTTCTTCCATGTTTTTAAATTGTGGTACAACTTTCATTAC
This sequence comes from uncultured Clostridiaceae bacterium, assembly GCA_948356915.1. Lineage (GTDB taxonomy): Bacteria > Bacillota > Clostridia > TANB77 > CAG-508 > UMGS1663. The sequence goes on from CAOJCG010000011.1 coordinate 8,258, forward strand.
AAAGTTTACAACTCTTCCACTTGAGCTACTAGAAGTACCTGCTACTTGGTTTGAAAAATGAAATATGGTTATGCAGTTTATGATTATTAATATTAAAAATATTATTTTTCTTGTTTTCATTTTGCTCCTTTTTTTATTAGAAGTTAGAGGTTAGATATTTGGGTAATTTCTTCGAAGGGCGGACGACTAATAGTCGCCCCTACATCTTTTTTTATCTTTCTTCTAATTTTTAATTTACTACATTCTGTTTGGCATTTGTATTCCTAATAGTTCTGCTCCTGTTTTTAATATTGTTCCTACTACATATGTCAGGTATAGCCTTGCGTCTTGTAATTCTTTTTCTTCTGTAATTATTTTATTTGCAGTATAAAAACTGCTGAAGTTTTGACTTAATTGTATTAAGTACCTTGATAATATTGATGGTTCATTTTTATTAGTTACTTGTTTTAGTATATTTTCAAAATTATATATTGTTTTTATTGTTTCTATTGATTGATTATCGTCTAATTTTGTAATATCTATATCTTTAAGCTCTGGTACATATCCTGCTTTTTCAATAACACTTTTTGTACGAACATATATATATTGAATGTATGGTCCTGTTTCTCCTTGGAAGTTTAGCATTGCGTCCCAGTCAAAAATTTCATCTTTAATTCTATTATTTGCTAAGTCGTTAAATATTACTGCTCCTATTCCTACTTTTTTTGCAACTTCTTCTTTTTCTTCTAAATCTGGATTTTTCTCTTCTATTACTTTTTGTGCTCTTGATATTGCTTCATTTAGTAGGTCTTCTAATTTTATAATGTTTCCTTCTCTTGTTGACATTTTTCCGTTCTTTAAGCCTTACCATACCAAATGGAACATGTTCTAAACCGTTTATGTATTTTTCCTTTAAGTCTAATAATTTTGCTACTTCAAATATTTGTTTAAAGTGTAGTACTTGTTCATATGATGTTACATATAATGCTTTATCAAAGTTGTAGTTTCTTGCTCTATATAAAATTGCTGCTAAGTCTCGTGTTGCATATGTTGTTGAACCATTTGTTTTTCCTATAATACATGGTGCTGTATCTTCACCTAAGTTAATTATACGAGCTCCTTCTGATTCTACTAGTTTTCCTGTTTGCTCTAATTTTTCTACTACTTCTGCCATTTTATCTGAATAGAATGCTTCTCCATTCCATGAGTCGAATTTACTTCCTAATAAGTCATATACTTTTTGAAATTCTTTTAAACTTAAGTTTCTAAACCTTGTCCAAATTTCTGTGCAGTAGCTATCCCCGTCTTCAAGTTTTTTGAAATTATTTCTGCATTCTTCTAAAACTTTTTCGTCTTGTTTACAAAGTTCATTAATTCTTATATAAATTTTTGTAAGTTCATCAATTGGGTTTTCTTCTATGTTATATTCTTCTCCCCACCTTTTGTAACCTTCTATTAATTTTCCAAACTGTGTTCCATAGTCCCCTAAGTGGTTTATTCCTGTAACATTATATCCTAAATATTTGTATATATTGTATAATGCTCCTCCTATTACTGTTGAACGTAAATGACCTATGTGGAATGGCTTTGCAATATTGGGTGATGAATAATCTATTACAATATTTTTTCCTTCTCCAACTTTTGATGAGCCATAGTTTTCTTTTTTAGTTTCAAATTCTTTTAAAACTTCTTCTACTAATATATTATTATTTATATAGAAGTTTAAGTAGCCTCCTACTATTTCTACTTTTTCTATGTACTTTTCTTCTATTTCTAATTTTTCTTTTATATCATTTGCTATGGCAGGTGGTGCTTTTTTTAGTTCTTTTGCAAGCCTAAAACATGGAAATGCATAATCTCCCATTGAAGTATCTTTAGGAATTTCTATAAATTCTTCTAATTCTTTTTCATTCATATTGCTTGCTTTGCTTATAGCTTTTGCTATTATGTTTTTTAGATTTACCATTGTATCATACCTTTCTTTATTCTCTTTTTAAATTAATAATTTTTCTTGCAAATTATAGTAATTTTTATAAATCATTTTTTTATTATTTATAATTATTTTCTTAATATTATATACTTAAAATTTGAATTTATTTTTCATATAAAGAGTTCATAACTAAACCCTTTATATATATTACCAAAAAAATCCATTTTTTTCAATGGATTTTCTTGTTTTTACTTAATTATTTATGCAAATTTTATATTTGTTATAATTGTTTTTCAATTTCTTCTTTTGTTTCTGATACTATATATACTATAGGCTGACTAGTATTGTCAGTTAAATTTGTATATACTTTTGAATGAGCATTATGTAGATATGTATTGTTATAGTACTCCACTTTAGTTATTCTGGATTTCCTAATAATTATTTTTCTTGGCATTCCATTAACTGACGCAAGCTCAATCATATTTATTCCTAGTGATTTCATTTCTTCACTAATTTCATTTGGAGTTTCTTTTACTTGATATGTTACTTTTCTTTTCATACTATCATCAAGAATATTGGTAATTATTTTGGACCGTGCATTTATATATACACTATTTACCTCTTCGATTACTTGTATAAAAGCAGGGCTAATTTCTACTTGTCTTGGTATTCCATTTACTTCCATAAGTTTAATATCTTTCATACTGTTTCCTCCTTTTAAGCGTTTAATTATACACTTACATTCCTATCTACTAGTTTCTATAGGCATTATAACATAATAATATATTTTTTCAATACTAAACTAAAAAAATGAGTTAAAAAAATGAGTTAAAAAAAAGTTTTGACATATTCTACATAATGTGATATACTATTTTAGTAACTATAAATAGTAATTTATGAAAGGTTAGGTAAAAAGCATGATGAAACAGGAACTGCAAGAATTGGTAACAGAATTACAGGATGTATGTGACTCTTTGTCTGAGCAACATAATCCAAATAATGATCTTAATAATTTGATACGGTTAACTGTTTGTATGGGTAATCTAAAAAAATACACATTGTACACTCAAATGGTTGACGAAATATTAAATTTAATACAGCTTTATGAGAACACATATCGTTATTCATATAAAGAGTGTTATTCAATTAAAGTTGGGATTGTATTAAAAACAAAAGAACTTATTTCTAAAATAAATCAACTTTTAGAAGTAGATTTGTTTGCTTCTTTAAAAAGAGGATATTCAGAAGCTAAAGATACAGTCACTGACGCTATTCCAGATGAAGTAAAAGCTACATATAGATCTGCTGTTAGCACTTTACATGATGTAGGCCGTAAAACAGAAAAACGGTTAAAGTCTAAAATTAAAAATTGGCTATTGTCAGATGACGATGGTGAACAGTAAAACACAAACCTTAAGGCGGGGAAAAACTTATCCCCGCCTTTTTTGTAGTATAGAAAAAATGAAATTTTACGTTGTCGGGGGCACCGTTTGTGGGAATACCCTATTAGCAATGACACCACTGTACCCTTTTGTTTTTCTATAGTAAACAATATTTTTTTAGTTTTAAACATAATTAAAAATAAACTTTTTAATATTATTGTTTTTATTTATTAATCTCCTAAATTAATACCAATATTTCTAGCAGTTGTTACTAAGTCATCATCCATAGTAACTATTTTTACATTTCCTAGTGTTCCATCTTGAATGGCTCCTATTTCTTTATTATTTCCAACTACATCTTCTAGTGAAACTGAGTCTAATTTACCTTTTTTTATTACTGTAAGAACATTAAACTTACCTTGAATAGCTAGTTCCATTGCTTTTGAACCATATTTTGTAGAAAGTACTCTATCATATGCTGTTGGTGTTCCTCCTCTTTGCATATATCCTAATACTGTGCATCTTGCTGTTAGTCCTGTTAATTCTTCTAACTCTTTTGCAACTTTTTCTCCTGCACCTCCAAGTTTAATATTTATTACTCCTTCTCCTCCAGTTCTTTCATCTGACACTGATATTTCTCCACCTTTTGGAAATGCTCCTTCTGAAACTACTACTACGCTAAAGTTCTTTCCCAATTTTTGCCTTTCTTTTATTGCTTCTGCTGCTTTATTTATATCATATGGAATTTCTGGAATTAATGCTACATCTGCTCCTCCTGCTATTGCAGATTCTAATGCTATCCACCCGAGCCTCTCTTCCCATTACTTCTAATACCATTATTCTATTATGTGTTTCTGCTGTTGTATGAAGTCTGTCTAATGCTTCTGTTGCAACTGATACAGCTGTATTATACCCAAAAGTTATATCTGTACATGCCACATCATTATCTATTGTTTTTGGCACTCCTATAACATTTATTCCTTTTAAAGAAAGGTCTCTTGCACATTTTTGTGTACTATCTCCTCCTAGTGTAAATATACAGTCAAATCCATCTTCTTTTACATTTTGAATGCATTTATCTGATAGGTCTTTGTACTCCACATTTCCATTTTCATCTACTATTTTATAATGGAATACATTTGCATTTGTTGAAGAAGATATTATTGAACCACCTTTTTGAAGTATTCCTGATGCTTTATCAGTGCTACTTAATTTTATATAGTCGTTTTTTAGTAGACCTCTATATCCATCTATAAATCCATAACATTCAATATTATTACTTTCAGCAGTTTTTACAATTGCTCTTATAACAGCATTAAACCCTGAAACATCTCCACCATTTGCAAGTATTGCTACTTTCTTTACCATAACTATTTTTCCTCCTAAAAATTTTCTTACCTTGTTTCTTATTATATCAATAAATGAATTTTTTACAACAGTTTTTTAAAATTTTTGAACAAATAATCTATAGGGACCGTTGCCTTCGGCGATCCGTTCTTCGAAGGCTTATTGCAGAATTTAATAATCTACTAAAATACTGAGCCCAAGTCACGATGCCCTGTGCCTCTACGGTATATAATTTAAAATCGATTTTGACATATATAATTCACTATAATAAGTTTGTAATTTATTGAACATATCATTTTATTACTTCTTTTAGTATCTAATTTTTGGCTTTACTTTTAAAGCTATATTTAAAGAGGACACCTACAAAATTAGGTATCCTCTTTAAATATAGCTTTAAACCCGATTAAAATTATTCAAATTCAATTGTTAAAAAGCCACTATAGTACTTATATGATTTAATATTTATGGAACATCCTATATTTTTTAATGCACTTATAAATTCACTACATGACACACCTTCTTCACATTCTCCTATACATGAATTAGCTTTTCTAAATGCATTTGAAATACTTATAACTTCATCAATAGAAATACGTTTTTCAGAGTTAACAATAATATCAAAATCAGTATATGCCTTAATTGTAGTTTGATATTGTCCATTATCTTTTTTAACATTAAAGAATTTCGTCATTTTAATAACAGTAGGGTCAAATCCTAGTTCTTCAGGATTAACATCAAGAATAATAAGTAGATAATCATCAATATAATCATAAAGACTAATTCTATTTTCAATACTTCTAATGTCATCAAATTCAGAATAATACCTTTCAAAATACCATACAAAGTCTTCTCGCGTTTTATCAGGTCCTGTGTTCTTATAAGATTGCGAAATAGCATATACCTGCATATCCGAAAGGGGTAACTTTGAATATACAGTAATGTTTTGTTTTTCTTTATAAATAATAGTCTTTCTATAATGCTGTCTAAAAACTTCATTTAAGCATTTTGTATGTTGCTCAATATACTGTTTAGAAAGCTCTTCTATAACTTTTCTACGGTTTTCATTTTTTGATGTTTCTTGTTCTTTGTTAGTGGCTAACTTCTTAGATTTTCCTATAAAGAACTTAATTAAGCGTTTTATCACATTGTCATGCTGTTTTGAAAACTCTGATACCTTTTCTTCCTGATTTTCATCTTTGCTACCATGTTCTAAAAAGAATAGCTCGCGTACCTTCTCAGTTGGCATTAACGGTATATAGTACTTTCCGTTCCGTATGTCACGTTCTATTTCATAACGTATGTACTCTGGTCTTTCATAAATTTTTCCATTTTCAAAAGAATACTTATTAATCATATCTTTTTACTCCTTTCATCAATCACAAATACCATACTTCAAAATAGTTAATATATAAAATAGTAATTCAATTATTTCAGGTTTTCTATGTCGCCATAATAGTAATTACTTTAATAATATATTATTTAATTTGCTGTTTAAGAACATTTATTATTTTAGTACGATTATAACGAGTCCATAATTCTGCTTTTCTAATAATTTTTGGTGTTACATCAGCACCTGCTTTTATTAACATTTCTACTATTTTTATATATCCACCCAATACTGCCATGTTTATTGGTGTATTATCGTTAACTGTCACATCGACGCCTGCCTCTATTAATATCTTTACAATTTTTGTTTTTCCTTTCTCTGATGCACAACATATAAGTAAGTTATCATTAAATTCTATATCTGTACCTATTTCTATTAACCATTTTGTCATTCTTACATCTTCTAATAGCATTGCTGCAAAAATAGCAGACTCATTGTCATCTTTTATTATAGCGCTTCCTAAGTTCTCTAACAGTTCCAGCCTATTTAGTCCTTTTGGACTTGATACGTTAACATTTTTAACTTTTTTAATCACATTATTTAGCATTTTTGCTTTTTTAGGCTCTAAGTTCGTTGTTTTTAAAGTTTCTAAAACTAATTCTTTAAATAATTCCACTTGTGCTGGTATTCTTTCATCAATTTCTAGAGTTACAACAGTTCCCATATTTATTCCTCCTTATTATTTGGATAATTATCCTTCTATAAAAGAGCAAGGAAAGTTAACAGTTTATGTTTAGTATTATAATTTAATTTTTATGCTTTGTCAATATATTTTAACAATCAACATTAAAGTAATAGTATCCTACTATATTAAAACAGGTATACTAACCTATCAACATACTTATATATCAGCATTGCTTTATGTAAGGCATAAGTTTTTTTCCAAAATTTCTAGTTTTTTATTGACTTTTTTCACTATTTATATTAGAATAATATAGCGAATTAAGAAAATGTTACCAATTTAAGTAACTTCTCCCCGGTAGTTTACTTAGGTGGTTTCATAAATATAATAATAAAATAATGAATGGAGGGTATTTTTACCATGAATAATACTACATATAGTGTAAAGAAAAATGAAATTGAAAGAAAATGGTATATAATTGATGCTGCTAATAAACCACTAGGTAGAGTAGCAACAGAAGCTGCGGTAATTTTAAGAGGAAAACACAAACCAACTTATACACCACATATGGATGTTGGAGATCATGTTATTATATTAAATTGTAAAGATGCAGTTTTAACAGGAAAAAAATTAGATCAAAAAGTTTACAGACATCATTCTGGATATATTGGTGGAATGAAAGAAACAACTGCAAGAGTTATGATGGAAAACAGACCTGAAAGAGCTATGATGCTTGCAATAAAAGGTATGCTTCCACACAATAGCTTAGGAAGACAAATGCTTAAAAAAGTAAGAGTTTATGCAGGTAGTGAACATGAAAACATGGCTCAAAAACCAGAAGTTTGGGAGGTAAAATAATATGGCTAAAGCAAAATCAGTAAAAAATGTATTTTATGGTACAGGTAGAAGAAAAAAATCAATCGCTAGAGTTAGATTAGTAGAAGGTTCTGGCGTAGTTACAATAAATGGTAAAAGTATTGATGAATACTTTGGTACAGAAGTTTTAAAAACTATAGTAAGACAACCATTAACTGCTACTAACACATCAGCTAAATACGATGTTATTGCTAAAGTTGTTGGTGGAGGTTTCACAGGTCAAGCTGGAGCAATCCGTCATGGTATAGCAAGAGCATTAAATGAAGCTAATAGTGAATTTAGACCTACTTTAAAATCAAATGGATACTTAACAAGAGACCCACGTATGAAAGAAAGAAAAAAATACGGTCTTAAAAAAGCTAGAAAAGCACCACAATTTTCTAAGAGATAAAATAATAAAAAACTCGGAATTTCCGAGTTTTTTATTATTTTAATATTACTTATTCTCTTCTAAAAATTCATTTAAATTTTTAGCGAAAATTACTTTTATTATGTGCATTTCTCCCTCATTTACTATTTCTGTTCTTGTATACTTATGCACTATTCCTTCTACTACTTCTATTTCTGAGTATACTTCTTTGTCTACTTCTGTTTTTATAGAAATTGATATATTTTGTTCTAAGCTTTTTGTTATCCATTCTAATATTGGGTAAACATTATAGTAATACCAGTGTTCTTCATTAATGGAAAATAAAAATCCTGCGACTTTTTTATCGAATTCTGAATTCATTGTTTTATATTGAATTTTTAGTCTTCTATTAGATGAATATGACTTTAGTTTTGCTTCTGTAGTATTATTTTCATAGTTATAATAGAACGTTACTGTTTCATCAGTATTTGTTCCATCTTCTTTTAACTTTAATAAGCCTGTTTCTATTAAATTTATTTTTTCTGTAGTAATTTCTAAAGTATAGTTTCTATCTATTAATAGCTCTATTTTACTATTTCTTCTGCCTACTATATAAGTATTTACTTCTTTATAGCTATATAAATTAATCATTATATAATAGCATTTTCCTTCATTATCTGTAAAATTTGCATCTAGTCTAGATTTTCCACTAAAAACATAATCAATTTCTATAGGAAATACAATTTCTCCTATTGGAATTAGCAAATCCTTGAATTTCTTTATTGTAATTTGCATATCTATTTGCTTATAACTTTGTAACTTTCTAGTCCAATTGGACATAAATTCTTTTAATTTACTTTTTCCTTCTTTAAAAATAACATCTTCATAAAATTCATTTTTCCGAATATCTTCTGATAAAGTGATTAGTTTTTCAAATTTCATATTTTCCCTCCTTGTAATTACAAAAAGTAGAGTTACAAAAATTTCAAAGTTATTTTATCACAATTATATTACTTTTGTCAATTTTAATTTCCTTTGAAATAGAACAATATCATGAATACCTCTATTATATAATATATATAATACAAGTGGTCTTGCTGCATAGACGAGGTAATAGCCGTGCCTATAATTTAAAGTTGATTTTCCCTATACTAAAACAAAGGTGGCTTCGCCGCGCGGGTCGCTTGATAAGGTGGCGACCCCTACAACGTGAAATGTATTCTTAAAAGTCGATTTTTAATATTCAATAAAAATAGCTCGAAAAAGTTTTTAGCTTTTTCGGGCTTTCTTTTATCTTATATCTTTATTTAATCCGTCCCATAGTATAACATCATTTTCTGCTAGGCTTCTCTTTACATCTATTATACGTTGATTAGCTGAACCTCTGAATTGTAGTTTTGGGTCTTTTAGTTCTTCTACAAATCTTCCATCTACTATGTAATCTATATTTTCTAACATTTCCTTTGTTGTTTCTCTATGTTCTTCTTTTACCATTTGGCCTAATATTTGTTTATCAAATGTGAATCCTGTATAGCACCATATTTTTTTGTCTGGATAGGTTTGTTTTACTTTTTTTACTAGTGGAGCTAAACCTTCTTGGTTTGTTTGCTCAAATGGTTCTCCTCCTAATAAGCTTAAACCTGTTATATATTCTGGCTTCAAGTCTTCTATTATTTGTTCTTCTTGTTTTTCTGTAAATTTTTCTCCATAGCTAAAGTCCCATGCTTCCCTGTTAAAGCAGTTTTTGCATTGATGATTACATCCACTTACAAATAATGATACTCTTACTCCTGGCCCATTTGCTACATCACATTTTCTTATTTTTGCGTAGTTCATTTTTAGCCTCCTTCGTTGGTTGGATGTTTGAATTTGGAGGTTAGATTATAGGGTTGTTTCTTCGAAGATCGGGCGATTGATAATCGCCCCTACATTCCTATTTTCTCTCCTCCCTCTTTTCACCTCTCACTTCTCATTATAAATGTAATACTCTTGATTTTATTTCTTTTGTTTTGCCTTCATTCCAGAAGTTTTCTCCTAAGTATCCACATGTTCTTCTTGTTACATTCATTTTGTTTTTGTCTTTGTTTCCACAGTTTGGGCATTCCCATTCTACATTGTCATTTATTATTATTTCTCCATCAAAACCGCATACATGGCAATAGTCTGATTTTGTATTGAACTCTGCGTATTGTATATTTTCATATATGAATTTTACTAGGTCTTCTAGTGCTTCTAGGTTGTGCCTCATATTTGGTATTTCTACATATGATATTGCTCCACCTGATGATATCTGTTGGAATTCACTTTCAAATGTTAGTTTTGAGAATGCATCTATTTCTTCTCTTACATCTACATGATATGAATTTGTGTAGTATCCTTTGTCTGTTATGTCTTTTATTTCTCCATATTTCTCTTTATCTATTTTTGCAAATCTGTAGCATAGGCTTTCTGCTGGTGTTCCATATAATGCGAAACCTAAACCTGTTTCCTTTTTCCATCTGTCTGTTGTTTCTCTTAAATGTTTCATTACTTTTATTGCGAAATCATGTCCTTCCTCAGTTGTATGTGATACTCCTTTTATTAATTTTGTTAATTCATATATTCCTATATATCCTAATGAAATTGTTGAATAACAACTATTTAGTAAGTCATCTACTTTCTCTCCTGAACCCATACGAGCTATTGCTCCATATTTCCAGTGAATTGGTGATGTGTCTGAAAGTGTTCCTAATAATGCATAATGTCTGCACATTAATGCTTCTTTACATAGTTCTAGTCTTTCGTCTAATATTTTCCAGAATTTTTCTTCGTCCCCATCTGCTACAATTCCTACTTGTGGTAGGTTTATACTTACTACACCTTGGTTAAATCTTCCTTCGAATACATATTCTCCTTTTTCATTTTTCCATGGTGCTAAGAAACTTCTACATCCCATTGGGCTAAATACATTTCCTTCATAATTTTCACGCATTTTTTTAGCTGAAATGTAGTCTGGGTATAGTCTCTTTGATGAACATTTTACAGCAAGTTTTGTTAAATAATCATATTTTCCACCTTTTAGGCAATTGTGTTCATCTAGTACATATATTAGTTTTGGGAATGCTGGTGTTACATATACACCTTTTTCATTTTTTATCCCTCTATATCTTTGTGTCAAAATTTCTTCTATAAGCATAGCATTTTCTTCTATATATGGGTCATCTTGTTTTAAGTTTAAAAATAATGTTACGAATGGTGATTGCCCATTTGTTGTCATTAATGTATTTATTTGATATTGAATTGTTTGAACTCCTGCTGATATTTCTTTTTTTAGTCTGAACTTAGCAATTTTTTCTAGTTCTTTTTCTTTTAGTTCTTTTCCAAATTCTTCTTTTAGTTCTTCTAAAAATTTCTCATAACTACTTCTTATATATTTTCCCAAGTGACTTACATCTACTGATTGACCACCATATTGGTTTGAAGCTACTGCTGCTATTATTTGTGTCATTACTGTACATGCTACTTGAAAACTTTTTGGTCTTTCTATAAGTTTAGCATTCATAACTGTTCCATTGTCTAACATATCTCCTATGTTTATTAGGCAACAGTTGAATATTGGTTGTAGGAAATAGTCCATATCGTGAAAATGAAGGATTCCTTCTTCATGTGCTTTTGTTATTTTTTCAGGTAATAAAATTCTTTTTGTTAAGTCTTTTGATACTTCACCTGCAATGTAGTCTCTTTGTGTTGAAGCAAGTACTGCATTTTTATTTGAGTTTTCTTCTAATAATTCTTTATTTTGATTTTTTATTAGTCCTAATATTGATTCATCTGTAGTATTTGATTTTCTAACTAATGCTCTTGTATAACGATAAATCATATATTTTTTTGCAAGCTCAAATTTTTTCATGTCCATAAGTTGTTCTTCTATTATATCTTGTATATCTTCAACTAAAATTCTTTTTTTGTCTAGTTCTTCAATATACTTTGTTATTTCTTTAATTTCTTCTTTTGTTACTCTCTCTCTTGGCTTTACTTCTTTGTTTGCTTTTTCAATTGCTATAACTATTTTTTCTTTGTTATAATCGACAGCTCGTCCATCTCTTTTTATTACCTTCATTTTTTGTTCCCCCCTATTTTTTTATATTCTTAGGAAAATCATCTACGATAGCTCTAAGTTAGCCGTTAGGAATGAAATGACTTTACGGATAACTTATGCGTAACAAAGTGAAGAAGATGAGTTTCCTTAGAAGATGGTTATGGAAGAATTAGATTTTCTTATGTGGCTTTGCCACTTAGAAAATTTTATTCTTGTAAATTTTAGTATGTCTTTATTATACAGTAAGTTTTTAATCTTTCTGTTGCAATTGCAACTTTTTAAAAAAATATTTTTTTAAATTTCCATAGTCCACTGTTTTCAGTGTTTATAGCAAATATTACAATTATATTACAAAACAAATTTGTCAAAAAATGTTGATTTTTAGATATTTTCAGGGTATAATATTTACATAAATTAAAGATGTATTTTTTGACAAATTTATATTTATATAGAACAAAAGTGGCTTCGCTACACGGGCGATTGTTAATCGTCCCTACATCTTAAAATTAATTTTTACTATATTATGAAAGAAGGGATTATATGTCTGATACTTTTGATTTGATAAATAATATTCAGAGTGGTTGCTCTAGAGTTCAAAAAAAGCATTTTGTAAAAAATGAAACTATTACTACATATATACAAAAAAGAAATCAAATATGTATTATAATAAATGGAACAGCTGATTTAATTAGATATGATTTAAATGGAAATAAAGATATTGTAGATAAATTTAATGAAAACGATATTTTTGGAGAAGCTTTTTACCCTGTACATACTAATAATGAGCTTACTGTAATATCTACTACTGATTGTGATGTATTATTTCTATTACATGATGATATTTATAAAAAATGTAAACAAAATTGTAAATTTCATAATACTTTATCTAGTAATATATTAGAGTTAACTTTAAAAAACGCAATTCATCAAAATACAAGAATAGAGGTTTTATCAAAAAGAACAATTAGAGAAAAATTACTAACATATTTTTCAATACTTTCTAGTAAAGATTTTAGCAAATCCTTTACTCTGCCTTTTACTTTAACAAACTTAGCCGATTATTTGAGTGTAGATAGAAGCGCAATGATGAGAGAACTTAAGAATTTAATAGATGAAGGATTTATTTCTAAAAGCGGTAATAGAATTAAATTACTTTATAAATAATGTGAAAGATTTTGGACGTGGGACAGGAAAGATTTTGGACGTGTCTAAAATCTTTCCTGTCCCACATCCCAAATCTTTCCTATTCTATTACATCTATTACATTGCTTTTATCAACTCCATCAAAGTTATAATAAGTATTTGGTGTTGTTCCTATTATTACCGCTTCTGCTAGTAGTACTTGGTTTGTTATTTTTTCTTCTATTGTTTTAAATGGTGTTAGTATTGTTACATTACATTCTACTTGTAAATACATTTTGTGTAGTGTTTGATTTATTCCTTTTGATAAAAACTCTGATCTTAAGTCTGTGTCTAAGTCTCCTATTACGTCTATTTGTACTTTTACATTTGGTCCCCTTCCTGCAAGGATTTTGCTTCCTGTTAAACTTCCTAGTTTTATATTAAAGCTATTATTTTCTACTTTGCTTAGTTCCTCTTGTATTTTTATTGCTACATCTGATATTATTTCATTTACTGTTATTACATTTGCACTTATCATTGCAATATTTCCGATTACTATCTTTTATTATATTACATAGATCATCATAATCATAATTTGACATTACAACTGTTGCTTGCTCATTTGATATTTTTGTAGCTATCATCTTTGCATTTGTTTTACATTGTTTATCCATTATTGGAGTTATAGCTTCTATCATTTTATTCATGGTTATTATTGCAATTAGCATAATGATTAGTATTTTTAAAATTTTATATATTTCATTTTTATTAGGAACATTACTTTTATTAAATATACTAATATTTAGTTTTGGTAAATTTAAGCGCTTTCTAGAATAAATTTTATCCATATTTTACCTTCCTTTTTATTATTATATTAGTATATTTATTTTTTAGTTCATTTAAAATTTATTTTTCTTATTAAACAAAGGTGGCTTCGCCACACTGCGTGTTAAATTATTCGCCACAGACGCCCAACGTTTTGTATATACTTTTTCGCAGGCTTGAAGTACAGAAAAAGATATACAAAACAAGCAAGTGGCTACTCTACAAAAGTTGATTTTTCCTATTCAAGAACAAAAGGCACGGTGCCTCGTGCCCCTACATTTGAAATCGATTTTTCCTATACTAGAACAAAAGGGCACAGTGCTGTCATTGCCAATGTGGTATTCCCACAAACGGTGCCCCTACATCCAATTTCCAACTTCTACATAGACATTGGAATGAATAATTGCTCTCCTATTTGTATATTGTTTTCGTTTTCTATTCCATTTAAGGTACTTATTGCTTCTACTGTACTTCTAAACCTTTTGGCTATTTTCCATAAAGTATCTCCGTGACTTTGTAAAATATATTATTATACTATATCTTTCGCTTTCTCTATTTTCTTCTATATTTATTTCTTGTATTACACTCAATTCTTCATTTTTGAAACTATTTGCTACAAATTGTAAGTCTATTTTTATATCTATACTTTGGTCTGGCATTATTACAAAGTCTTGCATTGTTACTTCTAATGATGTATCTATTTTTGAATTACTACTAATTCCTGGTGAATTCATATTATATTCAAATGGTATTATTATTGTTTTTGCTTCTAACTTTGATATAGTTTCTTCTCCAAATATAAATTTTAATTCCATTTCTCCATTATAAACTATTCTGTCATTTATTATATTTTGACTTAATATATATGGCCTTATATCTACATCATATATCTTATTATTACCTATTTCTGGTATTACTTGTTTTTCCCTAACAGGGCATACATCTTTTATTACATTTTTTCCAGACATTGTTTTTATCATTTTTTGTTTATATGCTAAGTTGATTGTTGGACTATATAAGTCTTGAATTACATTTAAGTTTTTATTTTGATATGTAGTACATGTTACATCATTTTCTATTTCTACATATATAGAATGTTCTTCTGAGCTATTTGGTTTTATTAGTATATTTCGTATTTCATATTCTACTTCACAAATATTTTCGTCATTTACATCTTGCATATCTATAAATCCCATTATTGGAACCAACGCTCCTTTTGTACATATTCTGTTATCTGTACTTAAATACATTATTTTTACTATTTGGTCTGCCTTTATTAAAACTTTATTATAGCT
Source organism: uncultured Clostridiaceae bacterium (assembly GCA_948356915.1). Lineage (GTDB taxonomy): Bacteria > Bacillota > Clostridia > TANB77 > CAG-508 > UMGS1663. The sequence goes on from CAOJCG010000011.1 coordinate 23,450, forward strand.
TATTTTGGTTTCTTTATTTTGTATATCTACATTTACTTTCATAATTTCTGCAATTTCATCAATATTATCTATTACTACTGTATCTTTTGCATATATTTTTGTACTTCCTATACCTAGCAAAGAATTAACACTAAAATTTTCATTTAATAATTGAATATCATCTATTCCTTCTACTTCTTTCATAAACTCTAACTCTTCATTTGAATATGCTCTTAAGTCTATATCTAATATAGCTCTTACATTTACTTTTCTTCCGTTTAATACTCTACACTCTATCGACTTTATACTAATATTACTTTTTACTGTCATACCTTCTTTTAAGTCCTTGAAATCTATTGTTTGTGAAAAATCTAAATTAGTATTCATACTTCTTATCTGGCTTTGTTCATCATCTGCTAAATACATAACATATGCATTTATACATCCATCAATTTTTATTTTTCCATCCATAACTTCTTTTTTATAAATGCACACTGTTCCATTTGTACTTACTGTATTTATTATATCTGGTTTTATATCTGGAACTACAAAATCCTCTTCTATTATGGCTGAATCTATTTTTTGCCCTATAATTTGATTTATGCATAGAGTCTCTTTATTTGCCTCCACTGACATTTAATATACCTCCTTTTATATTATATTACTTCTAAAGTATATTGATTAAATAAAAAAAAATTCCTAAACTTAGGAATTTTTTTAATTTCTATACCTTTGTAGTAGCTCCATTTATAATTAATGGGTTATAATTTTCACCATCAAATACATCTACTTGTACTGTTTTCGTTAGTATATCTGTATAACTATAGGTAACATTTCTTTCGTTTTCTTCATATTTTACAACAAAAATATTAGGATAGGCTTTTTCTATAATTGCCTCTTTTTCAAAGTTCTTATTTCTTCCTAAAGAACCTTTAACAATAATTTTTTGTCCTATCATTTCTCCAATATCTGATTTTAGATTTGCTATATCACTTCTACAAATCATGTTTATCACCTACTCCCTTAAGATAGGCTTATTCTATCACAAGTATAGTATTTTGTCAAAACATATCAAAAAAGTCAAAGCGGGGTAAGTTAGTGGTTTCAATGATTTCGCGGTTTTGTTACATTTCTATTACAATATCATTTCTTTTTTATTACAATTGGTATTATAAAATTATCTCTTATGTAGGGGCGATTATCAATCTCCCGTGAATTCAATGGAATTTCTCAAAATATAAGTTACCTTTAGGTAGTTTCTTCGACGAACGGGCGATTGGTAATCGCCCATACTTATTAAATTTATTTTTTCTATGCAACAAGAAGACTACTTTAGTACATAGGTCTATTCACTATTCACTATTCACTTTTCATTATTCATTATTATCCTCTTCCCTAGGCTTCCTACACCATCTACTCCTGCTCTTCCTTCTCTTATTTCTTCTTCTATGTCTTCAATTCTTAAATATTTATTAGAATCTGTTATTGCAATTTTTTCTGCTACTATTAGTGGGTCTATAAAATCTATCATTATTCTTTTAGGTGATGATGCAAAATTTGCACCTGCTAAAATTATTGCTTCATAATAACTTTGGCATGCTCCTGCAAAAATTGCCAGATTTCTTCCCTTTGTTTTCTCCCATTTTCTCGCTTCATTTACAGTATTTATAAAATGTCTTGAGTTTCTATAATTATATACATTATTAAAGTCAGTTCCTTTTCGTATCATACCATCATGTCCTGTTAAGATTAATATATCTGGGTTATATCTATCTAGCAGTGTTCTTACCATCATCACTTGTTTATTTTCTGGTACATTTTTTACAATTGCTTGTAGCCCTAAGCTTTTATAATATTTTGCAGCTTTTTCACTATATTTTCTGTCCCCATCTAAATGCAGAATTTTACCTGTATATATTTTTTGTATTTCTCCTCTTTTTCCATTATTAAAAAAGTAAAACATTTTATTTTTATTTTTTATATTATAATCTTCACATTTTATACATTTTTGTATTCTATTTTCTATTTTATCTTCTATACTTTTAATTTTTTTACTAACTATCCTTTTATCCATTATTTCCAAATCTTCTGGAGGACTATCTGCTACAATTCTTTCTGTTATACCTTTTAATATGCATATTTCATTATTACTGCTTGTTTTTATTATTTTAGTAATTTCAAAAATTACATCTTTATTATATGAAATTCTTCCTACTATATCTCCTTTTCTAAATTTACTCATGCTTATCCCTCCATATATTTAACTAATATATGATATGTCGAATAATGTAGAATAGTTACCTATTTTTTCTATTGCTTTTATTATTTTTTTATGGTATTATATACATGTCTTTTAATTAAGGCACAATATTTTTAATTATTTAGTAGATCATTTCCTTCTAGACTTTTAGTTTTCAGGGTCAATGTTTCAAAAGATTGTTAAATCTAAATTTTCTAGAAGGAGGTAAACATATATTATGGAAGACAAAACTTTAATTTGTAAAGATTGTGGTGCTGAATTTGTTTTTACAGCTGGTGAACAAAATTTTTATGCTGAAAAAGGTTTTACAAATGAACCACAAAGATGTGCAGATTGCAGAAAAGCAAGAAAAGCTCAAAAAAGAAATTATAATAACTAATTTTATTATTTATTAACCTTAAGAGCAGGTAGCCTAAAGACTACCTGCTCTTAAACATCTAAGTGCTTCACGTAATAATGATTCATAAATTTTTTTTAAATTTTTGATTTGTATATTTTCCGTTTTTGGATAATAATAACTTAAGAACTCCTTAAAAAATTGAAGATATACTATTTCAACATTTGAAAAGTCTAATTCTATTGTTTCATTTTTTAATTTTTTACTTCTTCATATATCCTTTGAGCTACTTCCTTTGTTACCAATCCTTCTTTACAAAAACCGTTAACCTCAATTTTCATTTTTACCTCCTTAAAAATAATTATTTTTAAAAATCTAATTATCACTTACATTTTATATAACTTAGTATATATTATCACTGTTAATTTGATTTATCAACTTTTTATGTTTATAAATTCTAATTTGGAAAGTTTTTGATGCGTCCCAAATCTTTCCAAATCTTTCCTATCTCTCTATTTAAATAATTCCATTATATCTTCTTTAGAAAGTTTATTTATAAATGTTTCATTTGTTGATAACATATTGTCTATTAGTTTTGCTTTCTTTTGTTGCAAGTCGTATATTTTTTCTTCTATTGAATTTTTTGTTATTAGTTTGTATACTTGAACATTTTTCTTTTGACCTATTCTGTATGTTCTATCTGTTGCTTGGTTTTCGGCTGATATATTCCACCATGGATCATAGTGAATTACCATGTCTGCTCCTATTAAGTTTAATCCTGTTCCTCCTGCTTTTAGTGATATTAGGAACACTTTTATTTCGTCGTTTTCGTTAAATTCATCTACTAGTTTTATTCTTTCTCCTACTTTTGTTGCTCCTGTTAATTTAAAGTATTTTATATTTTGCTCTTTTAGGCTTTTTTCTATTATATCAAACATTCCTGTGTATCCTGAAAATAATAGTATTTTATGCCCCGCTTCTATCGCATCTTTTATAAGCTCTGTACATTGGTTTAATTTACTGCTTTCTCCCTTGTAGTTTTCTATAAACAAACTAGGGTGACAACATATTTGTCTTAGCCTCATTAATAATGCTAATATTTTTATTTGACTCTTTTCAAAACCATTTGCATTTATTTCATTCATTGCTTCCTGCTTTGCAATTTGCAAATATGATATATATATTTTTTGTTGTTCCTCATGCATTTCGTTATTTAATACTGTTATCGTTTTATCTGGAAGTTCTGTTAGCACTTCACTTTTTATTCTTCTTAATACAAAAGGTTCTATTAGCATTTTTAGTTTTTTCATTTGCTCATTATCTTCATCTCTTATTATTGGCATTTCATAGTTTTCTTTGAACTTTTTATAGCTAAATAAATACCCTGGCATTATATAATCAAATATTGACCATAGCTCTGAAAGTGAGTTTTCTATTGGTGTTCCTGTTAGTGCATACCTTGTTTCAGCATTTATTTTTTTTATTGCTTTTGCATTTTGTGTATTATTATTTTTTATATATTGTGCTTCATCTGCTATTATATATTTGAATTCATAATTTAATTCTTCATATATTTCTATATCTCTTTTTAATAAATCATATGATGTGATAATTATATTATAGTTTGCTATACTCCTAATTTGCTCTTTTCTTTCATTTAGAGTTCCTCTTATTACTAATGCTTGCAGGCTTTTTGCAAATTTATTTACTTCATTTTCCCAGTTTAGTGTAAGTGAACTTGGGCATACTACTATACTTGGCTTTGGACTTTTTTCCTCTTGTACATATGAAAGTACTACTGCTATTAATTGAAGGGTTTTTCCAAGCCCCATGTCATCTGCTAAAATTCCTCCAAATTTGTATTCATCTAATACTTTTAGCCATTCATATCCTACTTTTTGGTATGCTCTTAAATCTGCATTTAAGTTTTTTGGAAGTTCAATGCTTCCACTTATCTCTCTTTCTTCTATTTTATTTACTAAATTTTTATATTCATCATTTTTTATTATAGATGTGCTTTTTACATTTTGAAGTAGCCTGTCTAAATACATACTTCTATATACTGGCAAACGTAGTTCTCCTTTTTCTATTTGGCTGTAATCTATATCTATACTTTCTATTATTCCATCTATAAAATCAATTGTTTCATTTTTTTCTAATTTTATAAAGCTTCCATCTTTTAGCCTATGATACTTTTTCTTTAATTTATATTTTGACATAATATCTTTTAGTTCTTTTATATCAAAGTCTAGGTTTTCAAAGTCTACTTTTAATAAATTATTTTCTATTCGTACTCCTAATGTTCCTACTTTTGGCTGTCTTATTTCTTTTTGTTTGAAGTTTTCTGTAGCTAGTACTTCAAACTTTTGCATATATTCTTCTACCTCAGTTTCCAAAAAGTTATATATTGCTTCTTCATTTGCAAGTATTAGCCTTGCATTTTGTACATCTAACATAAAGCCATCTTTTCTAAATAACTCTAGTACTTCATCTTCTTTAGCTATATCTCTTGCTACTTGTATTTCTGGCTCTAATAATGGATTAAACTCTTCCTCTCCATATACAAATTTTATATCTGCTGTTATATAATTTCTATTATCATAGTCTAAGTATACTTTTACATATAGGTCTTGTGGAATATATTTTTCTATTTCTTCTTCATTTAGCTTATCTAATTCCATACTTTTCTTTACTTTTGGAAATACTAGTGAGAAAAGTTCTGGTAAGTCTTGCTTTGGAAATGTTATTTCTGTTTGGAAGTTTGTTCTAAATATTTGTAATAATTTTAATTCGTTTTCTTTAAATTCCTTTGTACATTTATATAGTATATTATCCATTAAAAGATAGCAAAAATCTCTTCCTTTAATTATTTCATATTCATATATATCTATATTAGGATACATTTTATATTCATTTTTTTCTACTTCTTCTACATAGAATTTTACTTTTGGATTCTCATCGCTTATAAATAGACTTGAGCCAATTCCATCTTTTTCCCATATTATACTTTTTCCTTTAAATACTTCGTATAATTCATCTATTCCAGAATTTGATATTGTTATATACCTATCATTTAAAGTACTTCCATAATATGAATAGCTATTCCTTACTTCATTTGCGTATTTTATTATTTCGGCATATTTTAAAACATATTCTAATATTGGAAGTGAGTTTTGCTCAAATGCTTCTTTTGTATGTTTAAATGCAAGCTTTGCTCCATAGCTGTAATATTCTTCGTTTATCATTCTATCATAAAACTCTGGAAGGCTTTTTAATACATACATACTTTTATTTCCTATTTTTAGCTCCATTTTTAGGCTTTTTGTGTATGAGTTGTATATTAGTTTTGTTTCTAATTTTATAGTGTGTGGAATTATTTGATTATTTGTATTTTGTCTTTCATCATAGTTTGCATGATGAAATTCGTTTATTAATTGTTTAAAGGCTCTGTATTTTTCGTTATGCCTATTTTGGTTAAAAGTTTTATATATTGATATATCTGTATCTTTAGAATTTTTATCTGGTGCAAAAATTCTAATATAGTCGCTATTTTGATTAAATTCCATTATACTTGCTAATATATGTTTACAAGTAACAAAATTTTGATTATAATCTGCACAATCACAGTCTGCTTCTTGTATTTCTCCATCAGTTACTCTTATATATACATCATAATCATCAAAATTACCTAATACATGAGAGCGAATTTCAAAATTACTTTGGCTATCATATACTACTTTTTTTATTTTAACCTTTTTCTTCTTTACATATTCCCTTGCTCTTTCTACTCTTGCATTTCCAGCGTCATCATACAATTCTTCTATTATATCAGGATTTACTACCATTTTATTCTCCTACTTCTCATTTTTTCTAGTCATTTATTATATATCATTTTATGGTATATTTCAAGTTAAAAACGAGTAAAAACATATAAAAAAATTAGAAGTTAAAATGTCGCAAATATTAATATACATAAAAATTTCATCAAACTCTTTACAAATTATGTAAAATACAATATAATGTTATTTAGAAACTTTAATGTATCCACACATATTCAACTGAATGAAAGGAGTTTACTATGCGGAATTTATTAGTTATTAAACATGTTACTTTAGAGAAAATCTGGATCTCTTATGACTCAGATCATACGCAGTATAAATTAAATAGAATGATGACTGAGTATGAAGAATTAGAAAATTCAACATTTACATCTTAATCCTGTACAATAGTTGTATAATTATCTCAACTGTTTCTAAGAAAACAAAATCACGAGAATTTTTATGTTCTCGTGATTTTGTTTTTATCATCTAATTTTCTTCCATTAAGTTATTGTTTATTTTTTCTTACTTGTACTACTCCCCCACATACTGGGCATGGTACATCTATTGTTTCTATTATTGGTTTTGCATTTTTACAATAATATACTTATTTTACTACTTGCTTCATGCAACCAAATACTAAACCAATCCAAGTATTAGAGTTTGGGCAAAAACGTTTTTGTACTGCTGATAGTGTTTTACCAGAGTAACAAGAACCTCCTTTAGTTAAGTATCTGTTATTCAATAGTTTTGCTGCTGCTTCTAGTCCTTCTGCTTCTGATGAATATCTTATTAATTTCCCTTTTGACATCATGCTGATATAATTGTTTGCTTTTCTATGGCTTGAAGCTATGTTCCATCCTGATTCTGCTGCTATTAGCCCACAGAAAAATATTTCGTTTATTTCATATTTTTCACATAGTTCATATATTGTATTGCTATTTCTTTTGAAGAAACCTGATGTATCTACTCTTAAGTTTGACATTAATTTATTAAAGTCATCTTTTGATATTCCACATCTTACGCTTAAGTCCATATTTGTTGATATTGTAATTTCTTCTATCTTTTTATATTTCCTTACTGCTTGTGGTATCTTATTTCCTTTTTCTGTTCTATTAACTTCTGACCTTGATGTTACTTTTTGTGTTCTACCTAGTTCTGAATTTGGTACTAATTCTTCATTTTTATTTTCTTGTATATTTGATTCTTCTTTTGCTGTTCTTTCGTAGCTTTGAGCTACTTTTACATTTTCTTTTATTTCTTCTTGTATATTAATTTTAGCAATTTGTGCTTCAGTTCCTTTCATATTAAATAATTGTACACTTGTGCCTAAAATTACTAGTATTGTCAATACTGCTATTACCTGATTAATTTTCAGGGCACTATTACTATTATTTTCCATTTTTCAACATCCTTCCTGACGCTTCTTTTTCATGCGCCACTAATTTATTATAGCATATTATACTAAAAAAGTCAAATTTTGGTAATTTTTTCAAAAGCAAACTTCTTAAAATACGTATTTCCACATTCAGTATACTCTTCCAATTATTTCATACTTTTTACACCACTTTTTTATTGGAGTTAGAGGTTGGATTTAGGATAACTTCTTTGAAAAAATTCCCCTATTTTCTAATCTCTAACTCCAACTTCTATTTATTGCTTATATGTATATTACTAATTTCAGCCTGCATTTCTCTTGCTATAATATTTTGAATTTGTGCTATTTGTTCTTGTTCTAATTTTTCTGCTCTTACTACTACACTAATACTATCTCCATTAATAAAAATTAAACTATCACTTATTCCTTTTGTTTTTATTAAATTTTCACATATCATAATTTTATTTTTACAGTCATTTATATTTTTTATTTCTGTTTGTGCAATTGTTTTTTGGTCTGATGCTATGTTTTGATTTTCTAATATTTTTTCATATGTTTCTATCATTTGTGAATACATTGTGTCTCTTGTTAGTTTTGAAGATGAAAAATATTCATCTATATTTTTTGTATTTGTTGTAACTGTTTCATTAGTAGTTTTATTGTTTTCTACCTCTTTATTAGCTTCTTCATTATTTACATTTTTATTATCAGTATTTTTATTGTTATTACTTTCTTCATTATTAGTAACTGCACTTTCAGAATTAGTATTAGTCTGTTCCACAGCATTACTATTAACCAGTTTAGCATCTCCAATCCCTGCATAATCTATAGAGTTAAATTCTGAACTTGTGGGAATAGCCCCATTGTTTGCAGTATAACTTAAATATCCTGCTGAAACTAGCATAAGTGCTATAACAAAAACGATAACTTGATTTCTTTTTAAACTTTTCATTTTTTATCCTCCTCACTCTCTACTTACTCATTTCAAATACCTGTATTTTATGTGTTGCAAGTCCTGTTGCTGCTTCTACCGCTTGTGTTATTTTAAGCTTTACCTCACTGTTCCCTGCCCCTGTTGCGGTTATTATTGCTCCTTCTATTTTTGGCTTTATTATACTTTGTGTTACTGGTACTTTTTCTCCATCTTTATCTTGATATATAACCTCTTTTTTATTAGATGTCTGACTTATTTTCCTACTTCCCCCACCGGGAGTCTGCTTCTTGTGTGTCACTTCTTGTACTATCTTCATTATACATCGCAATTGTTTCACTACTTTGTGAATATGTGATTAAAACATTTGCTTTGCCTACTCCCTCTATTTTTGAAAGTATTGCTTCTAAGTTTTCTTTTAGCTCATCATTTGTGTTTGTATAATTTTGCTGCTCAGTTTTAGCTAGTGTTTTTCCTATACTATTAGTTTCAGTTTTTCCTTCTTTTTTGTCATCTTTTAATATCATATTTATTACTATTATTGTAATTATTAGAATAATTACGAACACTACCAAATTTTCAATTTTCTTTTTATTATTTCCTTCGTTATTCTTGAAAATATTTAAAATTTTATTCATTTGTTCTTTTAACATATTATTCCTTTCCGAGCCATTTTTGCTCTACGTTTTAGTTATTTGGTCATACCTCATTGTGTGGGGTTCACCCTTGGGCGACCTGTTTTTCTACGAAATTACCCTAAAATTCTATGTTAATTTAAGCATTTTCTCTGGAGCTACGGGTCGCCAATGGCGGCGACCCGCTACAATTTTTGTTTTAATTTATGTTTATATCTTTTTTATCTATTTCATATACTGAAGATATGTAATCTTTTATTTCGTTTATTTCTTTTTTTGTTAGTCTTATCATTTCTGTTGTTTCTTTGGTAGTGCTGTTTTCTATTTTTACTTCGATATTTACTTTTTCAATTTCATTTATATTTTTTTCTTCTGTTTCTTCTTTTTTGTTTTCTCTTTTACTTAAAGTAATATTTATATTTTTAACCTTATATTCATCAGTATTTTCTATTTCTATTTTTATACTATTTACAATATAACCTTTGTCTTCTATTTTTGCTTTAATGTCTTTTTTTAAGTTTAGAATATATACTTCTTTTATATTGGAATTATTGATATTTTCTAAATTTTTAGTTTCTATCTCATAACTAGCAATTTTATCTTCATATTTATTTATATCAATAATAGAATCTAATTTAAGTTCACTTCTAGTAAATTTGCTTATAACTGGCGAAACTATACTAAATACTATATATACACCTATTACTACTTTTATATATTTTTTACTATTTCCATTTGGAAGTAACATTTCTATAATACTTCCAATTATTACAGCTATAATTATTTCTTGGACCCACAAAGTTATAAATTCCATTTTTATTTCCTTTCTAATTTATGTGGCACAAAGGATGTGGTAAGTTCCGAAATTTAACAATGCGAAATATCCATTATTTTTTACCTATACATAAGTCCACTATTTGATATTTTAATAACTAGGGTTGTACCTATTATTAACATTACTGATACAGTTGTAATTACTGCAAGTAAAATTTTAAAAGTATCGCCTATACCGTGAAAGTAGGTCTATTATTTTTTTATCTGCTATTGGCTGGCAAATGGCTGAGCCTATATAATATGTTGTCATTAAAAGTACTAACCTTATAATTGGAACTATACATATTCCTAATATTACTATTACACCAACTATCCCCACTGCATTTTTTAGTATTGTTGTAGCACCTATTACTGAATCTACTGCATCTCCTAATATTTTTCCTACAACTGGTATAAAGTTTGCAACTGCTGCTTTAGTAGTTTTGGCTGTTATTCCATCTACGCTGCTTCCGAAGCGTTCCTTCTAATGAAAGTAAACCTACAAATAACGTAAGTACTACTCCTAATACCCATACTACACTAGATTTAAAAAATTTTGCCAGTTTATCTAGTTGTATTTTATCTGATATTTTTGAAACTATAGAAAGTGATGTTGAAACTAATACAACTGGAATTATTACAGCATTTATGAAATTTCCTATAAAAGTTATAAGAAATAGTAAAATTGGTTGCAGTAAATTTACTGATGCTATACTTCCTGTGCTTAACATTAAAGTAGTAAGAAGTGGCACTAAGCAATTAGAAAAACTTACTAAATTATTAATAGAACTTTTTACCATAGTTACTACATCTGCAAAATTTGTCATTATTAAAGTTACTATTAATATGTACTGAACATAGTATGTTATTTGTGTAATTCCTTGATTTTCTAAGCCTTCGCTTATACTTTTTAGTACACTATGTATTATAACTATTACCATAATGCTTGCTATTACTCTAATAGATACAGCCGTCTCTTTTCCTATTAAGTTTAATATACTTTTGCCTAATAGTTTATTATCTACATTTCCTGTTATAGCTGAATTTAAAAGTTTTCCATAATCCACATCTCCAAATACATCTTCTGTATATTTTTTTGATTCGTTTATGAATTTAGGAATATTTAAAACTTCTTTTTGTGAAGATATGATTTCGTCTTGGCTTACTTCTTGTGCATAAGTGAGCGTTGGAAATAGTAGAAAAATGATTAGTGCAAAAATTAGAATTATTTTTTTCATTTGTGAACTCCTTTTATTATTAAGGATATTATTTGAGTTGTAGGGGAGATTATTTCTTAGCTGTTCGAGCAAAGCGAGTTACACATAAGTTATGCGTTAGCTTAATCTCCTTACATACATATTTAATTATAAAATTCTTATGGTAACACCTTTATTATCGTTTCCAACAGCCCCGATATAATCGGAATAGACATAGAAACAATAACTACTTTTCCTCCCATATCCATTTTGTTTGCAATTGCTGTTTCTCCCGAGTCTTTACATATGCTTACTGCAAATTCTGTTAAAAATGCTATTCCTGTGATTTTTATAAGTAATGTTAAAAATTGATTATTAATAGCAGTTTTATTAGCAAGATTAGTTAAAAGTTCTACTACACCAGATATTTTATTAAGTATAATTCCAAGTATTAATGCTCCTGCAATAAGTGATACATATATAACAAATTCTGGTTTATATTGTTTTAGAATTATTATTATAATCAAGGCAATTAAGCCGTATTCCTATGATTTTTATGATATCCATTTTGCCCCTCTCTCAGTATATGTTTAAATTCTTTTGCTGTTGGGGTCGCCGCCTTCGGCGACCCGCTCTTCGAAGAAATTATCCTAATTTCTGTATGTTAATTTAAGCAATTTCGCTGGAGCACGGGTCGCCGAAGGCGGCGACCCCTACAATTTTTCTAATTCTTAATTTATTACTTCTCTTTACAACCCAAATATTGTTCTTACCGTATCAAACAATGTACTTATTTCTTTTATAACCATTGTTAGTACTATTACTAAACCCGCTAAGGTTGTCATCATTGCTTGGTCTTCTCTTCCTGCTCTTACTAGTACTTGATGTAGTACAGCAACTAATATTCCTATTGCTGCTATTTTGAATAATAAGTTTATATCCATATGTATACCTCTCAAATTTCTATTTTCTTATATTATTAATAGTTTTTCTATTTAGCACTTTAAATAAAGATTCGAAGTTGGAAGTTAGAGGTTGGAGGTTGGATTTATAGAATTTTCTTCGAAGCTTTTACCATAGTTCTAACTTCTAACCTCCAACTTCTAACTTCTATATTAATATTATTACTACTGCTAGTCCTATTGTTACCCCCAATGTTTTATACATTTTTACATATTTTTGTTTTTCTTCTTCGGCAATTTCTATTTGTGTGTCTAAAAAATTTTCTACTAATTCTACCTCATTTACTTGTCCTTCTATATCTACTTTTCCCAGTAAATTACTTAGGTTTTTTAATACTTCTATATCTTCTTTTGTCATATTTGTATTTGACTCTTCTAAAGCTTCTTCCCACGCTTTTCCTGCATGCCCAGTGTTCATTTTTTCATATGCACTTTTAAAGATATTCGATATATTTGGTTTTGTTTTTTGTGATATTTCTTTAAACGTTTGTGGAATTGGCTCATATGTAAATTTTATTTTGGTACTAAACATATTTAGTGCATTTTTCATTTCTTTTAAATCTTTTACTCTGTTTAAATATTTTTTTGAAATTAGTATTCCTATGTATGATGTTAACGATAAAATTAATATTAATGTTAGATATTTTATTATTTGCATATTTGTTACCTTGTCCTTTTTACATTTTCTATATTAATTATATTCAAGTAGATTTTGTTTTAGAACAAAAAAGAATGCAAAAATTATTTTCCATTCTTTTTGTTTATTAATTTTTTTCTAGTATTTGTAAATACTTTCATCTGACTTTATTTGTACATACACTTTTTCTCCTTTATTTAGTCCATATATTTTCTCTATTCCACATTTTTCATTTTTATCACTCAAAAATATTATTCTCTCAAAACAATAATTTTCTATTAATTTATTTAATTCCGGATTTAGTTTTATATCTTCTATGGAGCTTCCGTGTGCTGTGAATATTCCTTTTATTCCACAGCATAATTTACTACTATTTTAAATACTTTTTATATATTTTCTCTTTCAACACACAAAAAGGACTAGAATTAACTAGTCCACTTTGTTTAAATATCATTATTCTTTTTTGCCTACAAAATAGTAAGAATACAATGTGTAGCAGATTGCCCAAAATGTATTGGACAACTGCACTGCAATGTCCTTATGAGGCTGCCGAGTTACTTTCTCTTTTATAACGTTCTGACTTTTAATCGTTGCTGCCGCATACACCACGCCACCTGCTAAAACTTTTACTATCCGCTTCTTCTCATTTTTGTCCATGATATTCTCCTCCTTTAAAGGTTTTAAATGTTTAATTGTTTCAATATCTATATTTTACCATATTATGTTGATATGTGCAAGTGTTTTTTTCTAATATTCTATTACAAAATACAAGCCGCCTAAATTTCAAGCGACTTCTTAATTCAATTTATCTTATTTTTTTAGAAAAATGTTTAGCTACAACATCTCCTAATAAAAATGATAAAATTACTAGACAAACAAAAACCATAACATTTCCTAATATTCCAAATGATATTCCAATCACTGCCTTTATTATGTCATATATCGTGTATACTACTGCATATATTGGAAACCAAATATACTCATCCATTGATAAAAGAAGAAGAAAGAAATTATTATTTCTAATCTTTTCTCCATCTACATCGAATAATTCCCAAATAGCAAATAATAATAATGGTGCTATGTTCATTAATATGGCTAAAATTAATATTAATATTAATCCAATTAACGACATACTGTCAAGTGCAATATTGCATAAGCAATTAATTACTAACAACGTTAACATAGCTATTACACAAAGCCATATTAAATTCTTTCTGTTCCGTGTAAATGTTATCAACTTCTCTTTCATTGTTTTTCCTCCTAAGACTATTAATTTTTAATAATTGTTGCTATTTTACTTTTATTACTTGTTCATAATAGTGTGATAAATCTTTTACTTTTTCTTCTCAATATTTCCACATTTTATACATTTCCAGTATTTAGGTAGTGGATCTGCTAAAAGAGATAGTCCAAATGAAAATATGGTCAGTGCTACATAATCACCATTTGCAACTTGTTTTCCTACATAAATATGCTCTGTATTGCAACCACATTTCTTGCAAAAGTCAACTCTTATTTTTGCCATAAAACTTTCCTCCTTCAATTATGAATTATAGGTTTATTAGTTTCTAAGATTTTTTACTTGCATTAATATAGCTTCTATGCTCCATTGCTTTGTTAGCTTCGATTCCTGCTGATATTTCTCTTTCTAACTTTTCCAATGATTCTGATGTAGGTCTTTTTTCTGGTGGTACTTTAACTATTTTCATTTTTCCGTTAGATTCTTCTGCAATTCTTTTTAATAGCTTTGTAGTTTGGTCCATAAGTATGCCCTCCTAACTTAAACAATTGTTTTTCAGTTAATTTTATTACTTTTATATAATATTTAATATTTTATCACACTTTATGTATATTAACAAGCATTTTTTCATTTTTACAATTATAAATTTTCAAATTATAATTCATATTAAATTCTTTTTAGGTAGTTTCTTCGAAGAGCGGGCGATTATTTCTTAGCTGTTCGAGCAAAGCGAGTTACAGATAAGTTATGCGTTAGCTTAATCGCCCCTACAAATGCTTATTTTTATAATATTAAAAGAGATTTTTAGATTGCTTTCTAAAAATCTCTTTTAGGTTAAAGGTCCGTCCCCAACGTTCCGATTTCGGAACGGAAGTGAATTTAAGAATTGTTAAATAGTGAAAACTACAAAGCAATTCTATAAATTCACATACTTACCTTCTAAGAGATTTCCGTCCTACTTACCGAAAAATTCTAAGAAGCTAAGCAATGACCGTCCCTAGCGTGCTTATTCTTCTATCTCTTCAAACTGACTATTATATAAATCTGCGTAGAAACCACCTTTTTCAAGTAGTTCTTCGTGCGAACCTTGTTCTACTATGTCTCCGATGGTTCATTACTAGTATTAGGTCAGCATTTTTTATTGTTGAAAGTCTATGGGCTATTATGAAACTGGTTCTGCCTTTCATTAGGTTATCCATTGCAGATTGTATTTGCAATTCGGTTCTTGTATCTATCGAGCTTGTTGCTTCGTCTAGTATTAGTATTTCGGGGTCGGCTAGTATTACTCTTGCTATTGTTAGTAATTGTTTTTGACCTGCTGATATATTACTTGTTTCTTCATCTAGTATCATGTCATATGCTTGTGGCAGTGTTTTTATGAAGTGGTGTACGTGTGCTGCTTTTGCTGCTTCTATTACTTCTGTGTCTGTGGCATTTGGCTTACTATAACGTATATTTTCTTTTATACTTCCTCCAAATAGCCATGTGTCTTGAAGTACCATTCCGAACATTTTTCTTAGGTCTTCTCGTTTAAAATCTTTTATATTTATTCCATCTACTAATATTGCACCTTTGTTTACATCGTAAAAACGCATTAATAGTTTTACCATTGTGGTTTTTCCTGCTCCTGTTGGGCCTACTATTGCTATTTTTTGTCCGTCTTTAATTTTTGTGCTAAAATCGTTTATTATTATTTTGTCTTTATCATAACCAAATTGTACGTGATCAAATGTTACATTTCCTTTTAAACCTTTTATAGATTTTGGATTTTCTATATCTTTTGTTTCTTCTGGTTGTTCTAAAAATTCAAATACTCTTTCTGCTGCTGCGACCATTGCTTGTAACATACTTGATACTTGTGCTATTTGGTTTATTGGCTGTGTGAATTGTTTGTTATATTGTATAAATGATTGTATGTTTCCTACTGTAATTTTTCCTTGTATTGCTAAATATCCACCTAATATGGCTACTGCTACATATCCTACGTTTCCTATAAAGTTCATTATTGGGTGGATTAGGCCTGATAGGAATTGAGATTTCCATGCTGAAGAATATAATTCATTATTTGCTTTTCTAAATTCTTCTAAGGCTTTCTCTTCTCCTCCAAAGGCTTTTACTATTGTGTGCCCACTATATATTTCTTCTACTTGACCATTTACGTGCCCTAAGTAGTCTTGTTGTTTTTTAAAGTATTTTTGTGACTTTTCTACTATTATTCTTACTATTACTACTGTAACTGGTAATATTAGTAATGATATAAGTGTCATTTCTACACTTATTGATAGCATCATTATTAATATTCCTATTAATGTACATACTGCTGTTATTATTTGTGTAATACTTTGATTTAAGTTTTGTGAGACTGTATCTATATCGTTTGTAACAATTGATAGAACTTCTCCTTTTGTTTTTTTGTCAAAGTAACTCATCGGCAATTTGTTTATTTTTTTAGCTAGGTCATTACGTAAGTTATAAGTTAGTTTTTGTGATACCCCTGTCATTGTAAAACCTTGCACTAGTGAGAATAACGCACTTATTAGGTATAGGGTAAGTAGACTTAAAAGTATTGCCCCTATTTTACCAAAGTTTATTCCTTCTCCTCCTGATAGTTTGCTTACTAAACCATTAAATATTTCTGTTGTTGCATTTCCTAATATTTTTGGTCCTACTATTGAAAATATTGTACTTCCTATTGCAAATATTATTACTATTGCTACTGCTATTTTATATTTTGATAAATAGTCTTTTATTAATTTTTTCGTAGTTCCTTTAAAATCTTTTGCTTTTTCTATTGTTTTTCCTGCGTGTCCCCTTCCGAGGTCCGCCCATTGGTCCTGGCATACTTAGTCCACCTCCTTACTGTTATTTCCATTTAGTTCTTCTTCTGATAATTGTGAAATTGCTATTTGTTTATATGTTTCACATGTTTTCATTAATTCTTCATGTGTTCCTTTTCCTACTACTTTTCCTTCTTCTAATACTACTATTTGCTCTGCATTCATTATTGTACTAATACGCTGTGCTACTATTATTACTGTTTTCCCTTTTACTTCTTTTGCTAAAGCTTCCCTTAGTGCCTTGTCTGTTTTTAAGTCTAATGCTGAAAAACTATCATCAAATACTAATATTTCTGGTGATATTGCAATTGCTCTTGCTATTGACAAACGTTGTTTTTGACCTCCAGATACATTATTTCCTCCTTGTGCAATAGGAGAATCATATTTTTCTTCTTTTGCTAAAATAAATTCTTCTGCTTGTGCTATTTTAGCTGCTTTTATCATATCTTCGTCACTCATTTCAGGTTTTCCATATTTTATATTTGATTTTATTGTTCCTGAAAATAGTATTCCTTTTTGTGGTACAAAACCTATTTTTTTCCTTAATTCTTTTATAGGTACATCCTTTATGTTTGTGCCATCTATTAGAAGTTCTCCTCTGGTTACATCATAAAAACGTGGTAGTAAGTTTACTATTGTTGACTTTCCACTTCCTGTACTTCCTATTATTGCTGTTGTTTCACCTGGTTTTGCTGTAAAGTTTATATCTGTTAGCATTTCTTCATCTGCATCTGGATATCTGAAACATACATTTTTAAATTCTACTAATCCTTTTTTATCTTCTTTAAATCTTTTTATTTTTTCTTTATTGGCTATGCTTAAGTCTTTTTCTAATACTTCATTAATACGTTTTGCTGATACTGCTGCACGTGGTAGCATAATTGATATCATTGAAATCATTAGGAAACTCATTACTATTTGCATTGTATATTGTATAAATGCCATCATGTCTCCAACTTGCATTATACCTTCATCAACTTTGTGGCCTCCTACCCATATTATAAGTAGCATTACACTGTTCATTACAAACATTAAGGCTGGAAACATTATGCTCATTGCACGGTTTACAAATATGTTTGCTTTCATTAGGTCTTTATTAGAACTATCAAAACGTTCTTCTTCTCTTTTACTTGTATTAAATGCTCTTATTACTGGAAGACCTGTTAATATTTCTCTTGATACTAGATTTAGTTTATCTACTAATTCTTGTAATACTTTGAATTTTGGCATTGCTATTGTAAATAATGTTAATACAACTCCTATAACACATAAAATAGCGAAACCTATAATCCATGCCATAGATGTGTCACTATTAGCCAGCACCCTTAAAAAGCCACCTATTCCTATAATTGGTGCATATACAACTACTCTAAATAGCATAGAAATTAAACCTTGTATTTGTTGAATGTCGTTTGTACTTCTTGTTATTAATGATGCTGTTGAAAACTCTCTAAATTCTTTTGTAGAGAAATTCATTACTTTTTTGAATACTTTATCTCTTAAAGTTCTTCCTAAGTTAGCTGCTACTCTAGAAGATAATAGCATAATTACAATTGCTGATATCATACTAATTAATGCAATTCCTAGCATTTGAAGGCCTGATATAAATATATAGTTATTTTGAATTTTATCTGTATTCATTCCTATTGCTTTATATTCTTCTTTTACGCTATTTATTGCTGCTTGTGCTAAAATTGAGTCATTCATACCATTTAGGCTTTCTTCTATTTTTTCGAACATAACATCAAACTGGTCTTGTGGCATTGCACCTAATAATTCTAATAGGCTCATTTGGTTCATTATTGCTGGTGGAATTGCTACATTGTCTCCATTTATTTCTTGTGCTATTTGCTCTATACCATTTTCTGCCCCAGTTTGCTCTTCTGTATTTGTTCCCATTGTAGGGGTCGCCGCCATCGGCGACCCGCTTATATTTTCTACTTCTTCACTCTTATATCCTTGCATAGTATTTACTAATTGCTGTTTTATCTTCTCCGCAGTTTGCTCATTAGTTAAATTTGAAAGAATCATAAGTGGTTTTGCCATTAATGTTCCTAACTCATTTAGTTCATCTTTACTTAGTTCATTTATTATGTATAAATCTTCACTTTCCAACACTGGATATTTTTTCACATATTTATTAAATTCTTTTTCCTCTAAAGAATTCTTTGAAATTAATGTATATTTACTTAAAATATTTTCATCCTCTTTTGTAAAAATTAGAAGATTATTCATTTGACTTTTACGAATTGCTTCTGGTACAGAGTTTGCAATTCCTCCTTGTTGTATACCTACATTAACTATTTTAGAGGTATAGTCTGGAAGAGTTAAATCTGCCCATGCTTGCACACATAAAAGTAATACAATTATTGTAACTGATAGTGCTGATTTTTTTAGATTTTTTAATATTTTAAACATTTCACTTTTTCCTTTCTGTCAATGTCAATAGGGACGGAGCTTTTTGACAATAATTTTTTCACTGTGGACACTCTTTTTGATTTTCTTGTTAATAAGGACTGTCCCCTTTGACAAAAAAAATGTCAAAAAGCTCCGTCCTATTGACAACTTAAAATTTCCATCTTTGTATTATATTTTAGATATTTTTAAATGTCAATGAAATGGATGTGAATTTTTTGTAAATTCTCTTTATTTTGCATTTATTAATTTTTATACTATAAAGTACATATATTACATATCATTTTATGTAATTTTGAGAAAATAGTTGAATTTCTGTTGAAGGACGGAATAAAATATGATATTATGTGTGAAATAATATCAATATTTGTTAAAGGAGAAAACATGGAATATTTAGATATATATGATGAAAATCAAAATTATTTAGGTAAAGAAGAGAGGTCTATTGTTCATAGAAATGCATTATGGCATAAAACAGTTCATTGTTGGTTATATGATAATAATGGAAATATTTATTTTCAAATAAGAAAAAAAGAAGGTAAATTATATACTACAGCATCAGGACATATAATGGCAGGAGAAACAGTTAAACAAGGATTTGGAAGAGAAATAAAAGAAGAAATAGGGATAAAAGTAAATTATGAAGAAGCTACTTTTGTAAATATTTATAAATTCGTTATGGATAAATTAAAAGATGATGGATCAATGTTTAGAGATAGAGCTTTTTCAAATGTTTATGTTTGTGAATATAGAGGAAATGAAACTGATTTTAATTTCGATGATAATGAACTTGATGGATTAGTAAAAGTAAATGCCAATGAAACTTTGCAACTATTTAAAAATGAAGATGGAAAAATAATAGGACATGTAATAAAGAAATTAAAAAATACTAATACAGTAGAAAAAAAAGAAATTGTTTTTGAAGACTTTTTAGTCAATAAAGGTGAGACTGCAATTGAAAAATATGGGGATATATTAAATAAAGTAATAGAATTAACAAGATAATGGGATTTCCATTCTTTTTTCCACAAAAAAAGAATGGTTTCCCACTCTATTTTATGCTTTTTATTGAATTCCATATTTTTTCTTAAATTTATCTGCTCTACCACCTGTTGTTTCTCTTTTTAAATTACCTGTCCAGTATGGATGACATTTTGAGCAAACGTCTACTTTCATATCAGCTTTTACTGAATTTGTTTTCATTACGTTTCCACATGCACATGTAATTGTACTTTCTGTATATGTTGGATGCATTCCTTCTCTCATTTTGTATTCACCTCTTCCTCTCTTTTTTAAACTATCTTTATTATATTATCACACAAATACTTTTTTTTCAAGTATTTATATGTTTTTTATTTATTTTTCTTGTTCTTGCACATATTTTGCCGAAGCTTCTAGTTCATCTTCTATTGATGGATGAAATACAAACTTATTAACCATATTGAACAAGCATGCAAGTACTACTATAATTAATAATACCTTTTTCCAAACTTTAGCTATCATTTTTTTCTCCCCTAAAAATTATACTACATATTAATTATACTATATTTTTTTATTTTGTCAATGCCCATTTTGTTAATCTTTTACCTTATGTTATCTTCATTTTTCCTTAAATATATCAAATAATAAGCTATTGAAATTTGGAAAATCATTATAAATGCTGATAATCCAAGAATATATGGTATTCCTTTGTTGTACATTACTCCTGCAAAGTATAGCCCTATTGATGTTCCTATTAGGCCTATTATATATCTAATGTTTGTAAATATCATTTGATATTCATTTAATACTCTATTAATATATGGTGCATCTATTATGTTTTCATATGCTGTTGAAATTAGAATTGACCATGTCATAGCAATAAAGCATATTGTTAAATTTTTACTTATAAATGCTATTGCATATAGTAAAAGTCTAATTCCAAATTTTATACTTACTGTTATATAATCATTTTTTCCTGTAAGATATTTTAAGGCTATAATTCCTATTAAATCTGCTATTAATCCTACTAATAATAAATAATTTGTTGCATTTCCAGCTGAAAAATTTAATATATTTGTAAGCATTAACATTTTTAGTCCTAAGCCTGTTTTCATTGCTATTTGCCCACAAAAATAGTCTACTATATATAAACGAACTATTTTATCTTTTAGTATATACGTTATCACTTCTTTAAATTGTATTTGTTTTTCTTGAATTTGAGGTCTTTTTATATTTAATATTGTTATAATTGCTAGTATTAAAAATACAATTGATATTAATAAACATACATTATAATCTATTAATATATTTGCTAATGTTTTCCCTATTAAAATACCTCCAACTAAAATTCCTATATCACTAAATAAATATTCTACTAATTTTCTTTTACTATATAATCTGTCATCTTTTTTTATTGATACAATAAAAGGATATATACTAATTACAATTATTCTTTCGAAAATAGTATCTAATATTACAATTATATTAATTATATTTTGATAACCTGTGTGATTTAGTATATATAATAATATTAAACATACTCCTTTCATAAAAAATGAACTTAAAAGAATTGTTCTTATTCTTTTTAATGATAATCTTTTAGCAAGTATTATTAACACAACAACACAGCATAAGCTTGCTACACTTAGTATTTGACTAATTTGTGTAACATTTAGCATATTGTCTTGTAGCCATAATTGCCTAAAGTTTTCCCATAAGCCTTTTGATATACTAAAAAAGGCTAACATTACTAATATTTTATTTTCATCTTTTAATTTTGCAAATTTTTCTCCCATTTTTTCACCTTTTAATTTATTTCTTCTACTTCTTCATATCTTTGTTTTGACATATATTTTTGTACTATTACATATATTAAATACGCTAGCCATACTCCTAGTATTCCAAGTGGAGTATAACCTAATATAAAGGCTAGTGCTATTTTTATTATAGAACTTATTATATTTCTTTTTGCTAAAAATTTGAAATCTCGTATTCCCCTTAGTATTGAAAAATAATAGGTTGCACTTACCGTTACATATGTACCTATTAATAATAGTGGTAATACTTTATAGTATATTTTTGCCAACTCTAACTCTGGCAATGCTATTCTTCTAACTATTATTGCAATTATTAAAACTAAAATTGGAAAACTTAATTTGCAATATTTTATTACTTTTCTTGCTACTATTTTTACTGTTTCCATTTCTTGCTTTTCTTTTTTTCCTGTTGCAATTCCTACACTAATTGTAATTCCATCTCCAAAACCTTGAATAAATGCTTCATATATATTTGCAATTTGTTGCAATATTACATGAACTGCATATTCTAGTTCTCCCATTCTTGAAACAATAATATTAAATACAAAATTATCTATTTTAGATGCAATTCTTTCTACAAAATTCCATTTAAATAAATAGAATAAATCCATAAAACAGCTTTTGTTTAGTTTATATTTTACTGTTTCTCTTGATTTTAAATATAGATAGACTGCAAGTAAAGTGTCTATTAATATTGTTACATAGGCAACTCCTGCAACTCCATAGCCTTTTTTTACAACAAATAAGTCTAATAATAAATTTAATATTACTGCTATTATTCTTAGTTTTAATATATTTCCTTGATTTCCAATTGTTCTTTGATGACCTGATAATACTGTTACTATTGAACTTTGTATAAATCCCATTAATCTTATTGTTAAATATGTTATACATATTTTATCTACTTTAAATAATGCTGGGAATGTAGGCTGTATAATGTATACTAAAATGATTGTAATTATTGAAACTAAAGTTGCCATTATAACTGCATTTCCTGTTGCTAAACTTACTTTTTCTTTATTTTCTTCACCTACTGCTTTTGATACTAAAGTATTATTTGAAACATGTATAGTTTGGATACTCATTTGCATGAAGTTTAATATAACCCCCATTGCGCCTATAGCTCCTACCGCTTCTACTCCTAATGTTGCAATAACTAATGTATCTACTAATGTCATTAATATATTAATTAAGCTTTCAAAGGCAATTGGTAATGACCTTTTTATTTGTTTTTTTACTGTTAATTGTTCCATTTATTTTTCCTTTTCTTCTTCATAACTACTTTTTATAAATTTATCTTCTTTTATCTTTTCCTAGTTAAATAAATTATTTTTATTTATAATAATTTATTTATATAATCTAATATTGTATTTGATAGATTTCCTATATTTTCAATATTATCAATAGTAGGAATATGTATAAAAGCAATTTTGGTTTTTAAGTTATTGTTTTGCTTAAAGTCTAACGCCCTATAAAATACATTATTGCATAAGTAGTTTCCAGCATCACATGAACTCATTACTTTATAACTATTTTCTTCTAATTTTTCTTTTAAAATTCTATAATAATAATCTGTTTCTAATTCTATTTCATTTAGTTTTGCATTATTTTCTAAATAAATATTCTTAGTATCAGGCTTTTGACCAAAAATTAGAACATAGTCATAATTTTCTTTTAACTTTTCTTCTATTTGATTGCTACTTACTTCAAAATCATTTTCTAAATATAAAATATCTTTGTTATTTTTTTCTTTTATATTGTCTAATAATATTTTTGCTGAATTATCGTTTCCTTTAAAACCTGCAATTAATATTTTCATTTTTCACCTCGTTTTTTCTTTTCATTTTTGAAAACATTGTCCCAAATTGTCCCATTTGTCTCAATTAGGTACAGTCCCCAATTGAGACATTTTCTTTTCCTACAATTTCTTCTATTTCTTCTAAAGTATTGCCATTTACAAATATTCCTCCTGCTGGCATTTTGTTTTCTCCGTTTAGTATTGCTACTAATGTGTTGTTTCTGTCTCCTGTGAAAAATTTAAGTGCTCCTCTTAGTTTATCTTTCTGCTCTTCTGTTAAATTTGTTATATTTATAGTTAGTTGTTTTCTTTTATTACTATTTGACGCAAAAGGGTCAGATGACGCATT
The DNA here is from genome assembly GCA_948356915.1 of uncultured Clostridiaceae bacterium. Lineage (GTDB taxonomy): Bacteria > Bacillota > Clostridia > TANB77 > CAG-508 > UMGS1663. The sequence continues at coordinate 47,833 of CAOJCG010000011.1, forward strand.
GGAAAACGTCCCCGATGCGTCACTTAGTGGGACTATTTTGTTTGCTATTATGCTTACATTTTGTTCTTCTTCTCGAATGCTTAACCTTCCTTCTACTAATACTATGCTTTCTTCCATTAGAGCTGTTCCTGCTTGTTGGTAGGCATTTTCGAATACTATTGTTTCTAGGTTTCCGTATAAATCTTCTATGTTTACGAAGGCCATTATTTTGTTATTTTTTGTGTATTTCTTTTTTATGTTGTTTATTATTCCTGCAAATTTTACGTTTTGTCCATCTTTTAGTGGGAATGTTCCTGTTTGTTCTTGCTCTTCTAGTGCTTCTCTTATTTTTAGTTTGCTTATGTTTGAACACATTTCTATTTGTTCTTTTAGTTCTTCTAGGGGATGTCCTGAGATGTATAGTCCTAACATTTCTTTTTCCATTGATAGTAATTCTTTGTCTGAGTATTCTTTTAGTGTGTGGTAGGTGTATTTTAATTTTTCTAGGTCGTTTTCTTCTTCATTACTTCCACTTGCTAAATCAAACATTGATACTTGTCCTTTGAAATTCTTTTTTGATGAGTCTGATATTGAGTCTAGTATTTCTTCAAATGATGCCATTAGTGTACTTCTTGTTTGTTCAAATTCGTCAAATGCTCCTGCTTTTATTAAGCTTTCTATGCACTTTTTATTTACCGCTTCTCCTTGTATTCTTTCACAAAATTCTGTGAAACTTTTATATTTTCCGTTTTTTCTTCTTTCTTCTACTATGCTATCTACTGCTGCTGTTCCTACGTTTTTTATACTTCCCATTCCAAAACGTATTTTTCCATTTGCATCTACTGTGAACCTCGTTTCACTTTCGTTTATGTCTGGTTTTAATATTTCTATGTTTAACCTTTTACATTCTTCTATATAATATGGTACTTTGTCTAAATTTCCTAAAAAGCTATTTAGTGTTGCTGCCATAAATTCTTCTGGATAGTATGCTTTTAAGTATGCTGTTTGATATGATACTACTGCATATGCTGCTGCATGTGATTTGTTGAAGGCATATTTTGCAAATTCTGCCATTTCATCAAATATTTTGTCTGCACTTTTTTCGTCTATTCCATTTCGTACACAGCCTGGAACTATTACATTTCCCTGTTCATCTACTTGTCCATTAATGAATATTTCTCTTTCTTTTGCCATTACATCTAGTTTTTTCTTTCCCATTGCACGACGTACTAAGTCAGCTCTTCCTAGTGAGTAGCCTGCTAAGTCTCTAACTATTTGCATAACTTGTTCTTGGTATACCATACATCCATATGTTACTTCTAGTATTGGCTTTAGACTTTTATGTGTGTATACTGCATGTTCAGGATCTTTTTTGTTTGCTATATATCTTGGTATTTGGTCCATTGGCCCTGGACGATATAGTGAAACTCCAGCTATTATATCTTCTAAACTATCTGGTTTTAGTTCTTTCATGAAGTTTGTCATTCCTTGTGATTCAAATTGGAATATTCCAACTGAGTTTCCTTCTTGCCATAGCTTATATACTTTTGGATCGTTCATGTCTTTGTCAAATTCTACATCTATATTTTTATCTTTTTTTACTAAGTCTATTGTATCTTTTATAACTGTTAATGTACGAAGTCCTAAAAAGTCCATTTTTAATAAACCTAGTTCTTCTAGGGTTGTCATTATAAATTGTGTAGATATATTGCCTTCTCTTACATATAGTGGCACATATGTATCTACTTGGTCTTTTGTTATTACTATTCCACATGCATGTGTTGATGCCTGACGTGGCATTCCTTCTAGTGCCATTGCTATATCTAGTAGTTTTTTTATTTCTACATCTGATTCATATAAATCTCTTAGTTCTCTATTTTGTTCCATTGCTTTTTTAATTGTTATATGTATTTCATTTGGTATCATTTTGGCAAGTTTATCTGCTTCGGCATATGGAACGTCTAATACTCTTGCTACATCACGTATTACCATTCTTGCTGACATTGTTCCGAAGGTTATTATTTGAGATACGTGGTCATACCCATATTTTTGACATACATATTCTATTACTTTATCTCTTTTTTCGTAGCAGAAGTCTACATCGAAGTCGGGCATGCTTATTCTTTCTGGGTTTAGGAAACGTTCAAATAGTAGGTTATATTTTATTGGGTCTATGTCTGTTATTCCTATGGCATATGCTACTATTGAACCTGCTCCTGAACCACGGCCTGGGCCTACTGGTATGTCGTGGGTTTTGGCAAAGTTTATGTAGTCCCATACTATTAGGAAGTAGTCTACATAGCCCATTTTTTTGATTACGCCTAGTTCGTATTCGGCTCTTGTTCTTATTTCTTCTGGTAAGGAGTTGTAGGCTTCTTGTAGTTGGTCGCTATTCGGGTCGCCGAAGGCGGCGACCCCTACATTAGTTATTTCTTTATTTAATTCATTGGAAATATTTTGGTCATTCTCATTTGTAGGGGCACCGTTTGCGGGAATACCTGTTAGGCATGACACCACTGTGCCCTTTTCCCCATATCTCTCTATCAAACCTTTTTTTGTAAGATATTCTATATAATCATAATGTGTTTCGAACTCTTCTGGTACATCATAATTTGGAAGAATTGTGTGACCAAATTCAAATTCCACGTTGCATTTTTCTGCTATTTTTACTGTGTTTTCTATTGCTTCTGGTACATTTGAAAAGTAGTCACTCATTTCTTCTGGTGATTTTATATATAGTTCGTCTGTTTCAAAACGCATTCTATCTTCATCTGACATTTTCTTTCCTGTTTGAATACATAGTAGTACTTCATGATTATAAGCATCTTCTCTTCTTGAATAATGTGCATCATTTGTTGCTACTAGTGGAATATCTAATTCTTTTGATAGTTCTATTAATTTTTGATTTACTAATACTTGCTCTTTTACTCCATTATTTTGAATTTCTAGGTAATAGTCTTCTCCAAATAGTTCTTTAAACCATAGCGCTACTTTTTTTGCCTCATTCATATCATTATTTAGTATTGCTTGGTTTACTTCTCCTGCTAAACATGCACTACAGCATACTAACCCTTCATGATATTTTTCTAATATTTCTTTATCTATACGTGGTTTATAGTAAAAACCTTCTGTGTATCCTAAAGAAACTAATTTTGATAAGTTTTGATAACCTTGTTTGTTTTTTGCTAGCAATATTAAATGGTTATATTTACTATCTAAATTAGGGTCTTTATCGTGCCTTGTGCGTGGTGCTACATATACTTCGCATCCTATAATTGGCTTTATATCGTTTGCCTTACAGGCTTTATAAAAATCTATAACTCCAAACATGTTTCCATGGTCTGTAATTGCTATTGCGTTCATTCCTAGCTCTTTTGCTATAACTGGTATATCTTTTATTCTATTTGCTCCATCTAGTAAGCTAAATTCACTATGTATGTGTAAATGTACAAAATTTGACATCCTTCTTCTCCTTCCGAACGGTAGGGACGGTCCTTGCTTAGCTTCTTAGAATTTTCGTTAAGTAGGACGGAAAGCTCTTAGAAGGTAAGTATGCGAATTTATAGAATTGCTTTGTAGTTTCCACTGTTTAGCAATTCTTAAATTCACTTTCGTTCCGAAATCGGAACGTTGGGGACAGTCCTTTTATAATATAATAAGAAAATACGTTGTTCTACGTTAAAATGTAGGGCACCATTTGTAGGAATGCCAGTTAGATATGACACCACTGCGCCCTTTGTTATTTTATATCTTATAATTGCAAAGAAAGTATATCATAATTTAAATTTCTAAACAATATAAAAGCGCAAAAAGAATTGGAATTTTCCAATCCTTTTTGTGTAATACTTCTTTAAGTTTAATGTGTTTTTGCAATATTTATTTACTTGTAGACGACATAATTTAGTTTTTATTGAATTATGTTGTTTGATTTTCATTTATATAAGTTTCTTGCCATTTGAACTCCTGAGGCTGATGCCATCATAAGTCCTCTTGTCATTCCTCCTCCATCACCTATTGAGAATAATCCTTTTACACTTGTTTCAAATCTTTCATCTATTACTACTTGATTGCTATAGAATTTTATTTCTGGTGCATACAATAGGTTTTCTGGGTTTGCAAATCCTTCTACTACTTTATCCATTTCTCTTATAAATTGTAAAATATCTGTCATTGTTCTATATCCTAATGCAAATGTTATATCTCCTGCTACTGCTGATTTTAGAGTTGGTTCTACTTTATTATTTTTTAGTTCTTCTTCCCATGTTCTTTTTCCTCTGTATATATCTCCTAATCTTTGTACTAGTACATTTCCATTTCCTAATTCATTTAGGTTTTTTGCAACATTTCTTCCATATTCTATTGGCTTATCAAATGGATGATTAAAATGATGTGAAACTAAAATTGCTAAATTTGTGTTTTTACTTTTTCTATCTTTATATGAATGCCCATTTACTAGTGTTAGGTTATTATCATATACCTCTGACGAAACAAATCCACTTGGATTTTGGCAAAATGTTCTTACTTTATCTCCAAATGGCGCTGGTCTTCCTATAAACTTTCCTTCATACATATATGTATTTATCTTTTCCATTACTTCATCTGAAAGTTCATATCTAACACCTATATCTACAACTCCAGCTTCTGTTTTAATTTTATGTTTTTCGCACATATTTACAAGCCAGTTTGCTCCTTTTCTTCCTACTGCTATAACAACATTGTTTCCATATATTTCTTGAACTTCTGCATCTTTTTTATTTACATTTTTTATCTTTACACCTTTTGCTATGTTTTCTTCAATTATTAAGTCTTCAACTACTGTTTCAAACATCATGTGTATATTATTTTCTTCTAAATAATCTTCTAATTTTTTATATAATTCATGTGCCTTTTCTGTTCCTAAGTGTCTTATTGGTATATCTATTAATGTAAGCCCTTGTTTTTTTGCTTTTTTCTTAATTTCTCCTACTTCTTCTTTATATTCCGTTCCTTCTAATTTATTATCTGCTCCAAATTCTAAATAAATTTGATCTGTATAATCTATTAATTTTTTAGTTTGCTCTACACCTATATATTTGTGTAAGTTCCCACCTACATAAAAGTCATCATCTTCTTTATTATATAATGATAATTTACCATCTGAAAAAGCTCCTGCACCTGAAAAACCACTTGTTATATTACAAAATGGCTTACATTTTACGCATTTTCCTACTTTTTCTATTGGACAGTTTCTATCTTCTACTCTTTTACCTTGGTCTATTAATAGTATTCTTTTGCTTTTATCTAATTTTGTCATTTCATAAGCCATAAATATAGCTCCTGGACCCATTCCAACTACTATTACATCATATTTTTCTTTCATAATACCACATCCTATTCTACTTTTATATTATATTTTATATTCATATTTATAACTTAATAACTTATTAAATTATTTTAATTAGTTCTCCCATATCTTTTCCGTTGTACTTGTGGAATTTTTATAATTTCAAATTTAGATACTTTATCTCCAAATTTTATTTCTACAATATCTCCTACCTTTACTTCATAGCTTGGTTTTACAACTTTTCCATTAACTAAAACTCTACCACCATCTGCTGCTTCATTCGCAACTGTTCTTCTTTTTATTACTCTTGAAACTTTTAAAAATTTGTCTAATCTCATTTTAATTTTTATAATCAATCATATAGAAATTCTACTTAATTGATTAATTCCTTTCTTTTTATATTTTTGATGTATTTTAATAGTATGACAAGTATATCATAATTTTATTTATAAAACAATAGAAATGACCCTGTATTTTCTCTTATCATGTCTATAATAGCAAAAAATTTTAATCCTTTTATTTTTCCATTACTATCTATTAATATACCTATATCACTATATTTAGTTGTTTTTTTGCATATGAGCCAAATAGAATTGCTTTTTCTGCTTCTGTTGTTTTTAATATCTCATTTAATTTTTCTTTTATATCTTCTAATGAATATATTTTATTTGTCATATTATTAGTATATCATATTATAATTTAAAATACTGCAAATTTAACAAAGTTTACTATTAAAAATAGTATGTCAAATTTTCCTTCTATATTGCCTCACTTTTTTCTATTTATTTTTTTGCTTTTTAGTCATACTTTTGAATTTGTCTAATATACATTAACTAAACAAGTTTATTAGTACAAACATTTTAAGGAGGTATATTTTTTCATGGAGGAAAATTTATTAGTTTATCAAGATATAGCAAAACGTACAGATGGAGATATCTATGTTGGGGTTGTTGGTCCTGTAAGGACTGGTAAGTCTACTTTTATAAAGAGGTTTATGGATTTACTTGTTATTCCTAATATTGATAATGAATACAAAAGAGAAAGGGCTTTAGACGAGCTTCCTCAAAGTGCTTCAGGAAGAACTATTATGACTACTGAACCTAAGTTTATTCCTAATGAAGCTGTAGAAATCACTTTAGGTGATAATATTAAACTTAAAACTAGATTGGTTGATTGTGTTGGTTATTTGGTTAATAATGCTATTGGTTATTTAGAAGATGACATGCCAAGAATGGTTAAAACTCCTTGGAGTGAGGAGGAAATTCCTTTTGAAGTAGCTGCTGAAATTGGCACAAAAAAGGTTATTACTGAACATTCTACTATTGGTATTTTAGTTACAACTGATGGTTCTATTACTGATATTCCTAGAGAGGATTACATAGAGGCTGAAAATAGGGTAGTAAGTGAACTTAAGGCACTAAATAAACCTTTTGTTATTGTTCTTAATACTACCAATGTAAATTCTGATTATACGAAAGAACTTGCAAGAAATTTAGAGGAAAAATATGGTGTTCCTGTTCTTCCTACTGATTGCTCTACTTTAAATTTAGATGATATTAATAATATTTTTAGTAGAATATTATATCAGTTCCCTATTGAGCAAATTAACATTAATTTTCCTCGTTGGGTTGATGGTCTTCCAAATGAACATTGGCTAAAGCAAGAATTACATTCTGAAATTAAAGAAGCCTTTACTGATATTCGTTTATTAAGACAAATAGATAGTGGTATTACTAAAATTCAAAAAACTGAAGTTATTAAGAAAACTGTTGTTGACGAAATTTTGCTAGGCAACCGGAAATGTTAATATTTCTATTGATTTAAAAGATGATTTATTTTACAAAGTTCTTACCGAAATTTCTGGGGTTGAAATTTCAAATGAAGGAGATTTATTCTCTACTATAACTTCTTTTGCTCAAACTAAAAAAGAATATGATAAAATTGCATATGCACTAGAAAGTGTTAAAGCTACTGGCTACGGTATAGTTACTCCTTCTATGGATGAACTTATTTTAGATGAACCAGAAATGGTTAAACAAGGTTCTAGGTTTGGTGTTAAATTGAAGGCCAAAGCACCATCGATTCATATGATTCGTGCTGATATTGAAACTGAGGTTTCACCTATTGTTGGTAGTGAAAAACAGTCTGAAGAACTTGTTAATTATTTACTTTCTGAATTTGAGAGTGACCCACAAAAAATATGGGAGTCTAATATATTTGGGAAAAGTTTACATGAACTTGTTAATGAAGGACTTCAAAATAAACTATGTAGAATGCCTGAAGATGCCCAAGGTAAACTTCAAGAGACTTTAGAAAGAATTGTTAATGAGGGTAGTGGCGGATTAATTTGTATAATTTTATAATTAACTTTAATGGGGGTTGTAAAAAAAGGAAAGATTTTGGACGCGTTCAAAACTTTCCTTTTATCAATTTCAAATGTAGGAGCCACTACTAAAGTGACACCACCCTAACGAAACCACTTTTGTTTTAATATAAGAACACACAAGAAAAAAGTCTATAAATTATTCAAAATTAATAATATTATTTTGTGAATTGGTTACTTCTGGCATATCATTTGGTACTGCTATACTAACTATCCCTGATGTTTTTTTATTTTCTATTCCTAATAGTTCATATATATATTGTTCAATGTCTTGCAAAGGATAGCATAGTTTCGACTTTTTGTCTTTTGAAACAATATATCTATTTCCTATTGTTTTATTTCCTGGTATTAGAAATTCATAGTCATTTAATTTTAATTTTATTCCTGTATTATACTCCTCCGTTATATCATATGTTTCTAGCCACTTAGGCTCTCCCATTGTGCTATACATTAAATTGGTGGTTATTTTTTCAATAATATTTTCATCTTTTACTTCTATAGTCTTTTCTGGACTTATTAGTGTTATTTTATCAGTTTTAAACATTTTTTCTCTTTCTACTATATTATCAAAAGCATTTTCTATAATTGTATCAAATGTATTTAAACCATATGCTTCATATATTATTCCATTTTTGCATAGCCAGCCTTTATTTTGTTTTTCATATATTCCTATTTTTACTTCATTGTTAAAATCAATTTCATAATTTGGTGCTAGGATACTTGGTTCATAATTTATCTGTTTTGCATAAATATTTTTGCACCTTTCTAAAATATAGCTTATAGCTGTTTTTTCTTCTATCTTTCTTATTGCTATGTCTTTATCATTTTTTTTAGAAATTGTTACCACATCTGTTTTGAACATTTCTATATTTTGAGCAAGTTTTTTATCTACTATTTCTATTACTTTTTTTAATATCTCTGGTTCTATTTTTGTAAGGAATCTTTTATCTGCTGTTTCCATTATTACAAATCCATCATCGTCATAACTGTCAAATTTTAAGCTTATATTGTTGCCTAAATCTACTTTATAATCTCCCATTATAGCAAGTCCAATTTGATCCGAATAATTATTTAGCTTTTTGTCTGATATCTTTTGTGTTATAAATTTTATTATTTCATTATCAGTTGCTTGTATATCAAAGCCCTCATTTACCCAACTGTATGTATATGTTACTTTTATATTTTCTTGTTCTTCTATTTTTATTGTTTCCTTTGGAGTTAAAATTTTATAAGCTATATATGTTCTTATTTCCTCTCCTAAGCTCGTAAAAACCATTATTTTTATAATTATTGCTAATAAAATAATTATTATTCCTATAATTATTAGTAATTTTTTGTTTTTCATGCTATCACCTCTTACCCCTTTTTTCTCATTTTATCATATGCTTATATAGTAATACAATAAAAATTATATTATTTCTTAGTTTTTTGTTACTAGAGATTGATATATATTACTAACAAAACAAGAGATTTTCAGATTTGTACTGAAAGCCTCTTGTTTTATTATTTTTGTTCTATTTGTTATTTAGGTGACTTCGCTTATTTTATTTATTACTTCTTTGTTTTCTTTATTTTGTGAAGTACTATTTATTACATTAGTAATTTCATTTGATATAGTATTTGTTATTTTATTTTCTATTTCATTTATTACTTCATTTGCGATATTATTTACTACTTCATTTTTAATTTCATTTACAATATTATTTTGTATTTCATTTTTTGGTTTTGTATTTTCCTCTGGCTTGTATGTTATCCATGGATTACTTGGGTTTGTATCTGTTGGATCCCAGTTTCTTAAATAATCTGGATAAGATGATATTTTAGGGGCTGTTGGTTTTCCTAATGGACCTGGGTTAGAGTCACTATAAAATTCTACTTTTGTTCCTTTTGTACAATTATTATATATCCATTTTGCATCTTTTACTGTTAAACGTATACAACCTGCTGATGCATATGTCCCTAATTTGTCATATTCCCAATATTCTAAGCTTGCTGGGTCACCTTTTCTTAAGTATGGTACTGAGTGAAATAAAATATTTCCTGTTATTTGTGTACTATAATGCCCCCACACATAACCTTTAAGCCTTAGCCATTCCCACCTTGCTGGAATAGAGTAAACTCCTGATGTTGGTGTTGCAACACCTGTTGAACATACCATTGCCTTAACTGGAACTGTATAATTTTCTTCACTATCTTTTCCATATATTGTTACTACTTGTGCGCCATAGTTTACCTTTATGTAATATGGAACTTTATTTTTCATATTATTAGTGTTTACGTTTGCGTCTTTATTATTAGTAGTATTTTCATTTTCTTGTTCTTCTGGCTCTTCTGGTTGTTCTTCATTTTCTTTCACAATATCTTCTATATCTATATATTCACCATCTGGCTTTTCTATATTATTTTCTTCTAAATTATCTATTTTAGCTACTTCTTTTTCTCTTGTTCTTAGATAATTGAATGAAACTATTGCTATAATTGCTATTGTTAATAATACTATACTTGTTATACTTAGTACTACTTTATGTTTTATTATTACATCTTTCATTTTTTATCCCCTTTTCTATTTTATATTTTTCTAATCTCTTTGCTCTTTCTTTCCCAAATCTTCATTTTCTTCTTCAAATAGTATGGCAACATTTTTCTCTTTTAGCATTCTTACATATTTTAAAGTATCTAATGTGTTTCTAGCAAATCTTGATATTGATTTTGTTAATATCATATCAATTTTTCCTTCCATTGAATCTTGTATCATTTTCATAAAGTTTGTTCTTTTAAAATCTAATGTTTCAGATATTGCTTCATCTGCATATATTCCTGCAAATTGCCATTCTGATTTACTATTTATTTTTTCATCATAATACTTTAATTGAGATTGATAACTATTTAATTGTTCTTCACCCGCTGTGCTTACTCTACAATAAGCACAAACTCTTAGTCTTTCTTTAATTGTTGTTCCTGTTACTCTGTTGATTCTTCCGTTTGTTTTCTCTATGACTTGAATTTCCATTTAAACCTCCATTCCGCCTAGAGATAAAACTTAATAATTTTATATCATTTTTTAGGTAAAAAGTAAATTGAATTTATAAAAGTTTGTAATCTTTTAAGATTTTTATTTTTATTTCTTGTTGCTCCTTTTCTACTTGTTTTATACTCTTTTCTGGTGTTGGTAAATCTTCTGGCATTGTTCCTCCAATATCTTCTATTGCCTTTCTTACCTTTGCTCCAACTTCATAATGTGTTGAAGTCGCTTTACTGCAATTATGTATCTTATCTTTTTTTAATTTTTCCTCTGTTTGAGATATTCTAAATAGATTAGCAATTAATTCTGTACTTCCCATAAAATCTAATATCTTTTCGTTATCTTTTAGTTTTTTTCTTTCGTGTATATCATCTACAGTTAGTCCTCCATATAATCCCATATATCCTGCATTTTGAAATTCTGCATATTCTTGGTTTGTTATTACACCTGCATTATGAGCTGCTTCTAATAACATTTGATTCCATTGTTTTATATCTCCACGAATTACTAATCTTTTATTATCTTCATCTAATTGATTAAAATAATCAGCAACCTCTTGCCTTCTAGTTTGAATTGCAAAATAAGTTTGTCCTAAAGCAATTACTTCTTTTCTTGGATCTCCATTTTGTACAATTAAATAACAAGCATATCTTGATAATTCATAATCAACTACTTTCTTCTGTAATGCACCCGCTTCAATGATTTTCCTGACCTCAGGAAAATCGTCTTCTATATCTCTTCCACTATTTTGACATGCTAGTTTTGCTCTATCTATTACTTTGGCAAAATTTTCCCATTTTTTATATTGTAAAACTCTACTTAACTCTCTAGCACTCCAATATTCAGCTCCATCTTCTCTAATCTTTTTTATTTTTTCAAAATTTTTATATTCTTCTGCTTTTAAATTACTCAATATTATCATCTCCAATTTTTAAGTTTGTATAATCGTATCAAACATTTGTTTATTGTTCAAGTGGTTTTAATGAAATTTTCCAAAAAAATATGTATCTTATATTTCTATAAAATACATACTTTTATTTAAGTTTTATCTCCAAACATTATTATTTTTTCGTGGACAAATCGTTGACATTGTCAACATTAAATTATACTACTCCGCACACCATGTCGACTTCTATCGTTACCTTAATTTTATGATTTTCTACTCGTTTAACCTTATTTTTACCTTTTCTCTCAAAACTAATAAAATCTTCAAATGCAGTAAATCCAACTATTGTATCGAATCTTTTAGATATAGCACCGAGCAACACTCCACGTGGCTCACACATAGGCTGTAGATAGTTTTTGCTGACCTCGTATGATGACTGTTGATTTTTGTCATCTTTTTTATCATCTTTGCACTTGATTTCGTTCCTAGATTTTAGGATAAATGTTATTACTTTTGGATTTGTTTCTCCATTACTTCCTTTTTCTCCTATTATAACTTTTTCTATCATTAATTCAAAAACATCTTTGTCAAATTCTGGCATAATTTCGTTGTCTTTAAACAATGTTTTAAACTTGTTTAATCCTTGATTTAAACTAATTGCATCTTCTAATTCTAGCTGTAAATGTTCTTGTTCTTTCTCTATGCTATTTATTTTGTTTTGTAGTTTTGCTTTCTTTTCTTGTAATGTTTCTAGGCTTATTGTTCCATTTAAGTTTAAATCAATTAGTTTGCCTATCTTTTCTTTTAATATTTGCTTTTCTTCCTCTAGTCTTTTAATAGAACTTTCGTTACTTTCTTCTTGTATGATTTCTTCCATTTTGTTTAAGAATGTTTGGATTAACTCTTTATTGTTATTACATAGCAATTTATAACTTTCTGTAAATGCTTCTTCTATAATGCTTTCTTTCATAGCTTTACAATGTGGGCAATTTTCTTTACCATGTTTTACAAATTCCATACAATGCCATACTGTAATACTATTTTTAGTTCCAGAATGCCAATTCCTTCTTGTTAATAAACTTCCACAGAAGCCACAATATAATCTACTACTAAAAGGATATTTTCTGCTAAAATTGCCTTTTCTTCTTCCAGAGCCTCGTACTCCTCCTCGCTTTTGCAAAATTTCTTGTGCTTGATTAAACATTCTTTCAGAAATAATAGGCTCATGATGTTCTTGAATATAATATTGGTTTTCTTCTCCCATGTTGACTACTCTTCTATGAGTTATTGGATCTGTTGTATATGTTTTTCCTTGTAAGACATCTCCTTTGTATTTTTCGTTTTTAAGTATTCCTCTTATTGTTGATTCGTGCCATTTCTTTTTACCTGTTGGTGTTTTGTATTTCATATTTGTTAGTTCTTTTGCAATTGTTGTACAACCTACTCCTTGACAGTATCTTTCAAAGATATATCTTACTATTTCTGCTTCTTCATAATTGATTGAGATTTCTTTCGTGTCTTTATCATATATATATCCTAAACATCCGTTATATCCAATTAATTCTCCTCTTTTTTGTTTCATTTGTAATCCTAGCTTTACATGAGAAGATATGTTTTCGCTTTCTTGTTGTGCCATTGCACTTAATACTGTTAGCATAATTTCTCCAGATATTTCTAAAGTATTAATTCTTTCTTCTTCAAAATAAATAGCAATACCTTTTTCTTTTAGTAGCCTCACATATTTTAAAGTATCAACTGTGTTTCTTCCAAATCTTGATATTGATTTTGTAATTATCATATCAAATTTGTTTTGTGTTGCATCTTGCATCATTTTCATAAAGCCATCTCGTTTATAGTCTAATGTCCCTGTTATTCCTTCATCTGCATAAATGCCAACATATTTCCAATCACTATTTGCTTTTATTTTTTCTTCATAATACTTTAGCTGAGAATTATAACTGTTTATTTGTTCTTCCTTTTCTGTACTTACTCTTGCATAGGCACATACTCTTAAATTACCTTTTATTTCTTCTCCTGTTGTTCTATTAATTCGACCTTTTTTCTTCTCTATAACTTGTACTTTCAAAATTAACCTCTCTTTCTCAAGTTTAGAGAATCTTTATGTGCTTATTATACATCAAAATAGTAAATTTTCAAATACCTATGTGAGTTAAATTGTATTCTTGTAGGATATTTTGCTTTAATTCTAAATATCTCTTTTCTTTGATTAATCCTGCATTAAATGTTTTATTTAGTATTGCTATTTTTATACTACAATTAAAAATATTTTCATTTAATTTGATGTTTTTCGTATTATCAAAATTGATTTCATATAACATAAAAATCCTCCTTAACTTGAATTAAATTTCAAAAAAGGCACTGACAAATCTCGCTTTGCAAGACCTTTTGCTATAACTTGAATTTTTACAATATTTATTTAAGGTCTTAAAAAGCGTAAAGATTTGTCGACGCGAAAATTTACAAAGTAAATTTTCTGTGCAATGTAACTCTTTTAATTTGTAGAAAATATAATTTTCTACAAATTAAAAGCCAGTTGGCTAGCTTCGACTGACTTCTTTGATTTACTTTTTTTGATAATACGATTATATTATGCTGTTTTATAAAGTTCAATTCCCGTTTTTTTCCCTTTTTTCTATTTTCCTGCATTTACTTTTGTATCAAGCATTTGCACTTTATTAGTTCCATTTTCATTTATTAATAATATTGTACCATTCATATCTGTCCTATAAATTTCGCATTCTTTATCTTGTAATCTTTTTATTACCGTTTCAGATGGATGTCCATATGAATTTGTATTACTATTAACAGATATTACTGCCATTTCTGGTAACACTTTATTTATAAATTGTTCTGTGCTACTTGTATCTGAACCATGATGACCAACTTTTAAAACATCTATATCTTCCCATGTAATTTTACTATTGGTTTCTACATCATCTTCAGCATCTCCCATAAATAAGTATTTATTGTTATTTGCTTCCATTTGTATAACAATTGAAGTTGAATTTATTTTGCTAGAGTTGGTTGGATCTAAATTATCTATACTTTTAATTTCACATTTTGCCTCTCCTAATTCAAACTTATCTCCTGCTTTTTTATAATTAATTGATAATTCCTTTTGCTTTACTTCTTTAATTACATCTTCATAGAATTTTCTTTTTGACTTATTGGTTGTATAAGGAATATAAATTTCTCCTATAGCAAATTCTCTTATGATATTATCCATTCCTCCTATATGGTCCTCATGAACATGTGTTCCTATTAAATAATCTATTTTTCTTATTCCTAATCTCTTTATGTATTTTACTAATAATGGATCATCTTCATTATCTCCTGTATCAATAAGCATATTTTTACCATTACTTCTTACTAAAATGCAATCAGCTTGCCCTACATTAAAAAAATATATTTGAAGTTCTTCGCTTCTTATAATATCTTCTGTAGGTAATTCTCCAACATAACTATTATCTCTTGTCGCTACATATACTAAACTTATTAGCATTAATGTTATAATTATTGTATATATAATCTGTTTCAAATTCTTTTTATTATTTTTCATAATCTTTTACCTCTAACAAAATTATACTGTAAAAATAGCTTTTTTGAAATAGTTTCTTCTATTTTTTTCCAAATTTCTATTGTTTTTTTATATTTACCATTATATAATAATTTTGCTTTATTCTTAAAATATATATTGTCTATATATTTTTTTCCATAACAATTTAAACAGAAAGGACTGATTTTTTATGAATCTAAATTTTTTTAATTCTTTAGAACATAATAATTCTAATAATATTTCAAACAATTTTATTGATTCTTTTATTAAAGAATTACAAAATTATCTATCAAATTGTTTTTCTCCTGATTTGAATAAAACAGATTTATATACTATAGACAGATTTGAAGGTGATAATGAAGTTTTTGCTGTATGTGAAAATAGAAGAACAGGTAAAATGGTAGATATTCCTATTTCTCAAGTTTCTCCTAATGCGGTTGAAGATGATATTATTAGATATAAAGATGGTATTTATGTTGTTGATGAAGATCAAAATCGCATTATTGGTGAGAAGATGAAAAAACTTTCTGAAGAAGTATTTAAAAAATAATTTTGGATTTAAAATTATAAGTACACTTAGTGTACTAGAGCATCTATTCTAGTTCACTTAGTGTACTTGTTATTTTAGTATTAGTAATTTTTAGTTCACTCGGTGTACTTTTCTTTTAAATTTTAGCTAAATACAAGTACACTTGGTGAACTAATCTCTGTATTTTTATAAAATTTAGTACATTTAGTGAACTTTAGCACTCTGATAGGCATTTTTTAGCCATTCATTCGGTGAATTTTTACATCAAATCTGTTTAAAATTTTTGTTCTTTTATTAACTCTTGAAGGCTTGCCCTTCAATGTGTATAGGCGATGTGTGAACACTCGCTTTCCTGCCTTTAGATTTTTTATTTTGCAACTTCAAATAAGTCTAATATTTTACTAAATTCTTCCACATATTTTTCTTGTAAAATTTTATTATCTTCATGTTTACTATAATCAATAGCATTTATTCCATCCATTTCAGCATACTTTAATAAATTATATTCCTCTTTTTTTAATGTTGAAGATAAAATGATTTGCTTATTTAATACTTTATATGTATCTAACATCATCATTTCTTTTGAAGATGATAATTCACCATCTCTAAATGAATCTATTATTATTGGAAAATCAAATTTAAAATACTCATTTATAGCTATAATTTTACAGAAATAAAATTCTTGTTCTTCACTTCCAGAATAGTTTTCTCCACTTTTTGTAAAAAGATCTTCAAATTTAATTCTACTATGTGGATCTAATTCTTTTATTTTTTCATTCATTATCTTTAAAATTTCACTTTTCATTAATTTACTTTCTTCTATAGCTTCCTTATTCTTTGAATTTATTTCTTGTTTTCTTTTATCTAACTCTTTTATTTCATCCATTAATATTGATATTTTCTCATCACATTCTTTACTAGACATTATATCTTCAGAATACAATAGTATTTCATTTAAATTAGAATAATCTTTTGACATTTCATTATTTAACTTTTCTTGCCATATTGCTATATTTTGCTCTGCTTCATCAATCAATTCCTTTTCCGCTTCTATTTGATATTCTATAGAATTCATAATTTCATTACGAACTAGTGTATTACTTATATCAAACGAAATATCTCCATTTGTATATGATATATTTTTACTTCCACAATTTAAACAATACACTGTTCCTTTTTTTACATTATGGCTAATTGATCTAAGCTCTCCTATTAAATTTTCTAAATTTGTTTTTCTAATGTATGCACTTTTTCTTGATTTCTTATAGTTGGATATATTTAAAATAATATTATTTAATTCATCTTTTACTTTATCGAACGTTTCTTTATCGATTCCTTCATTAGTAAAACTAGCCACTTTAGGATTGTTTTTTAAAAATTTTATCATTTTCTTTAAATTTTTAATTTCTATTCTATTCTCATTAATCTTTTTGTCAATTTCTTTTTCTTCATCTTCAATATCTAATAAAGGAAATCCATTTAATGTACAAAGCATATTGAAAAAATCCTTTTTATTATAATAACCATTATTAAATATGTTAGATGAATTTCTTTTATCTTGCCCTATAAAAAACATTTGATAATATAACATTGGATCAACTATAATCTTTTTTTCATCTTTCAATATTAATGGTAATTCAAAAATATTTTCATTAACAAAACGCTTAAATTCACTAATACTAGTACATACCCTAAAAACATTATCTCCTATTGTAATTATAGTGTTCTTCATTCTTAAAAATTTATATATCTTACCTTTTATTAATATCTCTACAAAAAAATAATATTCATCACTCTTAAATCCGCTTGGAAAAATAGATTCATTTCCAATAGCATATAATATTCCTTGTATTAATAATGTTTTTCCCTTATTATTCTCATTACTATATATAATATTAACTTTGTCTGAGAAATTCTCTTCTATAAACGCCTCATTTCTGTTTCCAAATCCTGCTCTAATTATTTTCATCTTTTACACCTTCTTCTATAAGTGAAATAAAATACTTTGTGCTTATTTCACTTAGGACTTTATTCTTAACTATTTTTTCGTTTTTCACTCTATCAAATATACTATTTATATCACTATATATGTTATTTTTTATCATAAAATGGATCTATGTCAAGTTTTTGGACACTTTTTTTGAGAATTTTTTTATATTTTTGT